>CAZRZY010000043.1:0-32505 GCA_964604655.1 uncultured Bacteroides sp. | reverse complement strand
GGCCTTGAACAGCGTCGACTTCCCGGCACCGTTCACACCGACCTTTATGAGGTAGACTTGGCAGAACAACTCCCGGACATAATCGAATGGAAGAGAGAATGGTCGACCCATTAGTAACAGAAGAGAGATGATCTAAGGCCCGTGGATTCTTCCAGAAGGCCCGGGGATTCTTCCAGGAGGCCCGGGGATTCTTTCAGGAAGCCCGGGGATTCTTTCAGGAGATTCACTTCTGCTGAATATGGCTCTCTTTCTTGCTGCCGGGGTACCTGCGGAGACAACAGGCATACTTATACTTGATAACCCATGAAGAATACATTTATATAACTACCTGTTTCATCCTCGGCTTAGTCCTGCTGGGTAGCAGTCGCGGTTCAGAGGGAAACGGGCCTGAACAGACAGGGTGTGTCCATACCCGTAATTATGTAAATCCTGATTGTATACGGATCTATGAGACCAGCGGAAGGTATAGTGCTTGTTACTATACCACTACCAACGAACTGATCACCCAACCGCTTCTGGACAATGCGGTGTCCACCTGGTGGGGAGAGCTGGAGATCGGTAGATGCACCGCACCGGACGAACCCGTTTGTTTTGAAAATATCCGACTGCTGAACGGTCTGGTGATCGATGGAAAGATCGAATCCGGTCGTGCCATGCTTCAACTGGCCGCCTGGATTACGATCAATAGTCAGATCAACGGGATGAAGATCAGACTGAAAGAAGGGGAAACTCTGCCGGTAAACCTGATACTGAACTGACAAGACCAGGATGACACTCAGCGGAGGTTCTCAGACCCGCATTTGGATATGATGTGTCCTATTATTAACGTTTTTGATATTTGTTGGGACAATAAAAAACCCCTCAGGAACATTATATGTCCCGAAATAACCAGAAATGTATTGTAAATCGACAGAATATGTCCCTGTGCCATGAAAAACAGCCACAAAGCGGAATCGCTGTGAAAAACAGCCGCAAAGCGGAATCGTTGTGAAAAACAGCTTTAAACGGGATATGCTACTCAATCCCGTATTTCTCAATAAACCATTGTTTACCGGGCCTGGGACGTATCCGGGCGGATGTGGGTAAACCGGTCTGACGGTCAAATTCATCGGGGGTCCTGGCCAGGGGTATCCTGAAACCTGTCTTTTCCGACCACTCGTCAAGTGCATTCCGGAATTCCTCGAGAATGCCCCGATAAGCCGCTGAATCGGCCAGGTTGTTTAGTTCATAGGGATCGTTCAGCATATCATACAGCTCCTCTTTGGGACGGGGTTGAATAAAACAGGCTCGTTGCGCCGGTGTGAGCCGGCCCCTTTCGTTCATTTTAATCATTGCCTGGAAAGTGGGGCTTCTGCCCGCGTCAGCGGATGGTGTGGCAGGCAGATCATAGTAGTCGTTGCGGATGTATTTATAATTCAGGGAGCGCACTGCCCTGGTAAGATCTTCGTAATCATGCCAGTGATCCTCTGCATAGATATAACTACGCACTGGAGTGTCAGGCTGGGTAAGCAGGGGCACCAACGAGGTCCCTTCCATCTGTCCAGGCACAGGAATTCCGGCCAGTTCAAGAATGGTGGGAGCGATATCTATGGAGCTGATTAGATTCTCGCATACCTGCCCCGGCCGGATCATACCCGGCCAGCGGACGATGAATGGTGTTTTAATTCCTCCATCGTAAAGTGTGGTCTTATCCCTGGGAAAGGGGCGACCGTTGTCGCTGAGAAACAGCACCCATGTATTCTCAGCCAGTTCCTGCCTGTCGAGTTCATCCAACACCAACCCAATGTAGGAATCAAGCCGCGCTATCTCATCGTAGTAAAGGGCCAGGTCATTTCTGACCTCCGGGATGTCGGGAAGGTAGGGCGGAACCCTCACATCATTCACAGTATGAGGCGTGGCCAGAATGCTGTCTTCGTAATCCCTGTGGGGGTCAAATGAAGCCAGCCAGAGGAAAAAGGGTTGTCCCGGGGAACGTTGATTCAGCACCGCGACCCAGTCTTCGCATCCGGATTTATTTCGGGCCACCATGGAGGCTCTCTTACCTGCTGCGGAATCCGGTAATATAAAGCCGTCCATTCCGGGTTCCATGACACGATCAAACCGGTTCTTCACCTTGTCACCAAGATGCCATTTACCGGCAGCAGAGGTCCAGTACCCGGCATCCCTGAGCAATTCGACAAATGTTAACTGGCTGCCGGGAAGCGGCCAGTGCAGTTGTTCGGCACCTGTTTGATGGGGATACCTGCCCGTAATGATGCTCGCACGGCTGGGGCTACAGGATGAGATCGTCAGATAAGCATTGGTAAACCGCATTCCTTCGCTGGCAAGACGGTCGATATGAGGAGTCCGTATAAAAGGATGACCATATGCGCCGCAATCGTCCCAAGCCATGTCGTCTGCAATGATCAGGATAATATTCGGTTTGCCCTCCGGTGGACCTCCGCATGCCCACAGGCAAGTGAAGAAAATGGTAATGACGGGAAGCAGGTTCAGCCTGTTCATAGTATGTTTGTCAAACCTGGAAGATCAGGTAATTTCATTCTCGATTTGTTCCAGTGTTTTCCCCTTTGTTTCGGGCAGCCTCAACTTAATGATAACGAAGCCCATCAACAATAATCCCCCATAGACATAGAATGGAAATGAAATGCTGACCTTGTTCATAAACGGAAACAGGTAGATCAAAAGAAAACTGCCTGCCCAGAGTGCCGAGGTGGCCATTGAAACAGCGATACCCCGAATCCTGTTGGGAAAGATTTCAGAGATCAATACCCATGTCACAGGAGCCAGAGTGAAGGAATAAAACGCAACGACCAGAATGACCAGTATCACCATGACCATACCGGTCGCACTGAATTGATAAAGTAATCCGAGCAGGAGTTCCGACAGCCCCATTCCCGCACAACCTGTCAGCATCAACCACTTCCTGCCCACCCGGTCGACCAGTCCGATCGCAACGAAGGTAAAAACGAGCATGACGGAACCGGTTATCACGATATTGAACAACAAATCCCCGACCTCGTAACCTGCCTGGGTAAACACTTCCTGCGCGTAATAAAAAATGGTGTTGTTGCCCGACCACTGCTGGAGGAATGCCAGGAACATCCCTAAACCGATGATCCGTAGAACTCCCCGGCCGGAAAGTGCTGTTAAACGGATACCCGGAATTTCATGCTTCAGTGTTTCTTTGATCTCTTTCAGACTGGTTTGCATGTAACGGGTATCGCCGAGCTTCCTTAAGACCTTGACCGCTTCTGTTTCTTTTCCTGCCTTGATCAGCCAACGGGGGCTTTCAGGTATCAGGAACGCAAGGACGAAAAAGAGCACGGCAGGAAAGGAGGCCGCTATGAACATCCACCTCCATCCGTACTGACCGTTCCAGGTATCCACCAATGCGGCCCCGGTAATACCTTCCGGTATGGGTCTCGCGATAATAAAGTTAATGCATTGAGCAGACAGCACGCCAATGACGATAGCCAGTTGATTCAGGGAGACCAGTTTGCCCCTCTTTTCGGCGGGGGCTACCTCAGCAATGTATACAGGAGAAAGATTGGATGCCAGTCCGATGGCTATTCCATTGGATATCCTGCTCAGGATAAACTCTGAATAGGTTCTTGCCAGACCGGTTGCAGCCGCTGTAATAATAAACAGGAATGCTGCAAGTATCAGCGGTCTTTTCCGTCCGAACCTATCGCTGAGAAATCCGGCGGAAAGCGCCCCTATCATACAGCCGAGCAGAGCGCAGCTCATTGCCCATCCAATGGCACCGGTGTTTTCATCCCCTGACAGGTTAAAATACTCCTGAAAGAAGGGTTTAGCTCCACCGATCACTACCCAGTCATACCCGAACAGTAAGCCTCCCATGGCTGCAACCAGGCTGATCAGCCAGATATATCGGAGGTTAAGATTTTGTTGATCTACTCTCATTTTACCGGACCTTGGCTTCATATGTGACAGGTTTCAGATTCCCCAGATGAATCTCCTTTATTCTGAGATGCGTATCCCTGACCGATTGAACGAGTTTTTCATAGGGCAGATCCGTGACACTGACAAACCCGATATTGTAATTTTCTCCATCATACCTGCCGGTGGAGGGTTGATCCCACCACTGAAACCAATGCGTTCCCACGATCGAATGATGCGCTGCGGCATTTTCCACATAATACCGGTATGCCACTCCGCGCTCCTCATGGTTCTTTGTTTGAGCCAGTCCCGGAGCCAGCCCCCTTCCCGGCGTTCCAAAATGGAACTCTCCGATAATGATGGGGAGACCTGTCAACTGATCAATTCTTTCCAGCCGGTCCTTATAGGTGGTATAACCGTATATATTCAAACTGAATACGTCGAACCCGATGTCCGATGAAGCCTTTATGATCTCATCCGGCGGGTTCCCTCCGAAACGCAGGCCCAGGTTCAGGTGGTTGGGATCGTGTCTTTTAATGGCAGCATTTACAGTAGTGATGAACTTATGATAGGTATCGTAAACGAAGGATATTCGCCTTTCAGGTGTGTCGCCTTCGTTTAAATATTTCTCCAATGCTGATTTCATAGGGGTGTCATCCCCTTCAAGAATCACCTGGACTAATTCCAGTTCCCTTCCCGGCCACGGCGGTTCGTTTCCCACAAAATAACCCAGCAAAAAAGAGTCGTCTCTTAACGGCACGCATTGCTTTTTTGCGGCTGCATCGACCTTGTTGGCGTATTCTGGGTCATACACATCGGGCATTCCCATTGTTTCGGCGCTGAACCCCCATCCGCGAAGGGTAGCAACATACGCCTTTCGATGGCTTTGTCCCAGGTTTTTATCCGACCAGTTGGCAATGGTATTCAGACCCCAGTTATCCATTCGTCGAAATGTCATTTCCTTCCACTTGTCATACCAGTTATCACCATACCTGCGATACAGGTTCCAGCCATAGAATGATGCTTTCTCCAGGATGGGATCGGATGCTATTAACGAATCCGGCAGAAAGGTTTCAAATGCATATTCTCTCCCCTGTACCCTCGCAAACGAACCACCGGTGTGAATGCATGTGCTGCCGGCTGAGAAAAATAAATGACCCTCGGGATCCACTAACCACCATCTCCCGTCCACTTTCTCCACCCTGAAGAATCCCGTTGCTTTCACTTTTGTATCGAGATATCCCCCATATTTAGAGACATTGAATCCTTCTGAATGCAGGTTTTTCGATTCCTCATCCCATCTGGCTTTCAGTTCCTCGAGCGTAGAAGCTTTGCCATTCCATTCATCGGGTATCCACTGACCAAACCGGTCTACGATGGGCAGGGGTGAAAGAATAGAATCTTCAGGTTCCATGGTCAGACGCATGTGACGGATTTCCAATGTGGGGGAATCGATGGGTAATCTCATTTCAACCCCCACGGAATCGACCTGGCTGATGGATCCGACTGAACCGGTAAACCCGATCCACAGCCCTGGCAACGCAGTTTTCCCTATGGCTGCCATGTCGTTCCCTTTGGTGTTCCTCTTTTGAAAATGAACCAGTGGTACCGATGCACGCACCCATACATTCTGGAAGGGGTGTATTCTTATTCTGCGCAAACCTTCCCTGTCGTACAGGTTTAGAAAAAAGCGCTGGGTGGATGATGCTTTCAGGTCAAAAGTCAGATACCTGAACGACAACCAGTCTGTCGGTAATGCCGGGTCCCATTCTGTAATGGCCCAGTTTTTTTGATTGGATTCACCTTCAAACCGAACCTCATAGGAGTGTTCTTCTTCTGAACAGGCTGCAAGGAACGATCCGACTATCAGAGTGGTACAGACACTCACCCTTACGAAACGGAATAATCTCATCATAGTAAAACTCATTTTATTCCTCAATTATCAGCAGATCCCAGGGTGCAATTTTCAATGTTTCTTTGGGTTCAACCTGTTCTTCCGATATCAGTTCGGTACCTCCATGGTAGGGATACACAAAAGATGCCGGCTCTGACGTGTAGTTGTAATAATACCGGATAGTGTTCCCGTCTTCATTGATCCCCGATTTGGTGATCAGCGGCCAGTGCAGGTCCTGGTCGGGTGTCATAATCCCGGCGCGTTCCATCTCCCGGTGGATAATTTTTTCCTGAATGGCATCAGAAACCATACAGCCTTCATAGAGGAAAGTTCCGTCACCATACTTATTGATGGTGATTGCGGGATATTCTTCGAAGTATTTGTGCTTGTAGAAAGCGAGGGGCCTGGCCGTCTCAGGTATGATATATTCCATCCATGTGTGTACCGTATTCTCTTCTTCGCCCACTTCGAACGGATCGTCTTTCAGCTTTAATTGACCGATGTTGGAGAATTCCTGGTAATAAAAACCTGCCACTTTACGCAGCGGACCGGGAGCCAGCATGGGGCGCACCATGGTATTTTCATCCGCAAAGCCGCTTTTAAACTGCATCACCACGTGGCCGCCGTTATGGATATATTGATTGATCTTCTCCAGCAGTTCATCGGTGGCAATATAGAGGGACGGGATGATGACCAATTCATATTTTTCGAATGCCGGGTTGTCGGGAAATATAAAATCGACACCCACATTGTTCTGGTAGAGTATTTTATGAAACTGCCCGACCAACCTGTTCTTGTAGAAATCATTTCCTTCATTGGACCACGGACTTCCGGTCTGGTCGAAAGGCATGGCATTGATACCTTCGTTGGAGTCGTGACTGAACAGGATGGCTACCTGATTCTCCTTTCTCAGATTCACCAGTTTTTTACCGATCCGGTTCAGTTCGCGGGCTGTTCTCGTTACTTCTCTGTATGCACGGTTCGGCTGCAGATCGTGCGAAAGAACTCCTTTCCAGTATGTTTCCTGACCGTAGTGGATCGAGTGCCAGTGCCAGTATTCCACCATGTTCGCCCCGGAGCCAAGGTGTGCATAGACATTCTGCCGCATTTGTCCGGGATACGGAGGTTGTTGGACCCTGGAATTCCAACCGATGGTCTGAGCGTTGGTTTCGGTTACAAGGTAGTTTTTGTCTTTGACCGACCGGAAAAAATCTCCGGCAAATGCTATTTCATTTCCTGTCAGATCATCCTGCTGCCCATGATAAACGTTCACCGCCAGCATGTCCATAAATCTGGCGCTTTCGTGCTGATCGATATCCTGAACAGTGGGCATGAAGCAGTGCATAATGAACTGGTCGTCGCGCTTGTATTCCATGACAATTTCGGATTGCCATTTCAGAAAATCGGCCACTGCCTTCCGGTTGTAGTGCTCCCATTCCAGCTTATAGCCGGTGTTGGTAATTCCGTCGCGGGGAGCGAGCTCTTCCCAGCTGTCGATGGTCATACCCCAATACGGAAGGCCCCATTTTTTGTTGAGGTTGTCCGGAGTTTTGAATTTCTTTTTCAAATGATTGACAAATCCGACATGGAAGTTGTAATTGTTGACTCCACGTGAGGTGGTTTCATTGTCCACCTGATACCCGATTATTCCGGGATGACCGGCGTAATGTTCCATCATTTTCCGGATGATTCTTTCGGAGTAAAAAAGGTATGTCGGATCGGTGATATTCATGTTCTGACGGATCCCGTAATAGGCCTTTTCGCCGTTCATACGCTCAAGCAGAACATCCGGATGTTTGTGCCATAACCATGCCGGGATGGAATATGTCGGTGTTCCGAGAATGACCTTGATGCCGGCGTCGTGCATTTTATCGATGATGCGGTCCATCCATTCAAATTCAAATTCCCCTTCCCGCGGTTCGAACAAACTCCAGGTGGATTCGCCCACGCGAACAACCGATATGCCGGCATCCTTCATCAGTCGGATGTCTTCATCCAGCCTTTCCATCGGCATGTATTCGTGGTAATAGGCCACCCCGTACAAAACATTATCAAATTTTCCGGGCTGGGCAAACAGCACTCCTCCTGCGAGTAGAGCACTGAGGGTAATGTAAAGCCTGCGATACATGTTTTTGTAGTTTAATTATTGTGATTCCATAAAATAGAGTGCGGAAAGCTGGTCTTTGCCCAGCCGGACCGGGAATCCCTCCAGGAGCTGTTGCCCGGATATGGCCTGTCTGTTTTGGGAATCCACATCCTGAACGAGGTATTCCTGTTTACTGTCGATCAGGGTCAGCGGCACATCCAGCGCTATTTCACCGGAGGCATTCCATCTGAAGATGAGCAGGGCTGCGCCCGAACCGCTCTCGTCATAAAAAGTGATGGCGGCCACTTCCGAACGGTCATCCGGGTACAAAATATCCCACAAACCGGACCCTTTCAGACGATTCAGTCTGCGGTAGTGTTCCACCTCCTGCCGGATGGTTGCCAGTTGCCGCTCATCCACTTCAGACAAATCTTCAGAGATGCCCCATACCCCGGGCATGGCCGACCTGCAATAGTATTTTGTAAGCTGGTCATCCGCCGGATCATTTTCATGCCAGCGGTTGTTCCAGCGCTGACAGGTCCATCCGGGGAGGAATTGCATTGCACCCAGAACCTCGGCGATGTTGGTGCGGGCATGCTCATAACCCGTTCTGCCGCCGTCGCGCAACCAGTGAATATCTGCAGCAAATGAGGTTAGATCGTTGACCATGCGTCCGCCGCTCTGGCAATTTTCGATGTACAGGTCCTGAAATTGCCTGCGGACCGAAACCAGTCCGCGCTGAAACTCTTCGACGTTTTTCAGAAGGCCGTTTTTCGAATGTCGTGCAAAAAAGTCCTGGTCGTACTTCCACCAGTCTGCGCCGTAACCGTTAACGAGCAGATCAACGTGATCGACGAGAAACCGCTCGAAATTCATTCCATACAGATCATATAAAGCCGCACCGGAGAGGAAAGGCCGGTAAAACTTTGGCACCTCAAACAACTCACCTTCAGCGGCCTGATCCGTAAGGCCAAATTGCGGACATGACCACAATCCGGCATACATGTCCCTGGATTTAACCACGGTGAGCAGTGATTTAAGTTGAGCCGGATCGGTAAATTTATCAGCGCTGACCGACCAATCGCCAATATGGGTGTACCATCCGGCGTCAATCACAAACGCATCGAAGCCAAACTCATCGAGCAACGGCAACTGGTTTAGCAGATAGGTGCGATTGACATCAAATTCTATGGAGTACCAGTGGTTCCAAATCAGGAAGTACTCATTTTGCGGCCCGCCAAAGCGCTTTTCTGCCATTATGGAGCGTTGCCGGACCCATTCGGCCCGGTGCGCCATCTCAGAATTCTCCCGGGTAGGAACAATGGTGACCACGGGACCGGTAACCGATTCACCCGGCCCGAGGAGGAGTTGTGTTTCTTCCTGCGGCAGCCAGACCGACCACTCCACGCCGTAATCATTTTTAGCGAGTTCCGCTTTCCAGCCGCCACACCACTCCAGGCTAAAGTTGACCCAACCCTCTTCGCCGCCCACTATCCAGTAAGGTACCTGCCCGTCGGACCGCCGGTCCGAGCTGTGTACACGGCTGCCGAGTACTGTTTGGGCATCCACATTCAGCCGTTTTCGAAACGGTTCGTAGGTCAGGGCCTCCCAGCTTTTCACCCACTGCGCCCCGGGAATGTCCCATGTCGTCTTCCACACGGGATACCAGTCCACATACACCGGCTCGTCGCCTGAATTTTCCAGTTTCATAAAGATCCGGAACAGGGTGCCCTCTCTGGCCAGTTCAATAACGTGCGTCCGTCGGATCCCGTTTTTCAGCCGGACAGAAAAAAACGCACGTTTAAACTGGTTGTCCTGATTTAGCTCCCATGCCGGTTGATTGACAGCCTTGCTTAACTGTTGCGGCCCCCAGCGATCCATGAAAAAATAGGGAGAACTGTTTTCGAAAATCACCCGGTCGTTTCCTGAAAAGATGGCCCTTTGTATCATCGGCGAACCACCCGGTGTTACCGCCAGCTCCAGTTGTATGGACTCATTTCGAAGCGACTGCGTGTGACCCGCCGCACTGAGAAAAAGGAGAGGAAGCGCACATAATAGAGATGTACGAGAGACGCTCCTGCCGATTCGGGCAAAACCAATAATGGCAATCAAAAAGCTTTTCAACATAGAACTGAATTTTTTAGCAGCCAATGAAATTCCGCGGGTCTTTCTCAGGACCCCCTGTTGTATGCTTTTACGTATTCAATGTCCCTTCTTACCTGTTTCAGCAGTGATCCCCAACTGAATTTTCCGATGTTCTCCTCAAAGGAAGATGCAATGTAATTGTCCCTCAGATGAAGCAGGGGAATCTCGTCGAAATAGGGGGAAGTCACTTCAATGACGCTCTCCCAGTGATCCAGTGCCTCTTCCAGATACCCGACCGCCTCCGTTTGATCATCCGGATTCCCGGTTACTCTGAATTTTTCGAAGGCAACACATCCCCGCAATTTTTTTTCAAAATATAGGCTCAGATAGCTCCATGCCCGGATATCTGCAATTTCATGTGCCAAAGTGGGGTCTGCCGGTTTCAACGAGTTTACAATTTCGAGGGCTTCGCTTCCCGAACTCATCAGTTCGCCGGCTATATCAAGGGGGTTTTTACGATGAGACAGGTCCTTCCCTTCCTGAACCAGACGCACATATTCGTGCACATTGAGCCAGGAGGTATCGATGGGATTGGCACCGATGATATCTTCGACCGAAAGCAACGGGGAGTGGCCTTCCCATTTCTCCCCCCGCCAGGGCCGGTATCCGGAAAGGAACCCCTCTGAATAGAGTGTGAAATCCCAGGTTGCACCGTAATAACTGGCTAACTGCAAAGGCATTTGACTGGCAAGTTCGAATGCACGGTACAATTTTTCACCATAGGTGATCCGGTACTTTTCATTGAAAGCGGAGATAAACAGATCGTCCGGTGCATCCGGGTTGTACATCAAACGTCCCCACAGTTTGTAAAACAGCCATTGACGCTCAAATGCATACTCCCATGTCTGATGCGGACCGGGCAGTGTGATGTAGTCGCGGGCAGGGATATAGGTTTCTGATCCGGTAATAAAGCCACCCACGGCCTGGTTGGATTTATTGAAGTTCATTAGTTCCCGGATAAAGGTGGGGCTTCCCCATCGCAGTATAAAAAAGTCTTCGTTGCGGATGGTGAAAACCACTTTATAATCGTCCGGAACAGGATTCCACCATACATCCGAGTCTGATCCCCCGTGGATATAGAACAACTTTGATTGAGCATGGCCGTGGGACCAGTTGTATTTAAGAGGCACCCATACTTTCGGGGGAAGTCGGGAGGAATTGTTCTCGATGGCAGCCCGTGTCAACTCAGGTGCAGGATGCGTATGCCCCCGCAGGATAAATTCCCCCCCGGGCCTTGCTGCGTTGACAATGTCGAAATAGGTGTCGATGATCCATTGCTGCCACTGTTGTTCGGTCACACCGGGCCCTTTCATCCGTTCGTTCTGACTCACTCCGATCCCGTCCAGTTCCGGGTATTCCTCCAGGACCTGCCTGACCACGTCCATATTGTACTGCTGAACCAGTGCGGAATAGTCTCCATCTCCGTTATACCCTTTGTCCAGGTGCTGGCTGTACCCGGCCACCTGATGCGCTTCACTGAATTCAGGGGACACAAAAATATTCCAGTTCACCATGAAGACTTTGACGCCTCTTTCTTCGGCCATCCCGAACATACGGTGCCAGTAATCCTGCCATTCCGCAAGTTGCTGATCATTAAACGGGCAGGCCTCCGGATATTTTTCGGGACGGATCATGTAGGTCCATGGATGAACTGACCAAAGGGTCAGGGTATTGAACCGGTTAGCCGACATCATATCGAGAAAGGATTCCCAGAAATTCAAATCACGTAACGTCTCAGAATGAAGTTGCAGCGATTCATGTTCCCGGTATGAGTTCCAGGGCAGGTTAAATTTGATGGCGCGAAAGGAATAGGCCGGTTTCTCGAAATGATCGATTTTGTGAACGGGGGTATTCCTGATAAACAGAAGTTCGGAAAGGGTTTGAAAGCCATAGATCAGTGCCCGCCTATCGGCAGCTGCAATGGTAATCTCGTTGTTCCCCGATGAATGGATATAATAACTTTCCTCCGCAAAATCATGCCTTTCTGAGACCCGGTCCGTATCGCTCACTATGATTGTCAACTCTCCGCCCTGAAGGCTGTCAAAGCTCACCTTTATTCCATTTTCCAGGGAATGGCCGACCAGTGATTCTGAAGCATAATCCGCCTCCAGCTGACTTTCATTTACAATGAGGATGGTGGTGAAGTCGTGAATGTATTCGTTCCTTTGACAGGACAGAACAAGCAGAAGCAGTAAGAAGTATTTCAGCGATCTCATGGCAGGGATCTATAGCGAATGTTTGCTCTTTATTGTGTTGGAAGCCACATCAAGCACCAGTTCTAATTGGTCGTTTTCATCCATTTGAATGGATTCCCCGAACAGCTCAAACTCACAATCCTTCCACGCAGTCAGTAAGATCGTCGCATTGTTTCCGTCTATTGTTCCATCCACCTTTACTCCCAGTTGTAAATAGATGTTCCTGACCAGAACTTCTCCCTCCCACGGATTGCACCTGGCAATCTCCAGCCTTCCAAACCAGTCCGACACCAGATTATCCAGCAGCGACTGTGCAACCAAACCGTTCGTGGTGGTGTAAAAGGACGCTTCGTAGAAATTGCTGGACTCATAGAACTGGATCCAGCCGGGATCGACATTGTTCGATAAGGGGATGTTGTCCCAGTCTTTTTTCCATCCCTCCACATCGCCGGTCCTTGAACCTGCCAGGAGAAATTCTCCCGCTGTCCAACCCCAGAACAGAGGCTTTTCGGCATCATAAGTAATTTTGTACCGCAAATCGTAAGCAGTTGCAGACGGGTCGGTAACCGTTGAGTAGACCGGCAGGAAGGCCAGACCATTCAATTGCACCGGATGTTTCTGCGTCCCGAAATCCTCCTCCCCGGTACCGCTGCAGGTATAATAATAGCCTTTCTTTGAAAGCAAGGTCGGGAATGCCAGTCCATCCTCCAGGATTTTCTTGTAAGTCCCGTCGTCGAGCCCGTATTCGATCGCTTTCTGGAAGCAATACCTGGCACTGAAAAGGGAACATAAATAGTCGTCCTGATTGATACCCCCATTTTCATCCTGGCCAATGGAAGGCTTAACCGACAGATGCCAGTATCCGTCCTCCCTTTTTGAACAGATACTTTTATAAAAAAGAGCCGTTTCCCGGATGAGGGGCACCGCATGTTGCGTTGTCCACTCCTCATCATTGAGCAACGCAGCAGTTTCATAGGCCATTCGGGCCAGATAACCGGAATTATGGGTGGCATAATAATACTTGGATGGTTTGACGGGAGCCAGAAAACCTTCAAAGTCACCATACGGAACTCCCCATGGACACAAAATTCCATCCACTTCGGTCTCCAGTAACCGGTCCGTGAAGTTTCTCATGTTATCAAGGTTTTCTGAGAACTGCTCGACCCATGCTTTCGCGATATCAAAGTTTCCGGTGGATAGCAGTACCGGGTGTATAAATGCGATATCCTGCGGAAAATTGAAATTCCACAGGTTTCCTGCAAATCCCATCGGAGGCTGGATCCCTAATTTGTCGGTATTGTAAGTTGCAAAAAACTGATACATGGAACGAACCCATGTTTTCTGAGCATTTGAATCGGGAATGACTACAATACCGCTATTCTCCCATCGGTTATTCCACCATTTTTTCGATTGAGCCAATGATTGCTCCCAGTGTGACTCCACCGGCTGGTTTACAGCAAAGTGAATGACGTTGGTGCCTGGTTTTAACCCCAGCTTAAGCTGATTCCCCTCCAAGCCTGCTTCTGTGGTGGTTTTTATAAACAATTCGGTTTTGCATTGACTGGTATGAAGTTCTACTTTCCACTGGTCGCTTAGCTCGCTGATTGTTATTTCCTGCGGATACTCCTTTTGATATACATTCAGCAGCTCGAGCGGTTCGATAATAATGTCCGGGGCGTTGCCCTCTGCATTGATCATAATGCCGCCTGATTGGAGATCCACCGGGTCGAACCAGGATAAAACTTCAATGCCAGTACGACCGTAGTCAAATTGAGTCTGAATTGTGCCTTCGTAATTTGACTGTTTCTGACTATAATTGGTGATTTCCTGACGGATCTCCTCCCAATAGATCTTCACCAGCGGAGCAAGGTAATCCCTCCCGTTCTCATCTCTTACAAAATGGCTCATATGCGTCAGACGGGTGTGCCCGTACCTGGGCCCAAACCTTAACCAGTTCTTCTTATCGTCGGCCGGATGATTATGCAAGCCCAATGGTCCGTAAGAGCAGCCGAACCTTCCATTTCCCTGATAGAGGTTAATGACCGCAGAATCGGGATATTCAGTTCTAAGAACATCGGCGGAACCGATCACAGCTTCCATATCGATATCATCGATTTCCGGTTGCTGCACATAGCATGCTGAGGCTGGAATTAGGCACACAAATAAAATGTACAGTTTTTTCATACCCCGTTTATTTTTTATGTGAATCTTTCACTTCAGTTCCCTTCTCTTTTCCAACACTACCTGGTATGAGTGCGATGGGTTGAATATCTTTAATAAATATTTTGAGAATGACCCAATTAAGCAGATATACCGTCGATGCCACAAGGAAAATCAAAAAATAACTGCCCGTACTCTCCAACAACAACCCCACAAATGACGCCGATAAGGCTCCCCCGATCGCTCCCATAAATCCGCTCAGCCCCATCACCGATCCCACAGTGTTTTTCGGATAGATATCGGAAACGATCGTAAAAATATTGGAAGCCCAGCCCTGATGCCCGGCTGCTGCCAGGGAGATCAGGGCCACTGCAAGCCACAGATGGGCCACCTGCGAAACCAGTATGACGGGCAAAATAATCAAGGCACACATCAGAACGGTGGTTTTCCGGGCAAAATCGACACTTCTTCCTTTTTTGATGAAGTGGGATGAGATCCATCCGCCGCCTATACCGCCAACACTTGATACGGCATAAATGACAATCAGGGGCAATACCACCTCCTTAATGTTAATTCCATGCGTTTTACTCAGAAAGTCGGGAATCCAGAACAGAAAAAACCACCAAACCCAGTCGGAGATGAAGCGTGTGCCGCAAATTCCGATGGTTTGCCTGTACTTGAAAAGATCGAGCCATCGAAGGGCATTTTCACCATTACTATCCTCCTGGTCCTGATGAATATATTCCACCTCTTCTTTGGATACTCCCGGGTGCTCTGAAGGAACATGATAATAAATCAGCCAGAAAATGACCCAGATAAAACCCAGTGCGCCGGTAATAATAAAGGCCCATGGCCAGCCCAGGGCTACTGTGATCCCGGAAACGATCACGGGAGCCAGAATCGCCCCGACAGTTGATCCCGAATTGAATAATCCGGCAGCAAATGCGCGCTCTTTTCTGGGAAACCACTCCGCTACGCCTTTTACTGCAGCAGGGAAATTGGCAGACTCGCCGAGTCCGAGCAGAAAGCGGAAAATGGCAAAACTGGTCACGCTGCGGGCTGCCGCGTGGGCCATTCCGGCCACACTCCAGACAATGATGGCCCACAAATATCCGATTCGCGTGCCAAATTTATCCAGAAATCGGCCGGTGGTTACCAGACCAATGGCATAGGCCACCTGAAATGCTGTAACTATAAAACCGTAATCTGCCTCATTCCATCCAAGACTCTCCGAAATAAAGGGCTTCAGAATCCCGATGACCTGCCTGTCAATATAATTGATCGTGGTGGCAAAGAAAATCAGGCTCAATATCCGCCATCTGACTTTTCCGATAGAGTTCAAGTATCGTGTTTTTTCGAGTACCTATGATTGTTCAGTGTTCATATTTCCCGGTATTCCATCCACGCCTCCCTGAAATGTTTGATGCTTTCCCATGATGCATTGATCGGAGTATTGCAGCTCGAGGAGAAGATTAATCTGTTTTTGTAAGGCCTTAATTCCACGAACAGATCCCTGACATATGCGAAGATCTCCTGCCTTGATGTAAGTGTCTCAAATTCATGTGCACTGATCCCTCCGGTTATAATAAATGTATCGCCGGTCATTTCAAATGCCTCCTTTAGCGCAACATTGCCCATCGGCGGGAAAGCCACTCCCTCAAGCCCGTGGACTCCCAGGGAGGAGATCAGCCCGAGATTCTCCCTCTGGTTTCCACAGGCATGGATAAAAAACTTTGATCCATGATTGTTACATATTTCAGAGGCCCTCCTGTAAAACGATGCTGAATACGCTTCCACATAATCAGGCGGATGAAACATGGTATCCAGATTGTCCATGGCCATGACCGCTTCCACACCCGACCTTACGCAATCTTCCATGGCTGCCAGTTGCCTTTCCTCATGAATCTTCATCAGTCTGGATGCCAGATCCGGATGTTCCATTAAGAAATAGACTGCATTCACCGGCCCCAGTGCAATATGCAGCATTTTCAGGGGGCTGTAAAAATCGCCCACCACCAATATGCCATCCTCACCTATCTTTTCCTTTTCCATCTGGTATTTCGCAGGATTGAAGGCCCACCCACGGCTGCGAACAAACTCTTCAAACTTTTCCAATTCCTTATGATCATTCCCGATCAGGAACTTCGACTGTACGACGGTGGACTCATCATACACATACCGCAGTTCCTCATTCAGCGCCCCCGAATTTAATTCATACACAATGGAGGTTAATCGATCTGCTCCCGATAACGTGCTGGTCTTCAAGACCTTCACATGGTCTTCAAAACACTCCTCGCAGATTCCCCCAAACCAGTATTCGGTTTGCTCACAATAGCTGTTCCGCGTGAAAAAATCGAGCCCCAGGAACTGAACCATGTCGATCAGATTTTCACAGTGCTGAATCTCTTCCGGCAGCGTTCCGTGATTTTTCTGATGAGCAAACCACTGCCAGTAGTTGGGAGCATAAATAAAACGATCAGGGAACTGGTTTTCCAGCACTTGTTGAACCGAAGATCTCATATGAGCTCCATTTCCAATCCCTCCAACGGTAGCCATCCGTCCCTGTCACATCCCTTGTTGGCCAGCCGGATGGATGCCCGGTTGCCCGACCAGTCGTTCAGGATCCCCAGAGACACTCGGTACGTACCCTTCTCCAATTGAACCGGTAAATCCATACTCAGTTCCACATGGTGCATACCCGGCAGGATTTTTGTCATCGGTGTATTTTTAAAGTGGGTCACCTGCTCCCGGCCCGCTCCCTGCAGGCGCAGGGCCAGATAGTGTTTCCTGTAGGCAGGGGCAACCCCTGAATTTTCAATTTCGATCCTGACTGAAACAGGGCTCCCTGTATTCCTGGAATAAGAGCCGTCCATTTGCACTTTTTTCACACTGAAACGGTACCCGCACCGCCTGAGGAACCGCTCGATGGACGGAACCTGCTCGGCGGGAATATCCCCTGATTTGGGGTTGTAGGCAGAGCCGCCCCACTCCAGCGCCTTGTCCCACATATGGTCGTAACCTCCGCCGATGGCGGGGACGTATCGGGTAAGGTGGGTCATCCGGCCCGGAGGCTCGAAGGCAATGGGTCCGTTCTTCCAGGCCTCCCGGGCTTCGGGAACTGCTTTCATCCTCGCCGGGTAGGCGTCCTCCATATGATTCCATGTGTCGGAAAAATGACCCCAGTCACCCAGGGAGTCGGCCCGCCAGCCAGCTCCTTTCCGGACCGCATGTCTGAGTCCCGGCACATAACCGATCAGCATGGTTAGCGGGGTTTTGTCCCAGTACCTGAAGTGCATATCGATCAGCCGGAAGGCATTCTCCTCTGTGATCTCAGGTACCTCGGTATGTGAAATGTGCCACTCACTCCAGAACCCGTACCCCCCGATTTCCATGCGTTCCATATAACGGTGCCCGTTGTAGCGCTCTCCAAATGCCGCGGTCAGTGCCTCCCACTTATCCAGGTAATAGGGATCGTTCCAGTCGGGCGACCAGCCCTTATCGCCGTTCCGTTCATAGGCATATCCTTTGGCCTTTTTCATGTACCATTCCGGTATGCCGGGCTTGAGCCTGGGGCTGATGGGCATCAGCCTCAGGGCCAGTCCCTGGTTGTGCTGAGCGCATCTCTCCATGATCCCATCCAGCAATCCGAAGTTGTAGCTGCCCTCCTCCGGTTCCAGTTTGTCCCAGTAGTAGCGGTGGTAACTGATGGCACATTCCGGGTAATTCTCCGCAGCCGCATCCCGTTCATCGCCGTTGAAGCAATGGAAAGTCTCGAACCCCATTCCAGGGTTGACCAGGATCTCATCGCTGGGTTCCGGCTCAAAAACCCTGACAGGGGGTCCGGCGAATGAACCAAATGCACGCACAGGTGCCACCATTCCGGCAATGGATACGGTGGTTCCGGTCTGAATGAATTTTCTTCTTTGCATGAGTATTTCTTTAAGTATTGAATGAAGTCAAAGTGGATTATTCGGCCACGTTGATCTCTCTGATGCTTCTGACCGATTCTCCCCGGTAATCGATCTCGGCAACGAGTTCATAGGCACCGGGCTCCGCCGGACTGTATACAGTATATGTTTCCACAATCCTTCCATAAGGAGGAATATCCAAATCCCTTGAGCCGGCAGGCACGGAACGGTCCCCCTGAACCCAGCTCAGCTCCAGCTTGCCTTCGTATGCGCTACCGAGATCGTTAATGCAGACCACATCTACTCCAAATACCTTTCCTGTTTCAACGGACCTGTCCCAAAACCTGATCATTAATCCCACCGGTGCGAAGGCGGGTTTTACATATTCCACAAAATTCGGTTCCAGATCAAGTTGTTGTATATCGATGAAGTGATCGCTGGTTTGTCCGCGCGGTTCTTCCGGCCTGGAATAGGCGAGCCCGCAGAAATGAAGCACGCCGGCACTCAGTCTCTGGGTTCTCCAGTACTCTGTCAGAATGCCCAGATGTCTGGCATACGCCTCCAACCGCTCCGGTCTGGTATCCGCATAGTCCAGTGCCACTTCGTAAACACCATCGGTAAGGGTGGTGGGCGTGCCGTCCCGGTTGAGCCAAAGCCAGGCATACTCATTTATAATAAGGGCATTGTCATACCAGTCTCCGTCCTCCGGCGGATCGCGGTCGTTGGCGCTGTTGCGGGGACCGGGAAAATCACTCAGAAGTTGCTTCAGCGCCCCCTCCCCGTCACGACCACGCTCGTTCCTGAAATATTGAATGAACTGGTATGGATGGGCCTCCATGGGATCGGTTGCCTGCAGGGGGGCCATCCAGCCGTTCTCCCAGGGCCTGCCGGAAAGATCCATCTCTCTGACCATGGAGACAGCCTCCCCGGTAGGAATGGCCACCGATTCATTCTGGGCATCCCAGATCACTACACTGGGATGGTTCCAGTGTGCACGAAGCCAGGGCCGGAATTCGGAAGCCAGGTGACCGGCTGTTACCTCCGGGTAGATATCCTCTGTATCGAACAGGGTCCAGAGAGGATATTCGTCCTGAATGAGGAATCCCAGGCTGTCGGCTATCTCGTACCATCTTTCGGGTGGGAAACCGATGCAGTATCGGATGGAATTCCAGTGCATATCCTTGAACTGCTGATGCAGATCGACGGCCCACTGATCATCCCAGGGCAGTTCGGCACGGTCCGGGTCCTCGAAGAACCTGAAAATACAGACATTCGTTCCTCTCATGTAATAGGGTTCACCGTTCAGCACCGCCCTTCTGGTCACAGGATCGAAGGTAAAACTTCGCATGCCGAATCGCACACTGGACTTGTCGGCTTCCGTCGCCAGGATAAGCTCATACAAAAAGGGGGTGTCGGGTGTCCATAGCTGTGCGTTTGGAAGGGGCACGGTAAAGTCTGTATCGGGTGATTTGCCCCGGGCCACGGTTTTTCCCGAGGTCAGTTCCCGGATCTCATAGGTGAGTGGTGCCTTTGCAGGCTGCCCGCCGGTGTCCAGGTCGGCGACGATCCTGACCCTCCCCTCTCCGATCAGAGGGACGGTCTGGATATTCCGGATGGCCGGATAACCCGACAGGATCAGTTTGACGTTGTCGTAAATCCCCGGGATATAGGTTAGTTTCTCAAAGTCGTGCCCCCAGGTCACCGTATCGGGCATCTGGGGAGCGGTTCCCACCGCGATGGTCAGTACATTCCCGGTCCCCGGCGGATTCAGGTACTCCCGAACGTCGAATTCAGCGGGAGTAAAGCAGTAGAGCTGTTCGCCCACATATCTGTCGTTAAGATAGATCCGCGCACGATACTTCACCTTTCCGATCCGGAGCACCACCCGGTCCGGAACCTCTTGTTCGATGGTGAATCCACGCCGGTACCAATAGACTCCCTCCTGGTACTGCTTCCCGGTATCCAGAGCTGGCACTGCCAGGTCCACCAGGCCGGGCACCGGGACCGTGGAGGGGAACTCAGATGGGATCTCATCCATATCTAAGCTCTTCACGATCTCCCAGGACCCGTTCAGGCTGATCTCCGTCCGGTATCCTTCCGCAGAACGGCACCCGCGGTTCAGGGTAAATGCCAGGAGTACCGTGCCGAATAAAAGAAAACTTTTCATCCGTATTCTTTATGTATTTGATAACCCACAGTATCCCTCCTGAGCAGATCCAAAATGCGGGGGATCTGTCACCAACGGACCGGCCTTCAACGGACCATTTTCTACCGGATCTGCTTCAACGGGCTTTCATCCGGCCCCGGACCCGTGTAACCGGACTCCAGCACGTCCCTGTCGGTGCTCATCAGCCTCCTGTCCATCTCAAAACCGTCCTCCCGCATACTGAACATAATGGTATGCAGACCCGCTTTCTCCACCTTCAGGTAAATGCGGTACTTTTCCCCGGTATGCACCTGTTCGGTCCGCTGCTTGCTGTCCCAGTTCCACTGGCTCTGCTGCGACATGAACTGCATCCGGCGCCCGCTGTCGGGCCACCGGCCGTCGATCCCCACATGGACACCGTTATCCTCGCTGCCGGTGGGACAGGTGCGGACCCAGACATAGTATTTCCCCGGGGTGTTGAACCATACCGGGTAGTAGAGTACCGCCATACGGCCCATCTCCTCGGTGAAGTTCATGTTCTGCACCAGGGGTTCGCCATGGTTTTTCCGGGTGTCGGGCAATACTTCCAGGTAGGCTTTTCCGCTGGCAGTCTCATAATGGTTGCCATCGTGGTCGGGCTGCACATCCGGTGTCTGATCGGCATTCATCCGGTACCATTTACGGATAGTGTCTGCACTCTGCTCCGCATAATGTTCGGCTTCCACCACCACCAGTCCGTCTGTCTCCTCGTAAGCTTTCTCCACCGTAGATGGATCAAAATCAAATGTAAAAGATTTCACATCTATCGGCGGAAGTTCTTCCCTCCAGTCCATGTCGACCATCGGCTTGTATTCCGCACCGGGTTCCACAAAAGAGAGGGAGCGCCAGCGACCGCGGGCATAGGCAAAGCCGTTACCTTCAGGGATTTTTCTGTTGGAATGAGAATTATAAGAAACCAGGATCTCGTCTCCCTTCTCCAGGGAAACATTCTTCCACCAGTGCCTGATCAATTGGTAATCCTCATCAGATTCCGGATTTTTGAATTCACCCACCTGCTTCCCGTTCACCAGCAGCCGGTAAGTGCATTCACCATCGGTCTCAGTCATCGTGGTGATCACCACGTCGTATGTCCCGGAAGGTCCAGTGAACCTGGTTTCACCCGCTGCAAATTTATCTTTGTATTCTGCTGCATTGATGGCCATGGACATGGTGTTGTCCGTCTTGTAGCCTGGCACGTATTCCGCTTTGTCGGAGCACTCGAAATCATAAAAAGAAAACAGTTCGATCACCTCCGGTGCAAGCGACGAATCGGAAGGTTTCAGACCATCCGAAGGCCCGACCAGAAGCACCCAGTCACGCTTATCGGGAGAGGTGAATTTTGTTCCTGCACCGCCTTCTGTGGTACCCTGTTCCAACAATCCGGAAAGGCCGATCCCGGTATGGGGATTGAACCACCCGTAATCAAACGAACCGGCAGGCAGATCGAGAATGGTCTCCCCGCCCTCCTTCATCAGTACAACCGCATAATAAGCATCGGCCCCTGGCTTGCTTGCCAGGACCCAGTCGCCCGAACCTGACATCTCATCGGCCGATTCCATATCCCATACAGGGATGCGGTAGTTTTCAAAGAACTGCAGGGCATAGCGGGACTGTGCCCACATGTTGTCCCGGCTGCGCCAATCCTCACAGGTCAGGTCGGAATGTGCATTCCGGTAACCGAAGTACCATTCCACACCCCAGCCTCCGGCCAGGAAATGACCCCACAGGGCGTTTTGCCGGGCATTGTCGTGGTTGGGATTCACCTGGTCAGGCACCAGGGCGAACTGGGCATCCCCCGGCTCATCGCAGGCCACCGCCCAGATCTTTCCGGCTTCCTCCGCTTCACGGAGTAGTCTAATGGTATTGGGATGTACCAGGCTGAAATCGGGCCGGTGGGTCTGCAGGGAGGCACCGGTCAGTTTCGACTGATTGCCCGTCAGGTCATCGTACCACTGCCCGTTATGGATCACCAGATGGTGGTGGTAGGGATCGGTATCATAGATATACTGAGCCATGGCCCTTCGCTGTTCCGTGGACTGGCCCTTCACATTGTTACCCCAGGTTCCGTTCTCCTCTCCCAGGTTCCAGTTCAGGGCCAGGTGGTACCCGAAACGTGCAATCAGTTCCCGGTAATAAAGCTTCCTTTCCGGTCCGGTATCGCCTGCGTCCAATAGTTTCTGGTTCTCCGCCTCCGTCATCTTGAAGTGGAGGAACAACCCGTTCTTCTGCCCATGGTCGAAGACGACATCCCACTGCGCCAGCCTGGAAACATCCATCCGGTAGCGTTCATCATAATCCAGGTAGGGAAATACATTCCGGTCATCCCCCTTAATGTTCAGAGTCAGGAAGGAAAAGGCGTTCATCCCTTCCGATGTCAGGTAATTCAGAGCCCCGATCAATCCCTTGCCCTTATTGTCCTTCCAGGTGGGATCACCCGGTTTCCAGTCCCTTTCATGGGGACCCCAATCCTTCACCAGGTCATCTTTATGCCCGTCGGAGGCGAAATTTCCGTCAAAATCAGCATAGGCCAGCAGGTTTTCGGGAGCATCGGGCCCGCATTTCAGAAAATACTCACCTGTTTCGGCAAATTTCAGATAGCGTTCGCCCACATACTGCAGCCTTCCCCTGGCACGAAAATCCCTTCCCGACTTATCGGTTTCAGCAATCCTGAAGGATCCCTTTTTTCCGTCCATATAACCGGCGCTTTCTCCGGGATCCTTGCTTACCGCAATCCCTTCTCCCTTTCGGAACGATACCTGATAGGTCCACTTCCCTGTCTCATCCGGGGAGAAAAGTACGCGCCAAACGTTGCCGCCGGTGGCAGAGGTATTGGCGGCATCACCGTCGGCCGCGAAAAAACCAGGGACCACGTACTGCTTCCCTGATCCTTTATGGCTGAAGGTTACATTCAGCCGGTAATTCATAAACGGATTCCAGGCATCGGTCTCGGAAACCTCAGGCCCTTCGAAATCGATGGTCACCCGGTGCCACTTTTTCAATTCACCCGAGATCTCCCCGGCGGTGACCTGGGCTGCCAGAAAAACCGCCAGCAGGGAAAGGATTTTTCTCATGTTTTTTCAGTTTTGATTTTAATATCTGGTCTATTACTTCTTTTCTTCATAATCGAACCTGAACAGGTCCGAAGGGGTCCTTGCCTTTTTAAATATACCCCTCATTCGCTCGACCACCTCCGGGTGAACATCCGCCACATTATCCGATTCGGAAATGTCTGCCGAAAGATTGTACAGTTCAATGGGGGTGTCCGGGCCGCTGTCCACATTCAGCTTCACCGCCTTCCATTTACCATCCCTGATGGCCTGCTTCCCTTTCCGCTCGTGGAATTCCCAGTACAGGTACTCATGTTCCGGTTGCACTCCTTTTCCTTTCAGCAGAGGAAGCATGGAGAGGCCGTCGACCGGGTAAGGAAGCGGAACTTCGGTCAGTTCACTGAAGGTGGGCAGCATATCGGCAAACCATGACACATGATCCGTTTCGCTTCCCGGTTCCACTACACCGGGCCAACGAACAATAAAGGGCACCCGGATCCCTCCCTCATACAGGTCCCTTTTGATGCCTGTCAGCGGACCATTGGATCGGAAATAATCCGGGTCGGCCCCGCCCTCCTCGTGAGGACCGTTATCACTGCTGAACATTACGATGGTATTTCCGGCGATCCCCAGTTCATCCAGCAGGGTCATGATCTGTCCCACATGAAGATCCAGGCGCTGGACCATGGCCACGAAAACGGCGTGGCTTTCGGGCTGGGAAACGTAACCGTAAGGTTTGTAATCTTCCACGAAATAGGGATCCCCCTCATACTCCTTCTCCGGAAGATATTTTCCTCTGTTCTTCTCCAGCAGGCTGTCCTCCGGAACGATCAGTTCGGCGTGGGGAATGGTGTAGGGCAGGTAGAGGTAAAAAGGCCGGTCCCGGTGCTCCCTGATAAAACCGAGGGCCTCGTTGTGGATCAGGTCGGCGCTGAAATCTTTCAGCGCCGAATCGTTGTCCAATTTGATCTCCTCCTTATTCCTCCAAAGGCTCGGGGGATAATAGCGGTGGGCGATCCCCTGGTGGTAATACCCGTAGAAAACATCGAACCCCTGGTTGCCGGTATATCCTTCATCCGCCGGGAAGCCCAGTCCCCACTTCCCGAAAGCCCCCGTGGCATAGCCGGCATCCCTGAAGAGCTCGGCAATGGTATAGCAGGAATCGGGTAGCGGAAAGCGACCATTCCCCCGGATAGTGTTGTGTCCGGTATGCAACCCGGTCATCAATACCGCCCTGGAGGGAGCACAGACGGTCGAACCGGCATAATGGCTGGTAAAACGCATACCCCCGGAAGCAAGCCGGTCGATATGGGGGGTGTCGAAAAGCTGTTGCCCGTAACAGCCCAAATCGCCGTAACCCAGGTCGTCGGCCAGGATATAAATAACATTTGGGGGAGGAGGATCTTTCTCCCGTTTGTCTGAAGAACTGCAAGCCAGTGTCAGTAGGCTGAGGATGTAAATAAACCGGGTTCCGTAATTTCTGTGCATAATTTCTTGATTATAGTTTGTCCAGATCTTTTAACCATTCCAGCTCAGCCATCACCTCCTCTTCCACGATCGACCAGTGGAAGGGGACATCCCCGTTCCGCTCGTAATGCTGCATGGGCATGGGATCATATACCTCTGTGGTGATCTCCGAGACTTTCTTCCAGTGACGGATGGCCTCCTCCAGCCGGGAAACAGCATCCGCCAGGAATGTTTGCTCCCCGGAATCCAGGTACTGCTGGTAGACAACGGCAGCCCGAAGCTTATCGGAAAAGTACTTCCCCAGATAGGCCCAGGTCCGGATATCGGACAGCTCGTACAGCAGATCGGCGTTATCTCCGGCCCGTATCCCCGATACCTCCTCCAGCGCAGCAGAGCAAAACGAATCGATGGAATCGGCCAGTTCAACAGGAGTGATCATTTCTGGTGAGGCATCTCCTTCCCCGGCCAGATACTCCTTTACACTGAGGTAATCCGGATCCATGGGATGCTTATCGCACATCTGTTCCAGGGAGATCAGCCGGACCTCTCCGTCATTGCCCATGATACTGAGCAGCCCTTCCGAATAGAGGGTATTGTCCCAGGTAGCGTTCCAGTAGGAGGCAATGATCAGCGGAATCCGGCTCACTTTTCTCTGGGCGTTAAACAGCACCTCCCCCTTTTCCGGGAACCTGGTGTTGAACGCCTGTTCGAACACCTCGTCAGGGGTATCCGGATTGTAGAGCAACCGTCCCCAGTTCTTGTAGAACATCCACTGCCTCTCGAAAGCGTAACGGGGTGTAGCGCCTGGAAGGGCGGTAATATAATCTTTCGCCGGGATGTAGCATTCCGAGCCTACAAAATAGCCGTTCACCCAGGGTGCGTCGTTGGCAGCCATGTGTGCCCGGATGAAGTCAGGCTGCCCCCAGCGGAGTGTAAAAAAATCTTCATTGCGCATCATCCATGCCAACCGGTAATTCTCCGGAGGGGGATTCCAGTAAGCATCCGATAACTCACCACCGTGCACCTTCACCAGCTCGGTACAGGAGTGGCCGTGTGACCAGTTAAATTTCAATTCAATATTGACAGGGCCCTCCACGCATGAGAGCGTATCGAGGGTTTGCCGTGTCATTTTTTCCACGTATTGGCTGGTACTTCCACCGCTGCCCATGCCCGCTGAAAGGGGGACCCGGTGAATGAATTTGACTTTCCGGGAGGCCCTCCGCATTCCTTCGATATAACTTTCCAGGAGCCATTCCTCCCTTTCATCGGCGGTCATTCCCCCCATCCCTTCGCCTAGTGTGATCCCGAGCCCCGACAGATTCGGATAAGTATCGATAGTCTCTCTGACCGCCTCTCTGGTATAGTCTTTGACTATCCAGGAAGTATCCCCCTGGTCTACGAAATACCTGCCCTCTAAACTGTATCCGGCCACACCGTGTGCCCTGGCAAATTCAGGGGATACGAAAATATTCCAGTTTATCAGGTACGTTTCGATGCCGCGCTCTCTGGCCATGCGGAAGAGGCTTCTCCAGAAAGCGGTCCATTCGGCCATTTCCGCATCGGAAAAGCCGCATGCCTCAGGATATTTTTCCGTCTTCACCAGGTAATTGAACGGGTGCAGATTCCAGAGTGTCAGCTTATTAAAGCGGTTTTCGGCCATCATATCCAGGAAAGCCCGCCAGAACAGAGTATCCCTGCAGGTTTCATAATGCAGCTGCAGGGCATTCCCCCTGCGGTAGGAATCCCAGGGAAGGTTGAATTTGATGGCCCGGAAGCTGAAATGGGGCGATTCTTCCCCACCTTCGATTACCTTATTGCCCACTTCCAGTTGCTCACGGATATTTAATAACCCGTACATGAGTCCTGCGGCGTTCCCTCCCGTTACCCGCACCTGATTCCCATCCACTGCTATCCGGAACCCCCCGGGGGCCAGGGTGTCCTCCAAATCGGTAGTGACCACCAGGTCTGCATCCGATTCCTGCAGACGGACAGTGCCCTCTTCCGGCAGTTGCCGGAACCGGGTCAGAGCATACTCCACCTGTGGATCGGAAATGTCATTGTAAATGGTGAGGGAGGTCTGATCCGCCGTACACGAGGTGAAAATCAGTAGCGAAGCGGCAATAAGGCAGAAAACGAATCTCATCGATTGGCAGTTAGTGGTGGAATTATAAAAATAGGATTAAACAGACAGGTCTGCGATCCTCCGTTTTGACAAACCGTTTTCAAAGTTTTTGCAATCGGTGGATTCCTGAAAGGAGGAAAGTTATTTGTTATTTTTATAAGTATAAACTTTTAATGCTCCCCGATGACTCGATCCCCCATCCTTTCCAGACACTTATTGCCGGTACTTGGCGTTATTACAATCTTCTTTTTGTTTCTGCAAAACTGCCGCTCTACCGGAGATACCGCCACGGAGGTTGATTTCCGTTCTGTCTGGGATACCACCAGAGTCCTGGAAAATCCGGACAAGGGCTGGTACCACCACCTGCATGACAACGGGGCGTGGCGTTATGAGATTAAGAACGACTCGATCTTCCATTCGTTTCCCGGTATGGATCACATTTACCTGCGGCTTGCCTGGAGCTACCTGGAACCGGAAGAGGGGGTGTTCGACTGGCACCTCATCGATACGGTGGTGGACAAATATGTACCCCTGGGTTACGGGATCTCTTTCCGCATCAGTGCAAAAGAGCGACGGGGATACCCCGAAGCAGTGGGCCAACGGGTGGAGGGAGTGAATTATGCCACTCCCAAATGGGTCCGCGATGCCGGTGCACAGGGAGTGGAGGTGGTGAGCAAGGGGGGTGCATTGACCTGGTGCCCCGATTGGGACGACCCGGTTTTCCTTGAAAAACTGGATCATTTTCACCGGGCTTTCGCCCAACGCTACGATGACAAGCCATGGGTAAGGTACGTGGACGTGGGCAGTATCGGGGATTACGGCGAAGGCCACACCCATGCTTCCACGAGGGTACCACCTACCGTGGAGGAGGTCAAGGCGAATATCGATATCCACGTGAAGCACTACAGGCAAAGTCAGCTGGCCTGTACCTGGGCTTTGCTCGAATATAACAAGGATTCGGCGGATCTGCAGGAACTCTTTGATTATGCCATCTCCAACGGCCTCACCCTCAGGAATGACAGCCCCATGGTCGGTTGGTATGTCCAGACTTACATGGATAGCTGGACCGTGAAGCTACCTGGTCTTTACGATCCTCTCTATCTGGATCTGCCGATCATATTTGAACTGCAGCACTACAGTGCTGTCAAGCGGGACGGGCATTGGCTGGGCAGAAACGGATCGGACACTGTCCCCTCCCTGGGAGTAACAGGGGCTCAGATATTCAGGGGGGCCATGGAGACCATCCACGCCACCTGGATCGGGTACCATGGCTATGCCGAGGAATTCCTGCAGGACAACCCGGATTTCGCCGGGGAACTGCTCAACCGTTGCGGCTACTGGTATTTCCCGGTCTCGGCCCGGTATCCTTCCGGCATGGGTGCCGGCACTCACACCATCCACATCACCTGGCTGAACAAAGGGGTGGCTCCTGCTTATACCAACTACCCGCTCGTTTTCAGGTTTGAACCTGCAGGTGAGCAAGGGCAACCCTTTGACATGACAATCGAGGAGAACCATAATACAGAGTGGGTGCCGGGAGCCGGGCATGAAGAATCGTATGTTGTGGAGATCCCGGAAAACGTACCCCGCGGCAACTACCTGATTAAATTCAAGTTACAGAAGCAGTCGGATAACAGTAGCAGGGACGTGCTGGTGGGCATCGAAGCTTCACTGGAGGATGAGGAGCACTTTGTGACATTGGGAGAAGTAAGGCTTTATTAAATATGTCAAAGCATACAACAACTATCCGGCTCCTGGCCTGTGCCGCATTCGTTCTGCCTGTTCTGCACAGTCGGGCCCAGCAATGGCAGCCGGTACCCATGGTATCGCAGAAGATCCTGGATGCGGGGCATTTCGGTGGAGAGGGTCTGCAGTGGCCGCAGGCGATCTGCATCGACCAGCAGGAAGGGTCCTTTATCCTGTACGGGACCGATGTGGGAGGCATTTTCCGGAGCACCAACGGGGGCGAGCGGTTCGAACCGGCCAACGTGGGTTACCACGCCCGCGGTAACTGCGGGTTCGCCATCGACCCCAACAACATCGACCGGGCCATCGCCGTTGCCGGGAATTCGGGCGCAAATCCCCAGCATGGCCTCTACCTGACCACCGACCGGGGTGCCTCCTGGAGCCATGTGCTGAAATTCGGAGACTACAAAGGCTACCGGGACAACCGCGACCAGGTGGCCTACGATCCCTCCAGCTACGACTCCATCCTGGGGTATTCCACCATAGCCTACTGGTCCAAGACCGATGAGAACAACGCCGGGGGTATCTTCAAGTCCCTTGATGGAGGTGCATCCTGGGAGAAGATCACGGACAGCTACGCCCGATCGGTCCTGAAGATCCATCCCTCCAAAGGCTATATTTACCTGGCAAATGGCGATCTGTTCCGCAGCATGGACGGGGGTGCCACATTTGATATGATCGAGGCCGGAGTTTCGGATATCGATGTGATCATGACACGTCCCGACCGGATCTACGCCGTCAGGGGCGACGGAATCTATCTTTCCGAAAACAGCGGGGATACCTTCTCAAAGATCACCGGCGGATCCTTCCCCTCCGATAATCCGCATAAACTCTGTGTATACCCGGCACAGCCCGATACTATGGTCATCGCCAACTCCACGGGGAAATACAACAGCACCCGTCACTACAGTCATGACGGGGGCGCGACGTGGAGCAAATCGGGCATAGACAACTCCCTTGCATGGGGAGCCTACAATAACCGGCCCGTGATCATGGGCTGGATGCCCAACAAGCCCCACGTCTGGTCGGTTGGCGGCGCCTGGGCTACCCGCAGTACCGATGCCGGGAAGGAATTCGAATGGTTTGCCAACGGTCTCAATATCGTAATGATCGGGGGACTGACCAACATCAACCCGAATGCTCCGGACAATATCTTCCTGGGATTCCAGGACCAGAATGCGGGCTTCTCCACCGACGGCGGAACCACATGGAAATACTGCAATGTAAGCGGCCTGGGCTGGGGCGGTCACTGCTACGGTGGTTATGCAGCCAGCGACCAGGTGCTTTTTACCGGACTGGCCGGCTCCTGGGGCGGTCAACGGGAATTGCGCATCAGTTTCGACGGCGGGAATACCTGGAGCGACCCCAATGTGACCAACGGCGGCATCGATGTGTCGTTCAGTGACCCGGTCAATCCGCAGGTCCTCTTTTTCGGCAACCAGCGAAGTACCGACGGCGGTCACACCTGGGCACCCATGCCCGACTGTCACGGGATTTGCACTGCCAGTCCGACCGGCAACCGCGACCTGTACGGTGTTTCCGGCAACCAGGTGGTACGGTCGGCAGACAGGGGAGCCTCCTGGTCCGTCGTTGCCTCCCTGCCCGGAAAAGCAGTGGACGTGGCCTATGATCATTTACGCGACCGGATCTATGCGGCCATGCGCAACGATGGTTTTTGTTATGTCGACGGAAAGAGCGGAGAGGTGACCATGATCAACGGCAGGGTGCCGGTGGACCAGTACGGCAGTTCTTTCCAGCCCAGGTCGGTGGCGGTTGACCCCGTTCAACCTGAGGTGGTCTATGCAGCACAGGCCAGGGGTCCTTACAAGACCGACGTCGCGGTGGTGCGTTCAGTAAATGCCGGGCAGACCTGGCAGATTCTCAACCGGAACAAACGGGTAAACAATACTCATTTTGGAATCCCGGGTGGACAGGAGGCCCGGGCAGTCAGCGTCCATCCTGACACCCGCGAGCTCTGGGTGGGTACCGGCTGCTACGGCAACTGGAAGATCGGTCCGCCCGAAACCACATACCCGGGAGTAGTGGTCCGGCTCCTCCGGCCCGCACACGGGGACACCCTGGTCATGAACGACTCCATCCTCTTTGAAGCAGAAGTGATCGCTGACAGCCTGACGGCAGAGAAAGTAGAATTCTACATAGGTGATCAAAAGCTGGGTGAAGCTTTTGCGGCCCCATTTTCAATGTTTTGGAAGCAGGTAAGCCCGGGAGATTATCTGGTGCGGGCCGAAGCAACGGATACAACCGGTAATCTCTTTTCTTCCCAGCCATATGCATTTACTATCCTCGCATCGCTGCTGCCTACGGCTTCCATTGCATCTCCCATGGACGGAGAGCAATTCGCCTATGATCCGTCCATCCGGTTCGAAGTGGATGCTTCGGACCCCGACGGAAACATCCAACTGGTGAAATTCTTCGTGGATGGAGAGAAGGTGGAGGAGGATACAGCCGCCCCTTACTTTTTTCTATGGGAGGATGCTGCACCAGGCACTTATGAACTCTCCGCCACCGCCACGGACAATACCGGCCAGACTGTACCTGCCGGAACCGTTCGTATCACCGTGGATGTGAAGCACAGAGCCATTACCTACCTGGAGGATTTTGACGACGGAATCGCCCAGGAGTGGACCACCATAGCCGGGTTCTGGGAAGTGGACGGAAATCAGTACTGGAACACCACCAATTATCCCGTCGAAAACGCCATTTACACGGGCACCACCTTCGCCAGCTTTGATTATTCAGCAATGGCCATGCCTGTGTGGGGCAATCCCTTCGGACTGATCTTCAATTATCAGGACGAAGACAACTACTATCTGGCCAGGCTGAATCCCTCCCCCATGGAAGCATTACTGGTGCTCAGGGAATCGGGCAATGAGACCATTCTCGCCACTAACCCATATTCCGGAGGCGGGGAGATGGTCTGGCTGAAGGCCACCGTATGCAACGACGGGTACTCCACCACTCTCATGGTAAACGATTCGCTGATCCTTGACGGCATCCCCACTCACGAATTCAGCTACGGCTATATCGGACTGCACACCACCTTCAACCATGCCCGGTTCGACAATGTGCATGTGGAGGCGGATACCACCGAGCTGACGGGGAATCTCCCGGTTAAAGTTCAACCGGCTCAAAAAGTGCGGGTATTCCCCAATCCGCTATCGTCGGGAAGTCTGATGATACATGCTCCGGAAGATATCCTGCCTTTGAATCTGGAAATCATCGATATCCGGGCCTTGCTGCGGGCGTTTGCCGCCCGGACAGCCGCCGGTGGATGGCCCCTGATTGCTACCTTTGCGGCCACCGCTGCCTTGCCCCCACGGGCCACGCGACCCGCCACCATTCTGCCATCCGCCTTTATTGGACCAATCCATGAATATCCCGCTATAAAACACAACTATGATGCTGTAAAATGATACGTATATCTTTATATAGGCAGCATGGCACACATATGCAAGCATAGTCGGATGCGATTATGCGGTGCGTTTATCAACGATCACTTTCGTCATTCCCTTAGAATTGCTTTGCTTGTGGAACGCCCTAGAATTTCCTGTGGAAATTCGGGCGATGACGGCAATTGATAAATGGTAAGATGTCGTACATGGTGCAAAAACCTCTCTATAGTCATTTCA
>CAZRZY010000042.1:0-32828 GCA_964604655.1 uncultured Bacteroides sp. | reverse complement strand
ATAAATGCTCTGAAGCGTCGATAAATGCTCTGAAGTGTCGATAAATGCTCTGAAGCGTCGATAAATGCTCTGAAGTGTCGATAAATGCTCTGAAGTGTCGATGAACGCCCTTAATTGTCGATGAACCCCCTGAAGTGTGGATGAATGTTCCAGATGATGATATCGGAATTTGGTCCAAAGCCAGCGAATTTTTGTTTCCCATAATTCTGGAGTAAAATTCCGGGGTATGTCCGATACCTGCATATACTTGACTTTTACCCTGTCAGAGGTTACCTTTATACAGAAGACTTATTGAACTGATTGGAAACTAATCATTTTGAGAAATCGTTACTCTTTGATTCTTTTTGATTCTATGTTATAAAAACTATTCAATTTTTAAAACCCGGCATGCTATGAAAAAGATTCTTACACATCTGACAGGGATTGCGTTTATAATAGCTCTGGTTGCCTGTGGTGGTCTCACTGATAATAATCAAAATAAATCGGCAACTGACAGTGATGATTCAAATGGCCCTGGAGAAGACTTGAGAAAAGTAACAATCTATGTGAAAGTCTTTGAAGAGGATAAGAAAACACATCTTAAATTGTCTGAGTCAAACGAACGTGGAAGTTTTGTCCTCGATAGCCTTCATGTGACAGATGTTGAGCCTGGGACTAAAGTAGTCTGGAGGCGGGCGGAAGACAGCGGAATAAAGAAATTTGAAAGAGTTGGTCCAGTAGAACGGGGCGAAATATTCCCTGAAGACGCCGGAACAATTCTTTTCCACAAAAGATATAGGATGAAAGTACCCGACAATGCAAAACCCGACACAGCAAAATATGAAATAGAATTTACAGTTAAGAACGATACAACCATCCACAGTGTCGATCCTTATCTAAGGATTCCCTATTAAAACTGATATCCTCAGCTCTAGATCTATGGATCACCGTATTGTTTCAGTAATTCTTGTTACCTTTTTCACTGTAGTTTGTTCTCCAAACGTTGTGAAGGGGCAATCAATTGACAGCTTGTTGTATTTAATAGACAATGATCTGGTTAAAAATGATTCTGAAAAATACGACCTTTTATGCCGGGTAATCCCGGATATCAATGATAATAAAAGCATAATACGATATTGTGACCAGGCCTTAGAACTTGCTCAAAAACTGGATATTCTGCCGGCTCAACCTTATCTCATGAAAGGCGAAGCATACCTTGATTACGGCAACTATGCAATGGCCCTGGAATGTTTTATAAATGCAGCCAGTTACTATGAGAAGAATGATGATTTTTCAAATCTTGGAACAGCATACATTCTTATGGCTGAAACATATAACCAGCAGGGAAACCGTCAAAATGAAAAGCTCTACCTTCAGAATGCCATTGGAATCTTTGAGCAGGAAAAGGATACATCTAGACTGCGTTACGCCCTTCATAATCTGGGTTATGCTAATTACAGTAATGAGCAGTATGACACCGCGTTGGTCGTATTCACCGAAACACTTGATCTCTTTAATAAGTTAAACGATCCATATTCCATCTATTCATACTTCGTCTGTCTTGGCAACCTGGGATTAGTCTATTCCGGGCTATCAGATATTGATAAAGCAGAGAAATACCTTCTTACGGCCATTGATACCCTTGCCGGGTTAGGTGATACGGGGGCCATTCCGGAGTTCATGATTGGATACGCAAACATTCTTCGAAAAAAGGGGGAAATTAAGAAGGCCATTGCTTATGCTTCCAGTGCGTTAAAAATTACTGATAATCTAAATTATAAGCGAGATGCATCACGCTTGCTCTCCCGGCTTTATGGGAGTTCCGGCAGGTTCGACAGCGCTTATTACTATCAATCCGTATTTATTGTCACAAACGACAGTATAAAGGATTTTGAGAGTGTTCAAAAAATGGCCGACCTGCGTACTGAATTTGAAGTGGGGAAGAAACAGGCTGAGGTGGATGTATTGGAGAAGAATAAACTGATAAACAGGATAATAATAATAGGTTTAGGAATAATAATTTTTCTGGCTATAGCGCTTGTTACCTCGTATTACAGAAACCTGAAACGCTCAAGAAAGCTTACTGTAGCCCTGGAAGAACGCCGGATATTACTGGTGAACCAAAGCGCGGAACTGAAAGAAAAAAATGACAAAATTCTCAGGGCAAATAGAGAACTGACTGTTTTGAACGAGGCTATCCGTAAACAGAATAATCAAATACTGGAAGCCAATGAGGAACTGACTGTTTTGAACGAGGCTATCAGCAGGCAAAAAGATGAAATACTCGATAGCATCACTTATGCCAAAAAAATACAGGCAGCGATGTTGCCCCCTGAGCAGTATTTTCATGAAATATTAAATGATGTGTTCATTTTGTTTAAGCCGAGGGACATCGTGAGCGGGGATTTTTTCTGGATCAAGCAGGTGAACCAGTATGTGATCCTGGCAGCGGCCGATTGCACGGGTCATGGAGTGCCGGGTGCCTTTATGAGCTTGCTTGGAATCAGTTACTTAAACGAGATCGTGCAAAGAAGGGAGATCACACAGGCCAACCAGGTGCTCAATGAACTCAGGAGGCAGATTATAAATTCACTCAGGCAGCACGGTCAGGCAGAGGAATCCAAAGACGGGATCGATCTGGCAATATGTGTCATTGATGAAAAGAATAAAGTGCTGCAGTACTCAGGTGCCAATAATCCATTGTATCTTATCAGAGATACGAATGGGAATCCTGAACTGACAGAATTCAAGGCGGATCGAATGCCCCTGGGATATTACCAGGGAAGTTTTAAAACATTCACCAATAAAAATATTCAACTGGAGTATGGGGATGTGTTCTATCTGTTTTCAGATGGATTTGTTGATCAAAAGGGTGGCAGGGACAACAAAAAATTCATGAGTAAAAAATTCAAGAATCTTCTCTTAAAGATCCATCAGGAACCCATGCGGGAACAGAAGTCTATCCTGGATAATACCATTACGGATTGGATGGGCGATACCTCACAAATTGACGATATATTGGTGATAGGAGTGAGAGTGTAGATGACGGCCCGAACCCGGGGCTGCAGGATTAACTGTCTTTTAACAACTCGGGACGAACATCCGCTGCCAGTACTTGTTACTCCCCAGTGCCTCCATCATTGCATAATTACCTAAAACTATCTGATATGTCGCGTTCTGTATTCCTGGGCGGTCTCTTTCTTTTTCTGCCCGTCCTGACCATGGCTCAAACCAGCAGTAGCCAGAGAATTCCCCTGATCGGTTCCAAAGCCCCCTCTTTCCGGGCCCCTTCCACCCAGGGCATGATCTCTTTTCCGGGTGATTTCGGGGATCATTGGAAGATTCTGTTTTCTCACCCGAGGGACTTTACTCCCGTATGTTCGTCTGAGATCCTGGATCTCGCCTACCGGCAGGATGAATTTGCTGCTTTGAATACCCGGATCTTGGTTCTCTCGGTAGACCGCCTGGTTTCGCACCAGAGCTGGAAGAAGGACCTGGAGAGCATCGATTTCAAAGGAAGGGGAACCGTGGAGATCGGATTCCCACTGGTGGTGGACAGCTCCTATGCCATCTCCTATAAATACGGGATGGTGGATACCCAGACCAAATCGGGTCAGAGTGTACGGGGGATCTTTTTCATCGATCCGCAAAACACGATCCGGGCCTTCCAGTTCTATCCCAACGAGGTTGGCAGGAATACCGGTGAGATCCTGCGGACGCTGAAGGCGCTGCAGACCCACGATGCGAACGAAGATATTGTACTTCCTGCCAACTGGCAGCCCGGCGACGATTACATGAAAACCTTCCTGAGCCCGGAAGACAAGGAGGATCTGAAAAGCCCCGATTCCGATATCTACTATATCAACTGGTACATGATCTACAAAAAAGCGGAATAGCCCGGGATCTCAGCCATTCACAGCCCACTTTATAACCTCAGAAGACTTATGAAAAGCTACAGATATCTCCTTCTACCCATCCTGGGCCTGGGCCTGTTCCACCAGGTTCAGGTCGCAGGGCAATCGGCCGCCATTAAGGGTTATGTGTTCGACTCCGAAAAAAAGCCTGCGGAGTACTCTACCGTGGTCCTGATGAACCGGGACTCGGTCTTCATGACGGGGGCTTTGAGTGACTCCGAAGGGCTCTTCCTCTTCGAGGAGCTTTCCGGCGGCTCCTACCGTGTTATGGTGCGGAACGTGGAATTCAACACCTTCGTGTCGGATTTGATCACCCTGGAGGATGGCGATCTCTATACAATGGAGCGCGTTCAACTGGAAACCCGGGTGAATGACCTGGAGGAGGTGGTTATCAGGGGGGAGAAAGCGATGGTGGAGGTGCGTCCCGACAAAATGGTTTACAACGTCTCCAGCAGCGTAAATGCCACAGGGAACAATGCACTGGAACTGCTGAGCAAGTCACCCGGTGTGGTAGTGGACATGGACAAGAATGTGATCGTCCAGGGTAAATCGGGGGTTCAGATCTACATCAACGGCCGTCCCTCCCGGATCTCCGGAAGCGATCTGACCAACATGCTGGAGGGTATGCGGTCGGAGGATATCGAATCGATCGAGATTATCACCAACCCTTCGGCCAAGTACGACGCGGAGGGTACGGCCGGTATCATTAACATCGTCATGAAACGGAATCCCGCCCAGGGGGTTAACGGGAACCTGACCGGGAGCTATTCCAAAGGTGCCCAGCCGAGGTCCAGTGCCGGTGCCAGTGTCAATTACACCGGGGAGAAGATCAGCGTCTACACCACGGCGAATGTCTCGGAGAACAACTATGTAACGGATGTGGACGAGGAGATGCTCCGGGAGGAGTTCCTGCTGGACCAGGTATCAGAGAGTGTCTACAGGCGGCGCGGGCTGAATCTGTCGGGTGCCATCGACTACCGGATCAACAACGAGCACTCGCTGGGCCTGGATGTGAGGGCCCTGTTGAATGAGAACAGGGAGGACCTCCAGAGCCGCACCCTGATCAGCGATGTGGAAGGAATCCTCCGGCCCGAGATCCTCATCGCCCAGAACTTCGAGGATGCCAGCAGCGGGAACTACAACGGGAACCTTCACTACAGCTTCAAACCCAACAGGGCCTCCAGCTTCACCACCGATATCAGCTTCGGGACTTATTCCAATGTCAGTTTCACGGAACAGCCCAACGATTACTTCGTCGAAGATTCCATCCTGGACCGCACGGTGGATAATGAATTCAATACCACCACCGGTATCAACCTCTTTTCCGCCCAGGCCGACTATGAACGGAGCATGGGCAAAGTCACCCTCTCTGCCGGGGCCAAGTATTCCTATATCCAGACAGAAAACGAACTGGAGTTTTACGACATACAGAACGGGGAGCCGGCGCTGGACATCAACCGGAGCAACGACTTTTCCTACCTGGAGAAGGTGGCCGCAGCCTATGTGATCGTCAATGCGCAGCCCACCACGCAAATCAATGTCAATGCCGGACTGAGGGTGGAGAATACCGCCTCCCTCGGTGAACTGGTCAGTGCCATCCCCAACCCCGATGATGTGGTTCCCAGGAACTACACCTCCCTGTTCCCCAATGTGAGCTTTTCCTACAACGACCAGGAGAAACATGCCATCAGCCTGAGCGTGGGAAGGCGGATCACCAGGCCCAACTACCAGAACCTGAACCCTTTTGAATTCAAGACCAGTGAACTCTCTTCCTGGCAGGGCAATCCTTTTCTGAAACCCAATTACATCATGAATTACCAGGTGACCTACTCCTTTATGCGGAAGCTGGTGATCTCCAACACCTACAGTGTCACAAAGAATTTTTTCGCCAATATTTTCGAGACCGTGGGCGAGAAGGGAAACCGGCTGATCACCCGGAATATGGACAGAGCAATCAACAACGGGTTATCGGTCAGCTACCCGCAGAGGGTGTTTAAATGGTGGTCCTTCTCCTCCTTCCTCATCTACAATTACAGCGCCTATTCAGGAGATGTGGAGGGAACAGTGATCGACCTTGATGCCCACATCGTCAATTTCCGGCTTCAGAACAACCTCCAGCTTCCGCTCGATGTGACCATGGAGCTGTCCTACTTTGGCTCTACCCCGTGGATCTGGAGGGGGACCGTCAATGTGGACGGGTACCACCAGGTGAGCATCGGGGTAAAACGGGCATTTTTCGATAAGCGGCTGCTGCTCCAGGCCACCGCGTTCGATCCCTTCAATACCGGGAGTATTTATCCCTATAAAAGCAATTACGGCGGGATGATCATCGACGGGAATATCAATTTCGACCAGCGCCGCGTGGGTTTCTCCGTCACCTACAATTTTGGGAACCAGCAGTCGAAGAACTCCCGGCGCCGAAGTACCGCCCTGGACGACGAGCTGGAGCGGATTTCTGATTAAATACCCGTGTCTTCGGGTTTGCACGTGGATTTCCGGGGACAGGCCCTGACGCCTACTCCCTTTACTCCAGCTGGCGGTTTTTGAATTCGGAGGGTGACAGGCCGTACTGTTTCTTGAAGGATTTGGTAAAATAGGTATGGGATTTAAATCCCACCATGTAACCGACTTCACTCACCATCAATTCTCCTCGCTTGATCAGTTCCACGGCTTCCTTTAGCCGGACCTGGCGAATGAATTCCGTTGCAGACTGATTGGTAAGTGCTTTTAACTTCCTGTGCAGATGAGCCCGGATGAAATTCATCTCCTCTGCAAATTCCTTTGCCGAGAAGGATTCGTTCTCCATATTATTCTTCACCACCTCAATGGATTTCGATAGAAACTTCCGGTCAAGATCTTCCGGTGAAAACCGTTGTTTCCATTCATCGCCCAAAGATTTGAAAAGCTGACGGAAGGAGAACATACCCTGGAGATCTACAACCCGAAAGGTTCCGTCCTGAAAAGCCTGGATATCAGGAACGGCTCCGTAATTGATGTCAGCGGTTTTGTAGACGGCAGCTATTTGTTTGTTTTGAAGACCCCTACAATGGATTATCTGGCCAGCAACATGTTAATTGTCAAAGAATGAGATTGCTTGTTGCAGCATTAGCTTCCAGAAGAACCTTGATCCCTGTCGGGAACCGGGTGCTGTGGTGTATGCGGTGCCGCTGTGCCTTGTAGACTGAATCCGGGGCGTACATGATAGAAGGCACAAAGGTTTGCGGATTCAGGTCGTACAGGGGGAACCAGGTGCTCTGGACCTGAACCATGATGCCATGGCCGGCCAGGAAGGTATGGTTCACATGGGGCAGGGGGATCTGGTACTCCAGGGCCGTGTCGGGCCGGATGGGTACCGATCGCTCATAATCCTCCCGGTGGCGTCCGCGGAAGATGTCGCCGCTGATCCTTCACCAGCCAGCGCTGCCAGGCCTGGATGGCAGGCGGATTGTTGTAGTCGAAATTCCAGATGGGTCTTGGTTTGAGGGGGACAGGGCGGGCAGGATCGGAGATATTTCCGGTGAAGGAGAAATAAACCACTGGTCGGCCGCCACTCCCTTCCAGTAGGGTTCGTATTCCGGGAATTTCATAAGCCATTCCCACATCTCGTGCCGCTCATCCTGGTGGGCCCCCAGGCTCGTTCCCAGGGCTCCCTGGGGGAGCAACCAGCTGTAAAGCTCATTCTGGTCATAATGAAATTATTGGCACGGTCTGTCCTCCTATTGAAAGGGGAGTCTTTCCTGGTTACCTGCTTTCCGATTCCTGGATCCGGGCGGAGCGAACGATCTTCAGAGCGGGTGTCTCATGGTTGAGGCGGATCATGGCCGATGCAATGGTGGCCGCTTCAACAGGAGGACGGCAGTTCCGCAGCCTGCCGGTCAGGCCGGCTGCTCCCAGAACGATCGCAGTTTGTTGCATCCGCTCAAAGATACCATCAGAAAACGGCAGAACCATCACTCCACCACCAGCCTGGTCTGCTGACGGTAGTTTTCCGTGGCCAGGGAGAGGATATAGACCCCGGGTTCCAGTGTGCGGGTATCGATGGCATAATGACTTTCACCGTTCCTGAAGGTCATCAACTCTTCCTGCCGGGCCCTTCCTGCCAGATCGTAGATGGTTACCCGCATCCGGCTGAAGTAAGGTCCGCTGTAGTCCAGGTAGACCGTGCTGCCGGCCGGATTGGGATAGACGGAGAACCGTTCCTCAAAGTTGGTCAGGGTCTGGAAGGGTTGCACTTCCGTTCCGATCTCTTCCCCGCACGCCGCATACCGCTGTACGGGGGCCCACGCTTTATTGTTATCCTCCCGGCCCTCACTCAGCTTATCCTGTGGATCGATCACCGCGTACATACGGTCGAATCGCTCGAAATCGGCGATCCACCGGAAACTGAACATGGAATAGTTCTGGTCTTCGATGATCTCTTCGGTGGAGAACACCACATTTCCGTCCACATCGGAGATCAGGGTCCCTCCCTGATCCGGGTCTCCCAGGTAGAATGAGACCTCTGCCGGTGCTTCTGTCGGGCTCAGGCTCAGGTTGTGCACGACGGTGGTCACCGTTACGGTGTCTCCATTGACCGGAATGGCCGGATCAAAAACAATGGAAGGGGTCATGTAGTACTGATCCAGATCGGTGATCCGGTCGATCTCATTCTTGACCTTCAGGGAGTCGAGCCGGTTGGGCAAAAGGAACCCCGGATCCTGTACACTGAAGTTTTCCTGCCAGAAAGAGCCCACACTGAGATCGACCATATAGTCCACTACCATGGACCCGTTCCTGGACCAGTAGTAGTAAGGACGGACCTTATATTCGTAGCTGTTCCCAGCCAGCTGGCTTCCGAACACCTCGATCCCCAGGTTCTGTCCCACTTTAATGGTATGGGACCGGATGCTGGTCTCGCTGGCCACCGATGCATCTTCCACTCCTACCTGGATTCCGAGGATGGTGACCCCGCCGCTTGGCATGGTTTCCACCACGTTCTCCACGCTCACACTCTGGTTTTCAAATTCCTTTCCCCAGGTGATGCTCTCGGTATAAGAGGAACCGAGGTCCAGTTCATGTTCGTTGGCGATGGCGATGACCTCCCGGATATCGGGATTGACCTCCATCAGCTCCTCCGGGGTATCATAAAATTTACGGTAGGAGAGCAGGTTCCCCTGTTCATGTCTGGGAAGCAACCCGGACACATCCAGTACTTCGCTACCCCTCAGCCAGTTCTCCTGATTGACGGTCCGCGGGATCAGGATCACGATCTCGCCGAGCAGCTCATCGTACTCGTTGAAGACAGGATATTCCCACCGCTCATAATCGTTGACCATGGTCAGCAGCGCATCATCCCGGCTGAACCGCCTGTCCATGGATTCGGTCTGGAACCGGGACACGCTGGTGGATTTTCCGATATCGGTAGTGCTTCTGTCCATCACCACCTCTTCCAGGTCGCCCCCGAAATAGGAAGATACCTCCACGGGGGACATGGATATGCCAAATCCATCCTTTTCGAAATTCACCCCCACAGTCACGTTCGGATCGAATCCCCAGTCACCGGTGCTCTCCTGTTCAAAGGAATACGATTCCTCGTTGTATTCCACCACGGACTTCTGCACACTGCTCTGGCAATCGTTGTCACCGAAGCACTCATTCACATCGTGCACTACGCCACCGATGTAATCGATATGAACGGGGGGCGTGTTCAATACGGTGATGGGCCTGATCACATCGGTAAAGCACCCCATGCTGGTGTACTCCCCGATCCGGAACAGATCGCCGTCAAAATCGCTCAGCGAGACGGCAAAGTGGGTCTCCTGATTCCCGCCTCCGCCTCCGTTGCTGATCTCTTCAAACTGGGTTTCCCATTCGGCACGGGTGGAATTCAGCAGGGAATCGAACCGGACAATCGAAAAATTGAAGCCCTGAACACCCACAGGACCGCCGTTGAAATAGTGATTCACCGCAACGATGTCTGCACGGTCATCGCCCGTCATGTCGGCCACATCGAAATAATTGACCGAGGGCAGGTACTCGGCAAAGCTAAGAACCTCATTCTGCCGGTCCAGGTATTCCAGCTGGTGATCCGCAAACACATTGAAAATTTCCGCTCCGCTCTGACAGCCCAGAACGATCTCTGCGACCCCGTCGTTGTTCAGATCCCCTGATTTTAAAAGGATCTGCCAGTTCAGTCCAAAATTGAACCGGCCCGTGACCCCTTTGTCGCCATAAAACCGGATCATCTCCAGCGGATCGTTGCCGGCAACTTCAGGTTTGTCCGTAACCTCGGCCGTGAACAGGTAGGTATCCGGATTGTTGGGTGCATCACTCTCATTCTTGGTCAGTGCCAGCACCAGCTCCTCTTTGCCGTCGCCGTTATAATCGACTCCTGTGAGAGTGGCGGCTCCGAACTGGTTGGCATCGAAGGGGAGAACGGGGGAGAGTTCCGCGGCGGGGACCGGCTGGAAACTGTCGCTGAAATCGTATACCTTCAGGTAGTAATCCGTCTGATTGGCCTGATCTTCATACCCGACCACCAGCTCATCCTCCCCGTCCCCGTCCACATCAGCCAGGTCCACAACGAAATTGTCGCCGGCAGGAAGATCCTCGATGGCCGAATAGAACGTGATGTCGAAGTTGTCGTCGAAACCCATCACGGCCAGCCGGGCCAGGTCATCGTCAAACGTCCGGAATCCGACCACAAACTCAGCGAGCCCGTCTCCGTCCAGATCTCCGCCGATCAGGTTCTTGCCTTCCAGGACCCTGCCATCGACGCGATAGAGGGTCCTCGAGGTATAATTAAGCTCTGTGGAACGGTTTGCCAGGACCAGGTGCAGGGAGTCTCCGTCGGCAGTATAGGAATAGAGATAGTCAGCCATGTTGTCGTCGTTGAAATCTCCCGATATGATATCGAACTGCCGCCGGTCAAAGCTCATAACCGTATCGCTGACCACCTTCTCTCCTCCGGTGAGCCGTTCGCCCTGATCAAATCCCTGGTAATTGAATTTCAGCTTCAGGTTGCGTTCGTTGATCTTTGCGCCGAACTGGCTGTTTCCTTCATCCCAAACCAGGATGATCTCCGAGCGGTCGAACAACCCGGTAGGCTGAAGAGGTGGATCCTGAGCAACCAGCGGGGGAAGGATAGCGAGCGCAACCAAGAGGGAGGTGATCCCTTGCAGAGTGGGGTAGGTGTGGGATTTAAATATCATTATTTCAATAATTTATGTGCTATTGTTGCTAAAAATACTTCAAATACCTGCGCGCCTGTTTTAATTAGGACTTATTTAACTTTTACTGGTAGAATAGCGGAAATGGCCGGTCTGAAACAGGGGGATGCTGTCGGCTGACAAAAGTTATTGCAGGGACCATTCCAAATATCCCGCCCCTTACTTACCTTCGTATAAAATCCAGTTATACGATGTGAAAGACAAACAGCTTCATAGCATTGCTGCTTTTATTTTCTTTTATAGGAGCGGCGCAGAATTCCTCCATGGAATATGAGACGAAAGATAAAAACCTGAAGATCCGGGGCGTTGCCGAACTTGGTTTCCTGGCAGTTTTGAAGCAACAGATCCAGTTCAGCAATAGTGGTACGTATATCGATTATGTCCGGGATGGCGGACAGGATGTATTGTTCCCGGTGAGCAGACTTTCTCTTGAACTGGAGATCAAGGAAAGGCATACTATCATCCTGTTGTATCAGCCCCTGAGACTGGAATCTACAGCTTAGTTGCAAAGGGACCTGGTGATTGACGACCTCCTTTTCCCATCCGGTACCAGCGTCAATTTCCTGTACAACTTCCCCTTCTTCCGCGTGAGCTATATGAAGGAGCTGGCACCCGGGAAGGAAAAATTCGACTTCGCCCTGGGAGCCTCTCTCCAGATCCAGAATGCGACCATCGATTTCGAATCGACGGACGGCAGCCTTTTCCGGTCCAACAGGGATGTTGGCCCGGTTCCGGTGTTGAAATTCAGAACTCGTTACAACTACGGCTGCCGGTCGTACACCGAAATTGAAGCGGACGGATTTTATGCCCCCATCAGTTATCTCAATGGAAGTGACAATGAAGTGGTCGGGGCCATCCTGGATGCCAGCTTACGCCAGGGTCTGCATATCACCGACCATGTGGGTGCATTTGTCAATGTACGCTATCTGGGAGGTGGGGCCGTGGGGACTTCCGATGATGACCCGGGACCCGGTGATGGCTATGTGAAAAACTGGCTGAACTTTTTAACGGTGACCGGCGGTTTCATCTATGAGTTTCCTCCCTTCTGACTGATAGGGTGTTCCATCCGGGCAGTATTTAACCTTTTTTTACTCATTCCCCGGATCGCTTTTTCCGCCCCCGGGCGCATCATTTTTCCCGTGATCTTTATCATTGGTGCCTGAGGGAACATCGGTTCCGATGCCGGGGTCGTGGTGGTCCCTCCCTTTGCGGCGCTGATATTCATGCAGCTGGGCTTCCATCCCATTGCGGGGCTCATCGCCGGCTGTGCCGGTGCCACGCCCGGTTTTCCAGTATCGGCAGCGGTTACGTTCAGCTTTATTTGAACACCGGATCTGCGAACACGGTCGCCCTCAGATCATCCGGAAGCAGCTACTTCAACGGTGGAAATGTCGGAATAGGGACCACTTCTCCCGGGGCCAAGCTGGAGGTATACAACAACAGTTCCTCTTACCTGCAAACGAATCTTGAAACAGGGAAAGCATACCACACCCTCAGAGCCGGAACACACACCTGGACGGCCGGTTTATCCTATTCAACCGGCGGTAACTGGTATATGATCGAGGCAGACGGCAATTCATACTTCCAGCTTCACCAATCGGGCAGTTGGAATATTTATGCGGACCCGGTTTATCTGAGAACCACTTATAACAATTCGATTTCTTCCGGGCGAGATCTGTATATCTCAAGTATCGGAGAGCTGGGATATATCTCCTCTTCCATCAAGTACAAAACCAACGTACGGCCCATGGGGGAATTTAGTACGGCAATTTTTGCTTTGAGGCCGGTTCTGTACGATGCGTTGGACGGTGATGGAAAAGACCTGGTGGGATTGATCGCCGAGGATGTGGAGGCTGTCATGCCGGAATTGGTAAGCTACGACGAAGAGGGCGAGCCTGAAACTGTCTATTATTCCAAGCTTGTCCCCTTGTTACTAAATGAAATTATAAAGCTGAAGTCTGAAGTTGAAAATTTAAAACATAGGCTGGAATAGCCCGCTCGCGCATTGGCTTCGCCGGGCTCGCAGGCCCGGTTCCCCGCAGCTTGGTGTGGGAGGAGAGTCAATAACGGTATGCCGCTTTTTTAAGGGAGTTCACATTCCTGATGGGATCGGGCGGGTCCAGCTGTTCGGCCAGAAACCGGTAGATTTTCACGCGGATCTCGTTGGCAATCTCCGTGTCCATCCTGTCAAAGGAATGTCCGCCGGGAATATCCTGGTAGATTTCGTATTCGAATTCCTTGTTCCCGGCTTTAAGGGCTTTGATCAGGTGTTCAACCTCCAGCACGTTCACATCCCCGTCATTGGTATTGGAATGAATAAGCAGGGGAGTGTCTCCCATTTTATGGGCATTCCAGGCAGGTGAACGGCGCCGGTACTCCTCCACGTTTTTATAAGCGGTCTGACCGATATGATAGTCCGCTGAATAGAGATCCCGGTACGCCTGGGTCTTATACCCCATTCGTGCGACCAGGTCGCTTACGGGAACTCCCGCAAAGGCCACCTGATAGGCATCCGGATGGTCGAAAATATTCATCAGCGCGATCAATCCTCCGTGGCTCCATCCCATAATTCCCACTCGCCCGGCGTCCACAAAACTGAACTGCCCCACCATGTAATCACGGCTGGCCTTCACGTCCTCCGTTTCCAGTCCGCCGTAGTCGATCTTCTCATAATGAGCTTTCCCATACCCGGTGCTTCCCCTGTATTCCGGGGCGACTACGATGTATCCCTGTGCCACCAGTTCGCGGACTATATGGGTATAATAGGTGGAGAAGTCTGCATGCACCCCTCCGTGCGGCAGGACGATCAGGGGATATTTCCCGGCCGGATCGATATCCCTGGGGATAATGGTATAGGTCCAGAATTTCACCGGGTTTCCGGCTCCCTGTGCGGTGGGATTCTTTTCCTTCCAGAGTGGCGGACCGTAAATATATACCTTGTCCACCCAGGCCACATCCTCCAGTTTCTGCATCCAGAGCACATCGTCTATTTTTTTTATCAGCACATCAAATGTGTGCTGCATATCGCCGATGGTTCCGTGGAGCGATTCGATCTGTTTCTGCAACTCTTCCACCGACTGGGAACGCACTTCCGGCACCACCAGCGTTGCCATGAACAGGGTGACCAGAACAACCATGTTTCTTTTCATTACAGATATTTTTAATCCCGGTTACAGAGGTACAAACTACTATGAAAATTCCAGGATGCCAAGTGTTTTCAGGCATACCGGTTTCATGATCCAGTCCAGACATCATACTGGCCTGTACCATTCTTTTTTAATCGGTAAGGGTAATGATTATTTTCAGGCACTTTCAGGCGTAGACCAGGGCGATTTTTTCGTCACCGGTCTTTATATGCCGGGAGAGATCATTCCCCGGATCTGTTCTTTGACAATTGGTTTTATTTAATGATCATCAAGAAGATTGAAATTCAGTATATTTGATCTATGAATCATGTCGATGATATATTGGGTAGGATTAAGTATTCTATTCACTCTTCCGAGCCAAGAGCGAAGATTATTCTATACGGATCGCACGCAAGAGGGGATAACAGGGTGGATTCTGATGTGGATTTAATAATTCTTCTAGACAAGGATATGATTAGCAGGGAAGATGAGAAAAGGATTAAGTATCCCCTTTATGATATAGAATTTGAGTCCGGACAGGTGATAAGTCCGCTGGTTCTTTCACGAAAAGATTGGGAAACCAGGCACAAAGTTACCCCATTCTACCAGAGTGTTATTTCTGAAGGAATCGAGTTATGATAGGTTCTGAGAAGGCGGATTTGATAGATTATAGACTCAAAAGGGCTACCGAAACCCTTGAAGAAATTGAGATTCACCTGGAAAACAAGCTCTATAATACTGCGATAAACCGATTATACTACGCATGTTACTTTGCAGTAACTGCACTTCTGCTTCATAATGATATTAAAGCAACTACACATTCTGGTGTACGACAGATGCTTGGCCTTCATTTTGTGAAAACCGGAATAATATCTTCAAGTCTTGGAAAAGTCTTCTCAGATATATTTGATAAGCGACAAACCAGTGATTATGGCGATTATATAAATGTTAGCAGGGAGGATGTAGAGGACTTACTTCCATTAGCAAAAGAGTTTATCGATAGAATCAAGATTGTAATTGCGGACTAATGCAGAATCCATTAGGCAATTCTGGATTATAGGCATTACCCTCTCGAGTGGGTTTGGCCGGGGTCCTTCGCCTGTCGGTTTGCCGGTCGATTCAGTCCGGTGGATGGTTGACCTGCCGGATCCATCATTTTCCCGGACACATTACCGTAAAAATGTATACTTTTAAATCCAGCGAATCCAAACAGTACCGCTATGGCAAAATTTAAACAAGGTGACATTGTTGTATTGAAATCCTGAGGTCCCAAAATGACGGTGGAGGGTTATGCCAGGAATGATCCGAGCAAGCTGTTATGTACCTGGTTTGATAGTAACAATGAGCGGGTTTCGCAACAGTTCCGGGAGGTGATACTCAAAATAGCGGAATAAGTTTGTCTTAGTCATTATCCTGCAGGTTCTGTTATGGCTCCCGCCTCTGCCAGGGAAATTTACCCTCGAGTTCTGCCTGTAATGAAAAGCTGAGGAAAGTCCGTATCAGAACAATAAGACGAAGTACCAATACCGAGTTCATGGTGGGTTCGGTGGAGACGGTTGCAATAATATCGGCAGCCACCAGTATCTCCAGTCCCAGAAGTATTGCTTTTCCCAGATCATGCCTGAGTCCGGAGTAGTTGACTTCTATCTTTCTCAAAACCCTGATGAGAGCCTGCAGAAGGAAGTACAGGATTCCCCCGGAAATGATCACCACGCCCGCAGATTCAACAACCTTTGCAATGAATTCTATATATTCTCCGAGATGTTCCAGAATCCAGGCAGATACTAATGATTCGAAATGATTTAAAGCTGGCGAAAATATCCTGCCAAAAATCCCGGAAAAGTTTAATCATGTGTTTGACTGAGTCTTACATTCATCCTTACCGTATCCTCCTTGTGGACTATATTACCCCCTGTGGAAATTGATCCCTGTATTTAGACGGACAAAATCCGTCCCGGTACATGAAGGAGCATGCGGCGAAGCAGAGACAGCCATCCCGGCCGGTGTGAAGCAGGAGGGGAAGGACTAATTTAGAGTGAACAATTTAACAGATTTTTTTACCCCATTCCCCAAAATATTCCCATTTTCCCGGTCTGAAACCGTGCCATATGGATAATCAAACTCCGGAGAATCTCCCGCAAGCCAAGGGCTTTCTCGGCTGGATAGAGAAGGCGGGCAACAAACTGCCGCACCCCTTCTGGCTTTTCGTCTGGATCTGCATATTGATCATTTTCACCAGTGCCCTCACCAGTTTTCTGAATGTTTCAGTCACCGATCCCCAGGGAGTGACCATTGAGGCGAAAAACCTGGTGTCGGGGGAGGGACTGCGCTGGTTCCTGGAAAATATGGTGACTAATTTTGCGCATTTTGCCCCGCTGGGTCTTGTCCTGGTGATGCTGATGGGGGTCTCCATCGCCGAGCAGAGCGGGTTGCTGGAGGTGATCCTGCGCCGGATCGCTTTCTCCACTCCCAGGCGCATCATCTTTCCCGTGATCTTTATCATCGGTGCCTGCGGGAACATCGGTTCCGATGCCGGAGTTGTGGTGGTACCGCCCATTGCGGCGCTGATATTCATGCAGCTGGGCTATCATCCCATTGCGGGGCTCATCGCCGGGTATGCCGGTGCCACGGCCGGATTTACGGCCAACCTGTTTATAGCCGGTACCGATGTGCTGCTGGCGGGGATCAGCACCCAGATCACATCCACGATGGTTCCGCCCATGGAGGTGGCCGCCACCGCCAACTGGTATTTTATGATCGTCTCCACCTTTATGCTGGGCATTGTCGGGGCCATTGTCGTCAGGCGTTTTACGATCCCCCGCGCAGCCGGTTTCTCAGGGATGGAGAAAGTGGCCGAATTCGCCCAGAAAAGTGCTGAGCTTACTCCTGAAGAGAAAAAGGGCCTGAGGCATGCGGGCATCGCTTTTCTGGTCTTTGCTCTGGCGATTGTTGCCCTTACCGTTCCTCCGGGCGCTCCCCTGAGGAATCCCGAAACAGGCTCCCTGGTGGTGGAATCCCCCTTTCTCCGGGGACTCATCCCCATCCTGTTCGTGATGTTCGCTCTGCCAGGCTATTTCTATGGCCGGGCCGTGGGCACCATTCAGAAGTACGATGACCTGATCAGGCATATGGAACACGGAATGCGGAACCTGGCAGGATATATCGTGCTCATGCTCGTGGTGGCGCAGTTCATTTACATGTTCACCTGGTCGAACCTCGACACGATTCTCGCCGTGGAAGGAGCTCTTTTCCTGCAGACCACAGGTCTCACCGGCCCCCTGCTTTTTGTGCTCTTCATGATCCTTATCGCCTTTCTGAACATCTTCATGGGCAGTGGCTCGGCCAAATGGGCCATCTTCGCCCCCGTGTTCATCCCCATGCTCGCCCAGCTGAATTTCAGCCCCGCTTTCGTCCAACTGATGTACAGGGTAGGGGACTCGGTGACCAACAGCATCAGCCCCCTCTACGTCTACTTTCCCCTTCTGCTCGGCTGGATCCGTCAGTACGACAAACGCTTGGGAATAGGGACCATCATCTCCATGCTCATGCCCTATGCCGGGTTCCTCTTCATCATGTGGACCATCCTTCTATTTATATGGTTCGCCTTTAACCTGCCCATCGGTGTGGGAGAGTTCATCTATATGGAGTAATCGGATGAAATATTAGATTTGCAGCGAGACTTGATGGTATTAAATCATTCAGATGGTGAAGCGAATTAACTTTTTACTAACGGTTGTTTTTACTCTTTTTACAGGTTTTATCGAAGGGGTAGAAGATTTTTCGGAATGGCGCGGCCCAAACCGTCAGGGGATCTATTTTGAATCGGAACTTTTAAGATCGTGGCCTGAAAACGGACCGGAAATGCTTTGGAGCATTGAAGGTCTGGGTGCCGGTCACAGCAATGTGTGCGTTGGCCAGAACCGACTTTTTGTCAACGGGATGCCCGATACGCTGGGAGTGCTGTATTCGTTTGATCTGGACGGGAATCTTCTCTGGAAAAAAGTGTACGGCACCGAATGGCACATCAACTATACCGGATCACGCTCCACTCCGGTTGTCGCCGGTGACCTGGTTTACCTGGAGAGCGGAATGGGCGTAGTGTATTGCATGGATGCTCTTACGGGCGATATGGTTTGGGAGGCAGACTTGCTTCATACATTTGATGCAGAAAACATTCAGTGGGGACTGACCGAAACACTGCTGATTGACGGCGGCAACATTATCTGTACCCCCGGTGGCGAAGAGCACAATGTTGTTGCATTGAATCGTTTTACGGGTGTAACCATCTGGACATCTGCCGGGAATGGCGAGCCTTCTGCCTATTGTTCACCCGTTCTGGTGGAACACAACGGTACCCGGCTGGTGGTAACCATGACGGCCCGGTCGATCATCGGTCTGGATGCCGATACCGGGGAATTGTACTGGCGGGTGGAGCAAATGCAGCGAAATAGGATTCATGCAAATTCTCCGGTTTATTCCGGGGGGATGATCTATTGTTCCAGCAGCTCGGCATCCCAAAGCAGCGGAATAGTGGCACTTAAGCTAAGTGAAGACGGGAAAAGTGTGGAGCAAAAATGGCGAAATGAGTCCTTTCAAAATTTAATGGGCGGGATTGTGCTGATTGATGGTGTGATTTACGGTGCAGCCTACCGGAAAAACGAATGGTCGGCCATCGATGCCTCCACCGGTGAACAGACCATAGTGTCGGAGGATTTCGGTGACGGGGTGATTGTTTATGCCGATGGCCTGTTTTATTTGTATAGTTCTCAAGGAGAGTTCGCCCTGGTGAACATGGACCGGAACAGGTTTGAAATTAAAGGCAGATTTGAAGTTCCTCTTGGAACCGACCAGCATTGGGCGCACCCGTTAATTAAAGATAAACGGATGTACATCAGACATGGGGATGCGCTGATGGTTTATGATATTTCTGCTAGTACCGCTTGAAAGCCGGGAAATCAGGAACCGCCGAAAGCCGGTGACTTGGGAAGGGGGATGCCGGAATTCAGAACTGCAGTTTAGAAACATTACTGTATCGGAAAAGAGGGTTGTTGAACTTCGCCAACGTTGTTCTAAGGATTCACCATGTTTTATGGGGCAAAGATTACAGTGGGGCACTGATACGGGGAGTGGGACAAAATCCCGGTCGATGATCAGTTTTCTGTTCTTTATGATCTCTGAAAATAGAGAATCCTCCCTAAGCTATTGTGGTAAATAAATACTATTTTGGAGAATGGGATCATTATTTTGGCTAGTGCCCGGTAATCATTGAAAGATAAATGGAGATTCAACACACTTCCAGGCTGGAGCTGGCAGCGCGGTTCATAAACAGTACAGGCAGTCATGTTTTCCTGACCGGTAAGGCCGGAACGGGAAAAACCACTTTTCTGCGACAGCTGGCGGACCAAACGTATAAGAGCTTTCTGATTGTAGCTCCCACGGGAATTGCGGCCCTTAATGCCGGGGGAGTAACGATCCATTCTCAATTTCTGCTGCCTTTCGGCGGTTTTATCCCGGACAGTGAAATGCCCGAAACGATCCACGATAGTACCCCGGTCTTTAACCGCACCACGCTCACCCGCACCCATCCCCTGAACAGCATGCGCAAGAAGGTGCTGCGCGCCACCGAGCTGTTGATCATCGATGAGGTAAGTATGTTGCGCGCAGATATTCTTGATGCCGTCGATTTCAGGATGCGAAGGGCAAAGGGTGATTATTCCCGCAGTTTTGGCGGGACCCAGTTGCTGATGATCGGCGACCTTCACCAGCTGCCACCGATCGTGAGAGAGGAAGAATGGCAGATGTTGAAGCATTTCTACCGGAGCATGCACTTTTTCGAGGCTCTGGCCTTGCGGGGGGAGAAGATGGTCTCCATTGAACTGGACCGAATATTCCGGCAGCTGGACGACCGTTTCATCAGTATCCTCAACCGGCTCCGGGAAAACAGGACGACGGCTGATGATATATCAGTGCTTAACAGCCGGTACCGCCCGCCGACAAGGAGACGATCAGTTGCCGGGGGTAATTTTGAGGACAACGCCGGCAGCTGGCAGTCTGAGGATTATTCCGGATCTGCCCGCGGAGATATGGATTCCATCATTGATGAAGAGCCGATCATCATCACCACCCATAACCGGACTGCTGACGGCATCAACTCTGCACGGATGGAATCTCTTCCCGGTCCTTCCCGTTTTTTCGATGCGGAGATCGAAGGGGATTTTCCCGAAAAGCTTTATCCGCTTCCAGCCAGAATTGAACTGAAAAAAGGTGCGCAGCTCATGTTTATACGGAATGATTCCAGTGAGGAGAAGGCTTATGTAAACGGGAGCCTGGCCAGGGTCCTGCACCTGGGAATGGATGAAGTGACGGTGGAATTGCGGGACAGCGGCAAAGAGTATATACTGAAACATGAGCAATGGGAGAATAAAAAGTATACGCATAATGAAGAGCGGAACGAACTGGTTGAGGAGGTCACCGGCATCTTCGCGCAGTATCCGGTGAGACCTGCCTGGGCGGTGACCGTCCATAAGAGCCAGGGGCTGACTTTTGACAGGGCGGTGATTGATGTGGGGAAAGCCTTTGCCCCCGGACAGGTGTACGTGGCTTTGAGCCGGCTTCGCAGTCTCGAAGGGCTTACTCTTCGCACACCGGTGGATTCCTCCTGCATCATGAGCGATACCGAAGTGAACTCTTTTAACGCCGGAATGGACAATCAGGAGTCTTTGCAGGTTCTTTTGCAGGAGAAACAACGGGAGTACATGGAGCGATATCTGTCAGGCATATTCGATTTTTCTCCCCTCGAAAGACAATTGGGAAATCTGATTAGATACCAGGGGGGTAAAATGGAGTTTGAGGATGAGAAGATGCGGGTTGCCATGAGGATTCTGGAGGAGCGAATTGCTGCGGAGCGAAAGAATACCGGGTTGTTCCGGAAGCAGTTAAGGGGATTGTTGCGTTCCGGAAACCGGGATTTTCTGATGCGGCGCATTCGAAGCGGAAGAGATTATTATAAGACCTTCATGGAAGAGAATCTGGAACGATTGCTGGTCCATGAAGCAGAGGTTGAACAACTTACCAGGACCAAAACCTACCGGAATGTCCTGGGTGAGATAGAGCAGCAGATCATGATCATCCTTGGGTCCCTGGAAGCTTTAGAGAACCTGGCCGATTGCCTGCTTTCGGGAAGGGATCCAGATAAAAGGGATATCGGGACCGGAGCGCATGTCCGCCTGAGGAACCAGTTGCGGGATCAGGCAAGGAAGGGTGCCCGGGATAATCCGAAATTCAATTCCCTGAAGAGCGGGAGGAAACGGAAGAAGGGGGTAAAAATGGAGAAAGGTGCATCCGCCCGGCTCACCTGGTCCATGGCAAAGGAGGGTATGCCGGTGCAGGAGATCGCTGCTAAAAGAAACCTGGTCCGCTCAACCATCGAAGGTCATCTGGCCAGGGGTATAGGGGAGGGCAAGGTTGACATTGCAAAGGTCATGCAGGGTGAACGGATTGAGGAGATCCTGGAACTCCTGCAAAAATCCCAGGTCTCCCTTGGAGAAATTCACAAAATGCACGGAGGGAAATATACCCATGGGGAGTTGAGGATGGTGCGGGCTATGCAGGACAGGTCCTCTCACTAAGCTTTCGCAGTCAGATTATACAGGTCTTCGGAGTATATTTTTGCCGTCTGTCCGGTGTTGGCCAGTAGCTTGCCGGCCAGGCCGCCCAGATCAATCAGTGCTTCCATCAGCTCCTGCCTGATAATCCAGGTAGGCTTTCAGATACTTTTCGTTTAGTTCGTCGCTGTCGCCGTAGAATTCGCGCAACTCTTCCAGTCGTTTATGCAACATTTCCCGTACATCGGCATAAGCCGGATTGTCATAAATGTTTTGCATTTCCATCGGATCGGTTTTCAGATCATACATTTCCCACTCGTCGATATCGTAGTAAAAGTGCATCAGTTTGTAACGGTCGGTGGCCACTCCGTAATGGCGTTTTACCATGTGAACCGACGGGTATTCATAATAGGTGTAATAGACGGCATCGCGCCATTGAACGGTTTTCCCGGCCACCAGTTCCCGGAACGATTCTCCCTGCATCTCCCCGGGTATTTCAATGCCCGCATAATCAAGGAAGGTAGGGGCAAGGTCGAGGTTTTGCACCAGCTTATCGATTTTTGTTCCCGGTCTGATTTCTTTGGGATAACGAATCAGAAGCGGTGTCCGGAAGGATTCTTCATACATGAAACGTTTGTCGAACCAGCCGTGCTCACCCAGGTAAAAGCCCTGGTCGGAAGTGTAAACCACGATGGTGTTTTCAGCCAGACCAGCTTCTTCAAGATAATCGAGCACTTCGCCCACGCCGTCGTCCACCGATTGAATGGTACGCAGGTAGTCTTTTATGTAGCGGTTGTATTTCCACAACGCAATCTCTTCGTCAGAGAGGCTGGCGTATTTCGCTTTAAATTCTTCGTTTTTAGGGGTGTAGGCAGCCAGCCAGTCTTTCCGCTGCTGCGGCGTAAAGCGTTTCAGCTGGTTACTGAACCCGGTGCTGTCTCCTTCCGGGCCGACAATCATTTTAAAATCTTGGCCCCAGCGCGCATGTCCGTGAATCTGCATTTCCTGTTCCTTGGCAGCCCTTCCGCGTCCTTCATAATCATCGAAATAGTTCGCCGGCGGATCAAACGTTACATCGTCGAACAGATCAAGGTATTCTGGTGCTGATTTCCAGTTCCGGTGAGGAGCTTTCTGATGGTAAAGCAGGCAGAACGGTTTGCCTGGATCACGCTTGTTTCTAAGCCAGTCGAGCGTGGATTCCGTAATAATTTCGGTGCAGTGTCCTTCGATGCGGATCCGATCTCCATCCACCAGAAAATCGGGATTGTAATAATGTCCCTGTCCGGGCAGGACCATCGAATAATCGAATCCCTGAGGAATTCCATCCAGATGGATTTTGCCAATCATAGCGGTTTGATATCCGCTGGCCTGCATCAGCTTCGGGAAGTTGGGCTGGTCCCAGTCGAAGGGTTGCCGGTTATCTACCTTTCCGTTCACAAAACTATGTTTTCCTGTAAGTAATACAGCCCGGCTCGGCGCACAAATGGAATTGGTAACCGTGGCACGCGTGAAAATGGCGCCCTCGTTGGCCAGCTGGTCAATGTTCGGTGTTTCAAACAACCCGTGACCGTAGGCACTGACGGCCTGGTAAGCGTGATCGTCGCTCATAATAAACAGAATGTTGGGACGCTGTGCCTCTTTTTCTCCAGGAGAACAACCAAAAATGCATGTTCCTGCAATGAGAAGTGAAGTTTGAAATTTTAAAAATCGATTCATAATCAATTATATATAGATGAGATCCACTCTATTTTAACGATGATATTCTGAAGTTGCGGTGAGTTCTACGGTATCGCCCAAAACAACACGTTCTTTTTCCAGCCTTTCGGTCATCTCCGATACAATGCCGCTGTAATCCGGATCCGAATACTTATTCTGCATTTCATCCGGATCATTCTCCAAATCGAACAATTCCCACTCACCGGTGGTGTAAAAATGAATCAGTTTATAACGGTCACTGCGAATTCCGTAGTGAGGTTGCACCATATGCCAGTCGGGATAGGCATAATAATGGTAATAGGCCACATCCCGCCAGTTGTCCGGTTCTTTTTCCTGCAGGAGGGGCACGATGCTTTTTCCCTGGATGTCGTCCGGAATTTCCATTCCGGCCATATCCAGAAAAGTAGCGGCAAAATCGGTATTCTGAACAATATGGCTGTTTCTGGAATCGGTGCGGGTTACTTCCGGCCACTTGACAATCAGCGGCATCCGCAGGGATTCCTCATACATCCAGCGTTTATCGTACCAGCCGTGGTCACCGAGGTAGAATCCCTGGTCGGAGCTGTAAATGACCACCGTATTTTCGGCCAGTCCCGATTCTTCCAGGTACTGAAGCATGCGGCCTATTTCCTTATCCATGGAGGTGACCGAGCGGAGAAAATCTTTTACGTAACGTTGGTATTTCCATTCGGCCAGTTCTTTGCCTTGCAGGTTTTCGGATGCAAAAGCTTCGTTTTCAGGACTGTACGATTCCATAAACCGGCTTAATTGTTGTTCGTTCAGGTAGGGTGGCGGTACCAGTTTCAGGTCCCGTTCGTTCATGTGGTTGGCGATTTCCATTTCCTGCACTTTCAATGCTGAACTTCGGGTGGAGTATTCGTCATAAAAATTGGTCGGAAGCGGAAGGTCCGCCTCCTTGTAAAGGTCGTATTCTTCAGGGCCGGGAACCCATTCGCGGTGGGGTGTTTTGTGAGAATAGGCCAGAAAAAAAGGTTTGTTCTGGTCGCGTTTCGTTTGCAGCCACCCGATGGCCCTGTCGGTTATGATGGTTGCCGTATGTCCTGTTACTTTTTCCTGACCTTCAGACGAGCCGATGATGGGGTTATAATAGGTTCCCTGCTGACCCGGATTATCCAGGATCTCCCAGTGGTCAAAACCGGTGGGCTCGGTGAAGAGGTGCCATTTGCCGATCCATGCTGTTTCATATCCTCCTTCCTGCAAAAGTTTTGGAAATGTCTGCTGGGCGCCATTAAAAACGGCGTCGTTGTTCAGCATGCCATTCAGGTGGCTGTGTTTGCCGGTTAATATGGTTGCCCGGCTCGGACCGCAAATAGAATTTCCGCAAAACACGTTTGTAAAAAGCATACCCTGTTCGGCCAGGCGGTCAAGATTCGGTGTCATCACAAACTGATGCAGTTCCGGATTATTGTGTTTGGGGCCATATGCACCTATGGCATGCGTAGCGTGGTCATCGCTGAAAATGAACAGGATGTTGGGATTTGATTTTTCCTGTTCTTTGGGAAAACAACCCCACAACAGGAAGCTTGAAAAAACTCCGAGTAGAATCTGTGCGAATTGCTTTTTTGAGTTCATCGGCTCTAAAAAGATAAGATTGTTTTGATTGTGAATATATAAAACTCAGGCCAATCCTGAAAACATGCAGCCGGAAAAAGAATGAAGCTTAAACAGGAATAATTACCGGATTTCCGTTATGGCTAATAATTTCTACCCTTGCACCATACACCTGTGATAAAATCGCGGGAGTAATACTGTCTGCCGCTCCCTGCGCAAATATCTTGCCCTCATTCAATAAAATGATCTTATCGGCAAACCGGAAAGCAAGGTTCAGGTTATGCATGGTTATTACAGCAGTTAATGAATTTTTCTTTACGATATCATGAATGATATGAAGAATGTCCAACTGGTTCTTTAAATCCAGGTTACTGGTAGGTTCATCCAGCAGAAAAATTTCAGGTTCCTGAACAAATGCCCGTGCGATACATACCTTCTGCAGTTCGCCTCCGCTCAATTGATTGATTTTCCGCATGTTCAGGCTCTCAAGCCCGAGCTGTTGCAAAATATGGCTTACTCTGGCAAAATCCTTAGGGCTTGTTTTCAGTCCCACATGTGGCTTTCGGCCAAGCAGGACAGCATCGAAAACGCTCATATTACCGGCATTGTTGCGCTGCGCCACGTACCCCATTATTTTTGCAATCTGGCTGGCAGGCATCTTTAATACATTCCGGTTTTCAACTTCCACAACGCCTTTGTGCGGCTTCAGTATGGCATTGATGCTTCGCAACAGCGTGGTTTTTCCGGCACCGTTGGGACCTAACAGTACAACTATGCTGCCCTCTTCGGCAGAAAAAGACAGATTGCCCAGGATGAGCTCACCTTTGCCGTACGATACGGATATATTTTTTACATCCAGCATTATTTTATTCTTTTACTCAGAAGAAGATATAGAAACAACGGCGCCCCGATGAAAGATGTCAGCACAGCAACTGGAAGAACATGGGGTTGAAGCATCATCCTCGCGGCAATATCAGATACAAGTAACAAGGCTCCGCCGCACAAGCAGCTTGCCGGGATAACGAAACGGTAGTCGTCACCCACGAAGCGCCTGACCATGTGCGGACTGATGAGTCCTACAAAAGCAATGATCCCAAGAAAGGAGACGATAACAGCCGTTATAAGCGAAGCAACAACCATCCCCAGTATCCGGACGACTTCGACCCGGACACCCAGTCCGCGGGCTGTTTCATCGCCAGCTTCAATAGCATTGTAATTCCAACGGTTCAGAACAAAAAACAAGGTTCCAGGCACCACCACCAAGCCCATGATGCTCACTTCGGCCCAATCGGCGCGGCCTACATCGCCAAACGACCAAAAAACAATGGCAGCCAGTTGAACATCGTCGGCAAAAAATTGAAGGAACATGGTGCCGGCGGAAAAAACAGCGCCAAGGGCAACACCGCAAAGCACCATAACCTCAGGGCTTGTGCTGTAAAACTTTGCAATGAGAACGATGGCAAACGCAGAAAGCATGCACATAAAAAAAGCCCAGCCAATGGTAATGAGGGGATTAGTCACAGTAACAGCACCCACCTGCGTTGATTGCATTACCCCGGAACCCGCTAAAATTATGGCAACTGCTGCGCCAAAAGCCCCGGCCTGCGAAATACCAAGCGTAAAAGGCGAACCCAGCGGATTACGTATAACCGACTGCATGACAGCACCTGAGATGGCAAGCCCGCTTCCTGCGATCAGTGCAGCCAGGGCATTGGGGAGCCGTATATTGGCAATTATATTTTGAAATTGTGGCGAACCCGACAAACCCAAAAGAGTGTTCAATACTTCTTTAACAGGGATATTGACAGTTCCCAACGATACGGACGAAAAAAAAGAAAACAGGCATATCAACACCAATATGGCGAGGAATAGTCGTTTCCTGTAAATATACTTCCTGTATTCAGGAAAAGGGACCATCCTGTATTTTAACCGGTTCTGCTTTAGTATCATTACAAAGCCATTTGCATAAACCCGGCATTGCCAAACATTTCATTTAACCTGGCAAAGGCAGGGCCGCCATTTAGAAATTCCGATATTTCTTCAGCCTTTTCCACAGGGTCAATATCGGAAAAGGCTCCCGGGAAAATTATTTTACCAATAAAATACGCATTGGCAAGAACCACCTCGAAGTTCTGATGATAAGAAATGTTCGGGAAAAGGCCGTAAATTTGTTCGTTTTTTAATGCCTTCAATTGTCTGAAAGACGGGTCATCGCGCAACTGAGCCAGTGCGTTTATATCTGCCCCGAGCCTCAGAGTAGAAATATCGATAAAAATCACATCAGGGTCCCAAATAATGATCTGCTCTTTTGCAACATTGAGGTAAGAAACCCTCTCTGTATTTTTCCCTTGTGAAGCTACGTTATTCAGGCCAAGAAAAGCAAAAGGCGCAAATGCAGGATCGGTCGATTGTATGCCATGAGGTCCGCTTTGTCCCAGTCCGCCAATATAGCATGTCAGGGATGTTTTTTTGGTGCTGCGGGTTTTCAGATCAATGATAATGCTGTCAATATATGCTATAACCTCTTCAGCACGATCTGTTTGGCCGGTTACATCGCCCATGATACGCAACGAGCTGTGCAGTTGACTCCGGTTGTATGTCAGGTTTCCATATATCAAAGAAACAACCGGAATGCCTGTTTTATTAGTGAGCATATCGGGACTTAAGCCACCGCCGGGGAGCATTTTGAAAATCACTTCCGGCTGAGGGTTTAAACCTGCTATTAGTTCAGGGCTGTCATATCCCCTGAATTCACCAAAAACCGGATAGGTCTTAAACTGAGGATTGGCAATGGCATAAGGGCGTGCGTCAATAGGCGAACCTTTCACTTCAATTCCATCAACGGCAACAATATAATCGTGTGCATTCAGGTAGGTCAGTAACCGTAAACAACCTGCACCTGAACATATCACCTTTTCGGCTTTGCCGGGAACCATTACTTTTCTTCCGGCTACATCGGTAATTTCGCGCACAATCTTAACCGGGCGTTCATGAGAAACCTGGTCTGTTGCTTTTATACCATCATTTTGGTTTGGCGAAGGGGAACGATAGCACGATTGGGCAATGGTAACCAAAAAAATGAAGGCCAGACTACAGTACAAACTATGATGGCACTTCTCTATTTTTTTGTTATGTTCCGTTTTTACTCCCGAGAATCTGTTATTCAAATTAATCATTCTTTTATTTTCTGCCCGGAATCAAACATAAACATTGCTGGTAGTATTATAATTCAACTTTTATACCACCATTAATAATGATCCCGGGGGCAATGGTGTTACCCGACGAAGGTGATAAGAAGATCGGATATGGGTTATTTAAAATATTTTCGGCGTTCAAATAAACCGTCATCCGGTTTATAAATTTTCGTGATATTGATAAATCGATGGTATAGTAGCTGTCCTTTTCAAGGGTATTCTCGTTGTCGTAGAAGATCTTTGCAAAAACATTGACTCCAAGGGAAACATTAATCATACCGGGATTCAGATAGTTTGCAATAAAATGACCGCTGTGACGGGGGTTGTTTGGTAAATAATTTCCTTCTAACGACTGGTTTTCCAAATCGTTGATAATCTCCGAAATATTGAATGTATAATTGGCATTCACGGAGGTGTATTTGACAGGGATCCAATGTGTTTCAAATTCCAGCCCGTGAATTTTCACTTCGCTGATATTATCGAGCTTATATTCATAGCGGGTTTTGGTCCCTCCCGAAAATCTGGCAGAGTCAATTAACCTGTCGCCTATGTAATCGTCAGCCAGAGACTGGTAAAATGAAACTTTAGCCATAAGATTATCCGAGAGTTTCCGTTCAGCTCCAATATCCCAAGATTGGATTTTTTCAGGCTTCAGGCCGGGGTTCGCCTGACGATAATAGGTGCCCCCTCCCCGAACGTGCACTTTGTAGAGATCAAAAAGGCTCGGCATCCTGAAGCCTTTTCCTGCTGATGCACGGATGGTGGTTCTGGAATCGGGATGCCAGCTAATACCGAATTTCGGCGAAAAACTTCCTGCTTCTGTCATATTGTATGTACTGTCGTAGGCAGGCTTTCCTGCGCTGGACTGGGTATCCCAAATCCGTGCCCCCGATGTTTGAATATAATCGTACCTGAATCCCAGGTTGAGAAACAAACTGTTATTCAACAGTTTAACATCGGCAGATAAAAACGGGGAAATATGTTGCTGATACCCCATGGCCCCAGCATTACGATCACTGCCGGTGTAATCCACGTTGTAATCAAAATTGACATATTTATACGAGCTGCCTAAAGTAAGATCAATTACCTGCCATTTGTAAAATGTTGCTTCTGCATCCATGCCCGCACTGTACATGTTTCGAAATTTTTCCTCACGGTTCAGGGTTGAATAATTATCCGCGGCGTTGTCCTGATAAGCTGTCTTATCTGCCTGATTCAGATATGCAGTCCCCCTGAATCGAAAGGTGTTAGAGAATTGCGAATAATTCAAGGCGTACTGGTTGAGCATTAGTTCCTGTCTGAAAAACGCTCTCCCCTGCCCGGCATCCTGGTTAAAAAAAAGCGCTGATAATTCAAGTTTCGACCTGCTGCTAAAATCATAAAGCAATTTTCCAAATACCTGGCCTTTTTTGCGCCAGCGCTTTATTTCATAATCTTCCGGATCTTCAACCATGTAAAAGCCATCGGTTTCCTCATATCCTCCGCTTAACAGGAAGCCAAAGTTTTTAATCCTCTGGCTGTAAAAAGCATGACCGCCAAAGGTTGAGGCGTTCCCGGCTTTCGCCAGTACGCTGGCAGCACGCTCTTCATCAGGTTTTTTTGTAATAATATTAATAACTCCGCCAAGACCTTCTGATCCGTACAGGTTTGATGAGGGCCCGCGAAGTATCTCGATCCGTTCGACTGCATCTTTGGGAATATGTCCCCAGGCCACCCAGGCTATTGAATTATTGAAATTATCGTTCTGGGGCACCCCGTCCACAAGTAGTAGCACCCTGTTTTTTCCCACGCCACGCATATTTAACGGGCTTACAATACCATTGGTGTGCAAGCTGGAATGGCGAAAATTATACACCCCCGGGATACTCCGGATGATATCCTCCACATTACTGTAGGGCGATATCGCAATATCTTCGGCTCCTATTACGGACACACTCTGGGAAATATCTTTCTGTTGTAATCGCGATCGTGACGCACTGATTACCACCTCATTTAAGTTAACGTTTCTTAGCGAATCTGTTGTTGTTTCCTGTGCAAAACCATTTACGGTTAACAAGCCTGTTATGACTGCTGCCAACGTCTTTATTTGTTTCATATCAGAAGAAAGTGTGTTACAAATATTTATTTAGTGTTACCATATGCTCAAAAAAATTAATCTGCCCTGCTCATCGTGAGTTTGCCATGCTGAATGCCTTTCACAGCAATAAGTTTGTCCGCCAATTCAGTTAATACAATCGCTTTCCCTTTTACTGCGATAATTTCCATACAGAGATTTTTATCTAAATGAAGGTGTTGTGAAGAAAGTATGAAATGATGATAATCATGTTGTAAATCGGTTAAATGGGTTAAAAGCTCTCTTTTATGATGATCATAAATCAGGGTAATGGACCCTGCAACAAGGTTATTACATTGCCATTTGCTGGTCACAATATTCTTGTTTATCAAATTACGAATGGCCTGTGAACGGTTGGTAAAGTGGTTATTGACAGCATAATTATCCAATTCTTCCAATAGCTCTTTTTCCAATGATACCCCAAAACGAACAATTGACATAGTGTTACTAATTTACAATTAGTTGTTACCTGGCCTAAATGTACTATTAATTGTATGAACTACCTACCATGACTATGCATTTTAACCCGCGATAACAGCCGAAATTGTTGCCCTTCTTCTTCCTGATACGATTGAAGAGGTAAGGGGCGCTGACAAGGATTTTTGATAGTTGCTTATGGATTGCACACTAATACACTATATTAGCATGAAATAATATTCAGCCGAACATGATATCCAGGCAGGAATACAATGAATTGGTAAGGAAGGCCGGCAGGGAAAGATTGAAACATATCCGCGATAAGTACTATAATTCTGATTCCAAAATCTATGACCAGTACGGTGGGATCCACCAACAACTATCAGATGAAAAGAAACAGCACATTAGGGAAGAACTCACGGCCAGATCGAGAAAGTCAAGACGTTGGACCCTCGTCCTTTTCTCCCTGGCAACGCTCATCTTTGGTTTCCTTTCCTATCTGATTCTGCTAAGCCTGGCATCACATTATCATAACTGAAAGGAGGAATAATGCGCATACCCATCATTGTTTTCATTGGTCTTTTGCTCACTTCGTGCGGACAAAAAAAACAGAAATCAGCAGTTCCGGACCTCCCCGTCCCGAAGGAATACATCCAGAACGCGGGGGAGATCGTCGCTGCAACCCAGGCCGAGCTTCTGAAGAATGTCACCAGTGCCATGAATTCCGGCGGTACGGTCTACGCCATCCAGTTTTGCAATCTGCAGGCCATGGGACTGAAGGACAGTTTGTCGCGTTTGTACAACTGTGAGATCAGGCGCATAGCTTCGAAATACCGAAATCCGGAAGATGAGCCGCGAACAGAGACGGAGAAGGAGCAACTCAACCGTTATCTGGAGGCCACCAGTCAGGGTGTGCCCCTGGAACCGGCCGCTTTCATGTTCGATGACCGGGTGGAATACTACCACCCCATTGTGATCAACAGCGGCGCCTGTTTGCTTTGCCACGGGGATCCCGACGCACAGATCGCACCGGAAACCCTGGCTGCAATCAGGGAGCTTTATCCCGGCGATCTGGCCACCGGTTTTTCGCTGCATGATTTCCGGGGTGCCTGGAAGATCACGTTTTATCGTGGGAAAGACGACTAATTGGATGTTAAGGGACAGATAGTTAGACGTATAAATTGTGTGATTGCAATTTTTTTGGCTTTCTGACCATTGATTTTACAAGTTATGTCAGCTGCTTCCGGTTCTCATAGATCTTCTGAATGGCATCGGCGATGTGGTCCATGTCCTCCTTTTCGGCCAGCAACATGTGCTGGAAGAAGGTCAGCGCTTCTTCGGTCAGCTGATCGTTTCCCGGCAGGTGGTGCAACTCTTCCCTGTACTGTTTCAGGCGCTGTTCCGAATAGAGCCGTTTGTATCCCCGTGAACTGAGTGCATCTTCCATGAGACCGTCAAAGTACTGCTTTCCGTAGGCGCTGTAGTTGGGAATCCCTTCCGCATTCAGTGCCGCCCTGAACCGATCCCTGGAAAGCCCATCAAAATACTCCTTCTGATACCGGAACGGATATAGATGGTAGACCGCGCGGTTGGCTCCTTTTTCAAGCTTGCAGGGGGTAATTCCAGGGATATCCCTGAGCCTGTAGTCCAGATACCGGGCATTCTCGATTCGCTTCTCCGTATCGGCCTTCACCCGCTCCATTTGTGACAGCAGAATGACCGCCTGCATTTCGGTCATCCGTTTGTTGGAACCCCGGATGCAATGATTCTTCATTCCCTTCATGCTTTCTCCATGGGGTCTCCCGCAGTTGTGATATGCGTGGCATCGGTCCATCAGCGCATCATCGTTCCCCACGACCGCGCCTCCTTCACCGGAAGGGATATGTTTGGATGCCTGGAAACTGAAACATCCCAGGTTACCCAGGGTGCCGCATGGCCGGTTCTCATATTCAGCCAGCCAGGCCTGGCAGGCATCTTCTATGACCG
>CAZRZY010000041.1:9342-32910 GCA_964604655.1 uncultured Bacteroides sp. | reverse complement strand
TGGCAACGAGGTGGCCGATGTGGGCGTGGATGCAGTGAACCCCACCGCCAGCGGCAATGTGTTGGGAGCCGATTTTACGGGTATGGACGCATGGTTCGTACAGGTCTCCTATCGCGGTGCATTTGCGCCGAACCAGAACTGGGCTGCCGGATGGACCCTTTCGCTGGGTGATGTGGTAGCTAAAGACAACGAGTTCGTGGGTGTGGATGATCCGGCCACCAGCCCGGTCAGAGTGAGGCTCTATCCGAATCCTGTGACTGACTTCGCTACCGTGGAGTTTGACAACCCCGCAGGTATGGCACACAGCTTTACCCTGTATGACCTGGCAGGTCGTTCGGTACGGGTGATGAACAACATCTTTGACAGCTCCATCCAGTTCGAGAGGAGCGGTCTGAAGGATGGAGTTTACATCTATCAACTGACCAATGACAGTGGAGTGGTTGCTGAAGGGAAAGTGATCCTTAAGTAACAGCATACTCCCTCTAATATGAAAGGCTGTCCGCTCCGGTGGGCAGCCTTTTTTTGGTGCGCCCGGCAGGCGCAGGTACTCGGAGGTTCAAGTCCTCTATACGCCCGGAAAGGGGAAGTATTAGCCGAAGGCAAGGTCAAACTCGTGAGGGGATGTCTGATTATCACTGGAGGTTGTTGGGCATGGGTATCTCTGTTCGTCACTGAATTGGTGGCCATGGGTATCTCTGTTCGTCACTGAATTGATGGGCATGGGTATCTCTGTTCGTCACTGAATTGGTGGGCATGGGTATCTCTGTTCGTCACTGAATTGGTGGGCATGGGTATCTCTGTTCGTCTCGAAATTCGTAGTCACGAATTATAAGTTCCTCACAGATATACCCATGGCCCATTGTTTGGCAGTGATGGGAGGCTTGTGCATAGATACACCCATGACCCGAAACATGTGAGAGAATATGTAAGGAAGGCACCTATAATTTCGGAGCGAAGCGAGAAATTTCAGTGCCGAATTACATATTCCGAGCAACACGAATGGCCGTTCCTCACAGATACACCCATGGCCCATTGTTTGGCAGTGATGTGAGGTCTGTGCACAGATACACCCATGGCCCATTGTTTGGCAGTGATGTGAGGCTTGTGCATAGATAAACCCATGGCCCATTGTGTGGTAGTGATGGGAGGTCTGTGCACAGATACACCCATGGCCCGAAACATGTGAGAGAATATGTAAGGAAGGCACCTATAATTTCGGAGCGAAGCGAGAAATTTCAGTGCCGAGGACAGACCAGGAGCTCTGTTAGAGATTTCAGCGCATAAGGACATATATCGAGCTTATACTAAGATAATATTAAGTGATAAACAAAAAGAGGCCGAATATCTTAAATGAAGCCGGCTTCAATTCCAAGGACAATATCCTCAATGATCCGGTCATCCTTCTCGGGATCGTACTCCGATTTGAGGTTGTTGCCGAAGATCCGGGCGATCCCCTGCCAGAAGAAGGCGGTGAGTCCGCCTTTCAGATCCTTGATCACCTGGTAGGAGGTATGACCTGTTTCGCGGTCGATGAGCTTTACCAGAATGATCCCCTGTGTGATGGTCAGTTTTTTGACCTGGGATTCGAATTGCGTCATGACCTCTTTTTCCACACTTTCGATATAAGCTTTACGTTCTTTCTCTGTATCAAATGTTGCCAGTTGATCGTCCAGTTCTTTCAGTTTATGTCCAGCGATCTTGGCATAGGGATAGGCGCGTTTTACGTTTCTGATCAGGCGCCTGTACCTCCTTTTTAAATAGAGATATTCGAAATCCCTGGCTTCATATACACTGACACCGGGCAAATCTACAATGGGAATGGTGTCGTTCCCCTGTATGGTTGCGCGTGTCAGGACAGAGGAATCTAATTCTTTGCGAACAGGTTTTTCCTGAGCTTCGATGGAGATATTCCAGACAATCGAGGCGCACCCGGCTGCCATAAGCAATATTCGTCTTAGAGTCTTGCCTTTCATCTTCTGAAACCTCCGTTTTCTCTTAAATTATGCCTAATTTTGAAGGAATCAAAAACCGTTCCCGGTCAATCACTTTTGCAACAAATCTAACAAAATGAGACGAATTTTTTACGCCATTATATTCCTGACTGTTTCTGGTGCCATGCTGATGACAGTTTCTTCCTGCAACTCGAGGGGAGACGGTGATAATAGCCTTGACCAGAAGATTATGACTGCTGAAAAGCCGGAGGTGGACTCTTCCCTGGTATTGGAGGAGATGGAGCTTTACCGGGCAAAACGATATGAGAGTATTCAGGAAGCCCAGGCGGCCGGCATTAAAAATGCTCATAAATTGGTTCTTTACGGCAGGAAGATGGGGAACCTGAGTCCCGTGATAAAGAATCTCACTTACCTGGCATCGCTGGATGTGGCTTTTAATGACCTTGCAGAATTGCCTGAGGAGCTATCGCAATTGCATTATTTGCAGGGGTTCTATGCCAATGGCAATAACCTGACCGAGTTTCCATCACAGATACTTTTACTGCCTGTGCTTGCCAAACTAGATTTTTCGGACAATCAAATCTCGGCGATTCCTGGAGAGATCAGCAAAATGGACCAGCTCACCCGTTTGACAATGGACAATAACACACTCACATCCATACCAGTGCAACTGTATTACCTGCCTGACCTATCTGTGCTGGAACTTTCAGGCAACGGTCTGAGGGTGATTCCCGAGGGCATCTCCAATCTTAAAAAGCTGAAAAAACTGGATTTATCAAACAATCAGCTATCGGCTATTCCAAGGGAGATTACTGCCATTTCGGGAACCCTGGAAGAATTGATGATCCAGGGCAATAATATTCCCCTGGACGAGGTCGAATGGCTGATCGAGGCGATGCCTGAAACTAAGATCCGCTACTAGTTGTTCATCATTTTCAACATGGCATCCACCACATTTCCGGCTCCATCGGCAATCTGATCGATGTTTGCATCCAGCATATAGCAGGGGGTAGTGACCAGGTTGTGTTTTTCATCCACCACCACTTCCCCGTGTGTGGTGTACACATGATTGGCCCCCAGGGAGACCAGTGCATCGATGGTGCTCTCGTCATTGCCGATGGTCAGGTCCACTTCTCCAAAGATCCTGGCCAGAATAACAGGGGAGATGCAGAGGGCACCCACCGGCTTGCCAGCTTCTACCATTCCCCTGACGGCATCTTCCAATTCTGGCAGAACCGTAGCATCTGCACCTTCAAACGCCCAGGAGGAGAGATTCTTAGCTGCTCCGAAACCTCCGGGCATCAGGAGACCGTCAAATTCGTCTGCCCGGAATTCTTTCAGATCAGAGATCTCGCCCCTGGCGATCCTTGCGGATTCTACCAGTACATTGCGGGTTTCGTTCATCTCTTCCCCGGTAATATGGTTAACTACATGGTGCTGATCCATGTCGGGGGCAAATATTCTGTAGTAGGCACCCTGTTTGGCGATAGCCAGCAGACTAAGAGTGGCTTCATGGATCTCGGATCCGTCGTAGACACCACAACCGGATAAAATAACTGCGAATTTCTTCATGGATGTTTTTTTTATCGATTCGATATATTTACAGGAGCTAATTTATGGAAAACAGGAGATTATGGAATTGGAGGACTCATACTTTAGAACATTTATAGGGGTACCGATAGAGGTAGGTAAACACTTTCTTGAATCACGGAATATTTTGATCCGAAGGCTTTCCGGGGAACGGATCAGCTGGGTGAGGCCTGAATTGTACCATGTAACACTCCGGTTTCTGGGGGATACCCCGGCGGATGATATACCCAACATCGGGAATGCACTGTCAGAGATGGATACTCAGCCTGAAACCTATATGACTCTTAATGAGATGAGTAGCTTTGGTCCCCGCAAGAGACCCAGGGTTGTTTGGGTAGGATTGGAAAAGGAAGAGATAGTATCACAATGGAAGAATTCGGTGGACCGGGTGCTGCGTTCCTGCGGACATCGATTTGAAAAGGAACCGTTTCGTGCACATCTTACTCTTGGAAGGATCAGAAGCCTGAAAAATCCAGACCGGTTTTATGAAATTCTGGAGGAGATGAAGCAACAGTTCAGGGAAAGTATCCTGATAGACCGAATTGTGTTCTACAGGAGTATAATGAAAAAGAATGGGCCGGAGTACAGGGTATTGAAGGAGATTATGCTCAGATCCTCTGAATATGGATAAGAAGATCGTCCTTCATCACGGAATCATTCTTTTTGACACTGATGCTCTGGATCACACCGGAGGTGTGGCTGGAAATTTCATTTTGCATTTTCATGGCTTCCAGGATAATGATTGGTTCGCCCTCTTTCACCTCGGATCCTTCTTCCACCAGGATATCGACAATCTTGCCCGGCATGGGGGCTTCCACGGATACCATGGAGGAGGGTTCAACGGACTTTTCCAGGTATTTTCTTCGCTTAAACGAGATGGGGGTCTCCACAGTGAAACTGTGCCATACACCGTTCACCATAACCGTGTAACGGTTCTGGTTCTTCTCAATCACATCCAGCATAAACTTTTTGTTCTTCCAGACGATGTAGGAGAATCCATCGGACTCCTCCCTTAGTTTAATCGGAATCTGTTTACCCTGGTACTTGATCGTTTTTTCCAGAGGGTTTTTGAACTCATAAGACTTACCGGAGGAGCTCAAGGCAATTAATTTGGCGGATTTTTTCATTAACGCAGGCGTTTATGGAGTACCCATGGAGCAATCTCTTTCCCTTTATCTGCATACAGTGGTTTGTCCTCGATCTCATGGACCTCCCTGGCAAAGTCGTATGCTGCGAAAAAGGCAGCCAGCATCTCTTCATCAGGCTCGTGGTGATAGTGGATCTTTAGCTCCTTGCTCAGAAAGGAGGTATTGAAATTTCCCTTTCTGAAATTCTGGTTCTGAAGGACCGCACGGCAAAAGGCAAGGGTGGTTTTGGTCCCTTTGATCCAGGACTTCCGGATGGCGGTACTGGAACGTTGAAGAGCCTTTTCCCTGTCATCTCCATAGATGATCAGCTTAGCGATCATGGAATCGAAGTAGGGCGTAATTACCGAACCGTCTCTGACACCCGTATCGACTCTAATATGATCATCTTCCGGCCAGGAAATTTTCTCGATGGTTCCCAGACTGGGAGAAAATCCCGACTGCACATCTTCAGCATTGATACGCCATTCGATGGCCCAACCCTTGAGTTGAATATCTTCCTGTTTAAAAGCCAGTTTTTCTCCCTGGGCAATCCGTATCATCTGCTCAATCAGGTCGATCCCGGTGACCATCTCCGTTACAGGATGTTCGACCTGAATCCGGGTATTCATTTCCATAAATGAGAACCGATTATCCTCATCCAGCAGGAATTCCACCGTACCGGCAGAATAGTAATCAACCGACCTGGCTATCCGGACAGCAGCCTCTCCCATCTCCTTTCTGAGAGCGTCGTCGAGGGCGGGGGAGGGGGATTCCTCAAGAAGTTTCTGATGCTTCCTTTGTACTGAACACTCCCGTTCCCCAAGGTGGATGATATTTCCGTGCTGATCGGCCAGGATCTGGAATTCAATATGCCGGGGTTCCCTGATAAACTTCTCAATGAATACTTCCGGATTGTTGAATGCTTTTTCTGCCTCCTTGGCAGCCAGGTTGAACATGCGCTCCATGTCCTTTTCCTTTTCAACCACACGCATACCCCGTCCTCCACCTCCGGCAGCCGCTTTCAGGATCACCGGGTAACCTACCAAATCGGCAATCTCCCTGGCCTCTTCAGCTCCCGCTACTGCACCTTCACTGCCACCCAGTAGAGGTACATCATGTTTCTTCGCCAGCTCCTTAGCAATGGTCTTGTTTCCCATCCGATAGATGGCATCGTGGGAGGGGCCGATGAAGATGATATTCTCTTCCTCGCATCGCCTGGCAAAGACGGGATTCTCTGCGAGAAATCCATAGCCCGGGTGGATTGCATCTACTTTATATTCCCTGGCATTGTAAATGATCCGTTCAATATCAAGAAACTCAGGTGTGTCATCGAAACACTCTGAAAAATCAATGACCTCGTCCGCTTCCTCCAGGTACCATGCATTGGGTTCCTTGGCAGTTTTAATGGCATAGGTCCGAATCCCCATTTTCCGGGCAGTCCGCATGATCCGGATGGCAATCTCACCACGATTGGCAATCAGAATACTTTGAATCTTCATAGGGGAGAATTAAAGCGGGATATTGCCATGTTTTCTGGCAGGATTGTTCATGAACTTGGTCTCCAGGGCCTCAAAAGATCGTATCAGTTTCCTTCTGGTTGTCGCCGGATCGATCACCTCGTCGATAAAACCGCCTTCATCAGCTACATATGGATTAGCAATTTCATTCCGGTATCTGGTGGCCAGCTCCTTTTTCATTATTGCAGGGTTTTCGGAAGCCTCAAGCTCCTTTCTGTAAAGGATCGCCACTGCTCCTTCCGGACCCATGACGGCGATTTCCGCTGTGGGCCATGCAAAGTTGAAATCGCCTCCCAGGTTCTTGCTGTTCATCACACAATAAGCACCTCCGTATGATTTCCGGAGTATAACGGTGATCCTGGGGACGGTCGAATCGGCAAAGGCATACAGCATTTTTGCACCATGTCTGATGATTCCGTTATGTTCCTGGTCAAGGCCCGGCAAGAAGCCGGGCACATCTTCCAGTACCAGTAAAGGAATATTAAAGGCATCACAAAACCGGATAAACCGGGCTCCCTTATTGGAAGAGTTGATATCGAGTGTACCTGCCAGCACCTTGGGCTGGTTGGCAACTATCCCGATTACCTTTCCATTCAGGCGTGCAAATCCAACCACAATATTCTGTGCATAATGTTCGGATATCTCATAGAAGGAGCGCTTATCCACCATATGCTGGATCACCTCTTTTACATCATAAGGTTTATTCGGATCATCGGGTACGATTTCCCGGAGTTTTTCCTCCACATCCCTGGTCTCATCCTCAGAAAGTTCCATTTCCGGTGGATTTTCCATATTATTAGAAGGCAGGTAGGAGAGCATCTGGCGAACTCCCAGCAGCGTATTCTCCTCATCTTCATAGACCATGTGTGCCACTCCGCTTTTTCTGGAATGCACCATGGCTCCGCCGAGATCATTGAAAGACACGTCCTCGTTCAGTACCTCCTTGACCACATTGGGACCGGTCACGAACATGTAACTGGTCTGGTTGGTCATAAAGACAAAATCGGTAATGGATGGAGAATAAACCGCGCCACCCGCAGCCGGGCCCATGATCACGGAGATCTGCGGGATGACTCCTGACGACTGTACGTTCCTGTAGAAGATGCCGGCGTATCCTGCAAGACTGGCCACCCCTTCCTGAATTCTGGCACCCCCTGAATCGATCAGGCCGATCATCGGGGCCCCCATCTTATGGGCCATGTCCTGGATCTTCATAATTTTTGAAGCATGGACGGCACCCAGTGAACCTCCCATCACATTGAAATCCTGAGCATATGCGAAGGTAAGGCGTCCCCTGATAAGTCCATGACCAATGATCACCCCGTCACCGAATGATTTTCTGACCTTACCGAAACCTGTATCCTGCCTGTTGGCGGTTACAAAAGCGTCGATTTCTTCAAAACTGTCTTCGTCAAAAAGAATCTGAATACGTTCACAGGCTGTGAGTTTACCTTTGGCATGCTGTTTACTCCCCGCCTTGGCTTTATATTGTGATCGGCAAACCTGTTGTCTTTCAAGGAATCGGGAGAAATTCTGTCCTTTCACATCCATACGTCAAATCGTATTGCATTTGATAAGGCCAATCAAGGTAAAAAAAGTTTTACAGGTCTCATAATCATGGGTGCAAAACTATAAATAAATATGAAGATTCGAATCCGGGATTCAGATTTGTTGGTCTTTTATTTTAAATCCCAGTGATGGAGAGAGTTTTATAGTTTTGGAAAATCGAACCATCTGAATCTGCGGTCATATATTACCTCTATTTCACGTCTCTTTCAAAACAGCCTCTTTTTGCATTTTCTGACTTCATTGTAAGAGATATATCTTCCAGTAAGGGGACATTATCCAGATTCGCTGATCTTTTTTTGGCTGTGGTAGTCGAGGGCCCGGAAGTATCTCCCGTCTATCTTGATCATTTCTTTATCGTTGAACTCTTTCAAAAGTTCAGATCATTCTGTTAATAGTAACAACAGGGCAAAATGTTTTGGGAATTCGGGTAAATATCCAATCTTTAATCATTTGATGATTAAATTTCCCAATGCGCTGCATTGGAAAAGAGGGTCCAGGGTTCTCCCCTGGGATTTAATGCCATTTGTTGCTCGATAGGCCCCCTGCGGCGCAGTATCTTCAAGGTATATATTTCAAGAAAGGAGGAGAATATGGTATCGAAGAAACAGATGAGAGATGCGGTTCTCGCAGGTGGCTGCCTGGTGCTTGTCTGTATCGTTGCGGGATACACTAATTATACTATCCCGGGAAAAGGAGACGGGAGTATCTCAGCCAATTCATGTGAGGGGTGTCATACAGACCTGGAAAGGCTAATTGCTGCACTCCCACCCGCTGCTCCTGATGTGGTTGGTGGAAGGGGAGATGAGGCACCCCGTAAACCGTACCATCGTGCTCATCTTGGAGGGCCCGGGTATGAAGCTTTTAAAGTATCCGGGCACTATGCGGTCGGTTGTACAGGTTGCCACAATGGAGTGGGGAACACAGGTGATAAGAACGAAGCACATTCGGGCGACTGGATCGCATCCCCTTCTATGTTCTACCAGCAGAAATGCTCGGCTTGCCACCAGGAGGTCACGGATGTGTTCCCGACCAGCCTTCATAACGGGACGGGACAGAAGCGGAAGGTGGCCATTCGGAGTGGCTTTAGCAGTTCAGTGGACTTCGATCAGCTTCATCCGAAGAAAATCGAAGGTTATAACGCCAACTGCGCCCATTGTCACGGGACCTGCGGGAACTGTCATGTGGTCCGTCCGGACATTGGAGGAGGCGGACTCTCCAATGGTCATAATTTTAATAAAACCCCTGATATGTTGAACGTATGCGTTGCCTGCCATACCTCAAGAGGCGGACATGCATACCTGGGTGTTGCTCCGGGTACTAAACCTGATGTCCACCTGGATAAAGGGGGATTTGATTGCCTGGTATGCCATGACGGACATGAACTTCACGGCGATGGTCAGCCGGTGGAAGAGCGTTATGCCTACACCGAACTCCCTGATTGCGAAGATTGCCACACGGGGCTGGAGACCTCCAACAGCTATCATACCCGGCACTATAAGGACTTTGACTGCCAGGTTTGTCATTCACAGGATTACAATAACTGTGCTGCCTGCCATGTGCATGGAGATGGCGCCAGCATTCCCGCCTACCTGGATTTCAAGATCGCTCTTAATCCTATTCCGGACCTGAAGGAAGGATTTAAATTCGTACTGGTGAGACGTACACTGGGAGCTCCTGATAATTGGGAAAAGTACGGGGTGGAAGACTATGCGGATTTCAATGCCCTGCCAACCTATAATTATACCTCACCGCATAACCTTTTAAAATGGACCGAACGAACCGAAACGGAGGGTGATTGCTACCTCCATTGCCACATCAGGACGGAGGGAGAGTCGCTTGTAAATAAGGAACTCTACCTGTTCAAGTCCGACCTGAATGATTTCGATTGGGAACTGGGTGCCAATGCAGCCATTGCGGTGGATGATCAGCTGCCTGCGGCCTGGATCAATTGAAAACTTGAAACGACTGATTTGAACCCTGCGAGCGCAATGACCGTATCGAGATTCGCTTCGCTTCGGTTCCCCGCAGCTCTGCTGCCTGGGTAAGCGAACACAAGTAAAGTAAGCAATGGATCGAAGATTGGCTTCGCTTCGGTTCCCCGCAGCTCTGCTCTGAGAAGATTCAATGCACTAGGCAGATGTAAAATATCAATTAGTTAACTTATTAGATGTCATTTTGTATTATTTACATCCCTTAAAAAATATTTATTATCTTTAATCAACCTAATTTATATAATAATTAGATAATTTAGGTCCTTTATCGTTCCGTCTGCAGGCTGCATACCCGTTTTCGAGGGATGTTTTCGAAAGTGCCTCTCCTATGCGAAGGAATATGTCTGACTACGCCTAAAATTAGTGCAAGCGAATCTTAGCACATGAGGGCATATCCCAATCATCGCGAGAAATTTAAGTGACGAGGATATACCCTGAACTCTGTGAGAAATTTCAGTGCCGAACTACAAATTCCGGGTACAGTGCCGTATTTCAACCAATGAAAAGAGGCTGCTCCTCTTTTGGGACCAGCCTCCTGTTATTTCGTCCGGTACGCGATCGACCAGATCTGCTCCATACCGCATGTATGTGAAGATTACTTCTTGAATGTTCTCATGTAGTTGACCATGTGCCAGATATCCTCGTCGCTTATTTTCCCTTCATAAGCGGGCATTTCACCCCGGCCGAACTTCGTTTTGTAGAAGTGTTCGCCGTCGGTTTGATTCTGGTAATATTCGCCTGAAAAATCTCCGGAAAAGGTTTCAAGTGTCCTGGCCCTGGGTCCGTCACCCAATCCGGCTCTTCCGTGGCAGAATGCGCAGTGTTTCTTATAGAGCATTTCTCCGAGCTTCAGACTCTGGGCATCCGCTGCCACAGGATTGTTCATGTTCACAAACTCATCGGGGACATCCCACGGCTTAGGTTCCCGATCCTGTGGAAAGCCGATCGCGGTCATAGAGGTCATGACCATACCGATCAATGTCACCTTCATTACCACCCCCATTACCATCCTCATTACCATCCTCATTACCATCCTCATTACCACCCCCATTACCACCTTCATTGTAACAAACAGAGCTCTATTCGGTTTCATTGCCCTTTCTTTTTAGTTATTTAAAAGTAAACAATTCTCTTGCTAAACTATGAATGAGCCTCATGCATGGTCGGATCGCTGATGTACTGATCTTTCTTTCCAGGGTTTCCTATGGGTCAGGAACCATCGGGGAGGAGATCTCCAGATAGGATATAGCGGACTGCACCAGCATGTCAAAAGATTGTGCTATTCGGATCCTGAAGGAATTTGAGGGTGACCGGATCATCCACCTGGAGAAAAGGATCACTCAGGTGCTGGACCTGCCGGGTCTTGAAAATATTTTACTGACCGGTTAAAAATGATTTTATTCCTGCCGGTTTTTTTCTGCTATACGAGTAAAATTCAAATCCTGGAAATCGTAACTGAAATCGATATCCGGGGAAATTCCCTTCATGGATAAACCGGAGGCCCTGCCCTCTTCATCCAGCTGGAAAATGGCAAATGCATCGGCGTCCATCTCCCGGTGCACCCATTTGATGGCGAATGTATGGGCTTTATAATGATGCATGGGTCCCGTAAGTTTGGGTGAGCGCCGGGAGGTGAACCAGGGCTGTCCCTCCCGGATTTCCACATCCACCTTTCCAAACCATGGATCTTCATAGGTGCCCTGATAATCATTGAATTTCAATTTCTTGGAAGAATTTTTCTCTACTGTTTCCCAAACATTTCTTACGAATTCCTCCGAATCCATATGACGTTGTGCAGCCCGCGCAGCCAGTTTTTCGGTCCAGTGGAAATCCTCCAATCCCATATAGCTGTCCACTATGGTTTGTGACACCGCCTGAAAGAGTCCGGCCCCGCCATAATAAGAGTTGGTCAGGACCACTACGCCCAGGTTCAGATCGGGAATCATTATGGTTTTGGAAAGCATGCCGGAAAGATCACCTGAATGCGATACGCACAGCATCCCGTTCAGATCGTTGAGACGCCATCCCAGACCATAACCGGTGAAGTGGGTGGTATACCTGCTTGTTATTCTGGTCTCCATGGGGGTATGGATCCGCCACATTTCAAAGTGGCTCTCCTGGGAAAAAAGCTGATGCTCCAGATCTTCACCATAACGTCCACCGTTCAGGTGACAGAGCATCCAGCGGCACAGGTCATCGGCATTGGAAAGCACTCCTCCGGCGGCCCCGTTGATCTTTTCCGGGTCCAGCTCATAATAAGGGATGATCCTGAGTTTCCCGTTTTCTGCCAGGTGTGGCACAGCCAGGTTGGTCGAATTCACCATTCCCGGTGGAAGGGTGAAAGAGTGGTCCATTCCCAGGGGTTCCATGATCCGCTCCCGAACGAACTCCTCCCAGGACTGTCCGCTGACCCTCCGGATCAGCTCCCCGGCCACCAGGTAGAGGATGTTATCGTAATCATATTGTGTCCGGAAAGCTGATACGGGTTCGAAGTGCTGGAAGTTGGTCAGCATATCATCGATGATGAAATCGGAGCCGGAGGGCCACTTTTGAAGATCACCCGCCCCCAGACCCAGCCCGCTTCGGTGTGTCAGCAGGTCCTGTATGTTGAAGTGATGGGTCACATACGCATCATACATCCTGAATTCAGGGATATGATCAATTACCCGGTCGTGCCAGTTGATTTTGCCTTCTTCCGCCAGTATTGCAAGAGCAGTGGTGGTAAATGCCTTGCTGTTGGAGGCAATGGCGAAACTGGTATGCCGGTCCACCTCCTGACTGTTTTCCACCGATCTGACTCCGTAGCCCTCGCAGTGAACGATCTGACCATCTTTGACCACACCGACTGCTGCACCGGCTACCACAAATTTAGCCAGTGCATTTTCTACCAGCAGATCTATTTTCTCTGAGCTGATCTGGCCATGGACGGTCGACAATGACAGGACTATAGCAAGAGTATGGGGCAGGAACCGGAATCTGTTCGGACTTCGCGAAAAGTTGAAATAAGGAACGGATTTCATCATGAAGGTCTGTTTTTCTTATGCGGTCAGTATTTATAATCATCCAGGCTTTCCAGCACATGGATTTCAGGATAGCTTATGATGGCGTCGAACTGATCTCCAGGTGGGACATAGACGGTTCCTGCAGTGTAGGTTACATCCATTTTACGTATAAACACCGGATCCTCAAGAGGAAGCAGCGACAAGCGTTTGCCGGACTTCTCCCCGATGATCCTTACCAGGTCATCCTCACTGGCCGTTTCGAGGATATTGAAATTTACCAGGTTCACGTCATCAAACCGGTATTTTCTTTGGCCTTCAATCCCCACAAATGCGATGGAATAGGTCTCGCCCGGATGGCTTTCATGAAGGTATCCACCAAGCCTTTTCAGACCGGGCCCCATATGGGTTTCTTTCTGGGCATGATTCATTCCGCAGTTGATGAAAGCCCGGTGATCCGGATAAGCCGCCAGGGCGTTTTCCACCATGTTGTGCATGACCTTTTCCCTGGTCGTTTCAATACCCTGCTTCCTGTAGGTATTGCTCTCGATCTCATTTTGGATCATCTGTAAAAAGCGATTGTACCATTTTGCTCCCCATAGCTCAATATATAGCTGCTGGTCGTTGATGAGCAGCATATTCAGATCGGAGAGTTCCTCGGCGTAGATCCTGGTATCCGGTTTCATGATCCGTATTCCGGTGAATACTGTCTGGGCTCCAATCAGGTTTTCAGCCTCCTGCAGGGCCTCCTGGAAATCATTCTTCGAATGGTTCACATCGGTGAAAACAAACCGGACCGGATGCTCCCCGCCCGACTCCAGGTTTATTTCCCGGATCTTTTCCAGCCAGAGTTGATTCAACGACCTGACCTCGGGCGGCATGTAGTCGATGGCACCCGTTATATAGTCCTCCACCATCCAATTGAGGGCATTGGGGTATTCATTGAAAAAGAGAAGCCCTCCGGGGCCATACCGTTCAAGCAGCAGTTCATTGAATTCGTGGTGCTCCTGCACGAAATTGGTCTTTCCCAGGACGATGATCCGGTAGTTCTCGATGATCTGCTGCAGCTCAAGCGGTATCTCGTTCCTGTAAAAAAAGACCAGATCCCGATCCACCACAGGTTCGATCTGGTCGAATCCGGCTTTCATGCATCCCCCGGCTATTATCGATACCAGGAGTAACGGCAGCGATCTCTTTAACAGAGGCATATGAAATTCAGGTTTCACTACTTTCGAGCGGTTATCTACGTCAGATTCTTTCAGGGATGGCCGGTCTCGAACGGATTTTCCGGATCGTTGCTCCATTCGAACCATCCTCCGTCATAAACTGATACCCGCGGCCAGCCCATTAACCAGGCATTCAACCAGGCTTCACTGCCGCGCCAGCCGGTCCCGCAGTAAAATGCAAGGTGCCGGTGCGGACCAATACCGGAATCCATCCATATCTGCGCTGTCTCATGAAATTCACGGGTGGTATGGTCCACATTGCGATAGTTCTCCATGTGATAGGCATCGCTGCCGCAATCGGCAAAACTGCTCCCGGTATCCGCCCCCTTGCTTCGATGTAGTTATATCCGCTCACTTCTCCGATGTATTCGGGATAACTTCTGACGCATACCAATTCGGCATCTGCCGATTGAAGCATGATTTTCGCTTCAGGAACATCCACGGCCAGTTCAGGCCTGGCAGGGATCACGGTTCCGAATTCATTAACCGGGATCTTCTTCACATCCTCGTGACTGATCCTGTATCCAGCATCTTTCCATGCGTGAAATCCACCGTTGAGGATCCGGACATCCTTTACTCCTGCATACAACATAATGAAGGCACAACGGATAGCGCCGATCTGACCCGCTGCGCTTCCGGGGAAGGCATCTGCATTATCCGGGTCCATATATTTTCCATAGAGAATGACGGTGGTATCGACGTTGATCCCGTGTGATTCGAGGGCGGATTTCAATTCTTCCGGTGATCTTCTATTCCAGGTTTCCGGAGATTCCAGGTGGTTTGTGTCCATATCGATCGCACCCGGAATGTGACCCGAGAGATAAGCGTCCCTGTTCTGGTAGTGTGCATGACAGATCACTGTCCGGCCTCCCGGGTGTTCTTCCGGGACCTTCCCCTCCACTATGGCCTTAACCCATTCCGGATGAACCAGTGAGGCATACCTTTCCAGTCTTTCCATGGGGAGTTTCGGATCGACTGCCCACTCTTCCAGAAAATACAGATAAAGGGAAACATCCGGGTAGCCCGCCCGCTGAAATAGCTTCCCAATCCTGCGGCTTTCCTTTTCAGTGTATCCGTATACCACTATCTTCTGTCCGGGTTCTATTCCCTTGTGCCGTACCACTTCGATCCAGTCCATGTATTCGGCCCATCTTGCAGGCAGGGATCTGGCACTCCGGATGTGGCCTCCTCTTGGTTCACCCTGCAGTCGCCAGCCATTATATGCATTGGCGGAACGAACATCCACAAGCGTAATTGCCTCTTTGTCTATCCATGCCTTTAGCTCATCTGTTCCAATGTTGTTCATCTCTTTCATTTTTCAGTTCTGTGCAGATCCATCAATGCCGGTTCCCGTTTCTGAAGGAATGGAAACCCGCTCTACAAAAATACAAATAATCCTACCTTTGGTTCATGTCTGAAGGTCAAACCAGGATCACCGACCATCCGACCGGTCAGGTACGTAGTCGTAACATCCCCGTGCTGGTCATTCTGATCATAGCCGGGGAAGCTATCTTTTCCCTGCCATTCATCGTTCCCAGAGTATTTCGACCCACCGTTCTGAACCTATTCCAGATCGACAACACGGAATTGGGTATCTGGTTTTCCATTTACGGTGTGGTGGCCATGTTTTCCTACCTGTTTGGAGGGATACTGGCCGACCGCTTTCAGGCCAGAAATCTTATGGCCATTGCGCTTTGGATGACCTCTTTAGGGGGATTTATTGCCATGTGGATCCCGTCTCCCGCCGTCATGCGGGTTGTTTACGGACTCTGGGGGTTTACCTCCATATTCCTTTTCTGGGCAGCGCTGATCAAAGCAACCAGAAACTGGGGGGGAGGTGAATTTCAGGGCAGGGCATTCGGATGGTTGGAAGGAGGAAGGGGGGGCGTTTCTGCACTTTTGGGAACGATTACCTTTCTTCTTTTCTTCTGGGCGACCCCTGAGGCTGACGTTGCAGCCGCCTCGGGGCGGAACTGGCAGGGATTGCAGGTAGTTTTTCTGACAGTCTCCCTGTTTACACTGTTAAGCGGAATACTTGTCTGGTATCTGGTGCCGGTTTGGAAGGAGGAGGGGGAGCGCGTCCCTCGATCGGGAATCCTCAGGGAGGTAAGTGTATTATCTAAAAAACCAACCATCTGGTTGCTGGCCGTGATCATCATTTGTGCATACTCCGGTTATAAGATCACCGATGATTTTTCTCTGTATGCAAGGGAGGTACTCGCCTTTACTGAGGTGGGAGCAGCGGGTGTGGGAAGCGCAGCACTCTGGTTAAGGGCTGCGGCAGCTGTAGTGGCAGGGATCATTGCCGACAGATTTCACCGTTTATGGATCATATTTCTCAGTTTTGTGCTGACCCTGGGCGGAAGCATCTTAGTCGGTACTGGGATATGGGAGCATGTCACGGGTTTGGCTTTGTTAAAACTGGCTTTCACGGCTACGGGAATTTATGCGCTGCGTGCCCTCTATTTTGCCGTTTTGAAAGAGGTCCGCGTGGAACTGTATCTAACCGGAACAGCAGTGGGCATTATCTCCTTTGCGGGGTATACCCCGGAGGTTTTTATGGGTCCATGGATGGGTATCCTGCTCGACCAGAGCCCTGGTGCCGGGGGACACCGGCACGTCTTCCTTCTTCTCTCCGCATTTGCCCTGGTTGGATTGATTTCCGTATCTTTACTGATACGGCTCGTTACCCGCCGTCAATCATAGGCGCCATTTAATGAGAATAAAAGGTACAGTCCTATCAGCATTGCTTTCCATTCTGGTGATGACTGCCATCGGGCAGGATGGATTCAGGATATGGCCCTACCTGCAGGAACCCGGTCCTGAGGCAATGACCATTCTGTGGTTTTCGGAGGAACCCGAAACGGGGATATTCCGATGGTGCCCTGTGGATTCATCCCGGACAAAAACGAAGTTCAGTAACCCGGTTCCAGCCAACAGCCTGGCGTATACCGAATGGGAGGATACCACTTTCTTTGACGGAATGGCAGTGGCTCCACCTTACAAGCACAGGATCAGACTGGTCAATCTGGAGCACGGCACTACCTACCACTATCAGGTGAATCAGGGAAACCAGATATTTCGCTCCGCTTTCAAGACAGCTCCCGGTGGAGATGAGCCTGTCCGTCTGGTGGTATTTGCGGATTCGGAGACCGAACCTGAATCGACCGGGAACTTCACTTTATGGCAGGATCCTCAGAGCACCGAAAGCCGAAGATACCTGCTGGACCAGACCACCGGTTTCCGGTTTAATCTGGAAGTGATGACCTCCCGTTCTCCGGACCTGGTTCTGATCGCGGGTGACCTGACCCAGCACGGAGGAGAACAGAGGGACTGGGATGAATTCTGGAATCACCTGACCGATTCCGCTGGTTCCGCCAGTCTGGCATCACAGGCAGTGATACTGCCCGCTCCGGGAAATCATGATTATTATGAAGGTAACTATCTGGATGGGTATAATCAGCCTGGATCAGAAAGAGCCATCGGAAGATACCTGACCTATTTCGAGGTACCCGCCAATCGTGCCGAAAATCCCCGTCAGGAAGGGAGGTACCACTGCACTGAGTACGGTCCGGTGACTATTGTTTCCCTGGATGTATGCAACAACGGCACCAACGGCTCGGACGAGGATACCAATTTTTATCTGCTGGGGGAATCGGACGCGGACGGAGGAAACGCCCCTGATTTCACAATGGGATCCCGTCAGTATGAATGGCTGGAGGATCGGCTCATGGAAGCACAGGAAAATAGCCTCTTCACCTTTGTGATGTTCCATCACGTTCCCTACTCCACGGGACCCCACGGTTTCCCGGCAGGGGAAGGAGATCTCATGGACAACCAGTCCGGGGTTCCGGTCAGGTCGCTTACCCCTCTGTTGATGCAGTATGGAGTGGATGCGGTTTTTTCCGGCCATGACGAGATGTGGGAACGGTCCGCCATAGCAGGTATGGAGATCCTTCCGGAAGGAACGGATCGGGCGCATTCTATTCATTTTTATGATGTGGGTACCGGAGGAGATGGATTGCGGGGACCACGAAAGGACCTGACCAACCCGAACCGGGCTTTCCTGGTCCATGATAACGTACCGGAAGTCTGGGAGAACGGAGTGCTGAAATCGGGTGGCAAGCATTATGGTCATCTGGAGGTAAATGTGTTTCCCGGGGAAGGCCGGACCTGGATAGCTGAACTGGTGCCGGTCCATGTATTTCCTGTCTTCAATGAAACGGATTCGGTTTACGACAGCTGGGAACGAAGGATCTACGACGATGTGGTGACTCTTTCTGCGAAGGAACAGAGTAGCGGAGTGGGAGTGGGGGATGCCAAAACTACCCGTTCACGTATCTGGTGTGCACCCAATCCTTTTCAACAGAAGATCCGGATCCGGACGGATTGCCCTCTATCCGCGTATGAGCATATCATGATCTCCGATTCCTATGGAAGAGTGATTAGTAAGTTCAGAGGCCAGAATGATCATGAGGGTTTATTGGAGATGGAATGGAACGGAACGGACCGGATGGGAAAGAGAGTGGCGCCTGGGTTCTACCACCTGACCCTGGTCAGGAAAGACGGAACCATCCAGTCCCTTTCACTGGTCCTCCTGCCTTAGGAGGATCTGTATGACCAGGCAATCCATATTCTCTTCAGCCGGTGTATCAGTCTGGCGGCAGGGTCGGGCATAGGATTCCTGAGAGGACCCGACCATGGAGTCCCAATCTTCAGTATTTCCTGCCTCAAGCTTCTGGCGGTGATACCCCATTTGGACAGAAACATTCGGTGTCCCCTGTTCTTCCTCACTCTTTCTGTCGACTTGGAACCGAAATGATACACCAGGCTGGAGCCGACTCCCTTAAAAATCCGCACCCCCGCATGGAGAAGCTTAAAGGAAAAGTCGGGATCGGAGTACATCCCCGGGGTGAATTCAGTGCTGAAACCTCCCACCAGGTCCCAGAGATCTCTGTGAACCAGTACCGGTGGCCAGGTGCTCCCCTGCCAGTCGGGACTGATCAGTTCCGTATATTCTTCCAGCAACTCTTTTTCCCTGAACCCGGAAAGATCGGTCCCATAATCTTTTACAATAACAGCCTTGTTCCCGCTGGGCAGGGGTTCAATCATCGTGGATGATAACATGAATGACCGCGTGCCCAGTTTCCCGATCTCACGGAGGAGTGCTTCATCCCATCCGGGCAGGACGAACATGTCATCATTCATATAGACCAGGAAGGGTGCTTTTGCAAGCGCTCTGGAAAGATTGACCCCGAAGCAGACACCCAGGTTTTCAGGAGAGTGGATAAAGTCCACGTTACCCAACGCTGCTTCGTCCAGCCACTGGAGCGTCCCGTCACTTCCTTCATTAATGAATACGATGAGCTGGTATTCATTGACCGAGTGCTGGTCCAGGCTCTCCACGCATTTCTTTAGGTAGGGGAGATTATTCCAGGAAGGGATCAGCACGGAAAACCTGTATTCCCTGTCCTCCGATTTTTCATATCGTTGGAGCATTTCCACCATATACTGTTACAAATATAGGATCTAAACCGGACAAATGTCTTAACAATATCATGCGCAGAACAAAGCAATTTTTGGTCATTTGAAGGTCCATTGCACTTCAATGACCAATGATACTGGGAATCGACATCGGATCTGTTTCCATCGCCATGGTCGCATTGGATGACCAGGCAAGATTGATATCGCACCCATACGAGCTCCATCATGGGAAGATGCATGAGACCCTTCAAACCGGCTGCCTAAGAAGCGGTCATGAACTCTTGAATTTCAAGGTGATTCCCATGAAAAACCGGCGTGGGGGTCCCGGATAGTAATAGCGGGGCAAAGATCCTCCAAATGAGGGGGCGTTGACCAGTATCATGGAGGCGTATCTTGCATTGAACAGATTTTTTACTCCTCCCCGAAGCGAGAGTGCAAGCGGAGCCTCACGGAAGGAATGGTCCACCTGGAGACGGAGATGAAAAAGCTGGTAGCCCTTATAAACCCGTTCATTGGCATCCTCCATCCATTGTTGTCCGATCGCCTGGTAAAGAAGCCTGATCCCCGCACTTCTGTAATCCCCTGAAACCTGAAGGTTCAGTGACTGGCGGGGGATTCCGGGTAGATGGTTTCCGCTGTAGTCGGTTCCCTCATCGATGAATTCAAGGAATGTATTCCTGGAAAAGGTATAGCCCAAAACGGTCCCTGCATTATAGACCGGGGAGGAGTTACGGTTATACAACAGCCAGGAGAGCTGCAATTCCACTCCCGTGTTAAGGGCACTTCCGGCATTGGCACCGGTGAAGACATCTTCAGCCAGACGTTCGGTAACCAGCATCTGGTCCAGCAGAATTCCGTAGAACGCCACATCGTACATCCACCGTCCTTCCGATACTATCCCACGGCCACCCAACTCCACATTCCATCCCGTTTCCGGCTTCAGTTCTGTATTGATGATGCCCTCAGGAAGGAGGGTCTCTTCCAGAGAAGGTGCTGAAAACCCGTGTCCTATCGAACTGTAAAGCGTGTGACCGGAGATGGGCTGGTAGCTGACACCGAGTCTGGGTGAAAGTACCGTTTGATAGGAATAACGGCCCGACTGATCCTCCAAGCCAGGGGCCAGGAGGGTTTCCAGCCTGTAGTTCAATAGATTCAGGTTGACCCCGGCATCGATCAGGAACCCCGGACCCGGGTTCCATTGAAAAAGGGCAAAACTGTTGAGGTACTGACGGACTTCCCGGTTATCAGTAATGATGTTTCCCTGTTCACCCGAAAGAGTTTCATAGATCTGCCAGTCGTACCACTCACGAAAGTATTCCATACCCGCTTGCAGACTGATTTTACCCAGTTCCGCCTCCATATACTCCCTGATACCGGCATTGGTGGACCGGTCATCCAGAATATTGAAGGGTCTCGACTCATAGGGATTGGAATGGGTGGAGAACAGAACCAGGTGATTGGTTAAACGCGGGTTGATTCTGGATTTCACCTTCACTCCGAGCATCACTTTCATGTATTTCTCAAAACCCCTTACATACAACCAGTTAGAGGCTGCTTTCCATGGCTTTTCCCTGAAGTCGGTTTCATTAAGGGAGCTGGGTATTTGTGCGAAAAGATCGGTCAGTGAAAAGGTCATGGACAGCGTGGTCCGAATTCCAAAGTAGCGAAGACTGGCAAAGGCACTGGTCCGCTCATACCGGCTGTTTTCCCGGTATCCGTCAGAAACAGAACGGATCAGTGCGCCCGATGCAGCCACCCGGTCACTCTTGACACTCCACGCCGGTCCATACCGGAACGTACCGAATGAACCTGCTTCCCCATTGGCAGAGATGGACCATCCATTCTCCCCGGGATAAGGCGAGCGCAGCCTGACCACCCCGCCGAGACCGGACCCGTAAAGAGCCGAAGAGGGTCCTTTCACAATCTCAATTCTTCCAATGGAGAGTGGATCCTGATCTTCCATGGTACTGATCCCGTCGCCCGAGGTCAGTGGAATATCATCCAGATAGATCCGGATCCGGTTGGTGTTGTAGGGAGTTCTGGATCCTACACCTCTTATTACTAGCCGGTTGGTATTTAAAGTCCCTGTGGACATATGGATACCCGGCGCCAGGTTGATCAGCTCTGCAGGGTTGATGATTCCCGGGCGGCCCGATCCGGCGGTACTCATTTCGAAGACACTTCCGGTGGCCTGGAGGAAGGTCTCTCCAAAAGGGAGCAGAGAAATGGTGACATCCTCCAATTGAAGGGTGTCTTTCAGGCTGCCAGGTTCTTTCTCGGAAGAAGGCATCTGCTGTGCAGCCGTCATTCGAATGCAATTAATTAAAATGAGTATATTTAATGCTCTGAAAATCAATTGCACGCGAAATATGTTGAAGTTTTGGCCCAAATGATTTTAATTACAAGAAAAACACCATGAAGCGTTATAAGTTTAACCGGGTGCCTATTTTCCTGTCCGCCCTGCTCGCAACGTCCATCCCATTTTATTCCTGCAATCCTGCCAGTGCCGGCAGCCAGGACGATGACCGGGCCCGTGTACTGTACGATCAGTATTGTGCCACCTGTCATGGTACCGACCTGAGAGGGGGCAATGCTCAGAGCCTGCTGGACGGGATCTGGCAGTATGGCGACGGATTCGGGTATGTCAGCCGCAATATTAAGTTCGGTATTCCTCATCTGGGGATGCCATCCTATGAGAACACCCTGACAGATCAGGAGATCAGGCTCCTGGTCGATTATCTATATGAAGAACAATCGGAGGCTGGAGTGGTCAAACCCGATCCCCCGGACCGGCTGGAGAGCACTGAATATGCCATTAAAAGTGAGATATGGGTGGATAACCTTCAGATTCCATGGGCCATCGTTTTTCTGGATGATAATCGGGCGCTGATTACTGAAAGACCGGGTGCACTTCGAATGGTATTGAATGGTCAGTTGCTGGAGAAGCCGGTAAGCGGCACGCCGGAGGTGCTTCATGAAGGACAGGGAGGACTGATGGATGTGAATATCGATCCCGGCTTCAGTGAAAATGGCTGGATTTATCTTTCCTACAGCCATGCACTGGAAGCGCAGCAGGGGGAGAGCCGGTCACCGGCCATGACCCGGATCGTGAGGGGACGGATCGAGGATATGCAATGGACCGATGAACAACTGTTGTATGAGGCTCCCAAAGAGTCCTATCTGACCACCCGGCATCATTACGGAAACCGCATTGTTTTTGACAAAAAAGGATACCTCTATTTCAGTATCGGCGACCGGGGCAGGCAGGATATGGCCCAGGATCCCAGCAGGCCCAATGGAAAGATCCACCGGATCTACCCGGATGGAACGATCCCTGAAGATAATCCTTTTATTGAGAACGGGTTACCTACACTTTATACGCTGGGAAACAGGAATCCCCAGGGCGTTTCGGTTCATCCAGTCACCGACCAGGTATGGGCTGCAGAGCATGGCCCTCTGGGAGGGGATGAACTGAACCTGATCCAAAAAGGGGTGAATTACGGCTGGCCTGTCATCTCCCACGGCCGTAACTATAACGGGACCATGATCACTGAATTCACCCGAAAGGAGGGGTATGCTCAGCCCAATCTCTACTGGAAACCTTCCACAGCGGTATGCGGCATTGAATTCTACCGGGGAGAGGCATTTCCCAAATGGAACCATAAGCTGCTGGTAGGTGCTTTGAAGTACGAAGATGTGCGGCTGCTCGATATTGTGGATGACCGTGTCATGCACCAGGAGGTGATCCTGAAGAACTACGGAAGGGTCCGCGATGTGGGGATGGATCCTGCCGGAAATGTTTACGTGGTGGTCAACCTGCCCGACCGTGTGATCAGGCTGTCTCCCATCGGGGAACGGACAGGGCAGTAGTATGGCGCTGTTTCAGAGCTCCTCCAGCGGAAGGGCTTGCAACTCCTCCATATTCCAGCCAGCCTGACATCTGTCAGGTTAGCACTCTTAAAAAAAGTCCAGAAGGGCCTGCCTGGGTTCGGATTCGTTCAGCAGGTCTTCATTCCGGAAGAGTGCCGAAGGACCTGCCTGGGTTCAGATTCGTTCAACAGGTCTTCATTCCGGAAGAGTGCCGAAGGACCTGCCTGGGTTCAGATTCGTTCA
>CAZRZY010000041.1:0-9242 GCA_964604655.1 uncultured Bacteroides sp. | reverse complement strand
ACAGGTCTTCATTCCGGAAGAGTGCCGAAGGGCTGCAGATATTTCCGATTTTCTCCGATGGTTTAAAGACGGTCAATCCCGCTTTCAGGATGGGCCATGATGATCGGACGCATATTATTGCGGAATGTGAAACTGGCAGACCCTGCACTGCCTGATGCCATGAATCAGGTGATCCATTATTAAATCCCGAAACTAAACGGAATTTTCAAAATCAGGATGTTTCCGGAGAATTGAATTCAGCGATTCCGCTTCGCTTCGATTGAATCCCGCTCGCGCATTGACTTCGCCGAGCTCGCAGGCTCGGTTCCCCGCAGCTCTGCTGCGAGGTTATCGAGCACAAATAAGATTTACACTGGATCGAAGATTCCTTGAAGCTCTGCTTCTAGGTTCTTCAATCCCACGAGAGATGTAAATTATCATTTTATTAACCTTTAAGCTGTCATTTCGGATAAAAAATATTTTTAGATGAATATAAAATATCTAAAATAAACCTAATAGGTATACCAAACAGATAAAAAAGGTCTCTTTACCCGCGTGCAGCTTACAAACCCAATCCAGAACCAACTCAGAACCAATCCAGAACCAACTCAGAACCAATTCAGAACCAATTCAGAACCAATCCAAAGCCAATCCAGAACCAACTCAGAACCAATATAGACCCTTTTCAGGCAGAAATGCATAAGGATTGAACGCTTACTCTTTTTCTGAGCTTACCACTTCCCCCGAACCTGGAATAAGGCCTGGATAATCATGAAAAAAATCCAGGGAGAATTATTGGGACATCTTCAATATTCAGGAATAATCTGCGGCTGCAATGGCTTTAATACCATCCTTATAGGGGGTGGGGAGAAAGTCGAAACGCTTCTCAAATTTATCGCTGTTGAATACATAATGCCTGTCATACTGGTAGACCATCTCGTGCAACTCTTTCATGATGGGACTGAACAATCCCAGTACTCCCACCATGAATTTCGGTGCGACCTGAAACCTGGGTCTGACATCCAGCTCCTTTGCGATAGCCACGATCCACTCTTTCCCTGTGAAAGGATTCGCTGCAGTAGGAAGATGCCAGACCTGATTATAGGCATCCCTGGTATTCCCTAATATGGCAGTAGCTCCTCCTGCATCCGGGGTGTAAGTAAATGAGTGTTTGTGATTTACCGAACCGAGCCAGTTGGCCTTTTTCCCCTCTTTCAACGGCTTGAAGACAGTTTCGGTCAGAATACTGGTCTGACGTATACCGGGACCGTAAAAGTCGGCAGACCGTGCGATTAACGCGGTGAGGTTTCCTGCCTCCACCTGGTCCATAATCATCTGGGATACTTCTGAGCGTATCTCGCCTTTCTTGCTGGGTGGATTAATTGGTGTCTCTTCGGTCATTCCATCCAGATAACCAGGATCGTACATGTAAATGTTGTCAAAGAACACCATTTTGCTCTGATGCCTGATGCACGAATCAATGGCATTCCGCATGAATACCGGCCAGCTTTTTCGCCATACTTTGACGTTGTATGGAAAACCTACCGTGACATATACAACCGAAGACCCCTGAACAGCCTTATCCAGTTGCTCCTTGTCCAGAAGGTCAGCGCTCATCAGAAGATCGGTGGAATTGACCTTCTTCGGATTTCGGCTTACCAGCCTGAGCTCATCGGTGTATTTTGACAGGGACATGGCCAGATGAACTCCAATGGCTCCTCCTGAACCAAGTATAGTCTGCATAATTTTTCGTTTTGGTTTAGCTTACAATGAATAAACCACTGAATTCTTATATTGTTTCTTAGTTATTTTGCCTGCGGATAATACCTGGATTATCAACGAAGTTAGTTGAGCTCATACTTTTTACCAAGAACGAACCACGAATTCCGGAATAACGATTGTTCAAAGTGGAATCAGATCGATTCTTCGTACAAGTATCTCTGCACCTTCCGATTGGATCTGAATTTTTCCGGTTGAAGGTTGGACACTGGAAGCACGGTTGACAACATGGCCATTAAGAATAAAGATCAGGGAGTCTTGACGGGCAATACACTCAAGCTTGTTCCACTGGCCAACGGGTTTTTCCAGGTCATTTCTCCCTCTGAATCCCAGTCGGTCTTCCCATTCCGGGTCTCTGCCGTGCCAGTTGATCCTTCCTCGGTTAAAGGATTTGGGTGTGCCCTCCGGATCATAATACCATTCCTTTGTAGAATCGGAAGATACGGTACAGGTCACCATGTAGCGATCGCTGCCATCACCTACCACAATGATGTCTCCGGTACCACCTTCGATCACCTGACATTCGATGGAATGCATCCAGATTCCCTGAGAACCACCGTCTTCCCCTTTGGAATGCAAAAGGATTCCGCTGTCACGCGCTTTATCCAGTCTTGGCTCATAGGTGGATTTACCCCATCGGTATTCCACAAAAAGATGGTAATTCTCATATTCCCTGTAAGTGGTAACGCAACCCCATTCCTCACCTGAGATACTGAGTAATCCACTCACAATTTTAAATACTCCCTTAGGATCGTTCTCCTTTCCCCTTTCTTGAATAAAGGTATACCACCCGGAAAGATCTTTTCCATTGAACAGGTGCAGGGTATCGGGCGGGGTCAGACGAGCTTCAAGGTCTACCGGAGTTGCCAGCATGATTATTCCGAAAATCAAAGCAATCGATGTTTTCATAATGAAGAGTTTTATTGGGGATAGTGATTTGCAAGATTATTAGGTGCATGACAGAACTGCACTCCGTTTAATATTTCAATATCCATTGGGAAAAAACAAAGAGTTCACCAGGAAGAACAGTACAGGTAGAGATAAGTTCAGTGTTTACTTACGATGACCTGATGGGGGTCGCAATTGAAGTGAATCTGACAGGATGAAGGAGGGGGTCTCCGAAGGAATTGCTTCTCTTCGAGCAACTTGGCTAAGAACTGATCCGACTCGTAAACAAGAGCAGCATCCGGCAGACACTCTGGTTCAGGGAAGTGGTGGTGGGTCATCCTGAGGGATTTCCGAACGTTCTTTTGCGCCAGGATGATCACTTATTTATAATTCCCGAAAGTCTCTTCGTCCAGTGCTGTTTCCCGTTCCACAATGGTTTCAAGGAACCAGTTTCCACCATTCCAGTCCATGCCTGGAAATGACCAGGGTGCTTTCGGGATCAGCGATCCTTTTTTTCAGCAGATGCAGGTCTTCCACCTCATTCTCGGAAAGGATGGGAGCCCTCTTCACCCGTGAGGTAATAAATATGGAAAGGAGAACTATTACGGAAATGAATATCTTCATGAACATCCGGGAAGGCCCTTTCAGATATCCGAAACGAATCAGTAGCAGGATGGATTGAGGAATAAAAATAATCAAACTAAACCGTAACAGGTACTCCTTACCTATCATCGGGAATGACAGGATAAGACTGGCGATCAGCAGGGTGATGATCGTTCTCCTGTCGAGTTTCAGAAGAGTCACGTCCTTGTCCAGAAGGACATACATGCCCGCTCCGATGAAAACCAGACTGGAAACAAGATACAGGATGATAGGGAGTTGCACGGGATCTTCTCTGAAAATATGGTCCCGAAACAGTGTAAATGTAAGCCAGAATATGCTCTCTGCCCGCGCAGGATCAAAGAGCCAGACCAGTTTGTATCCGAACCTTCAGAGAATCACCCCGGCAGATGCAGAAGAGAACGGCTCAAGCCTGAAAATGCTGCATAGATTCTTTTCACCCTCCTTACAAATTCCGCGACCTTCATTCCGCCCCGGGTAAAACCATAGGAGGTCCCTTAAGGAAATGCGGGAACGGGTGGGGCATTGCTGGTCGAAAACAGGGTATACTCGGAAGTCCACTGGTCTCTTTTTCCCGGTGCGGCGGAGATCCAGACGGAGTTCTCCGGGCTGAGCGTGGTTCCGCATGCCCAGAAAGCCATTCGGTAGAGTGGTTTGTCAACTGTGAAGGATACCCCGGCTCCCGATTCCTGGTTGAGAACCGTCACCCGGTGATCTTCCAGTTGCTGGCTGTATCCGTCCAGTAAAAGAAAGAAAGCATCATCCCTTACCTCCCTGGTGATCAGGAGGTCCTTGCCTTCGATCCGTGCATATCCCTTTGGATCGTCGTTAGTCTGGGGTTCAAAGGGGAAACTGATTTTAAACGCCGGCCCGCTTGGTTCTCCGTCGATCATAAAAAAGTTATGGTTGAACTGATCGGTCTCAATCGGTTTCCGGCCGGTGTTTTCCAGGGTGTGATCGATCAGGAAACCATCTGCCTTCAGGCGAATGGACTTCCGGTAGATATAGCTATAGCCTATATCGGATTCTAATCGATGGGTGAATGAGATCCAGTCATTTCCATGTTCCACTTCCCAGAGGCCGTGATCGACGATCTCATAAGTCTTCATCCAGTCGTACTCCGGTTCAGCCTCCTTCTTCAGAACTCCAACACCAATCCGGATAAAGTGACCGCTCGGGGCTGCCTCTTCATAGCCCGGACCTGGTTCGATAAAGCCCTCCACCGGCCCCATCAGGTCTTCATGGAAGTGAGGGTCATGGGTATCTTTCCAGTACCCGAAGTATTCATGTCCCTTATGCTGTACACTTCCGATCACTCCTGACCAGTCAAACCTGGTGGCGCGATACAATCCTCTTTCCTTGTCCGGAAGGTAGACCTTCATCTTCACCTTACCGTTGGTGAGGACCACATGCGGGAACTGATCAAAATCGGGTAATGATTGTGCAGGAGTTTTCATGATCGTAATTGGGGACAGGAGTATTGCAAGCAGAAGCAATGATTTCATAAGATTCGTATTTCACACAAAAGATAGTGAAAAATCCTATATGGTGATGGCGACCCCACCCTTCTTATGCCCTTTCTCGACGTACCGGTGGGACTCCACTATTCCCTCCAGTGGATAAATGCGGTCCATTACAGGTTTCAGATGACCGGCCTCCACAAGTTCCCGGATGCGGTCCAGTCTTTTGGAATCGAGAAGGAGATTGCCGTCATCGATGGAAGTTTTCATACCTCCGTCGGCGATAGCTTTCATCACCTCTTTCTTTAACCTGGAGGTTTTCGCCCGGCCCACAGCATCGAGCACAAAATCGAATTGTTCACCTTTTTCAAGGGTATCCTGCCGGGTGTAATCCAACACTTTCATAGCTCCCAGCGACCGGACCATTTCCATGTTTCCCGTACTGCAGACTCCGGTGACCTCCGCCCCTAAGTGAGTCGCGTACTGGACCGCCATGGTTCCCGAAGTCCCGGAGGCACCGTAAATACACACGCGATTTCCCGGTCGTATACCCCCTTTTTCCAGGTATTGAAGCGCCAGTAATCCTCCATAGGCAGCTGCAGTAGCCTCTTCATAGCTCAGATTGTCAGGCATGATTGCCATACTGCCCCTTTTTGAATCAACCTCCTTCAGACATGCGAATTCCCCATAGGCTCCCATGCGGAATCCGGTAAGGCCATACACATGGTCGCCGGTGGTAAACCGTTGAACGGATTTCCCGACCTTCTCCACCTCTCCGGCCAGGACCAATCCCAGGACCGGATTCCTGGGACGGTAAAGCCCCAGTGCAAGTCGCATGGGTATCCAGTACAGCAGGGGCAGTCTGGATCCTCGAATGAAAATGTCACTGTTTGTCACTCCTGCAGCACGGACCCGTATCCGGACCTCGTCCATCGCGGGTTCTGGTTTTGTAATCTCCCTGATCTGAAGGACCTCGGGAGGACCGTATCTGCTACATACAGCTGCTCTCATTTTCGATACTTCTTTTGATGGTCTTTGGATTTTGGCTCATAGGAAAAAACTTCCTCCAGTGGAGTATCAAACAGGCGGGAAATGCGGAATGCCAGTTCCAGGGAAGGAGAGTAGTTGCCCTTTTCGATGGCTACGATCGTTTGTCTGGATACTCCCACCTCATCGGCCAGCTGTTGTTGCGTCATCTCGTCCTTGTGAAACCGCAGGAATCGTATATTATTCTGGATGGAGCTTTTTCCCATCTCAGACTCCTTTCCGGTAATAGTAAATCTGGGAACTGTTATCAATGATTTCGGCAATCAGCCCCGAACCTGCAAAAAAGATGAAAATCCCATGAACCGGCATGCCGATGGCAAGTGCCATAATAGTCAGCATGAATCCAAACGAGAAAGAGAAATAGGCATTCCGTGTGGCCTTCAATTTGATCAATTTATCTCTTTCATCAGTTACCGGAATATCTTCTGCCCTGGTAGCAATGGCATTCAGGATATGGAAGATGATGTAAATAATGATGCGAGCCGCGATAGATACTCCCATAAATATCAGGAATAAAATCCCCCACCGGTCAAAGTCTTCTGTGAGGTCCCATCTGCCCTCCAGGTGTCTCTGGTAAATGATCCACACGTAGACCAAAGTGATCAGCAGACCGCTGAAGATGTTGACGATGTTCTGTCTTTCCTGGTAAGTCATGGTTCGGCATTTTTGTATGGTTGATTATCCTTTATGTAAATGAAACCATACATTGTGAAAATAATTATAATTACAAAGATAAATATAATATACATAATGACAAATAAACTATATAAAGTAACAAATAAATCGTACATAATGACAAATGAACTATACATTTTAAATCAAAAAAATTAGCCGAGTCCGAAAAGATTCTTGACACCGGTCATGATCATATTGATCCCGATGGCCCCGATAAAGAACCCATTCAACCGTAGCAGCACCTCCATGTTTTTATCAAATGCAGTTTTCAATCTTTTTGCCCTGATACCGCTCCTGAGCCAGGTAAAAAACAGGATAAGCACGTAGTTGATGATAAATACGGAAACCAGGACCAATATTCCCTGCCACTTTTCATGCCGGTAGGAGAGGAGGATGCTGAGTGAGATGGTGCCTGCCCCGACCATAAAAGGCAATGCGATTTCCGATGCCAGGTCATTCAGGTTTTCCTTGATCATGATCAGTGCTCTTTGACCTCTGATAATATAGAAATAGGCGTAGGAGAAGATGATAATGCCACCAAAAATCCGAAATGATTGAAACTCGATATAAAGGACCTGCTTGAAAATGAACTCCCCGGTAAAGAAAAAGAGGAAGCAGATCACCAGGGATATGAGCGAAGCGTTCAAAATCACCCTGAAAAAAACTCTTTGATTCAGATCTTTCCTTACCGGTTCCAGGTAAAGAAAGAGGGCGAATGGGTTCAGCATTACCAGCAATTCAATCAGTGAGGAAATCATACCCGAAATTAAACAAAAAGAGATCCGGTTAAAACAATTGAACCGGATCCCCTGCTAAATTCGTTCCGCTATGAAGTTCAGATCTCTTCGAACACTCGCTTTAAAAGGGCTTTGGTGGTTTTTATCCCTTCATCCTCGGATAGCTGACTGCCTTCATATTCGATCCCCACGTAGCCCTTGAATCCTGAATCCTTGACAATTTTCATGATGCGGAAGAAGTCGGAGTGGATCTCGTTCCCGTTTTCGTCAAATTCATGGGACTTGGCACTGACTCCTTTTGCATAAGGCATCAGCTCCGCCATACCTTTGTAGCGATCGTATTCATCTGCACAGCCTTCGGGTCCTCTCTCGATACAGAAGTTTCCGAAATCGGGCAGGGTTCCCACATTCTCCATCCCCACGCTTTCCATCACACCTGACAGCCACATTCCATTGGAAGAGTATCCTCCATGATTTTCTACCAGGACATTGATCCCTTTGGCGGAGGCATACTCTGCCAGCTTGCTCAGGCCATCTGCAGCATTGGCAGCTACTTCTTCAGGGGTTCCCTGTCCGGCGGCATTCACACGGATAGACTTTGCTCCCAGGAGCCGGGCCACATCCACCCAGGGGTAGTGGTTCTCCACGGCTTTCATCCGGGTTTCTGCATCAGAATCCCCGAGATTCCCCAGGGCATCACACATGATCAAACCTACGGAAACCCCTGCCTGCTCACATTTTTCTTTGAAAGCGTTCCAGTAGGTCTGGTCTTTCACCTTACCGAAATAGAAGGTATTGACCAGTTCAATGGAATAGATCCCGTAACCTGCTGCAATTTCCGGGAAATCCATCGGGTCCAGCTCTCCCTGAAGCACGGAATCAGGAGATTCCATCAGCATTCTGCCAAAGGATTGCCAGTCGCTGAGGCCGTCACCGAAGAATGATTCATGGAGTGACCATTGGGCCAGTGAGATCTTAAAATCGGAATCAGTCTCTGTACTTTTCATGGTTTCCCGGGAGGCATCTGAGCCGCTTTCTGCAGATTTGGTACCTGTGTTGCAGGATGTTAGCATCCAGGTTGCCAGTATCATCAGGCTCAGGGCGGGGATGAATGTTGGAATCTTCTTTTTCATGTAACAGATGGTTTATCTCAGTAAATGATGAATAGGTATTTAGTTGTGCAAATTTAGAAATTGTTCGATGACAATGCTTTTCTTCGGATACTAAATTCCACTATTTCCCCTTTCAATCTCTCTGGTCAGATCGATGAGCATTCTCACCATGGGAGCTCCATCAATAACATCGTGGTCCACCAGTACCGTCATGTGCATTATATCTCTGACCCGGATCTCATTTCCGGGCGCCACAAGCTTTCGCAAAATGGATCCGATGCCGAAGGAGATCGGATGGACAGAACTGCGAATGAATCAGACATTGAAGGAGATGTTGATCCCTTTTCTGCGTGATTCCGGCAGTTTACTGCGAATATCGGTCACATCAAATTCCCGTAGAGCGCTCACATGATGTTTGAGCTTTCCCACCGAATAGACATCCATGGTGGCCATCCGCGAACGGTGGATTTTCTGATAGTCACGGTTACCTGACTTGTGCTAATACCCGGCAGCTCCACCATCCGGGCTGGATGAATCTGAAGCTCCGGTCAGGATCCAGTTTGCTGAATCCACCTGTATTCCCATCAGTCTGCCCAGATTATTTCCCGGAACCATGCGATGGCCCAGGTTTTCCATTTTCAGTCGGGTTTCCAGCGAAAGCAGATCTTTTTCATAGAGGATACGGTCGGGTAGCCACTGGTGATGGATTTTTACGCTTTCTATGGCTTTACGCACTGGCATATGGTATTCAACGACCCCAATGACGGTCTGGAATACGGTGTTAATGATCGTTTTGCCTCCCGGACTGCCGATGACCAGATAGGGCTTTCCCTCCCGGGCAATGATCGTGGGGGTCATGCTGGAAAGCATCCGCTTACCGGGTTCGATGAGATTGGGAACAGTCCCAATGAGTCCCTCTTCGCTGGTCAGGCCGGGCACCGGAT
>CAZRZY010000040.1:130-33562 GCA_964604655.1 uncultured Bacteroides sp. | reverse complement strand
AAATTTTGCAGTATCAAAGAGTTGAGTGAGGCATTAGGGGTAAACAAGAAAAATGCCGAGCGCTATGCCTAAGATTTGCGGGAAGATGAAGGCTAAGATTAAAATGCTAACATCGAGAAGCAACGGATGGGGTAATGAGCGGAGGAAAGAAGCATTGCGTCAGTACATCAGAGGATGGGTGCAGTACTTCAAATTGGCAGACATGATGAAACTGCTGCTTAGGATAGATATGTGGTATCGTCGCAGGCTGCGCATGGTGATATGGAAACAATGGAAACGAATTAGAACCAAGCTAGCCAACCTGATCAGGTTAGGAATACCTAAATCCAAAGCCTGGGAATGGGCGAATACAAGGAAAGGGTACTGGCACACTGCCAATAGCTTTATCCTTAGTAGGTCTATTACCACTGACCGGCTCAGTAAGGCCGGTTATATCTTCCTGTCGGATTATTACCGGTTGGTTAGAGTTATTTATTAGGGAACCGCCGTATACCGAACGGTACGTACGGTGGTGTGAGAGGACGGAAAATAAAATAGGTGAAAACTATTTTATTTTCCTCCTACTCGATTAGACAAGGTGATTGAAATATCTAACCTTGAATTGGTGAGGGATTTGACATTTATCATTGAAAACCTTGACAGCGGCTAATAATTATTATACCTTTGGGTATAATACTTAATGGTATAATTCCGAAAAGTAAAAACAATACTAAAGATGAATTCTCCATTCAAATATGGCAGGATTGTAACCGGGAATAATTTTATCAACAGATCGGAAGATATTAAACGTATTCAGCAAAACATTGGATCCGGGATCAATACTTTACTTATTTCTCCCAGGAGGTGGGGAAAATCCTCCCTGATGAATCAGGTTGTAATCCTGAACAAGGACAAGAAGACAAAGTTTGCATTTATTGACTTTTTTAATATCAGAACCGAAGAAGATTTCTTTGAGAAATATTCAACAGAGATCATAAAATGTACGATTAACAAGAAAGAGGAGTTGCTGCAGGCAGGGAAGAACTTCTTTCAAAAGATTTCACCGTCATTCTCCTTCGGGGCAGATCCTGTAAATGACTTTTCATTGCGTTTTGCCTGGAGGGATGCTCAAAAATCAAAAGAGGAAATCATAAATCTGCCAGAGACTATTGCCAGGAAAAAAGGAATTAAAGTCGTTGTTTGCATTGATGAGTTCCAGGGCATTTCAAAGCTAAAGGACCACATTTCTCTTGAACAGGAACTCCGCTCCTATTGGCAACATCATGAAAAGACGTGCTACTGTCTCTATGGAAGTCGAAAACATATGATGCTGGAACTTTTTAAGACAGAATCAAGAGCATTTTATCGTTTTGGTGACCTCTTCCTGCTTGAAAAAATACCTGAGAGACACTGGATCAAATACATACAAACAAGCTTCAGAAATTCTGGAAAAAATATTAGTAGGGATTTGGTTAATCTAATGATCCGGTCAACAAACAATCATCCGGATTACCTTCAGCAACTATGTCACAATGCATGGAATGCCACAGAAAGTGAAGCAAATGAAGGGATCATTGAAACTGCAATGGACCTGGTTGTTCGCTCAAACGCACTGCATTATCAGGATATTTGTGAAGCACTTAGTAACACCCAGCTAAACCTTCTCCTTGCAATTCGGGATGGAGAGACCAAACTCACGGCTTCACAGACCATGCAGAAATACAACCTGGGCACACCGCGTAATGTAACGAAGAATAAAAAGGTATTGGAAGAAAAAGATATAGTGGAAATACATGGTGAGAGCATTACCTTCAATGATCCTATTTTCGGATATTGGCTGAGAAATAAATAAAAAACCCGGGGAACGATCGTCCACCGGGCTTCTGGCAGTAGACAAGGTGATTGAAATATCTAACCTTGAGTTTTTGAAAGATCTTGCCAAATTTGCTGGATTTATTAATAAGTAATAACCTCTTCATGCCAAGTTTCTTTTTAGCTTCACACAAATAATGTATATAATTATTTGCTTATTGTATATAATAATATACATTTGTAATTAAAATATGCATTATGATAAGTGGCACTTCATTAGCCAATCATCGGTTTAAGTTCCTCGGCCTTTTTTTAGCTAGTCTGGGTATTATACTCTTTATAGTACTTAAGATCCTGGATTATTCTTATGTAGAAGGCTGGGAGAATAGGATTTTCATGATCAATCATTTTGTGATTGTCTTTGGTATGGTAATGATCATGTACAGTAGCGAAAGTAATGATGACGAAAGGGTAAAACTAATCAGGGATTCCTTGCTCAAATTTTTCTTTGCATTATTGGTTTGCGGAATTATGTTATATGTGACTATGACTTCGCTCGAGCGTTTTTCAGGCTCTTTTTACGCTATTCTTTATATTATCGAGGCTGTTCTTGTAGCTTATTTGATAAGCTTTCGCATTGCCCTCAGAACTAATCCTTCCTGGGTATTCAGGAAACCTAAAGCAATTATAGGCCGCTTCATTGTCTTGGGAGTATCCATACTGTTTTTGATTGCCTGGGTAATTTATGTTGTAATTACCTATAAAAACTGACACCATTCTTGAAAAACACAATCAAAGTTGAACGGGCCAGGCAAGGGCTGACACAGAGTGATCTGGCTGAAAAAGTTGGAGTTACACGTCTGACCATACACTCCATAGAAAAAGGGAAGTTTAATCCCTCGGTTCTACTCGCATTAAAAATTGCTGGCTGCTTCGGCGTTCAGGTCGAAGAACTATTTGAACTTGAAAACGATGATTAATTCAATAAACGAAATAAACATGAAAACAATCGTTTTATCAATTGCATTCCTGGTTTGCCACCAAATCATAATAGCTCAATCCGATACCTCTCCTGGTTTTCTCTGGCAGGTGAAAATTAATGGATCCGATTTCACACTTGCCGGTTCGATTCATGCAGCAAAAAAAGAGAATTATCCTCTACCCAATGCATATATTGAAGCATACAAAGAGGCAGATTTCATCATCTTTGAAATTAAAGAGGATTTTGAGTCGATAAAGGAACAAATGTTTACTTCTGCAGAGAAAGACAAGCTGATGGAAGATCAATTCTTAAATAATTTTTTGAGTCCGGAAAGTATGGAAATTCTCGCTTCGCTGTTTAAAGGAAATGAAGAGACACTCCATCGGCAATACGAATATGAGGGCTGGTTACTAAATATGTCCATGATGGGTATGACGCCAAAACTAATTGGCTTTGATCCGGAATTAGCAGTTGATAAATACTTTCATGATCTTGCAACCAGTGATCAAAAATTAATCTTTGGATTAGATCAAATCGAAACACAATTTCAACTCTTTGAATTTGAAGCTCCTCTTGAAGCACAGTTAAACATCCTTGAAAGTGGTCTTAAAACTGTTGAAATGAGGGCAAAGTCAGAGCAGCCTTTGTTTGATGCTTATTTCAGTCAAGATCGAGATGCTTTTGAAAAAGCATTTTTATCACCGATGAATTTCGAAAACCCGCAGATCAAAACCATGTATGACCGTATTTTTATAGCAAGAAATAAAGCCTGGGTTCAAAAATTAATTGAATTGGCTAACACAGAGAAGGGTCAATATTTTATGCTTGTCGGATGCGGCCATTATTTTGGACCCGAAAATGTACTTGAACTTCTCAAAAAAGAAGGGTTTAATCCAAAGGATTACAAGAAATAGGCTCATGATAAATTTGAAAAGGATTACGCTCCCTACAGTCGCGTGATCCTGAAAAAGTAGCAGCCCAAAGAACAATCCCTGCCATGCTTTGCATGGCCTCGGGTCTTTTTGTTTTAATCCCTTAGATGAGTAAGCTCAGTTCGGTCCAAAACAAAAAACCCCGGCGCTTTTGCGCCAGGGCTTTTTCTTAGTAGCGGGGGTAGGACTTGAACCTACGACCTTTGGGTTATGAGCCCAACGAGCTACCAACTGCTCCACCCCGCAATATATCTTTTGTAAACTATGGTCTTTCTACTGTGCTTTAACCGCGGCTACCCGGGTTTGCGGTTGCAAATATAACAGTATTCTGTGGAATCTCAAAATAAGCTGTGGTATTCCATTTCGGGGAGTAAATTGGGCAATGGGATATCTGAACCGGACAGGTGCTAAGTCGATTTGTTGCTCACTACGGTGATGCTGAAAATACCTATACCCGATTGCCGATACTGTTGTACCGATCCCCCGGAGACACGCTTAATCAGGAATTCGGTAGTCCAGATGGAGCAACGAATAGTCGGGATCTTTATCTACGCAACAACATTTTCTTTCACTTGCTGCGGCAATCTCTGCATACTTATCGTGGACCATCTTTTTATGGGATGCTGATGTATCCATGGGGAACATTGGTTTTACGGCGTGTATATACGTCAAAATGTGAATTTACCTCAAAGTCTGTTTCGCAAATCCGGTTTACTGAGTCAGCATTTGTTTTAACTGCTGGTAATTGGCATCTGCCGGATAATTTTCTACCAGTTTTTCGGCATATCCCAGTGCCTCTTCCGGTTCACCGTTCTCCATGGAGATAGTTGCCAGGCTGTAGAGGATGTTCCGGTCATAGGGATGTCGCTCCATAGCTTTGCGCAATACCTTCAGGGCACTTTCAGGTTGATTCTGAGAATTCAGACCAATGGCATACACATAGGTATAGTGGGGGTCCTCAGGATCGAAGCGTGCGGCTTTCTCCAAATACTCCAGGGCTTCCGGGTGATTGCCCTGTCTCACTTTCAACAGTCCGAGCGAATAATGAACAGCGGCCAGTTCGGGGTACTGTTCCAGGGCGCTCTTCAGGATCTTTTCCCCCTCATCGTCCCGTTCCATCCTCCGGTAGAGATCGGCCAGGTTAATGTAGGGAGCCACCAGTCCCGGTTCAATCTCTATGGCTTCCAGGTAAGAGGCTTCTGCTTTCTCCAGGTTTCCGGTGTTCAGGTAGAGGTTCCCGAAATTAAGGTGGGTGGACGGGTGATCGGCATTGATCATCAAGGATTCGTTATACTCCTCCAGGGCACTATTGAGCGCTTCGCTGGATAAGGAAGGGATCATTTCCCGGGGCACGGAGGTGAGGGAGTTGGCAGCCATCAGCCGGACCAGTTTGACCGTGTCGGTAAGTCGGGGAACAGCCAGGTCCCGGATCAGCTCGGGCTCTGTGAACTGAACCACGGAGAGGGTGGCATAGCGGATCAGGGGATCGGGATCGTTGATCGTGGCTCGAAGGAGCACGGTGGTTTGGCCTCCCGGATATCCCCGCAACAATGAAATGGCAGTGGCTCTCACCATGGGCGCCTCCAGCGGATTTCCCCCCAGACGGATCAGCTCTTCCTGTGCCTCCGGATAGTTCCTTCGTCCCGCCCAGATCGCCTCTCCGTAGTGAGGGGTTTCCAACAGGTCCTTTCCGTACCACTCTTCCAGATAGCGGGTGGCCCAGGTGGTCGATTTATCGGTATGGCACTGATTGCAGGAATTGGGTGTTCCCAGCTTGTCGGACAAATCGGGTCGCGGGATCCGGATACTGTGGTCCCTGCGAGGGTCGACCACCATATAGGTGCGTTCGTGCATATGGCATTCGGTGCAGCTGGCGCCCTCCTGAGCCGGATCGTGGAAATGATGGCTGCGAGCACCATACTCGGTGGCCATGTGGCAGCGGTAGCAGAGAGCATTCCCGTTGGAATAGACCTTGCCGCTGTGGGGTTCGTGGCAGTCCTTGCAGACTACGCCGGCCTGGTACATCTTACTTTGCAGAAAGGAGGCATACACATAGACCTCTTCCAGGATCTGTCCGTCGGCAAAATAGAGATCTTCTTCCAGCAGGGAGGGCCAGTGGGTTTCCAGAAGGGATCCCCCGTGGTAGTAATCCTCCGTGGACACCGACCTGCGGGCGTGGCAGCGGGAACACATCTGCACCAGTTCATCCGAGCGGCGCGGTACCGACCGCCTGGCAGTTACGGAGTCTGGATCGAAAACCCAGGAGGCATTGTCCGTATCCTTCAACCGCACCACCAGCCCCATGTCGGGAACTATGTCAGGGCTGCTTCCCGTTTCCACCTTTCTGGCCCAGTCGATATGTTCCGATCCGGGACCGTGGCACGCCTCGCACGATACATCGATTTCCGACCAGGTCGTATGGTAGGCTTTTTCCGAATAGGAATAGTTCTTCCTCAGATTGGTGGAGTGGCATTCGGCGCACATGTAGTTCCAGTTCTGGGTAACCCTGGTCCAGTAGAGCACATCGTCGGGAGGGATCCGCTCATCCTGGTAGATATGGAACCATCGCTGCCCGCCCTGGCTGGCAGGCCTGGTGTCCCAGCAGATAGGCAGACACTGGTAACGTCCTTCGGGGAAGGCAATGAGGTATTGCTGGAGAGGGCGGATTCCGAACACGTAGGATACTTCGTAATCCTCCATTAAACCACCCGGGCCCTCGGTATGGACCATATACTTCCCATCCTCCCGGTAGAAGCGGGAAGTGATCCCGAAATGGGTGAAGATCGCATCGTTGAAATCTCCCAGTACCGTCTCTTCATTGGCCTCATCCATGGCCATATCATGGTCGGATCCCTGAAAAAGCTCGTACTCTTTTTCATGACACTCCCGGCAGCTTTCCCTTCCGCTGTATTCGGCTGAAGGAGTAAAGGCCACAGGGGAGGTGTTGGATGCACCTCCGGAATCATCACGTTTACAATGGATTGTTGTTATTGAGATCACAAAAAATGCGACGGCAGTCCCAATCACTTTCGGCATCACATGATTCTTCATCGCTAAACATCTCGAAATGATTAATTTCAAATGTATATAAATTGGGTAAATTGCTTCTGTGAAGAAACCTATTCAAATAGAATCTATATAATTTTAGCCGAAATTGACAGCCAGCAATGAGGAGGAGGTATTTCGTTAAAAGAGCAGCATTAGCATTGACAGCTTTTGCAGGAACTATACTTTCAATCAGTTACCTGAGGCAGTTCTTTCCCCGTCTGGCCGGTCAGAAACGCCGGATAGAGATCGGGGATCCATCGCGCTTCCCGGTGGATACCTATACCTTCATTGAATCTCACAACCTCTTCATCTACAGGGACCATGAGGGGATCAAGGCAGTGTCGGCCGTATGCACCCACCTGGGCTGTATCCTGGATAAGAGCACCGACGGATTCGAGTGCCCGTGCCACGGATCCTGCTATGATGACCATGGTCATGTGCTGTCCGGGCCTGCTCCCAGAGATCTAGCCTGGTACCGTGTCAGCAGTACCCATGACGGAAAAATCGTCGTCGATCCCGGCTACTATGTCCCATCGGATGAAAAATACCGGATCTCATGAGCAGGGGGATCATTTCACGCAATTTCTTTCTTCATATCCATGCCCCCCGGGTGCACCCGTATTCCATGAAACCGACCTACACCTTCGGGCTGGGTGCTATTCTGGGTTTTCTTTTCCTGATCATGGTCTTCACAGGGCTGATCCTGATGGTCTATTACACTCCTTCGGTGGATTCGGCCTATCGTTCGGTAAAGGATATCGTCTATGTGGTACCGGGAGGAAGGATCATTCGCAATATGCATCGCTGGGCCTCCCAGGGGATGGTGATCGTGGTGTTTCTTCATCTGCTGCGCGTCTTCTATACCGGTTCCTATCTGGGAGGGCGATCCCTGAACTGGGTACTGGGGGTGGTATTGCTGATACTGACCCTGTTGAGTAACTTCAGTGGTTACCTGCTCCCTTGGGACCAGCTGGCATACTGGGCGGTAACCATCGGGTCCAACATTGCTGCCTCGGCGCGAGAACTCACCGATCTGTTGGGTGTGACACAGGTTTTCGATCCGGGTGGATTTCTTAAGAAATTGCTTATTGGCGGGGAGACAGTGGGGCAGGCGGCACTGTCCCGGTTTTTCGCTCTCCATGTGATCTTTCTTCCCATTTCCATACTGGTACTGATAAGTATTCATTTTTGGAGAATCCGGAAAGATGGAGGCCTTAGCCGTCCGGATCAAACGGATAGGGAGGTGAAGAAATGGAATACCTGGCCGGTGGTGATGTGGACCGAACTGGGGATGCTGATCGGGGTCGTTTTTATGGTGTTGTTGATTGCGCTGCTGGCCGATGCACCATTGCTGGAGCAGGCCAATCCGGCCCATCCCGAAAATCCGGCCAAATCCCCCTGGTATTTCCTGGGTATCCAGGAGCTGGTCTCCTATTCTGCTTTTGCTGGCGGATTGCTGGTTCCTGTGCTTTACCTGGTCTTCCTGTTCTCCATCCCATACAGGGACCGTGAAAACAGGTACATCGGGGAGTGGTTTTCAGGACCTTCCGGGATTCAGACAGTATACAGGTCAGCTGCTTTTGCCCTGGGTTTGGTGCTGGTACAGCTGTTTATAATGATCCGTTTTGGTTGGATGAGGGACTGGTTCCCGGGAATTTCTCAATGGTTCGTGATGCTGATCAACCCGGCCACTTTGACAGCAGCAGCATTTATCGTATCTGCGGAGCTGGTTCGCCGCCGGTCCGGCTCATCGAGAAAAGCTGCCCTGTGGCTATTCACCTGCTCCTTCGTGGCCCTGGTTATTTTTACCGCGGTAGGGATCTGGTTCAGGGGACCCAACTGGGAGTTCTACTGGTCGGCCAGTCAGTGGCCGGTTCAGTGAATGCCCAAAATACAGTATGGACGAGAAGAAGTATACATATCGAGCGATTTGGACGGTCCTGACCGGGGCGCTCCTGCTGGTAATGCTGCTTTTAGGGGCATGGATTTCCGAAGGGACCAATAAAGAATGGAAGAGTTTTCAGAAGGAGTACCGGGAGCTCCTGGAGGGACAAAACCTGGAGGAATCCGTGGGGGAGATAAAAGAGGCAGAGCTGATGGAGAGGGGGATCCTCCAGGTGGAACTACCTCAGTTCGACCGCGTCGACCGATGCATTACCTGTCACATGGGGCTGGAGGATACCCGAATGAATACAGTCCCGTCACCTCATGCAAAGCATTCCGGCAGCTTCCTGCAGGATCATCCGCAACAGCAGTTTGGGTGTACGATCTGCCACGGCGGGCAGGGGAGGGCGTTGACTACCTCCGCAGCCCACGGTCTGAAGGAGGACGAACACTGGCCAAAACCCATTTTGAAGGATCCTTACCTCCAATCCTCCTGCGGGAAGTGCCACCTGGCCATATTCGATGATCAGGAGGAGCCTTCCGGATCCTGGACCAACGATATGAAGGTCCTGCTGGACGGCCGGATTTTGTTTGGCAGGGAAGGGTGCCTGGGTTGCCACCAGGCACGGGGGGTCGGGGGGATTTTGGGACCCGATCTGACCGAGCAGGGAGAGAAGACCAGGCACGACTACAGTTTCAGTAATGTGAAGGGAGAACAGACTGTTTCCAACTGGCTGAAAGAGCATTTTAAAGACCCCGAAATGGTTTCACCAGGATCCCAGATGTTACGTATTAATTTGGATGAGAAGGATTTAGATGCTCTTGCCACATTCGTGATGGGACTGGCAAAGCCCGATATCCCCTTTGACTATTTCTCCATGGAGACCCTGAATGAATTCAAGGGGATCCGGATGGAAATGGAAGGTGCACTGGCCTATTCCTCCTTCTGTGCCGCATGCCATGGTAAGCAGGGTGAAGGGAAAGGATATCTGGAATACGAGACCGGGATACCCGCCATTGGAAACCGTGATTTTCTCAGGGTGGCCTCGGAAGATCTGATCCGGTTCACCCTGGAGAAGGGGAGGAGCCTCCGCCAGATGGGCTCCTGGGCAAAGGAGGTATCCGGTGCCACCAGTCTGGAAATGAGCCGGGTAACCCGGCATCTGAAGGAGGAGGCAGAGCGTTCATTTGAGGGAATTGAAAACTATTCCGGCGGATCCGCAGTAAGGGGTAAGGAGCTTTTCGATCGGTTCTGCATGGCATGCCATGGGATCAACGGAGAAGGAGGAGTGGCCGTGGCCCTGAATCAGCCCGATCTGATGGAAAGAGCCGATGACTCCTACCTGATCCTTACGCTGCTCAGGGGAAGGGAAAATACCGCCATGCCTGCCTGGTCCCACCTGACAGATACAGAACTGTCCGACCTGGTTTCCCATATGCGTTCCTGGTACCGTTACCGGAACGTTCCGGGATCAATGGAGTTGCAAATGACCAATCTGCAGGACGGATACCTGAAATACCATTTTCTCTGTTCCCGATGTCATGGTGATTTTGGAGAGGGAGAGACCGGACCGGCGATCATTAACAGGGATTTTCTGGAAGTGGCCAGCGACCGCTTTCTGTACGAAACTGTTGCCAGGGGAAGAAACCATACAGCGATGTTCGGATGGTCGGCTCATCTTTACAACCAGGAGCAGCTGAGCAGGGCCGGGATCGCCAATATTGTCGGGTTTATGAAGGAATCGGCCCTTGATACGCTTACCTATATCTACCCCGGTGCCAATCCCGGAAATCATGAGGAAGGTGCCCGGCTTTATGCCGGTCACTGCACAGAATGCCACGGAAAGCTGGGGGAGGGGATTGAAGCACCGGCCCTCCATAACCAGGAGTTCCTTAGTGCCGCCTCCAACGGCTATATTCTGGCGACCCTGACCCTGGGCAGGGAGGGGACAAGAATGCCTTCCTGGGGGTATGGCCAGGAGGGCTACCCCGAACTAGCGGGTGACCAGCGACAGGACCTGGTGGCCTTTCTTCGATCGTGGCAGCGGATTCGTATCAAGTATTAGTTTTCTGATGAATTTGCAGGAGTAGGGCAACCATTTCTATTATTTCACGTACATTAGATATCATAATTGATGACTACTGCAGATGAGTTATAAAGTATTTGTCCTCTTTTCATATGCACATGACAAGTTATTTGCAGGCTACACAACCAGTCTGACCGATTACATGGTCACCATGAATGTCCTGGAGTCGGAAAACCCCCTGTATGAATTCAGGCCATGGACCCTGATCCACATGGAATTGTTCGATTCCGAGGACGAAGCCATGGTCAGGGAGGGATTCTTAAAGAATGACATCGGGCAGGAGTACATCCGCAGGGAAATACTACCGATGTTTGACTTTCAATAAACGTTCGGAAGCGGTATTCTTTATACCTTTGTGCCGGTACGGTAATCCTTCCCATGAATAAAAAGCCAGAGAAGCAACGAAGAAAGCTCTTTCTTAAGCTGACCCACAAATACCGGATGGTTCTTCTCAATGAGGATACTTTCGAAGAGGTGGGTCAATTAAGGTTGACACGCCTGAATATTATTGCCTTTGTGGGAGTACTACTGATGATACTGGTGGCGATCATCTATTCTCTTATTGCCTATACTCCCATCAGAGAATGGGTACCTGGATACCCCGATGCAGCCATGCGGCAACATATCCGGCAAAATGCCATGATGGTCGATTCGCTGAAATATGAACAGGCTGTCAGGGACCAGTACTTCGAAAACCTGAACCGGATCATCTCCGGAGAATACCCGGAAGAGTACCTGAATGATACCCTCGGGAACGTCAATGTGCAGGCGATCACCTTTCCACGCTCGGCCAACGACTCCATCCTTAGGAACCAGGTGGAAACCGAGGAGCAATTCCGACTGAGTACGTTTGATAACCGGCAGATGGAGGGTAACCTGTATGACATGCATTTCTTCACACCCGTGAACGGGATCGTTACCCGCTCTTTCAATCCGGTGGAGGGGCACTTCGGGATTGACCTGGTTGCTGCACCCAATGAGGTGGTGAAGGCTGCACTGGAGGGGACAGTCACCATATCGACGTGGACACTGGAAACCGGTTATGTGCTTCAGATCCAGCATGATCATGAGTTAATAACCGTATATAAACACAATGCCACCCTGTTTAAATCGGTAGGTCAAAAAGTTTTGGCAGGCGATGCCATTGCCATTGTAGGAAATTCGGGAGAACTCACTACGGGTCCCCACCTTCATTTCGAAATCTGGCACGACCGTGTGCCACTGAACCCCCTGGAATACATCGTATTTTAGACATGCAGAAAAGGATTGCCATACTTGGTTCCACCGGATCCATCGGGACCCAGGCACTGGAAGTAATCTCCGCATACCCGGAAGAGTTTGCCGTGGAGGTCCTCACGGCCAGGGAAAGTGCAGACCTCCTGATCGAGCAGGCCATGAGATTTGTGCCCAATATGGTGGTGATCGGGAACTTTGACCACTACAGCAGGGTGAAGAAGGCCCTTTCCAATTATCCCATTAAGGTATTTGCCGGAAACGATTCCATCGCTCAGGTGGTGACTTTTGATTCTGTGGACATGGTATTGACCGCCATGGTGGGTTTCAGCGGGTTAAGACCCACTCTGGAAGCTATCAGGGCAAAAAAATCCATTGCACTGGCCAATAAGGAGACGCTGGTAGTGGCCGGGGAACTGATCATGAAGGAGGCTACCCGGAACGGGATCTCCATCATCCCGGTCGATTCGGAGCATTCGGCTATATACCAGTGTCTGACAGGTGAAAGCGGCAATCAGGTGGAGAAACTGATCCTGACAGCCTCCGGCGGACCCTTCAGAGGAAAAGATAGCAGCTTCCTGGACACAGCCACTCCCGAAGAGGCGCTGTGTCATCCCAACTGGTGCATGGGCCCAAAGATCACCGTCGATTCGGCTACTTTGATGAACAAGGGGCTGGAGGTAATCGAGGCCAGGTGGCTTTTCAATATTCCGCCATCGGCAATCGAGGTTATCGTGCATCCCCAATCGATCATACACTCCCTCGTACAATTCGTCGACGGATCCATCAAAGCTCAGTTGGGACTGCCCGATATGAGGTTGCCCATTCAATATGCTTTTTCATTTCCCCGCAGACTGCCCACCCAATATGAGCGATTCCACTTTACAGACTATCCTCAGCTGAGTTTTGAGCAGCCTGATACAAAAATTTTTCGTAACCTTGCAATTTCTTACGAAGCACTGAGGAAAGGAGGGAACTGGCCCTGTATCATGAATGCAGCCAATGAGATCGCGGTGGAAGCATTCCTGGAGAGGAAGATTGGGTTCCGGAGCATCCCCGATATTATTGAAAAGACACTTGGGAGTTCCACCTATGTCAGGGAACCGGTGCTGGAGGACTATGTGGAATCAGATCAGCTGGCAAGGCGGGTCGCCAAGGAACAAATTTAGACAGGAATGGATGTATTGATTAAGATAGCACAGCTGCTGGTTAGCCTGTCCATCCTGATCGTGCTGCACGAACTGGGACACTTCACCCTGGCAAGGATCTTCAAGGTACGGGTGGAGAAGTTTTACCTCTTTTTTGACGCGGGTTTTTCGCTTTTCAAAAGGAAGTTCGGTGACACGGTCTACGGGATTGGATGGCTGCCATTAGGCGGATATGTGAAGATCAGCGGGATGATCGACGAGTCGATGGACCGGGAGCAGATGAAACAGCCTCCCAAACCCTATGAATTCCGATCGAAAAAAGCCTGGCAACGCCTGCTGATCATGCTGGGCGGTGTGCTGGTCAATTTCCTGCTTGCTCTTCTGATCTATATCCTGGTTTTCTTCCGGTGGGGGGAGACCTATGTGCCCGCCCAGAGGCTGGAGTATGGATATATGTTCGAAGAGACCTTCAAGGAGATGGGCCTTCAGAACGGAGACAGGATCATCGCTCTTGACGGTCAGGAAGTGAAGAAATGGCGTTCCATTCACCACGACATTGTGGTGAACGAAACGGAAATCATCACCGTCAGCCGGGAGGGGCAGGTAGTAGATGTGCAGGTGCCGGAGGGAATGATCTCCAAGTTGCTGAAGGTGGAATATGCCATGGAGCCCAGGATTCCTGTCGAGATCAAAGAGCTTTTAGAGGAAGGAGCACTGGCCCGGGCAGGTGCCCTTTCCGGTGACCGCATCGTCGAGATTGACGGGGAGCCGGTCTACTTCTACGATGAATTCCTGGAGGTCACCGGAGGGGCTGCCAACAAAACTTTTGAGATAGCCCTGCTCAGGGGTTCGGATACCATTCGGAAAGAGATTACCACCAGCGAGGAGGGGAAGTTCGGTTTTTATAACATGTCCTACCTGGATTACTTCGAACCTGTGGTGGTAAAATACTCCCTCCTACAGTCGATACCGGCAGGGATCGGACGGGGTGTGGATATCCCCAAGAGTTACCTCAAGCAGTTGAAAATGCTCTTCAGGCCCGAAACAAAGGCCTACGAAGAGCTGGGAGGGTTCATCAAGATCGGAAGTATTTTTCCATCCACCTGGGACTGGCAGAGTTTCTGGAATATGACGGCTTTTTTATCCATCATCCTGGCTATCATGAATATTCTTCCTATTCCGGCTTTGGACGGAGGACATGTCATGTTTCTGCTGTTTGAGATGATTACAGGCAGGAAGCCGGGGGACAAATTCCTGGAGTATGCACAGATTGTTGGTATGGTGATTCTGCTCAGCCTTCTGCTCTATGCGAATCTGAACGACATCATAGGGCTGTTTAACAGATAGACCAATTATTTCATTAATTTTGTAGTTCGAACCTTATTAAAAGAACAAAATGGAAGCATTTATAATCCTAGCAATCGGAGTCTGGCAGATCGTTGTGGTCGTTCTGTTGGTGCTGTTGCTTTTCGGTGGAAGGAAAATTCCGGAACTGATGCGCGGCGTGGGACAGGGAATGAAGGAATTCAAGAAGGCCACATCGGATGACGCCGAGGATGATATTGTGGATGATACCGGTGACCCGAAAAAGATCAAGGATGGGAAGGAGTAAGCCCAGAGAAAGAAGTGGGGCCTGTCCAAAAAGATTATGGACAGGCTTTTTTATGTATGCCGGGCTCGTCCTTGCCCTGCTATCCTGCGATATTACCAGCCAGCAGGGGGGCGCTGCAGGTAAGATCATGCCCAATATTACGGGGGGGGCAGGGGAAGTACTGGTGGTCATGGACGATTTCAACTGGCAAAACTCCGCAGGTGATTTGCTCCAGGATGTCCTCAAAGAAGAATTGGCCGGTCTGCCTCAGTCGGAACCGCTTTTCGATGTCATCCAGGTTACAGCGGCCTCCTTCGACGGGATATATAAGTTCCATCGCACCATCATTCTTACTACCATTGAATCGGGACAGGAGCCAAGGGTCCGTTTCAGGGAGAATGTGTGGGCCAAACCACAGATCATGGTGCAGTTGGAAGCGCCTACCGGTTCAGCCCTCAAGGAGCTGATTGCGGAAAATGAGGGCAGGATCCAGGGTTTCCTCCTGCAGTACGACCGGAAACGGCTGATGGATGTTTACAAGGACTCCAAGGATCCGGCTATTCAAAAGGAGATTGCCGATCATCACCAGATACGCCTGGCCATTCCCAGGGGGTACAATATGGACTTCAGTAAGGACGACTATACCTCGGTCTCCATCGAAGCTCCGGATCTTTCACAGGTTATTCAGGTCTTTGATTATCCTGCAACCGGCCCGGAAGATCTGACCACGGAAAAGCTCATCAGGGCAAGAAACGAATTTACCCGGAAATATGTGGAAGGTCCGCGGGATAACTCCTACATGAAGATCGCTGAACTTTTTAAGCCCATTGCCTTCGATCTTTCGATCAATCAAAAGGAGGTGGTGGAGATCAGGGGCCTCTGGGAGCTGGAAAACGGGTATATGGGGGGGCCGTTTATCAGTCACTCGGTCTATGATGACAAAAGGAACCGGATCGTAACGGTCGACGGATATCTTTATCATCCCAATCAGAAAAAACGGGTCAAGCTGAAGCAATTGGAAGCCATCATCTATTCCATGGAGATCATCTGATCATGTCAGATGCTTCTTCAGGTAGGCCAATAACATATCCCGGGTAAAGGGTTTCATGATGTAATCGGTAAAACATCCGGCGTATAATCCGTTCTGGACCTCCCCTTCAAAAGTGAAAGCGGTTTGAGCCACCACCGGTACGTCTTCCCTGATCTCCCGGATCTTTGTGGCAGCCTCATATCCATCCAGTCCGGGCATCAGTATATCCATCAGCACCACATCGATACCGGGGTGTTTTTCGAAAAGCTCCACTGCTTCGAGTCCGTCCCGGGCCCGAAGGATATTGATCTTTGTTGGGGCAAGTAATTCTTTAATATATAAGTAATTAGACTCCATATCCTCAGCCACAAGAACTTGAAATGAAGACCAGTTTTCATACGTTTTCCTGGTTATTTTCTGCCGTTCCTCTCTTTGCTTTCTGGAGAAGGAAATAGGCAGCGTGAAATAGAATTTGCTGCCCTCTCCGGGGGTGGATTCCACCCAGATCTCCCCACCCATCAGGTGAATCATCTCTTTTGCAATAGCCAGTCCCAGCCCGGCTCCCCGAAGCACGGTTTCATTCCTATCCACCATTTTGACAAAACGGTCGAAAATGATACCATGATTATCTTTCGGGATCCCGGTTCCGGTGTCCTTCACATAAAACAGCAGAGAGTCGTAACCTCCCTCTGACTCCTCTTCCAGGTAAGCATATCCCAGAGTGATGCTTCCACTGTTGGTGAATTTGACTGCATTCTCCAGCAGATTATTGAGGACTTCCATCACCCGGATGGGATCTGTCTGGATGACAAAATCCTTCTCTCTCCTCCCGGCTTCCAGGTGGAGTTCAATATGTTCCTTGTCCTTTTCTTGAAGGATATCGGCATATTTGGTGTACAATTCGCCCAACCGTTTATTGACAAAGAACGGACGGTTGTTGATTTTGATCTGTCCCAGGTCGATTCGTGAAAGTACCACGGTCTTTTCGATCAGCTGAAGAAGATCCCTACTGCCGGAAATGATCTGAGTCAGGTAGAGCCGCTTTTTCTCTTCTGAAAGCTCCTCCATTTGCATCAATGAGGCAAATCCCACAATGGCGTTCATAGGAGTCCTGATTTCATGGGAAAGATTACCCAGGAAGGTGGTTTTCAAACGATCGGCAGTCTCGGCGCTCGCTTTGGCGCTTTTCAGTTTCTTCTCATCGTTCTTTTGCTCAGTGATATCGATGAGCGAAAGAAGGATCACCTGCAGCTCCTGATGGTAAAAACCGGATAGATAAGAGGTTTTCAGATTCCCATGCCTGTCGACGAACCTGCATTCCAGATTCTCGGGAAGTGACAGTCCATCTGCTTTCAGGATCCTGAAATGATTCTTTAACGGGTCGCGATCCTCGGAAATAACCATGTCCAGCCATTTCTTACCCCCTTCCAGTTCCTCGGCACTGTAGCCTGTGACCTTCTCCGCCTGAGGGTTGACCAGAATAATCCTGGAACTTTTGTCTACTACCATGGTGGCTGCAGGCGATTTTGAAAAAAATGCCTGCCACATATCCAGGTTGCCCGTCAGAGAGGCCTTGTCAGCCATGGTTGTAAGTTTTACCGGGAGTAGAAAAGATTGGGTTTTTCGAATTCAAAAAGGGTCGGGTAATCCTCATCAAACTTCTTAAGGATCTCCGTCATGATCGCTTCCCTCATGAATTTCGACCGGTTGTCGATCCTGTATTTATTGCAATAGAGATTGAGGGCTTCCAGTTCCCGGCTATTGAAAAGCAGCGAGGTTCTCTTCGTACGTCGCAGCTTAAAGTCTTTCTTCTGATCCACCTTCCAGTGTTTTGGTTTCCATAAAAATATACAAAGCACCTGGTTACACGCTATGTGCGCGGCAGATTGAATTAACAAATTCCTAACATCCGTAGTTTTGTATAAATATATAAGAGTAAAAAAAGCTATATAGTAATAGTAAAATAACTGATAATAAATGATTATATGCTTATAGGTACGTAATTATATGTGTGTAAAATAGGTTCTATGTACTTTTTACTACCGGGTGCGAGGTTTCGATTGATTCAGCCGGTTTAGACAGGTATAAAAAGAGTGGCAGGGGGATTTTAAAAGGGACATGGAATAGAGCCGGAATGGATGGACTACTCCGAACGAAGAATGAGCCGTATCTCTGACGGTTTGATCAGGCCCAGCCAGAATGAGCTAATACCGCATGAGGTCAGCAGAACCATAAAACCGGGTATCCACCCGGGTATCCATAGAGTGCCGTATCCGACCACCAGGTTCAGCAGCAGGAACCCGCCTAACCGGAAAAGGATGTCCCGGTTCAGGGGAATATGGATCAGCCGGGTTGAAAGCGCCAGCTGAAGAAGGGCATAGAAACACTGGGAAATCAGGCTGGATACGGCGGCACCGAGGGCCTGGTAGCGGGGGATTAGCATCAGATTCAGGACTACATTGATCAATACAGTAGAAGCAGCCAGGATGTTCAGCTGCTTCAGGTTATTATTGGCTGTGAGCAGTGTTCCGTAGATGTAGCTAATAGAGACGAAGAGGAAACCGATCATCAGTAGCCCGAATATCCTTGAACTGTAGGGTGCGTGTGCCTTGTATAGAAGATCGATGATCTCCTCCTTGTAAAGGTTACAGGAAACTGCGGCTGTCAGGCCGGCAACCATCAGAAGAGGCAGAGCGATCCTGATCAGTTCATTCACCGGCTCCTTCAGTCTTAACATGCGGGAAAACATGGGAAGCAGGAGGGCTGCAAAAAGCAGTGAAAACTGGGAGGCAGCCTCAAAGATCCGGAAGGATTGCGCGTATATACCTGCCTCCTCCTTACCGTTGGCCAGCAAACGCTCGATCATGACCGAATCGACCCGGTTGAATAGTGACATTAACAGAATCAGCAGGGCATAAGGATAGCTCCAATGAAGGATCTTCAGAGATCTTTGAAGATCGATCTTCCCTAATAAAGCCCCTGAACGGTAACGGACTATAATTGCAACGGTGATCAGTGTAAGGGAGTAAGAGAGTGTCTGGGCATAGACAAACCATTCGATGCGGAAGGGTTCGCTGGTCAGATTACCCCAAAGGAGAAGCCCGGTGAATATGATCATCAGCGTCCGGTCCATCACCGAAAGCAGACTGTCGGTCCGGTAATATTGAAGTCCGCTTATATTGGTACGGAAATAGAGAATGAATGACGCGAGAAATTGATTCAATATCAGCACCCGGAGCATGGAGAACTGTTCCTGGCTGTAACCGATAATCCTTCCGGTGACCAGCGCCATTGCTGCGTAAAAGAGGAATAAAATGAATTTCAATGGCACAATGGCTGCCAGATAATCTCTGACCAGGTCATGGTCTCTGGATATGGAGCGGTTATTGAAATTATTGATCCCCAGGTCGAGAAAGATATTCAGTATAAAGGCGAAATTAAACAGAGAGAAATAGAAGCCATAAAGTTCCTCTCCCACACGATTCTGCACCCCCACCTCAATGCCAAAGAACCAGAATGGCTTGATCAGCAGGTTTAGGAGGACCAGAAGTGCCAGGTTGGTTAGGAAACGCTTTTTCAAAAGGCAGGGAGATAGAATTATTTTTTAATTCAATACAAATGTAATAAGTTCGCTCAGAAAATATAAAGGGCGGCATTGAACCTCGACCCCTCAAGAAGAAGAATTGCAGTAAATACCCGGCTGTTGATGCCCGGCAAATTGGATGGTATCGGATGGTTCACCTTTGAAACGCTGCGAAGAATTACCCAGGCTCATCCGGAGGTCCATTTCATTTTTCTGTTCGATAGAAAATTCAGCCCGAAGGTTATTTTCGGTGAAAATATTACCCCGGTGGTACTCCGGCCTCCTACCCGACATCCGTTGCTGTGGTATATCTGGTTCGAATGGAAGGTTCCGTTGTTTTTACGGCGACATAAACCCGATCTGTTTCTGAGTACCGATGGCTTTATTCCACTCTGTGCCTCGGTGCCCATGGTGAATGTGATTCACGATATTAATTTTGAACACCGGCCTGGTGATCTGCCGTGGCTGGTAAGGAGATATTACCGGCATTTTTTTCCCCGATTTGCCAGGAGATCCACCCGGATCGTCACCGTTTCCGAGTATTCCAGGAGAGATATTGTCAATCAGTATGAAATACCGGAAGAGAAGGTGGTTTTGGCATATAACGGTGCCAATGAAAACTATGTACCTATCTCCGAAGAACGGGCTGTGCAGGTAAGAGCCGACCACACAGGGGGAGCACCCTTCTTTATTTTCGTGGGCAGTCTTCATCCCAGGAAGAATATCACCAACCTTTTAAAGGCTTTCCAGCTTTTTAAGGAGGAGACTAAAAGTGAACTGAAACTGGTTCTGGTGGGAGAGAAGTTCTTCCTGACCAGATCCATGGAAGAGCAGCTCAATAAAATGAGCCATAAAAGAGATGTGGTGTTTACAGGCAGGCTCTCCCCGGAGAAGTTGCGCGACCTGCTGGGGGCTGCTCACGCCATGACCTTTGTTCCTTTTTTTGAAGGATTCGGGATCCCTGTGGTGGAAGCCATGAGATGTGATATTCCGGTGATCGCATCGAAGGCGACCAGCCTGCCGGAGATTGCCGGGGATGCGGCAATATTCGTCAGTCCTGAAAGTCCGGGCAGTATTCGGGACGGGATGGTAAGGATCTGGAAAGAAGAGGGATTGCGGGAGGACCTGATCGAAAAGGGAAGGAAGCGAAGGGAGCTCTTCAGCTGGGATCATACGGCGGAGATGCTATGGAGGACCATCGAAAACGTCCTGAGCGAACATGCTTAAACCCTGGTATCAGTCCCGTTTTCTCGAAGCCGGAGTGGATGAGGCCGGAAGAGGTTGCCTGGCGGGTCCGGTTTTTGCTGCTGCCGTGATCCTGCCCAAAGGATTTACCGCATCGTCTCTCAATGACAGCAAAAAATGCACCCCTGCCCAACGATCCCTGCTTCGAACGGTCATTGAGAAAGAGGCGGTCAGCTTTGGTGTGGGCAGTGCCACGAACGAGGAGATTGACCGGTTGAACATACTGCAGGCATCCTTTCTTGCCATGCACAGAGCCATAGAAGAGCTTGACCCGGTTCCGGCACACCTGCTGGTGGACGGGAACCGGTTCGTGCCTTTCAGGCAGCTTCCCCATACGTGTATTGTCAAGGGTGATTCCCTCTATTCCTCCATCGCCGCTGCCTCCATCCTTGCCAAAACATACCGGGATGAGTATATGAAGTCGCTTCATACAGAACACCCCGGTTACGATTGGGCAAAAAACAAGGGATACCCCACGGAGGATCACCGGCTGGCCCTCCGGGCTTTGGGTCCAACACCCTACCATCGGCGGTCATTCCGGTTTTAAAACAGCAATACCCATAGCGGTTTAAGAAAGAATTTCACCATATTTGCAGACATTGCTTCTTTAGAAGATATTGTTTCATTTTCAGATAGATTTCAAAAATCACGAATAACATGAGAAAAGTATTGTTTTTGGTACTTGGTCTGGTCTTTGCCTTCCAGTTGAGGGTTCAGGCAGACGAAGGAATGTGGCTTTTAAGCCTGGTCAGACAGGTCAATATGGATGAGATGACCGAAATGGGTCTGGAACTCACCGCCGAACAAATCTACAGTATCAACCAGGCCAGTCTGAAGGACGCGGTGGGCGCCCTTGACAGGGGATCCTGCACGGCAGAGCTGGTCTCCCCGGATGGACTTTTGCTGACCAATCACCACTGTGCTTACGGAGAGATCCAGTACCATAGCTCGGTGGAAAATGATTATCTGAAGAATGGATTCTGGGCAATGACCAGGGATGAGGAACTCCCCAATGAAGGAAAGACAATTACATTCCTGGTCCGGATGGATGAGGTGACAGACCAGATCGTACCTGAGCTGAGTGAAGAGATGTCCGAACAGGAACGCACCTCCAAGATCCGTTCCCTATCGGGTGCCCTGACCTCGGAGGCTACCGAGGGCACCCACTATGAGGCCAGAGTCCGAAGCATGTTCAATGGGAACCGTTTCTTCCTCTTTGTCACCGAAACCTTCCTGGATGTGCGCCTGGTAGGAGCCCCTCCTGAATCCATCGGCAAGTTCGGCGGAGATACCGACAATTGGATGTGGCCCCGTCATACAGGTGATTTTTCTCTCTTACGCGTCTACACAGGACCGGATGGAAAACCTGCCACCTACAGTCCCGACAACATTCCGCTCAAATCCAGGCACTATCTTCCTGTTTCACTGAAAGGAATTGAAAAAAGAGATTTCACCATGGTAATGGGGTTCCCCGGAAGCACCGACCGGTATATCACTTCGTGGGAAGTGAAGGAGCTGCTGGAGGTGGAGCATCCCAACCGCATCAAGATTCGCGGGATCAAGCAGGAGATCCAGATGGCAGATATGCAGGCAGATGAGAAGGTCAGGATCCAGTATGCGTCGAAGTATACCCGGTCGTCCAACTACTGGAAATACTCCATCGGACAAAGCGAAGGACTGGAACGCCTGAATGTGGTCGGAAAAAAAGAGAGCGAGGAGGAAGCGTTTACCCGATGGGTGAACCAGAATCCGGAGCGGCAGGAACTCTATGGCAGTGCCCTGGATGATATCCGCCAGGCCATAATGGGAAGACGAGAGTTGCAGAATGCTGCACAGTATCTCATGGAGGCACTTTTCTTCGGGATGGAATCGGTCTTTTTCGCCCGGAACCTGGGTGAGCTGGAAAGGCTTATGGCCGATCCGGAACCCGATCCTCAGGAACAGGAAGAGTTCATTGCCGCATTGCGGGAGTATTCCCTGGACTTCTACAAGGATTACCATCCGTCCACCGATAAAAAGGTGATGAAAGCGATGATCGAACTGTTGATCGAAGATCTGGAAGAGGAGTATCTGCCGGAGAATATCCTGGAGGTGAAGGAGAAATTCGGAGGGGATGCTACCAAATATGTGGACAAGTATTTCAAGAAATCATTGGTGACAGACCAGGACCGCTTCATGGAGTTTCTTGATAACCCCTCCCTGAAAAAATTGCGAAAGGATCCCGCTTACCAGGCCAGCATCCAAGCGCAAAAGTATTTCGAGGTTCGGGGCAGGCTCGCCGAATTCCAGGGACCCTATGAGCGCGGAAGCCGTCTCTATCTGAAGGGAAGGATTGAAATGAATCCCGAAAGGGAGTTTTATTCCGATGCCAATTCCACCATGCGGATCAATTACGGTACAGTGGGAGATTACTCCCCCAGGGATGCGGTCATCTACACGCATCATACCACCCTCGAAGGGGTGATGGAAAAGGAGGATCCCACCAGCCGCGAATTTATCGTTTCCGGCAGGCTGAAGGAACTGTATGCGGACAAGGAGTTTGGGAGGTATGGCGAAAACGGGACCCTTCCGGTCTGTTTCACCACCAACAACGACATTACCGGCGGGAATTCCGGAAGTCCGGTGATCAATGGCCGGGGGGAGCTCATAGGGATCGCATTTGACGGGAACTGGGAAGCCATGAGCGGAGATGTGGCCTTCGAACCCGAACTGCAGAAATGCATCAGTGTGGATATCCGTTATGTACTCTTCGTCATCGACAAGTTTGCCGGAGCAGGGCACCTGGTGGATGAAATGACTCTGGTAGACTGATGCAACCATGTCCCCGGGCGAAGTAGTCATCTACACCGACGGAGCTGCCAGGGGAAATCCCGGTCCGGGTGGACTGGGTGTGGTGATGCTCTATGGAAATCACCGAAAGGAACTCTCAGAAGGATATTGGCTAACTACCAATAACCGGATGGAGCTCCTGGCGGTGATCCGGGGGCTGGAGTCCATGAAAAGAAAGGACCTGGTTGTAAAGATTTACACCGATTCGCGCTATGTTGCCGACTCGATCAACCAGGGTTGGGTGTTTAACTGGGAGGCCCGGAGGTTCAAAAAGAAGAAAAATGCGGACCTTTGGCTAAGATTCCTTGAACTCTACAGGAAATACCCGGTTACCTTTACCTGGGTGAAAGGACATGCAAGCATTCCGGAGAATGAGCGGTGTGACCAGCTGGCGGTGGAAGCAAGTTATCGGGATAATCTCAGGGAGGATACAGGCTATGTGAATAACATGGATGGTTCGAACCCGAGTTTTTCTTAAATTGAGTTATCTAACCAGAGGTGCAATGTTGAGTAAATCAATTTTGTCTTACCAGGGTCCGCTAACATTCAGCACCATCGACTGGTTATTGTCCGAATTTAAAATGGCTGCTCAGGATCACCAGATCTCTTTCAAAGCCTACAAGAAGATGATCTCCATCATGATTGAGGCCCTGGAAAATATTACCAAATACGGTGAGCAGATCCACTGCAACGGGAAGCGTGTACCTGACTATTGTCCGTCCTGTCAGATCAATGCCGATGGATCGACCATGGAATTGATCACCCGCAATCCCATCAGGAACAGGGATGTGGAACCTTTACGTGAAAGGATTGAGCTGGTGAACGGACGAAACCGGGAAGAGATCAGGGAATTGTATAGAAACACCATCACCAATGGCAAATTCTCTCCAAAAGGAGGAGCGGGGCTGGGTCTGATCGAGATGGCAAAGATCACGGGTAACAAACTTGAGTGCTCATTTAAGGAACTTACAGACGAGTATTCCCTTTACACCATCAGGGTGTTCTTCCAGGTCTGATCGCGAACTGTCCGTTTTCGCACAAGGGATATCCGCATCCGCACATCCCGGCGAGTATGAAGGCTGCTGAGCCTGAACCTCTCAGGGACAAATGCCTTTTTATTAACCATTTAATGAAAGTGGCACGGTAGGTGCACTATATTTAGGTTACGCGCTTGAACATGTGGAGAAATTTTCTGACGGTTGCATTCAGGAATATCAGGAAGAACAGGGCTTTCACCCTGATCAATATACTTGGATTGGCTATAGGGCTCGCCAGCGCTATTCTGATCCTGCTGTTTGTCCTGAAAGAGCTCAGCTACGACAGGTATCATGAGAAAAGTGACCGTATCTACCGTCTCTATATCGACGGAGTCATGGGTAAGCAGTCTTTCAGGGGTGCCTGGACCTCCATGGTGATGGCCCCGACCTTCACCGGGGAGATTCAGGAGATGGAAGAGTATGTCCGTTTCGATGTCTATAATCAGCAGCTGATATGGAACGATACTATCAAATATATCGAGGACCATTTCATGTTTGCTGATTCTTCCATTTTTGACATTTTCACCATTCCTTTTGTCAGAGGGGATCCATCCACTGCTCTATCCCGTCCCAGATCGATCGTACTCACCCGGGAGAAGGCACGTCTATATTTCGGAGACCGGGATCCCCTCGGACTGCCGCTGAGTATCAATCAAGACAGCAACTATTACGTGGTGACGGGTATCATCGAGGAATTTCCCGAGAACTCCCATTTCTTTGCTGACTTTATTGCCTCCATGTCCACCCTGGACTGGAGTCACAATAAAACCTGGTTCCAGAATTCCATCTTCAGCTATGTGCTTCTATCGCCTGGGGCCGATGAAGAGAAGGTGGAGAACCGGATGCAGGAGGTCATGCTTGATCATATCAGGGAAGAGCTGGAAAAAGTGCTTGGGGTAGGTCCTGAAGAGTGGGTAGCAGGAGGGAACAGGTACGGAGTCTATCTGCAACCGCTCAAAGATATTCATCTGCAGCCCGAAATCGAAGTGGGACTGGAGATTTGCTTCAGGCCCGTAAACGACCGGCTCTATATACATATTTTTGCACTGGTAGCCCTCTTTGTGCTGTTGATCGCCGGAATCAATTTCATGAATCTCTCCACCGCCCGGGCGGCTACTCGCGCGAGGGAGATCGGACTCAGGAAGGTGGCGGGCTCGGAACAAAAACTGCTGGTGCGTCAATTCCTGGCCGAGTCGGTCATACTCAGCCTGATTGCCCTTTTCTTTGCATTGATCCTTGTGGAGATCACCCTTCCCTGGTTCAACCGGACCATGGATCTGAACCTGATTCTTGAACCGGGTATGCAGTTGAGTCTGCTTCCCCCGATTCTCCTTCTGGCAGTTCTGCTGGGGTTGGTCAGCGGTGCCTATCCGGCGCTGTATCTTTCAAGATTTAAGCCGGTGGAGGGTATCACGGGAGATTTCAGGGGTAAGCGGGGTGCCTTTATGTTCCGGCGGATCATGGTGGTTGTACAGTTTACCATCTCCGTGGCCATCATTGTCGGTACCCTCATCGTTTCCAGGCAGGTTCGCTACATGCTTCAGAAAGACGTGGGGTATGACAAGGAGCAAATACTGGTTTTAAAGCGGATCTACCCGCTCGAACATAGCATTCAGACCTTCTGCCGGGAGCTGGAAAAGATCCCGGGAGTGGTTGCCGCATCCAACTCCACCACCTACCTGGGGTTCAATAACAGCACAGAGTCTTATCAGATCAAGGGACGGGAGGCCTCCAGGAACTACCTCTTTGCCACCAATTATGTGGACCAGGAATTCATGCGTACTTACCATTTCGAGCTCTGGGGGGACCGGGGACGGTTTTTTGATCATTGGAACCCGGGTGATACCTCCGCTGTGTTGATCAACAGGGCCGCCCTGAAGGAATACCAGATTGCAGATCCTTTCAATACTGTAATCCTGGAACCCACCCTGGAGGGTGACACCAATCAATTGCGGATCATCGGAGTAGTGGAGGACTTTCACCACACTTCCCTGAGAGAACCGGTAGAACCTTATCTGCTGCGTTACAAGAGCGAGTCCATGGACCGGGCAGGATATGTCAATATCCGACTGGCAGTGGCCGGAGAGGGTATTCCAGCGACCCTGAAAAGGATCCAGCAGAAATGGATGGAAATGTCCAATGAAGCCCCGTTCCAGTTCTTCTTCCTGGAAGAGGAATTAAACAACTACTACAAAGAGGAGCGAAGGACGGGTAAGCTCTCTTTGCTGTTCGCCATACTGGCTACGTTCATTGCCAGCCTCGGGTTATTGGGTCTCACCATTCACAATACCCAGAGAAGGACCCGGGAGATCAGTATACGGAGGGCCATGGGTGCCAGCGTCCTGGAGATCGTTCTGGAAGTCTCAAAGGAGATCCTTTACCTGATGGGCATCTCCATTTTGATCGCATGGATCGTATCTTATTTATTTATGCAGAACTGGCTCAGGGATTTCCCATACAATATTGGGTTTCAGCCCTGGATTTATGTGATAGCGGCTATCTGTGCCATCATACTGGCCCTGGTGACTGTCTCCGTTTTTTCGTTCCGGGCGGCCATCACTTCACCGGCCAGAACCCTGCACTACGAGTGAGCTGAATCACTTGTTTAACCCAGTTAATCCCAGCTCACTTTTTTGGCATCCCTCAAATACCTAAACGCAGAAGCTATTGATACAGCCTTCCGGATTTTATTGGAAAAGATGGGCGATCTTTTCCATGTCTTCGGGGGTATCGATTCCCCTGGAGGGAATTTCGGAAACGGTGGTCTGAATGGTGTAGCCATGCTCGAGCCATCGCAACTGCTCCAGCGATTCGGCCTGCTCAAGAGGAGTGGCCGGCAACCGGACCAGTTTTTCCAGCAGATCGGCCCGGAACCCATAGAGACCGATGTGGGAATAGCAGGTAGCCGGGGAAGGTTGTACTGCCCCCTTCCCTTTTACAGGCCCCTGATCCCTGAAGTAAGGAATCGGTGACCGGGAAAAATAGAGTGCTTTGAATGTGCGGTCCACCACCACTTTCACCACATGAGGGTTTTCCATCTCGGCAGGATCCTCCAATGGTTTGATTAGGGTGGAAACGGATGCACCGGGAATCCTTAGTCCGTCTGTGAGAGCTTTCAGCTGTTCGGTGGCCAGCAGTGGTTCGTCCCCCTGTATATTGACCACATGGCTGTATGCTACCTGGTGTTTATTCCTCATAATTCTGAATGCTTCGGCACAGCGTTCGGTCCCGCTCCGGTGCCCCGGATCGGTCATAACTACTTGACCACCAAACGATTTAACCACTCGAAATATGCGTTCATCATCGGTGGCCACAGCCAGGTGTTGAAAGAATCCGGAAGCTTTTTCGTAGACCCATTGGATCATTGGCCGGCTGCCAAGTCTGGCTAGTGGTTTTCCGGGAAACCTGGAAGAAGCATATCGTGCAGGGATGATCCCCAATAAATCGGATTCCATTTGTTTCAAAAATAGCCAACTAATTGTAATTTTGTCATACTTTAGGATATTTTGTCATAGAAGGGCATGGAGATTCAACAGATTAAGCAGCGGTTTTCCATTATTGGGAACTATCCGGAACTGGAGAGGGCCATTGACGTCGCCAGGCAGGTAGCACCCACCGATCTGAGTGTCTTGATCAGCGGGGAGAGCGGGACAGGTAAGGAGGTATTCCCCCAGATCATTCATACACTGGGAGGAAGGAAACACGGTCCCTATATTGCAGTCAACTGCGGAGCGATCCCCGATGGTACCATCGACTCCGAATTGTTCGGACACGAGAAAGGAGCATTCACCGGGGCACATGATTCTCGCAAGGGTTACTTTGAGGTGGCAAACGGAGGGACTATCTTCCTGGATGAAGTGGCAGAGTTGCCACAGGCCACGCAGGTGAGGCTCCTGAGGGTCCTTGAAACGGGTGAATTCATTCGGGTAGGATCCTCCAAAGTATTTAAAACAGATGTTCGGATCGTAGCGGCCACCAATATCGAAATCAGCCAGGCGATTAGACAGGGAAAATTCAGAGAGGATCTCTTCTACAGGCTGAACACGGTACCCATCCAGATACCGGCTTTGAGGGACCGGGGGAACGATATTCTTTTGCTATTCAGGAAATTTGCCTCTGATTTCTCCGAACGTTACCGGATGCCCCCCATACGGCTTGACGAGGATTCCAGACAGTTGCTGGTGAATTACGAATGGCCCGGAAATGTCAGGCAGTTGAAGAACGTTACCGAACAGTTATCCATTATCGAGCAGGAACGGGAAATAAATGCATCGGTACTGATGCAATACCTGCCCGATTATCACAAAAGCAAGCTTCCCGCATTGATCAAGGATGCAAGGATGAGCGAGGAGGCCTTCAATTCCGAACGCGAAATACTCTACAAGGTGCTTTTCGATATGAAGAATGACATGAATGATTTGAAAACACTTGTCACACAGATGATTGAAAAAGGATCGGTTCCGGCCGAAGTGGAGGAAGAGCACCAGGGTCTCATCAAAAGACTTTATTCCAGTCAGGAAGATTTTTCCCGTGATCCCGAGCAACTGATCACACCGAAATCCTCCCCCAGGAGCGAGCGGGACGATGAAAATATCCTCGATACGGAGGAAATTGTAGAGGAATCACTCTCGCTGGAGGACAAAGAAATTGAGCTGATCATTAAGGCGCTGGAAAAGCATAACGGAAAAAGGAAATATGCAGCTCAGGATCTGGGCATATCGGAGCGAACGCTCTACAGAAAGATTAAGGAGTATGATATTGATTAGCGGATTTTCCGGAAGGATAATTACCTGCAGCCTCTGCCGGGGATGGACGGTTTTAGCGGCTCTGTTTCTGTGTATCCTGCCTCAGTGCAAGGTCTCTTACTCTTTTAGCGGGGTCAATATCTCCCCCGAGGTGCAGACCTATTCAGTAGAGTATTTCCCCAACAGGGCACCCATTGTCCAGGCCCAGTTGAGCCAGTTGTTCACCGATGCACTGATGGACAAGATCCAGTCCAATACCAGCCTGGAATTAGCCAACGAAGGGGGGGATGTTCATTTTTCGGGTGAGATCACCGGATACGAAACGCGGCCAACGGCAATCACCGGCCAGGAAATTGCGGCCCGGAACCGCCTCACTATTACTGTCCGTGTCAAATATGCCAACATGGTAGAACCGGAACTTGATTATGATACCAGCTTTTCCCGGTATGAGGATTATGATGCTTCTCAGAACCTGACGGACGTGGAAAACGATCTGATCGATTTGATCCTCGAGGATTTGATCGAAGATATTTTTAACCGGGCTTTTGTTTCATGGTAAAACCCAATGTGATGGATGCATCAGACCTTGTCCGAATGCTTAATGCGACCCACTACGCTCCGGCCCACCTGGAGCAGGTGAAGAATCTCTGCAGGAACTATCCGATGTTCAGTCTTGCCCATATGTTGAAGGTCAGGATTCTGGAGTCGCTCGGAAGAGATAAAGAGAGAGAGCTGAAATTGGCCGCCGTGTACGCCTGTGACCGGTCAGCCCTGCACCGGTTGGTCAGCGAGGTGAATGAACCACCGGTGAGGGAGGAGGCTCAAGAAGAGGTCCATGAGGAACCAGTCGAACCGGATACCGGCATTCAGTTTTCCGAAGAACCGGATGAACATGCCGATGTGATCATCGAGCAGCATGCTCCTTATGCAGCACCTCCCTCTTCATCCGAGGAGCTGCTTGAACTGGATGAGGGGACAGAGGATCAGGATCAGGGGACAGAGGATCAGGATCAGGGGACAGAGGATCAGGATCAGAAAACGGAGTTGGATCAGGAGCCGGGGACAGAGGATCAGGATCAGGGGACAGAGGATCAGGAGCAGGCTTTTGAAAATGAGGAAGACGAAGAACTCTCCTCCGAAACGCTGATCGAATCGGTGGTCAAGGAAGAGGCCGATATGGAGGAGACCGGCGAGGGAAAAAACGGAGTTCCCGCTATTGACAGGGTGGAAAAAGAGGAGGATAACGAAGATGACGGGAAGGCGAGTGGCCTGCCAAAGGCCGCCGATATGCAGAAACAGGGGGCGGGGAATCACCTGATACGCGATTTTATCAGTCAGGAGCCCGGACCTATCCGGCCCGACTGGGAGACCTCTCTGAAGGGAGATGTTTCCAAGACATCAGCCATCGAGCATGATGGCTTTATAACCGACACTCTGGCAAAGATTTACGTAAAGCAGGGATTGTATGCGAAGGCCATCTATGCCTACGAGAAGTTAAGTTTGAAATATCCGGAAAAAAGTGCTTACTTTGCAGCGCAAATTGATAAAATAAAGAATATAAATCATTCATAAAGAGGCAGAAAAATGTTCGTTGTATTCGTAGTGTTAATCGTGGTGATCTGCATTCTGACCATCCTCATTGTACTGGTTCAGAATTCCAAGGGTGGGGGTCTCGCTTCTAACTTCTCCGCATCCAATCAGTATATGGGAGTAAGAAAAACCTCTGACTTCCTTGAGAAGGCCACATGGACGCTGGGAGCTGCCCTGATACTATTCAGCCTGCTTGCCGGGATCACCATCCCCAAACCTGGTCAGGAACAAGATTCAAGGCTTCAGGGCCAGTTTGACGAGACGATCATGGATCAGCCCTCCCAGACCATCGATCTGCCAGAGTCATTCGGCTCAGAGCCCGCACAGACTGACGAAGAGTAAGTCGAAACACACTGTAACTGCAGAAAAGTGTCAGGATGTCATATTTCTGACACTTTTTTTTTGTTTTCCTTCTTTGGCACAAATTGTGATAATGAGATGACGATTTTGATAATGTCGAACTAAATAACTCTATTAAAAATGGCAGAACTTAAAGGTAAAATCCTTGCAGGTAAAATTCTTGTGAAGCCTTCGGAGGCTGAAGAGAAAACCGCCAGTGGTATCATTATTCCCGATACAGCCAAGGAAAAACCGCAGAACGGTACTGTGGTAATGGTCGGAGCAGACAAAAAGGACGAACCCATGGAAGTGAAGGTGGGTGAGAAAGTACTTTATGGCAAATTCGCAGGTCAGGAATTAACCATCAATGATGAGGATTATCTTCTGATCTCACAGAATGATGTGTTATTCATTACCAAGTAAGTAACCCAAAAATTTGAATAAAAAATGGCAAAAGAGATTAAATTTGACATTGATGCCCGTGATCGACTGAAAAGCGGGATCGATCAACTGGCTAACGCTGTTAAGGTAACATTGGGGCCAAAAGGTCGCAATGTGATTATTGAGAAGAAATTTGGTGCTCCACAGGTGACCAAGGACGGGGTGACCGTCGCTAAAGAAGTGGATCTGGAGGATCACTTTGAGAATGTAGGTGCGCAGATGGTTAAAGAGGTGGCTTCTAAGACCAATGACGATGCAGGAGACGGTACTACTACCGCAACTTTACTGGCACAATCGATCGTACAGGTGGGTTTTAAGAACGTTACCGCCGGAGCCAATCCGATGGATTTGAAAAGAGGCGTCGACAAGGCTGTGATCGAGGTGGTCAAGAGTCTGCATTCCCAGTCCAAGGAGGTGGGGGATGACAACCGGAAAATCGAACAGGTGGCCGCTATCTCGGCTAATAACGAAGCTTCTATCGGAGCGTTGATCGCAGAAGCGATGTCCAAAGTGAAGAAAGAGGGTGTTATCACCATCGAAGAATCCAAATCGTCTGATACTTATGTGGATGTGGTAGAAGGAATGCAGTTCGACAGAGGATACATTTCTCCTTATTTTGTGACCGATACGGAGAAGATGGAGGCAGTCCTGGAGAATCCTTACATTCTCATACATGACAAGAAGATTTCCACCATGAAGGACCTGCTTCCCATCCTGGAAACTACCGCTCAGAACGGACGTCCTTTACTGATCATTTCCGAAGATGTGGATGGTGAAGCATTGGCCACCCTGGTGGTGAATAAGCTTCGTGGTTCACTCAAGATTGCTGCGGTAAAAGCTCCCGGTTTTGGTGACCGCCGCAAAGAGATGCTGGAGGATATCGCCATCCTGACAGGCGGAACTGTAATCTCTGAAGAGAAGGGTTTGAAACTCGAGGCCACCGAACTGGACATGCTGGGTCAGGCCGAGAAAATTTCCATTGACAAGGAGAATACCACTATTGTCAATGGTGCTGGTGAGCGGAAGATGATTGATGCCAGGGTAGGACAGATCAAGAAGCAGATCGAAAATACAACTTCCGATTATGACCGCGAGAAAGTGCAGGAGTGCCTTGCCAAGTTGGCAGGTGGCGTGGCAGTGATCTACGTGGGTGCTGCTTCGGAAGTGGAGATGAAATCCAGGAAAGATCTTTTTGAAGATGCTCTGAGCGCCACACGTGCAGCAGTTGAAGAGGGGATCATTCCCGGTGGTGGTGTCGCTTATCTTCGCGCCCTTGAATCTCTCGAGAAGTTTGAAGGTTCCAACGATGATGAGAATACCGGTATTGCCATTGTACGAAGGGCACTGGAAGAGCCTGCCCGCCAAATCGTGGAGAACGCCGGACTGGAAGGGTCTGTGGTGGTGAAAGCGATCCGCGACTCCAAGGGTGACTTCGGATACAATGCCCAGTCCAACAAGTATGAGAATTTGCTGGAAGCCGGTGTGATCGATCCTACTAAGGTAGCGCGCATCGCACTGGAGAATGCAGCTTCCATTGCCGGGATGTTCCTTACCACAGAGTGTGCGCTGGTAGATATCCCTGAAGATGAGCCGCCCATGCCTGCAGGTGGTCCTGGAGGCGGAATGGGAATGATGTAAGAATCTATTTACATTCATATAGAAAAAAGGCGTCCAAACGGCGCCTTTTTTTTTGGCATGGATTCATCTGTTCGTCACTGAATTGGATGGCCTGGGTTTGTCTGTTCGTCACTGAATTGGAGGGCATGGATTTGTCTCTGCCTGACTGGTGGTTGATGGGCTTAAGTATAGCTCCGCTTGACGGAAGGTTGATGGGCATGGGTATGTCTCTGCCTGACTGGTGGTTGATGGGCTTAAGTATAGCTCCGCTTGACGGAAG
>CAZRZY010000039.1:0-33739 GCA_964604655.1 uncultured Bacteroides sp. | reverse complement strand
AGATCCGGCAAACAAATGGTTTTTTCGTCCCAGATTATGCAAAGCTTTACATAATCTGGGTAGACGGAACTTTATGTTTTGCGGCAATCATGAAGCAGCGGAAAACACAGCCATTATGTACTCCCTCCTTGGATGCTGTAAGGCCTGTAATGTGAACCCCAGGGAATGGCTCACTGATGTGCTAACCCGGATCCCGGAATATAACAATGATTACTCATTGGACCTGGCTGATCTGTTGCCCCATCGTTGGAACCGGAACGAAGTGGAGCTCATGACCAAAGGGAATAACGCCTTCGAAAAACTTTAGAAAACTCCAACAAACTTGTAGGAATACCCATAATCTTCTGGAACAAGTTGGAAAACCCTGACAGACTATTACGGGCTTTATGGACTAAAATGGCCAGAACCGTGGAATGACCAGCAGGGAGATGATCAGGGCCAGGAAGTTGAGGGGGAGCCCGATTTTCCAGTAATCACTGAATTTGTAGTTGCCGATGCTCTGGATGATCAGGTTGGTTTGATAGCCTATGGGAGTGGAGAAACTGGCGGAGGCGGCGATGCAGATGGTGATGAAGAAGGGTTTGGGATCCACCCCCAGCTGGGTGGCCGCTGCATATGCGATTGGAAAGGTAATGGCGGCTGCAGCATTATTGGTGATAATCTCGGTAAAAACATTGGTGATGATAAAGATCGCTGCCAGCACCCCCAGTGGGCCGAATCCCTTGGACAGATTGATGGTGGTGCGGGCAATGAGATCGGCGGCACCGGAATTCTGCAGGGCTCTGCTGATTCCGATGGCGGCGGCGATGGTGATCAGCACGTCCCAGTTAACCGGCTTGGTATATTTTTTAGGGGTGAAGATCTTCATCGAAGCCATCAGCACCACGGTGATGGCTGCAAAGAAGAACATATCCAATTCATTTTTCCCCCGTGTGGGGATGAACCGTCCCACGGTGGCCCCGACAATCATCAGGATAACGAGACCCATGGCGATCCAGCGCCGCCGCCGGTCCTTGGTATCATCCAGGTCACCGATCTCTGAAGCCATATAGAAAACACGAGATTCGCCCCAGTACCTGGTGAAATCGTCGGTGGTGAGCAGCATCAGATTGTCTCCCACACGAAGTTCCAGATTTTCCAGGTTGGTGGTGATCCGTTCACCGTTGCGGTGGACTGCCATGACCATGGCACCATAATGACCAAAGAAGTCAAATTCACCCAGGGTCCGCTGGATACCGGGAAACCGGGGCGCGATCACTACTTCCACCTGTTTCAGTGACTTTTTCAGAAAGTCGGGATCCACGTTTTCAAGGGCGTTCATTTTTACATTCGGAGACTGGGTCAGGTAACCCACATCCTCGGAGCTTCCGGCAACGATCAACTGATCATCCGCTTCCAGCCGGAAAGGGGTATTGGAGATTCGGATATGTTTCCCGTCACGGATAACAGTCCTGACCATGAACTCGGAAAGACCGGGCAGGCGGCGTTTTTCGATCTCCTTGCCGATCAGATTGGAATTATCGGGAAGATGGAGATCGAAATAGTATTCGCGTATGTCATTGGGAAAACTGAACCTGGGGATTTTCTCTCCGGGAAGAAGGCGGTTGGAAAAGAGATTGATATAGATGAAGCCGAAAAGGACAATAAACAGACCCACCTTGGCCAGTTCAAACATTCCGATCCCGGTCATGCCCCTGTCCAGCATCATCCCGTGGACCAGCAGATTGGTGGACGTGCCAATAAGGGTGCAGGTGCCTCCGAAGATGGTCGCATAGGAGAGTGGGATCAGGAATTTCTGGGAGGGCAGACTCAGTTTATCCGCCCATTTCTTCACCATGGGAGCAAAAATGATCACCACAGGAGTATTGTTCAGGAATGCCGAGATGGCCGATACCGGAATCATGATCTGCATCAGCAAACGGGGGATCGGTTTTCGTTTTTTGGGCATGATCACTGCCGCCAGCTTATTCAGAACGCCGGTTTCCTTAACGCCTTCACTGATCAGAAACAGCAGAGCTACGGTGATCATCCCCTTGTTGGAAAAACCCGACAATGCCTCCTCGGCCGAGAGGATATCGGTAACCAGGAAAATCACAAGTGCGGTGAAAAGTATAAGGCCGGGTCGCATCACCTCCTTGATCAATGCAACGATCATCAGAAGTATGACCCCGAGGGCGATGTAACCGGAAATGGTCATGGTTGTTCTGTCAAATCTGCCCACCGGGGCAAAGGCCGGACAGGAGGTTTTCGTCCGTAAAAAACATGGTCCAATTTAATGGCCATATGCCGGAAAAGCAAATTATTCTTTATTCCCAGGCGGATAAGACGGTGAACAGCATTGTCGGGGTGGCTGTAAGGGCAGACACTTATGCACCTGCCACAATCTGTTCCGGAAACCGTCCAGTAGTGGTAGCATTTCTCGGAATTGATCTGCCAGCGAACCGTACCGTCCGTCTCTGTCCGCGGCCCGAATGGAATGGCATTTGCCGGACAGACCACCGCACATTTCCTACAGTAATGACAGAAATAGAGGGTGGTTGGATCAGGTCCGGCTTTACTATGGGTGAGCGGCAGGTTGGTGGTTACGACCGAAATCCTCACTCTTGGACCCAGCCTGGGAGTCATCAGCAATCCCATTCTCCCGATCACACCCAGTCCGGCATCGACGGCAACCAGCGGACAAATAACCTCGTAATGTCCATCGATATGAGCAGTAGCCTCATAACCCAGATTACGGATCATCTGAGCGGTCTTCAATGCCAGGATCCCCGCGTGAAGATATTGTTCGGACGATTCCATGACCGAGCTTCCCAGGGGTGCGGAAAGCATCATCCGGTGATCCATTTCCACGGTAATCGCAATGGCATGGTCGTGGGACTTTTTAAGGGGAACCCCGGATCGGGGTCCCCGGCCCTTGTGAGAATAAAGGTGGTAATCCTTCAGTTGGGTAAATCCCACGCTGTGCGCACCCCCCATTTTCAACCAGTTTTCAAAAAAGTCCGGCACAAGGGATGGATCTGTCGAAAGGGGAGGAGTTTTTTTTGGGTTTCCCCGGCCGGCAGGCTCTTTGCTAAAAGTATTCTCATGGGTAAGTCCGCTGAGTGATTCCAGGAGATCGAATTGTGTTTCGGCTGCAGCAAAAGTTGTTGCATGAAAATACCCGGAGCGTTTGGAAAGGAGGCCAGGAGCTTTTCTTGATCGGTCATCAGGCTCTTTCACAGACGGGTGCTCCCTGTAATATTCAACATACTCCGGAGATCCGGGCTTTAAAAGTCTTCGCGATAGTGCGGCATCCGCTTCATGGTACCTTTTCCGGGGAGCCTGATACGAGAATGATCCTGCGCCTCTCCAGGGTATCAGTAACAGCACCAGAAGCAGGGTGAATAATAATATGATGACCAAAGATACACTCACAACAGAGATTTCAAACCGGATTAAATGGTCTTCCGGTCGAAATATAATAAAATCTGGTGCTGAAAAGTATCAGGATCTATTCGCAGATCCAGTAGGAGGTAATACCGCCTGAAGTGACCGGAAGCTCATTTTGTTTTTCTTCCAGGGCTTCTCCGCAATAGGGCAACGGAGTTCCCTCCGAAATAATATTTCCATCCTCATCTTCCTGAACGAGCCGGCATGTTGCGCATTCTTCAATGAGATCGCAGGAGGAAACTGAACCCAGAAGGAATGTGCATACCGCTGCTACCACCAATCTGTTTTTCTTCATGAGCTTTCAATCTGATTATACAAAATTAGTCCAACTACAGGAGAATTCAATAGCTTTATACGACATTTCAGTGAAAAAGGTTCCTGGTTCAGAATCGTTCATAGCCGCAGATTGATTATTTTCGAATCTGAAAGTAAAACGGTTCCATGGCTCAACGTAAGCATGCGGTATTCAGGATATTCAGGATCTTCGGTTGGGTCATCCTGAGTCTCCTCGGATTTATTTTGCTGATAACTCTCGCATTCTACCTGACCAGGGGATGGATCATGCAGAAAGCGGTGGAATATGTGAACGAACAGCAGTCGGGTGAGATTCAGATGGGCCAGATGAACCTGATCCCTTTCATGTATTTTCCGGATGTATCCCTGCAGCTAAGGAACCTGGGATATTATGAGCAGAAGGTTTATCCCGATTCCCTGCACCAGGAACCCATCCTGTCGCTCAACGAAGTATATGTCTCCCTGGACGTTGTGGAGCTGTTGAAGGGGAATATCCAGGTTTCCCGCGCTGATCTGATGGATGGGTTTGTCAGATACCTGATCTATGAGGATTCCGTTTCCAATATGGAAAGGGCACTGGGTTCTCTTTTGGGTAATGACGGTCTGCAGGAAAGCACCAACGAGAATCCGGAAATCAGAATTGATCTCGAGGGTATGGAACTTTCAAACGTCACGGCCATCTATGAGGACAGAACCAACGGGGATCGGGCTCGGGCAACCATTCATCAGGTGGCAAGTACCTTTCAATACATGGCAGAAAAGCTCTGGACAGATCTTCAACTATTAATTGAAGTAAGTGAATTTAAGTATCAAAAATATAGAATAGAAGAACCAAAGATTGTGTCGTTGAATAGCAGGCTTGAGATCGATCTGGAACAGCAATTGGTCGAGCTGAAACCCAGTTCGGTCAGTGTATCGGGGCTTGATTTGGAAGCCTGGGGAAGTCTGATTCTGGGACAGAATGCATCAGTGGATATGGCATTCAGAGCCAAAAATGAAGGGCTTGAACTCCTGAATTACCTGTTCAGAGGTATCCTTGACCTGGATGAGATCGAACAAATTGGCGCAGGAAATATGTACCTCAGCGGGAACATAAACGGTAAACTGGGTGACCGCTTGCCGGTGGTCCGGATCAACGGGATGGCCGACGGGATCGGATTCCGGATTAATGCGATTCAGAGGGATGTTACCGATATCTCCTTTAAGCTGTATGCTACCAACGGTACCAATCCCGACATGAGTGACGGAAAGTTCGTGCTGGAGGGGTTTACTGCAATTTTTCCGGAGGGATATTTAAACGCCAATATCATAGCGCAAAATGCCCTTGTTCCTGAAGTTAAAATTGAAGTTGTAGGGGAAGTGGATCTGATAGGGCTGGACCGGATGTTGACCATGGATGCCGTGAAGGGGCTGAAGGGGGAAGTTACGATAAACGGGGACATGGAAGGCCGGTATGATCTGGAAGCCGGAACGCTTATGAGCGAGAATGGGAACCTGATCACTCAGCTGGAGAAAGTCGGTTTTATGATACAGACAGATTCACTGACCTGGACCCAGCTGAAAGAGATCAATGGAAAGATCTACTATTATGATAATGAGCTTGGAACGGAGGATTTCAGTTTCGAGATGAACGGGAATCGAATGGAGGCGAGCGTGAAGACGAAAAACCTGGTTCAGTACTTTCTGGGCCTGGAGAGAGATGTGTCAGCAAACCTCGCTTTTCGTTCCGATACGATTTTTCCGGAAAGTCTGACCGGAGACACAGCCATTTCTTCCCTTCTGGGAGAGAGATTAACAGATGTCCGCTTTCAGGTGAAAGGCAGTATGGAAAAGAGGGAACTGGATCTTTTTCTGCGGTCAGACTCTCTTCCGAAAATGAAACTGGAGGTGGACAGTTTGAATATGGGAGTTCCGTATTTTGCAGATCCGGACAACATGAGAATCTCTCTTTCCATTGGACCCGATACGTTGGTGCTGCATGAGCTGAGCGGGAGAATCGGAGAAAGTGGATTTCATTCCTCCGGAGCTCTGAGGAATTTATCGGCATGGATCGATCAAAAAGGGCAGGAGCAGTTAGACATTGATTTTAATATTGCATCCGAAAGGCTCCGCGCGGAAGATCTGCTGGTGCATAAGAACGTGGCCATGCTGCCATCTGCCTACGCTACGGAATACATGGAAAATCTGAATTGCAGGGGATCGGTGAGGGTTCCGGTGTCTGGGCTGCTGAATGACACTATTCCCCTGGATTTGAACCTGGATATTGCTCACCTGGGATGGAATTTCAGGTATTATCCACTGGCATTCGAGAACTTCCGCATGAAGGTCCGAAAGGAGGGAGATGGATTGTTCATCGATGATTTCCAGGGCAGATTGGGCGAAAGCAACCTGAAGATGAACGCACATATCGGCAACACCAGCGATACGGTCATTGAAAATCTGTATGGAGAGATGACCCTGGAATCGGATCTGCTCGATTTCAATCAACTGATGAGCTACCAGCTGCCCGAGGAACTCCAAGTAAATGAAGAAACCGATTCCTCCGACATTAAGGAGGTGCCCAGGCTGGATGAGATCTCCTATCCCCGGTTCGCTTTCAATCTGGATATCGGGGAAATCCGGTATGGTGCATACAAGCTGTTTGGATTAAACGGGAATCTGCGATCCACTCCCGAAAAAATCCTTTATCTGGATCAGCTGGAGATTTCTGGTGAAAGCGGAGGGGAGATCATATTCAACGGGCAGTTCAACGTTTCCAATCCCAGGCTCTATAATTTCAGCACTTTCCTGGACCTGAGCAAGGTAAATATCAACGATCTTGATTTTGAGATGGAGGCGGGAGAGGAGACCTATACGCTGAAAGAAAACTTCCAGGGACTGGTTTCTGCGGAAGGGATTGCCGAGATCTTCATTACCCCCGACCTGAAATTTGATGTGTCAACTACCACTGCCGCTTTCAATGTAATGGTGGAAGATGGGGCGTTGATTAACTTCACTCCATTACAGGCAGCCGCAAAATACTTCGATAACGCCGATCTGAATGATGTACGATACGTAACTTCCCAGAGCAGTTTCACCCTGGCGGACTCGAAGATCAATGTTTCGGCAATGAATGTGGAGTCCACGGCCGGACAGTTTATCATCCAGGGGGAGCAGGGGCTGGATAACAGTTATCTTTACCTGCTTCACCTGCCCACATGGCTGGTCAGGGGGGCTGCCAGGAGTGTGGTATCCGAATCGGGCAAGGATCAGACCGGGGATCAGATCCACAAGATGGAACTGGGCAAATACCTGATGGTAACGGTATGGGGAAAGGGTGAAGAATCGGAGGTTAAACTGGGGGACAGAAGAGACAGATATCAATGAGGGAATTGCGTTTTGCTCTGGGTTATATGCCCCACAGATTGTGGGGAAATGTTCTGCAGGCTCAGTTTCTGGAAAAGGAAGAGGAGAAAGAGTTTTATGTGCCCAGGGAATATGTGCAGAACGACCCTGAAACGCACGCATACCGGCGTCTGACCCCCATGCAAAGGGAGATCCTGGGCCTGATCGATCAATACAGCGACCGGAAGCTTCACAAGCTGTTTTCCAGGCAAAAAACGGTGAAGGAGTTCCAGGACAGTGTGGAAAAGGAGACCATCGAACAGCATATCAGGCCCTATATCGAGAGGTGCATGTTCAAAATTCTGGAAATTGTCCGGGATCATCGGTTCAGCATCTTCGCCAAGGATAAAAGCAACAGGAATGTATTCCCGGAAGACTTCATTGAGATTTGCAAAGATGTTGCCAGTCCGGTTTTCAGTTTTCGTTATGATCAGGAGCTCACTTATTCCCTCACATTAATGCACCACGAGCGAAGGCTCGCGCTTCTGGATGTTCCCGTGGAAGTGGTCAGTAATGAGCCCTGCATTATTATTCTGGGGAGCGCTCTTTACTTTGTGGCAGAGATTGACGGAAAGAAACTGAAGCCCTTCATGAAGCGGGATACTCTGGTCATCCCAAAAGCAACGGAAGGCAAGTATTTCTCCACTTTTGTCCGGAAGACCATACGTGATTTCCATTCGATCACGGAAGGATTTCCGGTGACCGAACTGGTGCCTGAAAGACGAGCTGAATTGTTATTCGAAGAAGGATGGAATCGCAAGCCAACTTTCATTCTGAGTTTTCAATACAACAATCGGAAGATTTTCGCCGACAGCAATCTGAATAGGTTCGTTTCCTTTACCGGTACTGTGGGAAAACCTGGTTTTGAAAGCTTTTACCGCGACTTAGAGTGGGAGGAGGGCATCATGGCGGTACTGAATGAAATGGGGCTACGGACGCGTGACCAGAAAAACTTTTACTTAACTGAAAGGTTTAGTAAGAATGAGCAAATTGATTTATATACAGCGATTAATTTTATTAACAATAATGGATTTCAGCTTCAGGAATCAGGTATTTCTCTTCGTCAAAGGTTTTCCGCCTCCTATTTTCTGGGACCCATCGAGCTGAAAATGGAGTCCAGGGAAAAGGAGGACTGGTTCGATCTGCATGCTGTAATTTCCTTCGGAGAACATAAAGTATCTTTTCTTGCATTGAAAAATAATATATTGAACGATATCAGGGAATTTGCACTTCCTGATGGTGGGATAGCAGTGTTACCCGAAGAGTGGTTTACGAAGTATCGTGCGATCATGGAGTTCGGAAAACCAGAAGGAGACGGCATTTGGATTCACAAGCAACATTTTTCCATGGTGGAGGACTCCATCGGGGATCTCCACCAGGAAACCCTTAGCAGGCTGAAGAAGCTGAATGAGGTGAAGCTGCTTCCAAACTCTTTGCAGCCATCCGGGCTAAATGCTGATCTGCGTTCCTATCAGCTGGAAGGGTATAAATGGCTTGTGTTTTTACAGGAAAATGGATTCGGCGGGTGCCTGGCTGATGATATGGGCCTGGGCAAGACCATACAGGCCATTGCAGTCCTGTTAAGGTCCAGAGAGGCGGCAGGCTCAACATTTCAATCTGTCGCCGGCCAGAAATTAATTGGGGCGAATGGGCAGTTTTCTCTCTTTGAAAATAGAGGTACCACCCCCACCTCCCTGATCATCGTGCCTGCTTCGCTCGTGCATAACTGGAAGAGTGAATGTGAACGGTTCGCTCCGGAGATCAGGGTCTGTCTGCATGTAGGGCAACAGCGGAACCGGGAATTGACCGGCATTGAAGACTTCGATGTGCTAATTTCCACCTATCATACGGTCCGACAGGATATCGACATTCTGGCCAGCTACCCCTTTCATTATATTATCCTGGATGAAAGCCAGATGATTAAGAATGCCTCTTCCAAAATTTACCAGGCGATTCTGGAACTGCGTTCCGAGCACCGGATCGTACTGACCGGAACACCCATTGAAAATTCACTCACCGATCTCTGGTCGCAGATCAACTTCGTGAATCCGGGATTGTTGGGGACCCTCCATTTTTTCAAAAAGAGTTTCGTTCAGCCCATTGAAAGGAAGAACGATGAACAACGGGAAGAGAAGTTGAAGGACCTGATCAATCCCTTTATCCTCCGGCGGACCAAAGAGGAGGTGGCGCGCGAACTTCCGCCTGTATTCGAACAGGTCAGGTATTGCAGTATGACAGAGGCTCAGCGGAAACTCTACGAGGAAGAAAAATCGTTGGCGAGAAACTCCATTCTGGAAAACATGGAGGAGATTGGCCTGGAGAAATCCTCGATGATTGTGCTTCAGGCATTGACCCGGCTCCGCCAGATCGCTAATCACCCTGCCATGCTGGAAGATTTCCACGAATTGGATTCAGGTAAATTTACCGAAGTCTACCGGGATATCGAGAGCGTCATTTCCGAAGGACACAAGGTGCTCATATTCTCCTCTTTTGTGAAACATCTGGAACTTTTCCGCAACAGATTGATGGATGACCATATCTGCCATGCATACCTCACAGGGTCGCAGAATAGGCGCCAGCGCCAGCAGGCTGTGGATCAATTCCAGAATGACAGCCAATGTCCGCTTTTTTTGATTTCCCTCAAGGCGGGAGGCGTGGGCCTGAACCTAACTGCAGCCGACTATGTGTTCATTCTGGATCCATGGTGGAATCCGGCAGCGGAAATACAGGCACTTAGCCGGGCCCACCGGATTGGTCAGGATAAAAATGTGTTTGTATACCGGTTTATTTCCAATGACACTATCGAGGAGAAGATCCAGCGATTGCAGGAGCGTAAAAAAGAACTGGCGGCTACCTTTGTCTCTTCCAACAATCCGCTCAGGGATATTTCTGAAAAAGAATTACTGGAATTATTTGCCTGATCAGCGTCATGGCCGCCTCTTTCCTGTAAAAAGCATAGGAGGTCATCGTTGTATCCATTTCATGATATGGTGGGGTGCAGGGTAGCATAAACAGGAGAAAGGCCATGGAAGAGAAAGTCCCTTTGCGAAAAAGGATGCGAGTGCTCCGAATCTGCGAGTGCTCCGAATCGGGGAAAATTCGGAAAATTCAATAAGGGATAAGTACCTTTAGGGCATGCAGGATTGTCTGAAGAGAGAGCTCGACTTTCAAACAAGCAGGTCCTCCGGGCCGGGCGGTCAACACGTTAACAGGACAGAAACACGGGTGGAGTTGCGCTGGAACCTGGCCGATTCAGCTTGTTTAACCCACTCACAGAAGGAACTGCTTTCGGAAAGATTGGGATCCCGGCTGACCGGGAGCGGAGAATTGATCCTGGCTTGTGAAAGACACAGGTCCCAGTACCGCAACCGCGAGGAGGTCACTTCGCGCTTTCTGGAGCTGATCGAACGACACCTCAAACCCAAACGGAAACGCCGTCCCACCAAACCCACAAAGGCAAGCGTGGAGAACAGGCTGAGGCAGAAAAAAGACCGGAGTGCATTAAAAAAGACCAGAAAAAAGAGGCCGGGGGAGGATCATTGATTATGGAGCCGGAAGTATCGGTGATATTGCCTTTTTATAATGCAGAGAGGACCCTTTACAGAGCGGTATCGAGCATTGCTGACCAGGACCAGAAGGATTTTGAATGTCTTCTGGTGGATAACAATTCTACCGACAGGAGCCGGGAAATAGCACAAAGCTGGGCGAAAAGGGATCCCCGCTTCCGCCTGATTTCCGAATCCCGGCAGGGGGTAATGTTTGCTTCCAATGCCGGAGCTGCTGAGGCCCGGGGCCGCTATATGGCTCGCATGGATGCAGATGATGTGGCCCATCCGGAGCGTCTCAGAAGGCAAAGAGATTTCCTGGACCGGCATATCAGCTATGGTGCAGTGGCCGGACTGGTCAGATATTGCCCCGATCATTCGCAGAGGGAAGGATTCCGGAGATACGTGGATTGGAGTAACTCTGTAATGAGTTATGAGGAGATCAGCACCCGCTGTTTCATTGAGTCACCCATCGTTAATCCTACCGCCATGTGGAGAAAGGAGATTTTTACGATCCACGGGGGGTACAGAGAGGGTGATTTCCCGGAAGATTATGAACTTTGGTTGCGCTGGCTGGATGAGGGGGTAAGGATCGTCAAGATTCCGGAGATTGTTCTCGACTGGTATGATTCGGACGGCAGGCTTACCCGTACCGATCCGAGGTACAGGGACCAGGCATTTTTCAGAGTGAAAAGCGAATATCTTGCCCGCTGGTTATTGCGGTACAACCGTTTTCATCCCCGGGTGATGATCTGGGGAGCAAGCAGGATCTCCAGGCGCAGAGCCTCATTCCTTGAAGAGCTGGGAATTAAAACGACGGCCTATATTGATATCAAGCACACCCGGCAGCTTGACAGAAAATTGATATTTTACCGGGACCTGCCTCCCGCAGGAGACCATTTTATTTTAAGTTACATCAGGCAGAGGGAGAGCAGGGAGATAGTTGTGAAGTTCCTTGAAGCAAGAGGATACAGGGAAGGATTCGACTATCTGTTGGTTTCCTGAACGGGACTTCACTCTTTACCTTTTCTGGCCACCGGTTACCGTTCCCGGTATTTATTTCCTTCGTACAGGATCTCTATCTCACATTCGTTCAAGGCTCTGTCGTAGATGATCACCTCATCCACGGATCCCTGAAAATAGCGGTGATCTCCGTCATCTCCATTTTCGTAACGCCCAGTGGTCAGGTGCACTTCATTGGAAAGATCGGCAGCGGTGATCCCTGATTCATAGCTGTTTTCCAGTTTTCCGTCCACGCATACGGACCAGCGGCTGCCTTCGATCAGGCCTGTCAGATGGTGCTACCGGCCATCCACGATCCGTGTTCCGGAGGTAAGCTGGATAAATTGTCCGTTCTTATTCCGGCCGGCCCACAGGACCTGTTCATTTTTGACTCCCAGGATGAATCCGGCATCTGCACCGAAATCGTACTTGGAGACCAGGTGGCTGTAACTGTCCGGACGGTCACTCTTCATCCAGCAGGAGATGGTAACAGCCGAGCGGATGGTGTTGAAACTGCTTCCACAACGGATATGATCACCATCGCCGGTGAAGAACAATGCACGACTTTCAGTTCCATTCCGGTCAGGAGCCGGCAGCGTACCACAGATCAGCCCGTGTTTCTCATTTCCGGAAATATCCTCGCCACTTACATCCAGTGGATAATATGCCAGCCGGCCCCACAGCAGGTCTACGTACTGAGCATGCAGACGCCCTGGAAAGCACCAGGATATGATGCCAGCCATAGTGATCAGGAGTATGATTCGGGGTGTATTCATTCCCTCTTTATATAAAAAATTCCTTTATGTATTTTTTCACTGTCGGACGGGAAGAGTACATACCAGTAGGTGTCCTGGGGAAGCGGTCTTCCGCCGGGACCCGTTCCGTTCCAGTCATGGGAATAGCGTTCACTTCGATATACCTCGATTCCCGTTCTGTCAAATATGACGATGGAGCTCTCCGGTGCCAGGCCACGGATCAATAGCTGATCATTGATGCCGTATCCATTGGTAGTGAAGACATTGGGAATGGTCAACTCACCAAATTCTACAGGAGGTTCGTCGATCTCCTCAATGATCACATGATCCAGTAACAGATTCCCCGGCCCGCCGGATTCCTCCTCAGGAATTATTCGAAAGATGAGGTGATGAACAGGGAAGGTGGGATAGAGGATAAAACTGTAATTCTTCCAGGAAAGGTTGGTGACAGGCTCTGAAGAGGCAAGCATCTCTTCCGGTCCCGATTCACTTTCCCTTCCCCTGATCTGAAGGCTTACAGGATAAGTAAATGCGGTGAATCCGCTGTCCCAGCTGAACTGTCCCAGGTCGTCCCGGGATAGCATATCAACAGTGAGACGATAATAACGACCGGGCTCCAGCGGTTCAATCAGGGAAGAGATGACATCTTCGGAGGTCCACGGATAGCTGTGCCCGGGTCCCCGGCTGATCTTCAGTCCCAGGTGGACAGCCAGGGCACGGTATGACCGAAAGGAGACTGCCAGCCAATGGTATGGCTGATTGTAGGTACGTACCTGGAGATCATATTCCAGTTCCTGCAGTTCCAGCAGCCGGGTGGTCATGCTCAGTTCGAGCCTGGGGGTGCCCAGAGAACGAAACAGGTAACCTCCATGGAGTATCAGGTCGGGTTTTTCAGCCTGCTCCTGAAGGAACCGGTTCTTCACGGGGATCAGGTGCCGTGCGGCAACCCCCAAAGAGCCCTGCCGAATAGTAGTAAGCCCCCAGGTGAAAAATCCAGAGCATCATGCTCTCCCTTACAGGCGGGAGAAGCGGATCATCCGGTGCAGACGGCCGGTATTCGGTTCCGTCCATAATCCTCTGCTTGGCACTTCCTCCAAGCCCCAGCGAAAGGCATCCGGTGGCAAGAGGGAGGTGGTATGCATAAGCAAGGTTTAGTCCGCGATGGATAGCCGGCCCGTTCCTGTCACTGAACAGGGCCATTCCGAGACCAATCCTTTCCCGGGATTTCAGAGTGGAGGTATTGATAAGTTTTTGGGGATTATAGAAATCAAATTCCCCGATCCGGAAGGTTCCACTTGCCAGCAAAGTGGCAGGTGACCCCGGGAACCCGGCCCACTGTTTCTGGAATGAAAGATTGGCTACAGGGAGAAACTCACTACCGGTAATGGCAGGGTTGAGCAAGATGGGATGCATGAAATGAAAACGGTACAGGGGATTGTCCTGGCATGCAACCTGGTTGACCGTAAGGACAACCAGCAGGGGAAGCAGGAGAGAAAATCGATTATAACCCATTTGAATTTAAATCGTTCATTCATATACTCTCAGGTATACAGATGAAGGAAATGTATATGAAATTTTCAAACGGATGAAAAAACTTTTGCTCTTTTCTGCCGGTTGGCTGTTAACAATGAGTCTGCTTGCTCAGGCTCCCGATTTTTTTCACTACCAGGCGCTTCTTCGGAATAGCGATGGCACTCTCCGATCCGGTGAAGAGGTATCCATTATGGTTGAATTGCTCAGGGGCTCGGTAGAAGGGATGTCCGTCTATCTGGAGAACCATCAGGTGGTGACCGATCCGAGGGGAATGGTGACGCTGAAGATTGGCGACGGCACCTTTTTCAATGAGATCGAGTGGGACCGGGGTTCTAGCCCGGGAACCTTCCTATCCGCTGGATATTGTCTAGGATATTGACGGCCCACAGGAGCCTGTGATGCTGAGGCTCCAGAACAGGGACCAAAGTGCCAGGGCCGCCACCAGCATCGCGCTGGAAGCTCTGGAACAGTTGCCGCTCAAATTTTACCTGGGTGAATGGATGCAGACCTCCAAACTTTATGCCCGGTATCCTGATTTCGAATCAATGATGGGCCTAATTGCTGAAGGGAAAGGGCTTTCGCTCTGTTCAAAGTCATCGGAGGGTGCACTTCGCTTTTATACCACCACCGTACAGGATACGATCATGGAAAGGGCCCGGTTGGATCCCGAGGGTCGGCTGGGTCTCGGCACGAAATTCCCAAGGACGAAACTGCATGTGGCTGATGGGGACGTATTCATAGAAGATGTCAACAGCGGGATCATCATGCAATCTCCCGATGGAACCTATCACCGAATCAGGGTGGACAACGATGGTAATCTGTCCAGCAGCCCGGTTGTATTGGAATAATTTGCTAAATTGGGCTAATCCATTTGAAACAGTTCCAATCTCATCACAATAAAAAACCAGACCAATGCAAAGAAGATCTTTTCTACAGAGGAGCGCCCTTGCCTCGGTGGCGATTGCCTCAGGCTCCCTGGCTGCCACTGCTGCCACTGCCGATCCCAAATACGCAGCTTCAGGGAGCGGCAAAAATCAGTTCCAGCTGAAATATGCTCCTCATTTCGGCATGTTCAAGCATTCGGCCGGAGAGGATCTGCTGGACCAGCTGCAGTTCATGGCGGATATGGGTTTTACTGCCATGGAGGACAACGGGATGAAGGGCCGAGAAGTGGCCATGCAGGAGAAAATTGCCAGTAAAATGGGGAATCTGGGAATGGAGATGGGAGTATTTGTTGCTCATACGATCTACTGGAACGAGCCCAACCTGACCAGTGGCGACCCGGAGAAACTGGATGAATTCCTTCGTGAGATCAGAGAATCGGTGGATGTTGCCCGCCGTGTGAATGCTACCTGGATGACAGTAGTGCCGGGGCATGTGGACCTGAGGAAAGATTTGGGATACCAAACCAGGAACGTGATCGAGGCACTCAGGCGTGCCAGCAGTATTCTGGAGCCTCATGGATTGATCATGGTACTGGAGCCCCTGAATTTCTACAATCACCCGGGATTGTTCCTGAAGGAGATCCCTCAGGCTTACCAGGTATGCCAGGCGGTGAACAGCCCTTCATGCAAGATCCTGGACGACCTGTATCATCAGCAGATCCAGGAAGGGAACCTGATTCCCAATATCGACCATGCCTGGGAAGAGATCGCCTATTTCCAGGTGGGGGACAATCCTGGCAGGAAGGAACCAACCACCGGAGAGATCAATTACCTGAATGTATTCAGGCATATACATGAAAAGGGGTTCACCGGGATTGTAGGAATGGAACATGGCAATTCAAAACCTGGCAGGGAGGGAGAGATGGCGGTTATTGAAGCCTATGCCACCGTCGATCAGTTCTAGGTTCTCTCAGTTTCAACCTTCAGAAAATAAAAGGGGCTGTATCAAAAACCTCCATGGAGAATACATGAAGGAGGGTGCCTTTTTGATACAGCCTCTTTTATTCAATACGGTGTAAGAAAGAGCCTTTCCTATTCAGGGGCGGAACCGGGAACGGGGATCACTGCTTCCATATCCACAGGTCCCATGGCCAGTTCTCCTTCCGGGCCAATTTTTAATCCGGAGGACATCATCTCGTCCCAGGTTACCCGTTTACCGGTGTAGGCTGCTTCGCGACCCATGATGGCGGTCAGGTTGGTACGGGCGGTCTCCTCCGCTTCGACGATCTGGCCTCCTGTCCGGATGGCATTGACCAGGTCGATGTGCTCCTGTACGTAATCATTGTTATCGATGTTCTCGCCCTGCTCATCCACATTGGGTTGATACTCATAGAGCATATTACCTTCGGTATCCCAGATGGTTTTGGACGGATCGGTGTACCCTTTGGTACCCCTGATCAATTCTCCCACGTAGTTAGCGCAGTCGTTGATCTGACGGCACATGCTGTGCATGTGGACATCTCCCTCATAGACGAAATCGACGCTGAAGTTGTCAAAGCAGTCACCGGTGACCCTTCTCTGCCTGGAGCCCATGCCTACCGCCTGGGTGGGGACCTTTCCAAGGAACCAGTTGCTGATATCGATATTGTGAATGTGCTGCTCGACCAAATGGTCTCCGGAGAGCCACGTCCAGTTGACCCAGTCGCGGATCATATACTCCATCTCGGTCCAGCCGGATTGTTTCTCCCGGTGCCAGAGCTTGGACTGGTTCCAGTAGACATTGGAAGAGACCAGATCACCGATCATGCCAGACCGTACGCGGGCAAGGACATTTTGGTAATCCCATGAATGCCTCCTTTGTGTACCGGTGACTACACTGAGTCCGGCAGCTTCAGCCTGCTTGGAGGCGGCCATGATAGCACGGGCACCCACCGGGTCCACAGCCACCGGTTTTTCCATGAATACGTGTTTGCGGGCCTCGACGCAGGCCTGGAAATGCTCCGGCCTGAAATAGGGAGGAGTTGCCAGGATCACCACATCCAGGTCTGTTTCAAGCAACCGCTTGAAAGCGTCAAATCCCACAAAACAGTTGGCGTCGTCCACTTCGACCCCTTTTTCATCCAATAGCTTTTGACGGATCCCGTCGATCCGGTCCTGGAAGACATCTGCCAGGGACACAATACTCAGGTTAGGCCCGGCATCCAGGAAGTTGATCGCTGCACCGGAGCCTCTTCCTCCGCAGCCTACCACTCCAGCCCTCAGTGGCTGGCCGTCCGGAGCGGTATCCAGAATTACAGGCTCTTCTAAGGCGCCGCTTTTCCCTTCTGAAGAACAGGCACGGATTAATTGTGAGGCACCGATCGCCCCGATTGCGCCAATAGCTGCAGTATTTCCCAGAAATCTGCGTCTGCTGGTTGTGTTAGTTGGTTCCATATTCGATAGGTCTTTAAAAATTGATGTTGAAGTGAATCAGAAAGATAATGATAAATCATTAATTAGGGTTCCTCATACTCACAAACCACCCGGAATCCCACATAAGTACAGTCCGAATACCACCAGATGCTTTTGGGGATCTGCGGATCGGTCTTCAACCAGGCCGAGGTCCGGGTGAAATCCCTGTAAGTCGTACGAACATTTTCGGCTCCGTCCCGGTAAGAACCGCCCCTGATGACATGTTCCTCCCCTGAGACGGGTCCCGTGGGATCGACCAATTTATCGTCGGAATACCGGCCATAGGCATCCGGAGCATACCAGTCGGAACAGAACTCTGCCACATTGCCCAGGGTGTTCAACAGTCCATAGGGATTGGGCTTCTTGCTACCGGGTTCCACCGGCCTGAGAAGGCTGTTCTCCACATAGTTCACATAACTGTTTATCACTGCAGTATCAGGACCAAAGAGCCTGTTGCGAATGCCTTTTGAGACAAACCGCTTGGGATCTCCTTCAAAGAAGTAGGGAGTGGAGGTTCCCCCTCTCGCGGCATATTCCCATTCCGCCTCGGTAGGCAGTCTGTAAGTTTTGCCGGTGATCTCAGACAGCCACTGGCAATAGACCTCGGCAGCATGATGAGTCATGGTGATGGCGGGACGGCGGCCCTTGCCCCAACCCTGGTCGGGAGCTCCCCAGGGGGGAGTGGGCCCTGAAATAGCATCCACATCATCGGATGGTGCATTCAGATAGGCGTCGGCGGTTTTGCCCTGCGCCCCGGTCTGCGTAAAAAAGGCCAGGTACTCATCCCACGAAACTTCTATTTTTCCTATGAAGAACGGGTTCACCGTTACCTCTTTAACGGGGCCTTCGTTCTCATACCGGAAGGGTTCTTCCTCCGGACTGCCCATGCGGAAGGTGCCTCCGGGGATCGCCACCATTTCGAAGCTCACGCTGGAGCCGGGGATATATTCGGTGAAATTCTCCAACCTTTCAACGGTGGCTGGTTCGGTATAAATTTCCGCATCCACGATCTCCGCAGCCCCGAAGGAGACATTCTTTTCATGGAGCCTGTCTGGATCGTAATGCCCTACCGTGATATGGCAGTTGATGCAATGCAGTTCTTCCTCGTTCTGTTCATAATAGAGGTGTGCCTCTCTTCCTTCCTCTGACAGACCCAGGGGAAAGTTGTTCTGGTGGCAGTGCTTGCAGGAAGATTCAAAGGTGTGATTTTTGGCGTATTCGATCTCCGATTTAGCTTCCCAGTTGAAGCTTTCCGGATCCTTGAATACCATCCCGTATACATCGCGCAGCCCGGTGCGGACCTTTTCGGGCAGATAACCTTCCCCCTTGGGTGGCAGATGGCAATCAACGCAATGCACCCTGATCCCCCGTTTATTATCATAGTGGGTGGAGAGCTTCCAGCTATCGGTGGAATGGGGATGAATATGGCACGATTCGCAGAACTCATCGGTGGAGGTGGCCACCACTGCCTTGTTGCTCAGGAAAATGATCAGTGAGGCGGTCACTACCCCCATAAAAAAGAGGAACTTCCCAAAATGCTTTCTTCTTCGCTTCATGATCAGGCCGAATAAAGAGAACAAATGTAGCTACCAAATAGAAAATACCTGTGATGGAGAGACTTATTTAAATCGATTCTAACATGCAGGCTGCCTGATCAGAACAGGAGGAATGCCGAGAGCAGGGTCGTAGCCATGATGATCACCCGGAATACCCTTTCCGGAAGCAGCCTTACCACCCATATTCCCAGAAAAGCGCCAGTGGCAATGGCCGGGATAACCATGATATCCAGCAGAAAGGAGTGGAAAGTGATGGTATTCCAGGACCAGACATGGAATGGGACCTTTGACAGGTTGACTATGAAAAAAAACCAGGCACCGGTTCCGATATAGCTGTTTTTGGGAAGTCTCATGGAGAGCAGGTAGAGCGACATGACCGGACCGGCTGCATTCCCGATCATCGTGGCAAATCCACCGGTGAGTCCGAGAAGGGCGGCAAACCATTTCGCATCGGGTATTTTCATGGATGAGCGCCGGATGTCCTGCCATATCAGGATGGAGATCCCTGCAAGGACCAGTCCGCCGAGCAGCCTGTTGAACGTCAGATCGGAAAGGGACCTTCCTACCACCGTTGCAATCAGGATTCCTCCCAGAGCCCATGGTATCAGCTTCCACACATGTTTCCAGTCGGCATGACGGTGGTACCAGGTGACCGCGAAAATATCTGCGAAAATAAGGATGGGTAACAGCAGTCCCACCGATGACCTTCCACCGAAGGCATTGGCCAGGATCGGAACCACCATCAGTCCAACTCCCGAAAGTCCTGTCTTGGCCATGCCGATCAACAGTCCGCTCAGCGCCAGCAGGATCCACTGTGTGGAGGTCAGGTCGTATGATGAAAGGATCCCTGTCAACAGGAGCGGGTAATGATAGATCAGAGCCCGGCGGAGTAGTCAAGCAGACTTTTCCATTTAGAGGCGTGGGGAGAAGAGGAGTTCGCTGCTTCCACCTCCGCAAAAGCAGTAATATTGTCGGGGGCACAGGTCTCATGTTCGTTCATCCACTCGCGCCAGTTGCAGGCATACCATTTCTGGCCATGAACCTCCACATCAACCAGCATATTGGAAAGGATGGTCACATCGGCCGTCTTTTCCCTGTTGTGAGAAACCGGCATGAAGATCCCCACCGAATCGAGCTCGTACACCTCTCTGAAGGAGCGGGTCAGGCTCTTCCCGAAATGAAACGGCATATCCACCGCCGGGATCAGACCCTCTGAGAATCCATTGGGGAAAATCTCTCCGATGGAGAAAACCTTGAGCAGATCAGAGAGGATTAATGGATCCTTGCCTGAGACCACGGCAGGTTTTTTTGATTTCAGTTTCCCCCGGTAGGTGTCACCAATACGGATAATTCCCCTGAGGGGGATATGCATGTGGAGTGCGGTGGCCAGGATCACATTGTTAAACTCGGCGAAAAGTTTGAATATGACACTGTTGAGATCAAACAGATTCTCTTCTTTGTAGAGCTTGGAGACCAGCACCATATGCTCGGAGAAGTTGAGAAACTCCGGTTCGATCACTCCGAACCCCCAGGAGTAATTTTTTTTCCGGGAATTATAAATCTCCTGTCCGATACGTTCGAAGAACACCTGAATAGTGGAAATCTCACCTTTTTCAATCATTTCGTCGAAATCAAGGATCTCAATGATCGAACTCACCTGCGAATGGGGCCTGATAGGGTCATTGGCCGGTTTAAAGATACTGTTGTCTGATTCCGTCATCTATTAGATTTTAATAGCTATACTTTGATAAATATCTTTTTCCTGTAAAGGATCAGGGCAGGGATAAAAATAATCAGCATGTACAGGACCGCATACAGAAAGGAGACCAGTTTGGGGTCGAATCCAACCGATGTGAGACCATTCATGAACCATTCGTTGAGTGAGTTCCCGCCGATTCGCATCCCATAGAAAACAATGGTCAACATTCCGGCCAGGACATAGGAGGTGATGGCATTGGCTCCATATACCCTGCCAAGGAATGTCCATTTTGTATAACCCCAGATATCAATGATGAGCATGCAGGAAGCCAGGCCCATGGTGCCCAGACCGGCCGTGTAAAGCACATATGAACTGGTCCAGAGATTTTTATTAATAGGAAAGAACCAGTTCCAGGCACCTCCTGCAAGGAACATGATAAACCCGATAAAGAACAGCCAGACCAGACGCTTGTTCTCGTCTTTTACCGTCAGGTAGAGTTTTCCGATCAACATCCCTATGATCCCTGACACGATGGCCGGGAAGGTACTCAGTATCCCTTCCGGATCCCAGGTTCCCTGCCACATGACCCCCGGAAGGATAAGGGTGTCCAGGTAATTGGCCCAGTTCTTCTCAGGGACCGAAAGGTCAGGTTTGCCCACACCCGGAACGGGAACATAGGCTACCACAATCCAGTACAGGACCAGGATGATCCCGCCGATCCATATTTGCTGTTTCCAGCTGGTATTCAGGAACAAGAGGGCACACGCCAGAAAGACGATGGCGATTCGGTGCAATACTCCCACCCACCGTATGGCGGTGAAATCGAATTCGGGCCAGAGCCAAAGGAAAAGCCCCAACAGGTAGATGTTGACGGAGCGGATAATGATCTTACGGTATATTTTCCCTTTGGGCACACCGGCATCCATCCGTTTGGAATAGGCCAGTGCGATGGAGATTCCCACGATGAAAAGGAAAAATGGGAAAATCAGGTCGGTGAGGGTGCATCCGTTCCACTCTGCATGCCGCAGAGGGGCGTAGACATGGGCCCACGATCCGGGGTCATTGACGATAACCATGGCGGCTATGGTAAATCCCCGAAGGGCATCCAGTGAGATGAGGCGTTTCGATGGAATCGATGGTGCAGTTTCAGTCATGGAAAAAATAAAAGAGATGTTTAGTAGCTTTGTGTGTGCACTAAACTACTAAAGAAAAGCAAATTCGCCATGAAAAATGTTACCTTATTGCTGCTGATTATATTCTTTGTCCATTCCTGTAACCAAATGACCTCACAGGAAAATGAGATGAATGCGGATCTGGGGCTCCAATGGGAATTTCTGGGGAATGATGGATCGGGGGGGTACCATTCTGCACAGTTTTCCCTGGAGAACAAAGGTAAAAAATCCCTGAAGGATAAGGGGTGGGTTATCTATTTCAGTCAGATGGGACTCGGAGTAATTCAGGAGTCGGTCACAGGAAATGTAAGGATCGACCATATGAATGGCGACTGGATGCGTATCTCCCCGGAAGCCGGTTTCCAGCTTAATCCGGGTAAAGAGGTGTCGATCCGGTACGATAAGCCAGGCTGGCTGATCAAGGAGTGTGAAGCACCGGAAGGGCCCTATGTGGTATTCAGAAATATGGAAACAGGAGTCAATGAGTCATTAGCCTTCGATCGATACACTGTGGCTCCCTTCCCTTCCATCGAAAATATCTTCCCGGACAGTTCATCGATTCCATGGCCGGATGCCGGATGGGTTTATTCGCAGAACAGGGAGCTTTCCTGCCAGTTGGCGGTGGATCAGGGAAAAATTATTCCCAGGCCGTTCAGGGAGGAGTATGGACCGGAACGGATCACTTTGGGTTCGGGATGGACCATTCATTTTGAGGAGGAGCTCCACAGAGAGGCCGATCAGCTGAAAATGATGTTGGGGCAGGTGCTTGAGAATAGCCCTTCAGTAAAGATGAGCCAGGAGGAAGGACCTTCCATCATTCTTCTGACCACCTCCCTTCAGGCCGGAATGCAGCCGGAGTCCTATGAACTGGAAGCCAGTAAGGAGGAGGGCATTGTCATTTCCGGCGGTGGTGCGGCAGGTATTTTCTATGGCATACAGAGCCTGATGGCCCTGGTTCCTCCGGAGGCGTGGACCGATCCGCAGACCACTCTTCAGATCGGGGCGGCTTCCATCTCTGACAGTCCGGAATTCGAATACCGGGGTTTTCACCTGGATATCGCCCGGAACTTCATCGATCCGGCCTCCATCAAGAAATTGATCAGGGTCATGTCGCATTATAAACTTAACAAGCTTCACCTGCACCTGACCGATGATGAGGGATGGCGTCTGGAGATTCCCTCCCTGCCGGAGCTGACAAGGGTGGGGGCTTTCAGAGGACATACTGCCGACAGCAAGGATCACCTGATCCCGGCCTACGGGTCGGGTCCGTTCCCGTATCCGGAAACCAGTTATGGAAGCGGTTTTCTCACCAGGGATACGTTCATAGAGCTTCTGCTTTTTGCCAGGGATCACCATGTGGATGTGATCCCCGAGATCAATTTCCCGGGGCATGCACGTGCGGCCATCTTCGCCATGGAGGCAAGGTATGACAGTCTGATGGAAGCGGGCCTGGAAGACGAGGCCTGGGAATACCGTTTGATCGATCCGGAGGATAAATCAGCCTACAATTCTGCACAGAATTATGATGATAATGTGGTTTGTGTTTGCCAGGAAGGGCCTTACCGCTTCTTCGATAAGGTGGTGGATGAGATTCTCTCCATGTATGAGGAAGCGGGAGCCCCCCTGGATATGATTCACACCGGGGGAGACGAAGTGCCGAATGGTGCCTGGACCGAATCCCCTGTTTGCACGGAGTTCCTGGAAAAACAACCTCTGCAGGGAGGACCAGCCAATCTGCAGTCGTATTTCGGGGGCCGTATCTTCGGGATTCTGCGAAAAAAAGGGCTGACCACGGCCGGATGGGAAGAGATTGCCATGATCAAAAATAGCCGGGGACGTTGGGTGCCCAATCCTGAATTTGCAGGAAAGGGGATGATCCCTTACGTCTGGAACAGTATCCTGGAGAATCTGGACCTGGGGTACAGGCTGGCCAATGCAGGATACCCGGTGGTGCTTTGCAATGTGACCAACTTCTACTTTGACCTGGCCTACAACCATCATCCGGCAGAGCCAGGATTATACTGGGGAGGACTGGTAGATACCAGGGATGCCTTCCAGTTTGTTCCACATGATGTTTATAAGTCCACCCTTGCAGACAGGTACGGTAATCCATATGATCCCGCAGTCGATTTTGCCGGGATGGAGCGGTTGAAACCTGATTCCAGGCAAAACATTATAGGTCTGCAGGCCGAATTATGGAGCGAAACCCTCCGGGGAGGGACCATGGCGGAATATTACTATCTGCCAAAAATGCTTGGGTTCGCTGAGCGTGCCTGGTGCGGTGAAGCTTCGTGGGGATCCATCGAGGAGTTGGACAATCGCATCGAAGCGATGCAACAGGATTGGAACCGGTTCGCCAATCTGATGGGCCAGAGAGAAATGCCGCGGCTGGATGGTTTGTATGGCGGGTATAATTACCGCCTGCCTCCTCCGGGAGCGGTGGTCAGGGACGGAGTGCTCCATGCCAATGTGGATTTTCCGGGTCTGGTTATTCGGTATACCACAGACGGATCGGAACCGGATGTTCACTCTATCCTGTACGAAGGACCGGCGGAGGTGAACGGTCCCGTCTCATTAAGAACATTCGATACCAGGGGTAGGGGAAGCAGGGTGTCCAGGGCGTCTGATTAATAAGTGGAAGTGCTTAGATGATGTAATGCGATAAAATTTAACCAACTAGGGAACAGAGGGCCCATGGTATCCACTACTGGATTCGGGAGTCACTTTGATCGATACCGCTGATGTTTACGGATATGGCCATTCGGAAGAGTTGATTGCCCGTGTAATTCGTGAAAGGGGAAAGGGCAATACAGTCATTGCCACGAAAGCCGGGAACGATTTTTACAATGTCACTGCCGTGGATGATCAGGGGTTATAAAGTTGGTTCACCGCCAGGACCAGGAACATATAATTGGTGGCCCCGCCACCCATGACATATTCCGTTTGCTGCCAGAGGAACGGCCAGGTTTTGAGTTCGGGCAGGTCGGGCCGGATCAGTGCGGTCCCCGATACCACTCCTCCGGGGATAAACGACCACTCTGCCCGGTTCACTCCGTATGCCACCATAATGGAGTTAGAACCGACCCCGGATGCAAAGGATGCATTATTAGAACCGGGATGAACCCCCAGAATAAAATGGAGTGCATTCTCGAAGAAATCGGTTCCGGACAGTTCCGGCCATCCCCTGTAAAGAAAATACTGTTCTACTCCGAATCGCTGGATGGACCATCCGGCTCCCCAGATGTTGGGCGTATAGGGAACACCGTATGGAGAATCGGTTTCCTGCTGATTATGAATGCCTTCCAGATATTTTTTCACAGCACCTGAAACCTCCCTGCGGAAACCCTGATGCTCTATCCTTTCAAAAACACGTCCAATGGCCCAACCGCAGTCATCGATCTCCCCGACTACCTTTTCACTCATGGAAATCAGTGTTTCCATATATTCTTCCTCTTCCGTGGAAAGGATCAGTTCAGAGAGTGATAATACTTTCCCGGACAGATGACTTTCGCTCTTCGATGCGCTTTCCCAAAGGGTCAGGGCCACCTGCATCGACTCTTCTGCCAGTTCAGGGTTATATGGTTCCAGTACCCTGGCCGCAGCAGCGAGAGCGGGAATCACCCTCAGTTCCCTTCCCGGGTTCTCTTCCGTAAACACCCAGCGGTCGTCATCGTTCCCGGGCAGATTGTCTGTCATGGCCGCGGCATCGCCCAGCATCACATACTGCCGTTTCTCCGGACAGATAATTCCTCGGTAGAGTCTGCCCAGCGACCTGTATCCACCAAGGATGGCAGCCAGTCCGTGTTCAATCTGCTGTATGGCATCGGGAATCCCGTCGGGCTGGTGGATCTCTACCAGGTGGTTTTCATGGTCAACCATGGTAGCATCATGCTCAAGTCCGAATTCCTCCATCATCAGGGCCAGTAACCAGACGGTCCCGGCCTGGGATTCCACCCGAAGGTCGTAGTCTCCGGCATCATGCCAGCCACCGCTGTTTAACCCGGGTACCGGGTCCAGTGCATTATAAGAGGTATAATTCTCTGCACCCTGGCGGTACCCGTCAAAATGGAATGGGGTATGGGGCGCCATTCGTGCATCATCCATATGGCACAGGTCGTGCCAGACCCTGTACTTTTCATTGACCCGCATGTGACACATCTGTACAGGCAGGTAATAATCCAGGGTTGGTTGCCATGCAGCATGACCAAATACGTCCCGGGCAATCCGGAAGGGGTGGGAGAGCTGTTCTCCATATCCGATCTGGTAGATCCCCTCTTCTGTGACGAAGGAGAAATCAAGTGTGGCATATTCGTATCTCAGGAATCTCCCCCAGGATTGGGTGGAGGCTTCTTTTACCATTACCCTTCCTTCTTTTTCAAGGCGGTAGATTTGGAAGGTTTCCATGACCCTGTCGGAAGGATCCAGTTCCACAACAGCCTTCTTGTTTTGCCCGGGGTGATATCCCAGCTGAGACACCTGGATCACCGGCTGATAGCTCCAGTCATCCACCGTATGGGGGGTAATGATCCACTCAATGGCACCTTCGGTGACACCCGGAGCGAGGGTACTTCGAACAATAAACCAGCCGTTGTTGTGGTTGAAGCGGCCGTCCCAGAGTTCCAGGGGCTCTCTCTTCGATTCGATGTGTATTCGCTGAAGGGGCGCTTCAGGGGCTATCACCAGTGAAGATCCTTTTCCCAGTGGTGCGGTCAGCGGTTCCCCGTCAAAGGTGGTCAGGGGTCCCACCGGCTGGTCGGGGAAGATCCCCGATCGCTCGCCTATCAGAAAGGATTTCCCGAACAGGTCACCGGGAAAAAACTCCAGGTTGAAACCGACCTTTCCCACCCATTCCTCCGGAAGAGGTTCTTTCAGATCGGCCCATATTTTAAAACTATTCCCTTCCAGGGGTGTGACATGCAATTGGTAGGTCAGCTGAAGATCGGGATATATGACCGGATTAAATCCTCTGCGGTTTTTGCTGCTATCGGGAAACCAGAGGGTTTGACTGATCTGCTGATTTTTCCGGTCTATCAACCGCTTTCCCCCTTTTGGAACCGGGGACCATTGTCCCGGGCTGGGCTCCAGGCGCAGATCACCGTTGGCTGCCACGCGGGTTCCATGCTGAATGATGGTCAGGCCCGACTGGTGACCCTCCGGATAATAATCGCTGAAGAAAGTGACATCGAGACCGGGGGTATGGAAATACCCCTGTTCATTCAACTGTAGTGATTCCTGCGCCAGGATCAGGAGTGGAATTTGAAAAACCAGAATACTCCATATTCTTTTCATGTTCTGAGTTCTGTTGGGTTGATGTAGGAGATCATACCATGAATGTAGGCAATTTTTCCAGAATTACCGCTGGTAGCTCTTATACCGGTCATTCCATCCAACTCCCTGCATGATCGTGGATATAATCTATGAGGAATAGCCGGGAATAAGCTGGGGTTATACATGATAAACTTTTCCAGAGACATTATTCCTGCAACTTCCGGACTTTTTCTAATTTAGGTAAAAAATTCTCTCTCTATGCAACTTATAAGAACAACGATGCTGGTGCTGGTATCCCTGTGTATCCTCCAACTGAATGGTCAGACCCGGAAAGTGATCCTGGATGCGGACACGGGCAACGAGGTGGACGACCTGTATGCTATCGTGCGGGCACTTGTGGAGCCTTCCTGGGAGGTGATTGCGCTGAATGCCACCCAGTGGCAGTCCAGCCAGTGGGCGGTGGATCAGACGATGGAAGAGAGCCACCGATTGAACCAGGTCCTGGTCAGTTATCTGAAGATGAACGGCCGTGTGAAGACCCTTCGGGGAGGAATGCACAGAATGTATGACTGGGGGGATAAGGCACAACATTCGGCGGCTGCATACGGGATTATAAAGGAAGCCCATGCAATGCCACCGGATCAGAAACTGACGGTGGTGGCCATAGGAGCCCTTACCAACGTGGCTTCGGCCCTTTATATAGATCCATCGATTTCAGAAAGGATCGAGGTTTACTGGCTGGGACTTTCCTACGATTTTAGCAGCGGGGTTTCTAAAAGGATCGATTTCAATGCGGTAATGGATCCCCAGGCTACCGACCTGATGCTTTCCTCCGACGTGGAGATGCACATTATCCCCCATTCGGTATCGGTTCAAATGACATTTGATTTCGCCACTACTGCCGAAAGAATGCAGGGGATTCATCCCCTGGCTGATTTTCTGGTGGACCGCTGGTACCATCATATGGACGGGGGCCGTTATGAGAGGACCATCTGGGACCTTGGCCTGATTGGCGCGATGGTCTATCCGGATTGGGCAGAAGAAGTCAGGGTAACCACGTTCGAAAATCCAAATGTATGGCTGTTCCGGGAGATCGATTCCAGGGCTATAACTGAAGATTTCTACCAAACAGCTTCAGATTTCCTGAAAGCTCTGTAGCGAACCACGGCAATCAATAGCCGATCAACACAGCAGCGGCCAGAAAATGAATCCCACTATGGTGGGAACGATCCTATTGGAGAGCCCGTCGCCCAGTCCATATGCCTAAACGGTGATTTCCTCCAGCCCATCCAGCATCCAGGGCATCAGTTCCGACACGGTTGGGTGGACCAGTACAACTTTCCGGTATTCCCGGCATGGGATCAGGCTTTGCATGATGGCTGTGAACATATTGATGATCTCATCACCCCCCGGACCCAGGATAGAGGCTCCCAGGATCTGGTCTGTATCCACGTCGACCAGTAACTTGGCAAATTCGGTGGTCTCACCCATCTCTTTGGCCCTGCTGATCTGGCTCATGGAGCGGGTGGATCGTAACACACGCCTTCCCGTTTGGATCGCCCCCTTCTCGGTAAGGCCCACACGGCCAAGAGGAGGATCGGTGAGAAGCGCGTATACGGGAATCCGGTCTGAGACCTTTCTTGGGCCACCGCGCATTTGATCCAGCACAATTTCTGCATCATTGACCGAAGTATGTGTTAATGCTCCCTGACCATTGATATCCAGAGGCATCGATGGTGAAGTATCCGCTCTCACTGGCAGAGGTTCCTCTCTGTGAGTTGCTGAAATATACATCTGCAAACGGGACCGGTTCTCCATTATCCGTATCGAGCCCCTTCCCGATATGACATGTCCATAGATGGAGAACTGGATCCCTGTGAAGATGATAACGGCATGGAGAATCCTTCTGATCCCCATAGCTCAACCTTTAAATTTTCAATTGGTCTGTAAGTCAGCCTGAAAGAGCCTGAAATGCTTCACACCGTGCCGGGGAATGTGACAACGGAGCGGATCATCCGTGGATCCGGCCATTTTATGGAGCCAGAGGTCTCTCAGTTGATATACCTGGTCCAGGTCCAGCTGTTTCCAGTCGAACACCAGATCCACCCCCATCTCTTTCCGGTTAAACAGACATACAGACAATTCATCATTCTGCAGCGGCTTCACAAATACTTCAAATTCTCCCTCATCGATGACCTTCTTTGCCGAGATTCCCAGTCTGTCCTGGTCGATCTCGATCACTTCCCGGTTGGTCAGGATCTCCCATGTAACCTGATCCATGTTCCTCAGGTCATTCCCGGCTATCAGAGGAGCAGCCAGCATTGCCCAGAGACTGAAATGCGATTTCGACTCCTCCCCGGTCAGCACCCCGTTGCCAACTTCCAGCCATCCGGGCCGGAATATTCATCCAGCAGATGCTGCATATCCAGATTGATGATCACCCCTCCACCCCATACTTTTCCTTCCTTGGCATCCGGAATATCCCAGTTATTGCGGATATCACCAGTGGTGCGCCACAGGTGTCCAACATCACGGGCCCATAACCACGGTTCGCTCAGCCCCCATTCACAGATACTGAATACCATGGGCCTGCCTGCTGCGAAGATGGCATCTCTCATGAGAGTGTACGAAGCGATCGCATCCTGCGATCCCGTATGGCACCAGTCGTACTTGAGGTAATCCACGCCCCATTGCGCGTAGGTGCGGGCATCCTGAAATTCATATCCTCTGCTGCCCGGCCGTTCCTGGCAGGTTTGAGTCCCCGCACAGGAATAGATCCCGAACTTGAGATCTTTTCCATGAACATAGTCTATTAGCGATTTCATCCCTGACGGGAATTTCTCCGGGTCGGCTATAATCTCTCCCTGCGCATCCCTGCCCACCTGCCAGCAATCGTCGATAATTATATACTGATAGCCCGCATCTTTCATGCCGGTACTCACCATGGTATCGGCCATCTCCATGATCACCGTTTCACTGATCCCGTCACACCGGAAGTAATTCCAGCTGTTCCAGCCCATGGGTGGGGTGAGTGCCAGGCCTTCAAATTTCTGAGCAGACGCATGCATCAGCAGGCTGAACAGGAGGAGTGACAAAAGCACTTTCTTCATAACGGAGAATAAAACAGTAAGATAACACCCATACCCGATAATTAAAGAACCTCGAAGCAGAGCTTCGATCCAGTATTCATTTTATTTGTGCTCGCTAACCCTCGCAGCAGAGCTGCGGGGAACCGAGCCTGCGAGCTCGGCGAAGCCAATGCGCAAGTGGGATTCAAAGCCGTTCGGTCTTTAAGGCGATCACATGACGATCACCCGTATATGACGTATATTTACGCTCAAGATATACGGGTTTTAGGCTCAAGATATACGGTGGACTATGGTAAAGTTAAAAGATAAGTTGTTTGATCGTGAAACCCGTGAAAGTACCCTCTTCTTTAAGGCCATTACCCACGGTGCAACTCTCCGCACAATAAAATGCCGAAAGCGACTCTTCTTCCCTGACAGGTACCTGAAGGGTCTGGATATTTGCAGCGATGTTTCTTATTAGAGGAGGCTGATATTTTGGATACAGGCTCAATTACAGGGATTTCAACTGTGCATACTGGCCATTTTTTTCATATCTTTTATTGATCCAACAATTGAACCGATGAAAAGTCCCATCCTATTTTCATTGCATTGATTTCGATAGCTGGCAGTGCCCAGGACTATCAGATCGATTTTGCCATATCCGGAAATCCCGAATCTTCACCAGACAGTATAGTGGTTCTAAATCTTCACCAGACAGTGTAGTGGTTCTAAATCTTGACCAGGGCCATAGGCACACCCTGGAGGGACGAGACGTGCTTCATCTGGTGGCTTCTGCAACCGCGATGGCCTATCGGGAAAGTGAAGGCAAAATGCAGAGCCATAAGTTGTTAGGCATCTCTGCTTGGAAAAGGTATGAATTGGATATGAATTGGATATGAATTGGGTCAGAAAAGGGTCAGAAAAGGGTCAGAATTGGTTATGGACTGGTTATGGACTGGTTATTAATTGGTTATGGACTGGTTATGAACTGGTTATTAATTGGTTATGGACTGGTTATTAATTGGTTATGAGGGCTGCACGCGGGTAGAGAGACCTTTTATATCTGTTTAGTATACTTTTAAAGTATTTTGTAGATAATTTACATTCGTCTACAAATATTATTTATCTGAAATGACATCTAAAAGGTTAATAGCAAGATATTATATGTCTTTTGAGACTTGTTCAAATGCCCTGAATCGCGTATGAACGCCCTGAATCGTTGATAAACTCGCTGAAGTGCTGATGAACGCCCTGAATCGTTGATAAACGCGCTGAAGTGCTGATGAACGCCCTGAATCGTTGATAAACGCGCTGAAGTCAATTTCACCGACGCTTTGCATCAGAAAAGAGGGTCCAGGCTTCTACCCTGGGGGTTAATACCAATTATTAATGAACGGTCTGAATGCACCAAATGATGATATCAGAATATGGTCCAAAGCCAGCGAACTTTTGGTTCCCAAAATTTCAGAGTGAAATTTTGGGGTATGCGCAATAATGGACAGTTATTTGCAATAAATCAGGGGTTATTTGTTATTATTTCCCCCGGAATTTTTTTACTATTTCCCCCACATTTTTTTAAAAATCGGATAATATATAAGATTATCATAGAGTTGGTTACTCGAAGGCCAATATGATTCAGATCCGTTTCAATTGTTTACCAATGTTTACCAAAAATGAGAATTCCATAATAAATGGATTACATCAGCTACGATCATTCACCATTTTTTGCAATCCAGTCAAAATATTCAGGAAATCTTGATGCAAGAAAATAGGGCAGATTGTAAAGTGTGAAATGTTTGCTACCGGGAATCTTTACTTTTTCTTCATGATATGTATTTGCCAACAATCGAAAAGCGTAGGAATGATTAGTCCTTTCCATGAACTGATGCAACGATCGCAATTTTCCCTGGGGTCCGGATTTAACCTCAACAGGGATTAGAAATTGGAGAAACGGATAGATAAGGTCAACCTATGATGATCAATGGTTTTCTGCGCTCAGAAGCTTTCCATTCAAGAAGTCTTCCATATATTTTCCTTTCAAAATACATATTAATGTTTTATATCAGGGGTAAATATATGAATGATTCTGTAACTCATTAGGGGCATTTTAGCTAAATAATTGTAATATCAGGGGTATATATGATCTCTTAAGCTGAATGCAATATCGTTTCAAATGTTTGTCAATGTTAACCAAAATTGGTGTGTATGGTATTTCGTTTAATAATTTCGAGTTACATAATTTTTCAATAAAGTATTCTTAAAATGCCCTTCTTTTTTTAGCATAGCATAGGTCCATATTCCTCCTATAAAATCAATTGCGGAAATAATAATTATACCAGGAGAAACCAACTCAAGAAGCACGAATGCTGTGAAGAATACAATAATAGTAAAACGAATGAAGGCTGTGGCCTTAAAAACCACAATAATTTCATATTTAGCCCCCACAAAATAGTACACAGAAATAGCCATCAGCAAAATTCCTGAAAGTCTTATCCAGACTTCACTAGTGGGTTCAATTCCTAGAGATGTTAGTAGCAAATTGGGGACAAATAGAAGCAACAGTCCGTTAATTGCTAAATAGATGCCAAAAATAAATACACTTATCGCTGATTTACTCATTTCTATTCAATTAAAGGTTATTAATTAATGTTAATTGATGGATGTAGACTTTCCCCAGATTATCATTGCATAAGGTCCATATCAACGGAATAAAGTCCAGGATGGACAATGAATTGTTGTATCCCTTTGGTATAGATTGTTGGTTTATGACCGGCAATCAGTTTGAAATCGTTAATAAAATGGGCCTGATCAAAATATCCACAGTAGTAAGCAACAGATGTTAAGTCCACAGGCTGGTTCTGTTCAATCAATCTGATAACCCTGTTGATGCGAAGAAGTCGCAAATAATGCTTAGGACTAACTCCAATCACGTTTCTGAATTTCCGTTCCAACTGCCTCTGACTGATGCATGCCTCATCTGAAATTTCTTTTATACTGGTAATGTCGGAATAACGCATGAGTTCAGCCGCACGCATCACATAGTCTTTTTTCTTATAGTAGCGTCCGACTTTAGAGATCAGAAACTCCTCTGTACGAGCGATCATCTCAGCCGTAGTCTTTTCTTCGCGAATTTGGTGGCAAAAGTGGCGAAACGTAGAACCGAGTATGGATGTAATATCTTCATATCTCTCCATGACCTCTGCACCCTCAATCTTGAAAAGGCTGTAAAGCGCTTCAGGTTTAAATCGAATGGAAAAAACGGGAACCTTGTGAGGAAAACGCACAGTATGAACACGGGTAAATAACCCAATCAGCAAATAATCAGGGGAATTGATCCATTCTTCCTTTCCATTAACATTGCAATGAAGGTCATCCAGATGAATGATAAGCTCAGGGCAACCACTGGGAACAACAGGAAAAGTTGCATTCGGATCACTCTGGATATTAAATATTCCCCGTGTGTAACACTCCACGTAGGGTTCCATGAGAGAAGAAGGTTTATATTCCTGTACCGAGATCATCCTATTCGTAGTTTTTCAGAAATAAAACCCGATCTACTATAACAAAAAAGTAGTTTTTTTGTTAAATTAATCATTCCTCCCAAACCTCCCTCAGTACATTATCCAGATCTAACAGTGCCTGAGTACAATTACCATTGTATGAGGATCCGTGCATTGTTGCAAGGGTATTTGGTTCCAG
>CAZRZY010000038.1:0-33840 GCA_964604655.1 uncultured Bacteroides sp. | reverse complement strand
CTTGTGTCTAACGAAAGGTAACATCGCGAGTCTCCTGGTTCGGTCCGTCGTGTTGGTGTACTACTCTACTACAACACCCTAACAGAGTCAAGCAACACGGCTGAGCCGGGCCTGCGTGTCGCCGCCGGGGCAGCAGGGAGATCGGTTCTGTTAGAATGCCGCGACGTGAACTACCGGGTTGGGCACTGGTCGTAGCTTTCGATTCCCGACCACCCATCCTCATCGAATCTGAAGGAGTAATTCAATGCGTACCATACGAGTCATCACTGCCGGGCTGGCGGCAGCATCCTTTGTTGCCGGCGCCGTCGCCCAGGAGCTGGAAACGCCGGAAGAGCGACTCAGCTACACCGTGGGCATGGACATCGGCCAGTCACTGGCCGACCAGGACCTCGAGCTCGATATCGACCTGCTCGTCGAAGCGCTGCGGGCCACCTATGCGGGTGAGGAAACCCGCTTGACCCGCGAAGAGGCACTGGCCCATGCACGCCAGTATGGCTTTACGTATGGTATTGCCGTGAATTGCGGCTTAAAAATGGGATTTGAATCCGATGAAGAATTAAAAGCATACCTGGATGATTTCGAGCCTACCCCTCTTGCCTGGCATGCCATGCAGGCAGAAGGCCGCGAATGGCTCGATCTCTTTGGTGAGGAGAGCCGGGAGCGGTTCGATTATGTATTCACCGATGCCATGACCTGGACCAATGATGCGGGCAAGCGGATGCGCCTTTGGATACCGGAGGAGACAGAGATTGGCGACCCCCAGGATTTCATGGATCAGCTGGTGGACCGTATCATAAAGATCGTCACCACCGAACCCATCGACATCTATGTGAATCCCACCTATCTTCCGGAACAGATTGCCGGTCGATATGATGAATTGTGGACGGATGAGCGGATCGAGGCGGTGGTAACAGCTCTGGCCGACAGCCGGGTGGCCCTGGAGATCAATAACCGGAACCGTATCCCCAGTGCGACCTTCATCAGGAAGGCCAAAGAAGCAGGAGTGAAGTTCACATTCGGTACCAACAACGGCGGTGCCGATGATCTGGGGAGAATGGATTACGCCATCCAGATGGTCGGTGAATGCGGACTGACCCCGCAAGATATGTGGATGCCCTAGTTTTTCACAGGCTTTTAACTGAATAGTAGGGGAATATGCCATAACTTGGCATCAAAATCAGTTCATATGTCCACTTTCCATATGCACAGAAGAAAGTTCCTGGGGGCCCTGGCCCTTGGAACAGCACACCTGATGGTGCAGAATCCTCTCTATGGCGGTTCCAGAAGATTTTCCACCTCCAATCCGTTGCAGAAGGTTCCGCTGGGCCGGTCAGGGCTGGAGGCCACCCTGCTGGGATTCGGAACGGGGGTTTGGGCCGGGAACCGGAGCTCCTTCCTCACCCGGCAGGAGAGGGATAAAAGTGTGGCAATCCTGAGGCATGCCTACGATCGGGGCTTCAGGATGTTTGACTGTGCCGACACTTACGGCACCCATGATATCATTGCTGAAGCCATGCAATCCATGGACCGGGAAGATTTGCTGCTGACCTCCAAGATCTGGACCCGGAAAGGGGGAATTCCCGAAAAGGAGAGGCCCGATGCTCCCATCGTGGTGGACCGGTTCAGGAAGGAGCTGGGTACCGACTATATCGACCTGGTTCAGATCCACTGTATGGTCGATTCCGACTGGACCGATTCCATGCGCCGACAGATGGAACTGCTGGACGATCTGAAAGTAAAGGGGGTGATCAGGGCACACGGAGTTTCGGTACATTCGCTGGAAGCCATGAAGGCTGCACTGGCCGATCCATGGGTCGATGTGATCCATGTGCGCATCAATCCATACGGGCTCTCCATGGATAAACCCGATCCGGAGGAGGTGGTGGAGGTGATCCACCGGTTGCACAACTCCGGAAAAGGGATTATCGGCATGAAGCTGGTGGGCAACGGTGAGCTTAGGGACCAGAGTGCAAAGATCGATCATTCCCTCCGGTTTGTATTGGGATTGGGAAGTGTGGATATGATGATTATCGGTTTCGAATCAGACCGCCAGGTGGATAATTACATGGAGCGCACCGAAACGGCCTTACGGGAGCTGGCCTGATATTCTCACATTTCCCTACCTTTGGTGGCTGAACCATTCCCCATGATACGGATCCGGCTGCTTATAGCGTTGCTGATACCCGGAACTGCGCTGCTCATGGCCCAGTCACCCCGATTTTATCTGGGATTCGACCAGATCCTTGATAACCGGGAGTATTTCACAGAGTATGGTCACCATCAGACCATTTTCGGGGCCAGGATCAATCCCGGTGTAGCTTTCCACCTGGATACCCTTCACCAGGTAAGGGCAGGAATCAACTATATGTATGAATACGGTGGCGATCTGCTGGGGGTGAGGCCGCAGCTGGATCTCTCCTATCAGTATCTGGGAAAACATCTTCAGTTCCGTGCCGGCTCCTTTTCCCGCGACGCCTCCTTTTCCGGCGACGCCTCCTTTTCCGGCGAAACCCTGTCTTCCTATCCGATAGTCCTGGTCACCGATACTCTCCGGTACTACCGTCCCAATGTGGAGGGGGGGTCGGTCCGATACCGATGGAACGGTGGCTGGATCCACGGCTGGGTCGACTGGATGGGAAGGGCCGATACGGCCAGGCGGGAAGCGATCCTGGCAGGGATCGACGTCCGGGCCGGCTGGCGGTTCCTTTTCCTGGAGAGCTATCTGACCCGGTACCACCAGGCACGCATGACCTCACCCACCGACCTGAACCGGATCCGGGATGACGGGTCGGTCATGGTTCTGGGAGGGGCGGACCTTGCGGATCTCCCTGCACTGGAGGGATTTCAGAAACTGGAGCTATCCACCGGGTTTCTGGGAACTTACGAATGGGCCCGGCCCGCTTCCAACCAGTGGTCCTACGGATGGTATTCCAGGCTGGACATCCGCAGGGGGTTGTTCGGTGTGAGGGGAACCTATTACCGGGGCGATCCTCCTCCTTTGGAATACGGTGATCCACTCTACCGCTCGGGCAATTATGCAAGGGCGGACCTGTTTTTGGATCCTTTCAGGGATCCCCGGATACAGTCGAAGATCGGCTGGAATTTCCACCTGATACCGGGTGACGGACTCTACCACTCCATGCAGCTGCTGATCTTTCTGCAGCTCTGAGAATCCGGTTATTCCATATCCCACCAGAACCGGTCCTGCAGGGTGGGCAACTCGTCGGGGAAGTTTTGATTGTAGAGCCGTTCGGTCTGGGGATAGGCAAACCTCCGGGGAATGGCCCCGCCCGGGTTCTGGTTATGGTCACCCCCGTCGTTGGGCGTCAGTTCGGGATACCCGGTTCTCCGGTAGTCGGTCCACGACTCGATACTGGAAAAGAGGGCCAGGTATTTCTGCCGGATGAGAAGCTTCATCTTCTCATCGAACGATCCGGTCAGGACCGTGTTGGCATCCAGGTAGGCATCCAGGTCGGCGGCATCGACCGTCTCATTGGTGATTTTGAGGATGCTGGCACGAACGGCTTCCCTCAGGGCAGCCTCTGCCTGCGGATCATTCTCATCGATCCGCAGCCGTGCTTCGGCTTCGATGAATTTCACCTCGTGGTAGGTGATCATGTGGACCGGGCTGTTGGAGGAGGTGAAATAGTTCCCGTTGAGGGTGGCGACCCCGAACCGTTTCTTGAAAAGGAAGTCTCTCCGCGGATCGTTAAGAACACTCATCAGTCCGGTGAAGGTGCTGTTGGGAAGAATATAATTCAGCAGGGTGAAGGAGTAAAACGGATTATACTCCGAGGCGGAATAGCCGAACGGGTAGATGAGGTCCTCCTCGCCCGATGAAATGGCCATCCCGATCTGTGCCAGTGCCTCTTCCGCAGGATCGAAGGTAAGATCCCCGGTACGCTTGGTCAGGTGGAGGTAGTAACGGGCCTTCAGGGCATAAGCGCATGCCTTCCATTTCTCCACATCTCCTCCGTAGAGGATATCATCCACGGAGGGCTTGACTCCTTCATATTCCTGGTTCAGGTCGGAGATCCCCTCGTCCAGGAGCTCCTGGATGGTCTCATAGAGGGTTTGCTGATCATCATAGACCGGATGTCGCTCCACGGATCCCTCCAGCGCCATGGAATAGGGCACATCACCCCACACCGAGGTGATATTCCCCAGGCAGAGGGCCATCAGAATTTTCCCGATCCCCGTATAGTAATAGGATCCGTCCTCCTCGGCGAACTCGATCATCTTCCGCAGATTGATCATGGGACCGTCGTAATAGTCATTCCAGTCCCAGTCCACATAGAGTGCCTCATTCAGGGTGTAGGTCTGCACCTGCAGGGGGTGGTTGTCCACCCCTTCATAATACTGCATGAATATCCCGGCCATTACCTGCGGGGTACTGGCCATCAGGCGGGCAAGCCTCGATTGGTTGAAAGGCAGCAGGACATTGGGGGGTACTTCGGTTGGGCTGTTGGGATTGATATTGGCTTCCTCCAGTTCACAGGATACTGACAAAAGACTGAATGCAAGAACAGTCACCAGGCTTTTATAGAACATCTTCTTCATCATCCGTACCAGTTTAAGATCAGAAAGAAACTTGCAGGTTAAACATGTAGCCCTTGGTGTTGGGCATATTGAAATAGTCCCGTCCCAGGCTGTTGGAGGTGCCGGAAAGGTTGGTCTCGGGATCGATCCCCGAATACTCGGTGAAAAGCAGAAGATTCCGGCCGCTGACACCGATGTTCAGACCGCTGATGGGCGTACGCTCCAGCCATTTTCCCGGCAGACTGTAGGAGAGACTCACCTCCCGCAGACGGATGTATGAGGCATCCTCCATGGCTGCTTCCGAAAGACCGGCCAGGGTTCCCTGGGAGCTGTAGTACCTGGCATCCCGCTTGACGGCCACATCATTGGGCTGACCGGTATTGGCATTGACCCCGGGGAAGATGAAATCCTCCTCGCGGTTCTCTGTGCTCACATGGGTTCCCAGGTACTGCATCACATTGCGCGTACCATTATACATCTGGCCACCCTGCTTGATATCGATCAGTGCATTCAGCGAAAGACCTCCGAGGGAAAGTGTATTGCCGATCCCCAGGGTATAATCATGGTTGGGATCCCCTACCACCCCCGAGACTACATCGACTAGCGGATATCCGTTGTCCCCCACCAGCACTTCACCCGCCTCGTTCCTCAGGAAGCGTGTCCCGTAGATCACCCCGTAGGGCTGACCCTCGATGGCCACCGAACGGGTACTGCTCACCCCGGTGGTCTCGAATTCCAGCAGGGGAACCCCCTCGGGCAGTTCATCCACCATGTTCCTGTTCCTGGAAAAATTGAGCATGATATCCCATGTGAGGTTGTTGCGTTCCACCGGGGTGATGAAAATCTGGGCCTCCACTCCCCGGTTGGTGAGCACCCCTGCGTTCATCAGGATCCGGTCAAACCCTGTGGAGTAGGCGACGGGTACCTCCACGATCTGACCGATGGACCGGGACTGGTAGTAGGCGATGTCCAGCCCCAGCCGGTTCTGGAAGAACCGCAGGTCCATCCCAATCTCGGACGAGGTGGTGGTTTCGGGATCCAGGTCTTTGTTCCCGATGGTTCGCTGGGTGGCAAAAGAGGTCTGTCCGTTAATCCCCCCTTCGATGGCCGTATAATAATCCTGCAGAGAGTAGATGGGGGCGTCGTTCCCCACCTGGGCCCAGGAAGCCCTCAATTTCCCGAAGTTGAAAAAATCGTTCTCATCGATCCCGAATGCTTTCGAAAAGATAAAACTGGCATTGACCGAAGGGTAGAAGAACGAATTATTTCCTCTGGCCAGGGTGGACGACCAGTCATTCCGTCCGGTAGTATTCAGGTAGAGGATACTTTTGTAGGAGAGCCTTACATCGTAATACACTCCCACAATCTTATAGTTGGTCTCGTAATCGCTTCCTGAGGTGACTGCCGTATTGGAGATGTTGTAAAAATTGGGCAGGATCAGTGAATCACCCCTCTGGCTGTTGGTGTAGGTGCTCTTGGTAAAATAGTTATGGCCTACGGTGGCTGTCAGGCGAATATTCTCCGTCAGATCTTTGTCAGCCGTCAGGATAAAATCGGAATTGATCCCGGTGAAATCGTAGGTGCTGAGGGTTACATAACCGTTGGGAGTATCGCTCGAATTATTGTCGAAAAAGGCGTTCCGTTTTTCCGTGTAGAAGTCGATCCCCACCCGGTACATGGCCTTCAGCCATGAGGTGATGGTGTAATCGGCCTGCGTATTGCCAATGACCCTGTTTACCTCCGAGCTGGCCCTGTTCTTGTTGACCGACCAGTAAGGATTGTCATACTGGCTGTAGTAGTTACGCTGCGTTCCGTCGGGGAACATATAGGCCGATGGATCGTTGGCGGGATCATCCGACCCGTTGGTCAGGTCAAAAGTGGGCGTGCAGCGCATCAGACCCACCATTACGGCCGACAGGTTGCTTCCCCGCTGTGCGTGGTCCGATTTGGAGTGGGTATAGCTGGCTGTTCCCGAGATGGAAAGCCGTTCCGAGAGCTTCGTATCGCCGGTCATCTTGAAGGAAGAACGGTTGAAACTGGTTTTTGGGACGACCCCGGTCTGTTGCAGGTGTCCTGCTGAAAAGAAGTAGTTGCCTCTATCATTCCCACCGCTCATGCTCAGATAGGTATTGGAGGTCATGGCAGTTTCGAAAAAGCCGCTCACGTTGTCGTAGGGGATCACCCGCTGGTCGGTGGCAGATGGGTCGTCTTCATCCACGATAAAGCCGTTCTGATCCTTCGGATTATCGGGGGAACCGTCGTAGCGAAGGGTTTCGATGGGGGCGCCCCAGCTGGTATTGGAACTGCCGGAGTAGTTGCCGCTGCTGCCCTGGGAATAGAGATTCTGTTTTTGTGGAAGCTTGTTCACCTGGTCGAATCCGAGGGAGGTCTTAAATGAGACGTTCGTGCGCTCCCCCGATCCTCCTCTTCCCGATTTGGTGGTGATCAGGATGGCTCCGTTGGCAGCCCGGATCCCGTAGAGGGCCGAAGCGGCCGCTCCTTTCAGCACCGAGATCGATTCAATATCGTCCGAGTTGAGATCGATGGCGCGGTTGGCATAATCGTAGACATAGCTCCCCTCGTAGCTGTTGTCGATGGGTACCCCGTCGATGACGAAGAGCGGGGAGTTCCCGTCCGCCCTCAGGGAGGACCTTCCCCGTATGGTAATGTCGGCAGAAGCACCGGGGGTTCCCGAAGAACTGACCACGTTGATTCCGGCCACCTTGGAGCTCAGAGCGTTCACGATATTGGTCTGCTGAACGGCGGTGATATCTTCCCCTCCCACCTCCTGGGCCGCATAACCCAGTGCCTTTTTCTCACTCTTGATGCCGATAGCGGTGACGATCACCTCTTCCAGGGTGGCCAGATCCTGCTCCAGGGTGATGGTGAACTGGGTCCGGTCACCCACCGGGATCCGCTGTTTGAGATAGCCCACGAAACTGACTACCAGCACATCATCCCCGGAAGTGGGAACCAGGGAAAAGGTTCCGTCCAGATCGGTGGTGGTCCCCGTATTGGATCCTTCGATCAGTACCGTGGCACCGGTCATGGGCTCGTTGGTGGTTCCGTCGATCACTTTCCCCGTAATCGTTCGCTGTCCAAAAACAGCCATGGGGATTAATAGCAACAAGAAGATAAAGCAGCTCAGTTTTCTCATCTTTTCAGGGATAGGATGGGGTAAAGTTAGAACCAAATCGGGAAAAATCCCCTAAATTTGTCCCTGTATGCTCCTAATCATGTTTTTTATTAGGGCCGGAGGTGTTAATTTTCATTGTTCATCCTCTAATTAATCTAATCAGTTCACCAATTTAAATTTAAGCTTATGAAACTAAAATTTCTACTCCCAATGGTATTTGCCGCTTTCGGTGTTGCGCTAAGCGGGCAGCCGCTGAATTGGGGGGAAGACTCTCCCTCCGATTTCATCCCGATCGTTCTCAGGGGAGAGTTCGATTTCTTCACCGAAGGATCCAGGGCCCTGAAGGTCGAGTTCGAGGAGACAGGCACCCCCTACTTTGTCAGTGACACTTTCGATGTGACTGCCGATACCCCGTTTACCTTTTCCATCGATATCCTGGAGAACGACCCGGGTGTGGAGGTGAACCAGCGGGTGCGGTTCATCGATGACCAGGGGCAGGGAACCAACCTCACCTCCCCGGTCTTTACCACCGACAGCGCAGGGTATAAAACCTATACCTTCGCCGACACCTCCACGGCCGATGCGGTGAAAGCCTATGTGATCATCCGCATTTATGATGTTTCGGACAACTGGGATGGTTCGGGGGAGTTCTGGCTCGACAATGCTTCCTATTCCGAGGATGGAGGAGCCACCAACCTGATCGTCAATGGAGGATTCGAGGAGTGGGCCACCCCCGTATTTGAACCCGGGTCGGTGCTGCTGGACTGGATGGAGGATTCCCCTTCCGATTTCATCCCCATTGTGGTGGAGCCTGAAACAGGGGCCATGACCCACGGACTGGTATCGGCCAAGATCACTTTCGAGGAGACCGGCACACCCTACTTCGTCAGCGATACCTTCGCGGTGAATCCCATGGATACCTTTACCTTCAACATCGATATCCTGGACAACGATGCGGGTGCCGAAATCAACCAGCGCATAAGGTTCATCGATGAAGAGGGCGACGGGGCCAATGTCACCTCGGATGTCTATTCGACGGATAATGCCGAATTCCAGACCTATTCGCTTTCGGGCATGGTTCCCGACACCGCCGTTCAGGCATACGTGATCATCCGCATCTACGACGTCTCGGCCAGCTGGACCGGATCGGCCACCTTCTGGCTGGATAATGCCCGCTATATGGTGGGTCAGGATACTCTTACCAACTACATACCCAACGGAAGCTTCGAGGAGTGGATGGCACCCTCCGGCAAACCGGAATTCCTCTCCTACAGTTTCGAAGGGCTCGACCCCATGGTGGAAGGCGACATCGACAAGATGGCCCATACGGTTTCGCTGACCGTCCCGTTCGCCACCGACGAAACCTCCCTGGTGGCCACCTACACCCTGACCGAGGGTGCAACGGCCAAGGTGGGCGATGTGGCACAGGAGAGCGGCGTGACCGCCAACGACTTCACCAGCCCGGTGACCTATACCCTGGAAGCCGATACGCTGACCCAGGACTGGGTGGTGACCGTCACCGAAGAGGCTGCCTCCACCGGAAATGATATCGTTACCTTCCGTCTGGAAGGATTGGATCCGGCAGTAAACGGGGTGGTGTCTGCTGCAGATCATACCGTGGCGGTGGAAGTACCCAGCGGAACCGATGTCACGGCGCTGGTCCCCACCATTGCCGTTTCGGAAAATGCTACCCTGGCACCGGAGAGCGGTGTGGCCCAGGATTTCACCTCGCCGGTCACCTACACGGTGACGGCACAGGACGGCACAGCCCAGGATTGGGTGGTTACGGTCACCGTGGCAACAGCCGGCAAGACGGTGCTGTTCTCGGAAGATTTCGAGGATCTCCTGACCATCCCCGACACCTGGGTGATCATCAACAACGACGGGCATCCCCAGGCGGAAGGAGAGGAGCGCTGGCAGGACAGTGCCTGGGTGGTGACCACCAGCGGCCGTCCCGAGCTGGCCGGCACCAAGGTGGCCATGGCCTCTTCATACGTGACTATGGAGAATACCGAGAGAGTGGATGACTGGATGATCCTTCCGGCCGTTGAACTGGGCGGGAATACTACCCTGAGCTGGCAGGCCATGTCCACCACCTCTTCGGGGAACTATCCGGACGACTATATGGTTCTGATCGCGCCAGCCGTGGATGGTGTGACGCCCACCATCTCCTATTTCGAGTCGGAGGCCAACATTGTCATCGAAGTGGCTCCGGAGAGCTGGTCGGCCACTGTGGGAAGACCGGGAGAAGGGCTCTCCAGCTATGATATCAACCTGAAGGAGCTCATAACCCCCAGCGCCCCGGACGGCTGGTACGACCAGAAGGTGTGGATCGCCTTTGTGCTGATCACCGACCTCTACACCAATCCGGAAACCGGTGTGCCCAACGCCGCTGCCGGCGGATCGAACCTGGCGGTGGATAATATCATGCTGGTGAACGACGCCTCCACCGGCATTCCCGCCAACGGGAGGGAAGCGTTTGGATTGTCGGTCTTTCCCAATCCATCCATGGGACAGGTCTCGGTCAGGATGACCGGGAAAGCGGCTCTGGAGGGCGACCTCCTGATCACCGACGTGATCGGGAAGGTGGTCTACCGGACCCCCATCGACCGTACAACAGGTCAGGACCGGATCGATCTGGACCTCTCCCACCTGCAGAAGGGGATCTATTTCCTGAAGGCTTCTGTGGATGGTGAAGCCCGGGTAACCCGACTGGTCCTGCAGTAGGATCGTCGATCGTTGAAATGTACATCAGAGGGATGTCCCATGGCAGAACGCTGCGGAGGCATCCCTCTGATTCTTCATAAAAAAGGTTGGAAATGAATCCAGACGCTGTTGTACTAATCAAGGGTGCAACCATATACGCACCCCTTCCACTGGGAGAGAAAGACCTGCTTGTGGCGGGTGGCAGGGTCCTTTCCATAGAGGACCATATCGACCCGGCCGGCCTGGAAGTCCACGCGATCGATGCCCGCGGACAGCTGCTCGTTCCCGGTCTTATCGACGGTCATGTGCATATTGCCGGAGCCGGCGGGGAGGGAGGGCCATCCACCCGCACTCCCGAGATGCAGCTGAGCCAGATGCTATCAGGTGGTATTACCACCGTGGTTGGCTGCCAGGGGACGGACGGGATCACCAGGAATCCGGAAACTGTATTAATGAAGGTGAAAGCCCTGCGGGCCGAAGGTGTATCGGCCTGGATGTACACCGGATCCTACCAGGTACCTACCCCCACCATCACCGGATCGGTGGGCCGCGACCTCTCCCTGATCGAGGAGGTGATCGGAGTGGGGGAGATCGCCCTCTCGGATCATCGCAGTTCATACCCCAGTACCGGCGAGTTGATCCGGATCGCCGCCGAAAGCCGGGTAGGGGCCATGCTGGGAGGAAAGTCGGGTGTGGTGAATATCCATATTGGGGATGCCAGGGATCCGTTCCGCCCGATCCGGGAGGCTGTGGAAGCCAGTGAATTGCAGTTCAAGCAGTTTCTTCCCACACACTGCAACCGGAACAGCTATATTTTTGAGGATGCCAAGATCTATGGCAGGGAGGGATATCTGGATCTGACCACCAGCTCCTGGCCCTATTTTCCGGAATATGAGGTAAAACCCTCCAGAGCCCTTCGGGAATGGCTCGATGCAGGGGTTCCGCCGGAGCATATCACCATGACCTCCGACGGGAACGGTTCCTTACCACAATTCGATGTGCAGGGGAACCTGGTACGGCTGGAGATGGGTCAGCCCGACTCTCTGTTCAGAGAGCTGGTGGACGCTGTGAGGGATGAGGGACTCCCGCTGGATGTGGTTCTGTCAACAGTCACTTCCAATCCGGCCCGGATCCTGGGACTGAAAAGGAAGGGAATGATCGCTGCCGGAATGGACGCCGATCTGGTCATAATGGATCCGGAGTATACCATCAGGGATCTGCTGGCCGGGGGTGTTCCGCTGGTTCGGAACGGGGAGCTCCTTCGAAGGGGCACCTATGAATAGAACAGGAATCCAATGAAAAGAGGTATGATCATTTTTCTGGCTGTTCTCTTCGGGTTTGGCTGTAATCCGCAGGATGTCCGTCGACAGAGTCAGGATGACCCGAAGGGCAAGCTGTTTATTATTGGCGGGGGAAAGAGGCCCGTGGCCATGCTCCAGCGGCTCATTGAAGAATCGGGTGTCCGGCAGGGAGGATATGTGCTGATCCTTCCCCTGGCCAGCGCGGAAGAGGATACCGCTGCATTTTACAGTTCGAAACAGTTCAGGGAGCTGGGAGTGGACCCGATACGGTCCCTCAACAGCCGGAATATTCTGGGCGATCCCGATTCGGTAAGAAGCTGGATCGAGAACGCTTCCCTGATCTACCTGTCGGGTGGCAGTCAGGGCAGGTTTATGGAACGGATCCACGGGACACCCGTGGAAGAAGCGTTGAAAACAGCTTACCGGAAAGGAGCCACCATTGCCGGGACCAGTGCCGGTGCTGCCGTGATGGGCCGAAAGATGATTACCGGCGACCAGTTCAAGCATCCGGTTTACACCGGAGAATTCCCCACCATTGAAGCCGATAACATGGAATTGAAAGAGGGGTTGGGACTGGTGGAAGAGTTGATCGTGGACCAGCATTTCATCAGGCGCCAGCGCATGAACCGGTTGATTTCAGTGGCACTGGAGCACCCGGAGTTTATCTGCGTGGGCATCGATGAATCCACTGCCCTTCTTTTTCACGGCCAGACGGGTGAGGTCATCGGGGAGAGCCAGATCATCGTTATACAGCACCCGTCCGGGGTGACTCGTGAGGCGGATGGGCTGCTGGGGGGTACCCATCTTCATCTGAGTGTGTATCTCCCGGGCGAAACGATTCAATTTTAAGGGATGAGGGGAATGAAGAGAATCAGAGGTGCCAGGTGGTTATGGTCGTTGCTCCTGCTTACGGCCGGAGCAGCCGGGGTGATGTCGCAGGGCCGGTTAATGCTTGCCGGAGGTGCCGGAGAGAGTGAGGGAGGCTGGAGCGATGCACCCTACCGCTGGGTAGTGGAGAACGCCCCCAACGGGAGGATCGGGATCATCAGCTACAGCAGTGACCAGACCGACTGGATCCCCAATTACTTTAAAAGCCTGGGCGCCGCAGAAGCCCGCTATTTTATCATTCCCGACCGGATCACAGCAGACAGACAGGAGCTCTACGAATCACTGATCACCTGTGACGGGATCTTTATTAAGGGAGGGGACCAGTCGATCTACTATGAAAGGTACAGGGGAACCAGAACGGAGGAGGCACTGCAGCATATTTACGACCGGGGAGGGGTCCTGTCGGGCACCTCGGCAGGCACGGTCATTCTTTCCCCGGTTATCTATACGGCACAGGTGGCTTCAGTGGATCCGGGCCAGGCATTGCTTCATGCCTACTCTTCCCAGATCACTCTGGCGGGGGATTTCCTGGAGACCTTTTCCGTTCCCTATATCTACGACACTCATTTCGTGGAGCGGGGAAGGTTCGGCCGGCTTCCCAGTTTCATGGCCACCTGGTTCCGGGAGACAGGACAGCTGGCCACCGGAATAGGGATCGATGACCATACGGCAATCTGCATCGACACCTCCGGGATGGCCACCATCTACGGTACAGGAGCGGTCAGTTTTCTCAAGACCCTCGATCAGGCCCTGCCTTTCGATACCACCAGGGAGTACCTGCGCACCGGTCAGATGGAGGTGACCCAGCTTCTTCACGGGAACAGGATCGATCTGAAGGACGGATCCGTCAGTGGTTTGGAAGAGACGGTGATCCCACCCCTTCAGGAGGAGAACCGCCGGGTGAAAGTCCTGTTTTCAGGAAGCGACTATCCATCCGAAACAGCTTTCCGGCGCTTTGCGGATCTTCCCGGATTGCCGGGGGATACCATCCTGATCATCACCGGTAGCTCACTGCAGCGGGCGGAGGATATCGCCACAAGGCTTTCCAGCCTGAATGTGCCGGCAGTGGAGATTATCCAGGCAGTGTTCGGATCGGGGGAGGATCCGGAGGTCAGAAAACGTATCGACCAGGCCGGAAAGTGGTTGTTCGTCTCCAACAGCTACTACGATCTCATGGGATTCCTTCAGGCAACTGAGAACGGAAACCTGCTGAAAGAGAAGTTGTTTTTGCCGGGATCCTGTTCCTTTTTTGTGGGGGACAATGCACGTTTTGCAGGCCGGACGGTGGTGGAGAATTACAGGGAATCCAGATACACCTCTTACCGGGGATTGCTGGATTTTCAGCCGGGACTGGGTCTGCTCCAAACCACTGCCTGGATGCCCAATGCATTTCTGGAGAGTGATTTTTATGAGAATACGGTTTCGGGTCTGCCCTATGCCATGTTGCTTGACAGCCTGAGATTCGGTTTCTACCTGACCGGTAATACGGTGGCAGAGTATGGCTATACCTCAGAAGGACAGGCATACATCACCTGTGTGGGAGGCAGTTTTCCCCTGGTATCGCTGGAAAATACAGGAACTAAAACAGGATTTGCCGACCAGGGTCCCTATGCCACTTCCCGTAATGTAGCGGGATTCAGCTCCATGAAGCTGCGGTATATGGGGGCAGGGGATTCCCTCATGGTAGGCTCTTCCGTACCACTGTCCCGGATGGAATACATATGGGACGGATCGGAGGATCTGTACCTGCAGTTGTACCAGGAAAACGGATTCCTGCAACTCAGGCTCCATGGCCACACCGGACCCGTTATATTCCGGCTGATGGATATGAGCGGCAGGGTCGTTGTGCAACGGACATTCCGGGAAGGTCTCTCCTATGATCTGAGGTCCCACTCACCGGGAGTCTATGTGGTCGGGGTAGCCCGGCAGGGTGCCATTGAAAGTGTCGTCCGCAGGAAGATCCTACATGGATCTCAGTAGCTCTTTGGCGGTCTGGTAACCGCAGATCATCGCCCCTGAATACCCGCCTCCGTATTTCCCCCAGGCCGAAGCCAGGTGGATTTGATCAGGCAGTTGGTGCAGATATTCCGTCGAAAGATCCGGACGACGGGCAAATCCGTACACAGCGCCCCCTGGATTTTTGGTAAAGCGGTTCACCGTCAGGGAGGTGCCCGCTTCGGCATACTCCAGGGAGTCGCGGAAACCTGGGATCAGTTTTTCGCATCGTTCAGTGAAAGTATCCACCACATCCTCCTTCATGCGGCTGTACTCCTCCCTGTCAAGTCCCTCCCAATCGGAGGGGTAGTCGATACAGCAGACTGCCCCCACACTTTTTCCTTCCGGAGCCAGGGAGGCATCTATCTGGCTGTAATCAACGAAAGTAAAGCTTCTCTGAGCAAAGTTACCACGGTTATTTTCCAGGATTTGTGCGGGGCTTCGGACCGATTCATCGAAAACAAAGGTGGAGTAGTTTTTATGGCCGATCTCCCGGAGAGGTTTCTTAAAGCCGAAGTAGACGGTCATTAAGGAAGCACCCACCTGGTTTTTACCGATAGCTTCCTGCAGGGATTTCCTCTCATGAACGGGCAGGAGGGTGGCGGCAAGTTGAGGCACTGCCGCATTGACCACGATTTGAGCAGCATGGTCTTTGAGGGACCGGCCCTTCTCCCTGCCGCGAGTGTAAACAGATTCCACCTCCCGGCGACCTTCACTCCATTTTCCGATACCCGTGACCATGCTATTGAGCCTGACCTCTCCCCCATATTCCAGGATGATCGCCGCCAGAGCATTGGAGAGCACCTGGGAACCACCTTTGATGAAACTGGCGCGGCCTCTGTAGTAACTCCCCTGTGCATTCAGGTAATAAAGCCAGGAAAGAGAATAGGGATCATCGTGAAAATAGCCCAGGTTTCCGAGCAATACCAGTTTAAGATCAGGGTCGGTCAGGATCTCGTCCAGATAGGCTCCCACGCTCCTGTCCGGTTTATTCCTATGGGCCACCACCATCCTGCGGGCATTCATCAGATGATGAAAATAGGTGTCTATCCCATCCGACTGATCCGGAAAGGATGATTTCAAGACCACCTTGGCCTGTTCCATATCGTGCGGGATCACCAGGTCGTACCTGCCGTTAATGAAGCGGTAAAATTCAGGAACCTTCAGGAGCATCACCTTCTTGTGGATGCCCAGATCTTCAAATATCCTGCTTTTTATATCTCCCGGAACCGGACCGTCCATTTCATGCAGTCCCACTTCCATGGTGAACTCCTTTCGAGTGAAGGTCGTGGCACATCCGCCAGGCCGGTCATGTTGCTCGATGAGCAATACCTTTTTTCCTTCTTTGGCTAATTTAGCCCCTGAAGTGAGTCCTCCCAATCCAGTTCCGATAACAATTACATCATAGGTCATATCTCCGACTACTTTTTCATTCTGCTTTTTCTTTGATTTCTTCTTCCGGCAGCGGATACCGTCTGAAAGGCACGTTGCGATCAAACAGATACCGGAAGGTGATGTATTCCTTGGCGGGCACACTGCCCACGGAAAGGAAGATCTTTCGCATCTTTGGATTGAAGTCACCCACCCAGGAAAACTCGATTTCGGTGTAGTGGGGTTTCCGCTTAAATACCTCCGAAAGGTGAAGAATGATGGCGGCTTCCACTCCCCGGGCCTGAAAAGCAGGGATCACCCCCATCAGAACGCCTCTGGCCCTGGTCATGGTTTTCTTTCGTTTCAGAAGTAAGAATTGAACCAAAGCGGGCGGATGAAGCCTTCCGTTGAGGTGCCGGAGGATCTGGTTCACATCCGGATACATTAAATAGATGGCAATGGGTTTCCCCTGATGGTATGCAAACCAGATGAATTCTTCCTCAATGATCGCTCTGGCTTTCTGCAGGGTTCTCCGGATGTAGGATTCTTCCAGCGGTTCGAAGTTTTGCTTAAAAGAACCCCACGCTTCGTTGAATACGGTGACGAAATCCCGGATGTACCGGTCCATCTCTTTCCACTGGAAATGCCGGAATTCATACTCCGGCTTTTTGGAGATCCACGCCGCAATCTTTTGGAACCTCTCCGGAAGAGGTTTTTTCACCTCCAGGTGAAATCCCTCCTGCCGGTAGTAGACCCGGAAACCGTAGGATTCAAACAACTCCCTGTAGTAGGGGGGATTGTAGGCGATCTCATAGGAGGGGTGGGTGAATCCGTCCACCAGCAGGCCCCAGTATTTATCTGTTTCCCCGAAATTCACAGGTCCATCCATCGCTTCCATTTGCCTGCTTTTCAGCCAACCCTTCGCTGTATCAAACAGCAGGTGGGCTGCATCCTGCATGGGGATACATTCGAAAAAACCGATCCCCCCGGTGGGTTGTTCATGCCCGAAGGCTGTTTGATGGTCGATAAAGGATGCGATCCTCCCGATCAATGCCCCCTTCTCATCGGTCAGTATCCAACGGGTGGCTTCCCCATGATGGAAATAGACGTTCTTTTGAGGATCAAAAATAGATTCGATCTCCTTATCCAGCGGGCATACCCAAACCGGGTCATCCCGATACAGGATCCGGGGAACGCGCAGGAATGCCCTGGCCTTGTTTCTGTCCGTAACCTCCAGGATATTCACGATTGCCTTTTGTATATAGAATCCAGCAAAGCGGAATACTTGGACTCCACCTCCTTCCGTTTCAACTTCAGGCTGGCAGAGAGTTCTCCGGTGCCGGGGGACCACTCATGAGGCACCAGCCTGATACGGCTGATGCGTTCCCATTCCTGGAGCTCCCGGTTAATAGTGGCGATTTCCTGATTGTAGGTCTTCATCACCTCAGGGAGACATATCAGTTCATCCGGCTCCTTGCTGACGGGAAGACCCTGTTCCGCACACCATTCTTTGAGAAATGTAAAATCAGGAACCAGAAGGGCGCTGACAAACTTTTCATGTTCACCCACGATCATGACCTGATCGATAAAGGCCGATTGCTTGATACGGTTCTCCAGAGGTTGAGGAGCGACGAACTTCCCGTTGGAAAGCTTGAAAATCTCCTTTTTCCGGTCGGTGACAGCCAGGAACCTGTTTTCCACCAGATAGCCGATATCTCCCGTATGGAACCAGCCTTCGCTATCCAGCACCTGCCTGGTCAGGGCGTCATCGCGGAAATATCCCATCATCACATTGTGTCCCCTGCACAAAACTTCTCCATCGGGACCGATCCTGAGTTCCACCCCTTCGATAGGGGCTCCCACGGTTCCCAGCTTGCAGAGGGGAGGTTCCTGCCGGTTGATCGTAATGATGGGTGAGGTTTCGGTGAGTCCATACATGTTGATGATTTTCAAACCGGAAGCCCAGAAAATCCTCTCCAACCGGGGTTGCAGGCTGGCTCCACCGCATCCCACCAGCCTGGCCTCTCCCCCGAGCGCTTCTCTCCATTTTCTGAAAATCAGCCGGTCGGCGATTTTCAGCTTCCGGTAGTAGAACCAGCTATTAGCACCAAATGGCGCATACTGAAGCCCCAGATCCACCGCCCAGAAAAAGATCCGTTTTTTCAGTCCTTCGAGTGAGCGGCCTTTGGACATGACATTGTCGAATATTTTCTCCAGGATGCGGGGAACCGCATCGAATCCCGTGGCCCTGATCTCTCTCAGGTTATGGGCGATGGTCCCCATACTTTCGGCATAGTAGATACAGGCACCTGAATACTGCGTCTGATAGTTACCCATTCTGCCTCCCACGTGACATACCGGTATGATACTTAAATAACGGTCCTCGGGAGTGAGCCGGAAGACCTCCGCTGCTGCCAGAGCATTCCTGACCAGGTTTTCATGGGACAGCATTACACCCTTCGGGACCCCTGTGGTGCCGGAGGTATAGATCAGTGAGACCCAATCACCGGGCTGGATCTCTTCCTTAAGTTGTTCCACCTCTTTTTTAATTTCCGGTCCGGAGTTTTTGCCCTGTTCCACTACTTCTGACCAGTGTCTTGCTCCCTGAAGACGGTCCACCGAGAATAGATGCTTCACGGATCCTGTCTGTTCGGTTTCAGGATACAGGAGTTCATACAGTTTCGGGTCGGAGCAGATGACCATCCTGGCGCCTGAGTGCTCCATGATATGCCGGTATTCAGTGTTATTCAGGGAGGTATAGACAGGGACATGCACCATTCCCGCCAGGGAAATCCCCATATCTATGAAGTTCCATTGGGGACAGTTCCGGGTAACTGTCATGATCCTGTCCCCTCTCTTCAGCCCCATCTGCACCAATCCGTATGCAAACAGATAGGAGGTCTCCCTGTACTGTTCGGAGGTATAGAATATCCACCGGCCATCTGTTTTTTCTGAAAGAACAGGTTTATCAGGGAACCGGGTGGTTAACCTTTCAAGCAGATCGAAATTTCTCGTGGGGATCATATAGTCAGGATGGGTCAAGTCACAAGATACAGCTTTTTCTCAGCTGAGCGAAGAATCGGCCTGTCCCCCTTATGCGGAAATGCCGTCAAAATAGTCATCGGATGGTTGATAATTATTCAAACGAACTTGAACCATCCCAGCAGTGGGTGCAGAGCCGCTCTTTCGGAAGGCCGATGGCTTCCACGAGGTCCCCGAGTTCCTGGTACACAAGGGAATCGATCCCCAGGTTTTCGGCGATCTGCTCCACCATGGCCCGGTACTTTTCAGAATCCGGGTTGACATAGGATTCCAGGTCATGCTCCTCTGCCTCAAGCTGCAGAATGGCTTTGCGCGTGGCCAGCTCCCGTGGCGATCTTGACTGGGAAAAGTTGAGGAACGGACAGGGAAAGGTAAGTGGCGGACAGGCGATCCGCATATGCACCTCCCTGGCGCCGAAACCGCGTAGTTCCAGCGTGGTCTCCTTTAACTGGGTTCCCCTCACAATGGAGTCGTCACAGAACACGATGCGTTTTCCATCGATCACCCTCCTGTTGGGTATCAGCTTCATACGGGCTACCAGATCACGCGTATCCTGATTCTGGGGCATGAAGCTCCGGGGCCATGTGGGAGTATATTTTGAATAGGCTCTTTTGTAAGGGAGTCCGTTGGCGTTGCCGTATCCGATGGCATGACCCACTCCGGAGTCGGGTATTCCGCATACAAAATCAGCCTCCACCGAATCTTTGTCGGCCAGGATTTTACCACACCGGTAACGCACCTCATCCACATTGATATCTTCATAGAAAGAGGTAGGAAAACCATAATATACCCAGAGGAACGCACAGATCTGCATGCGCTTCCCGGCCTTGCGGATCGTTCGGTACCCCTCCTCGGTGATCTCCACGATCTCCCCCGGACCCAGATAGTATTCGATCTCGTAACCGGTGTTGGGAAAGGACATGGTTTCGGAAGCCACTGCATAGGATCCCTCCTTTTTGCCGATGATCACAGGGGTGCGACCCAGCTTATCCCTGGCAGCGAGGATTCGGTTTTCGGTAAGTATCAGTATGCTGCATGATCCTTTGATCTGGCGGTACACATTTTCTATCCCCGCCACAAAACTGTCCTCTTCGCAGATCAGATTCGCTACCACCTCGGTGGGATTCACATTGCCCTCAAAGTTTTCCGTGAAATGTTTCCTCTTTTGAAGGAAGAGTCCTTCCAACTCCTCCAGGTTGACCAGGCGGCTGACCGAGGCGATGGCAAAACTACCCAGATGGGAATTAAACAGGATAGGCTGAGGATCGGTATCGCTGATGATCCCGATTCCCCTGGTACCTCTGAAGTGAGGAACATCATCCTCGAACTTGCTTCGGAAGTATCCATTTTCCAAGCTGTGTATGGCTCGCTGGAACCCTTCCGAAGAATTATAAAAAACCATTCCGGCTCTCCTGGTGCCCAGGTGGGAGTGGTAGTCGGTCCCATAGAATACGTCATACACGCAATCCCTCCTGGAAATTGCACCAAAGAAGCCGCTCATACGTTGTAGTCGTTTTAGTTAGCAGGGTCTTTAGATTCCCGGAATAAAGCTAGAAAGATTCCTGTTTGGAATGAATGCGAATTAGTCCGTTTTCCCGTTGTTTTCCCCGTGATTTTTCCGAAAAGAGGAGGGGACCAGGTTAAATCCCCTGATACCGAAACGCCTTGCCAGCAGCTCCAGTCCTACCAGGGAGATCACTCCGCCTGGAAGGATCACCAGAGTGGTGAAAATTGAAAACCGTCCCACGTCTTTCAGCTGCTCGATGGCTTCCTTTACCTCCGCCTCCGTGGGAGGGGTGGTCCGTCCACTTAGATCAAGTTTTGCTTCCAGAATCCTGAAAAAGGAGCGAGCCATCTGTTCGGTCTCCCCGGCCTCTTTCCCAAGGGCCTTCATCCCTTTGAAAATGAGTGTACCGGTCCTGGCTGCATACTTCCTTGCAAACCGGTGGCTCCGTGTATGGAGATAGGGGAACCTCCAGGCGGCTTCCTTCCATTCATTCAGTTTTTTCAGGATGGTAGATTCTCTTCGCATCGTTCACATTTTCGACCGGCAACCGGCACACGTTATCCCTGCATACAAAGATACGGGTTTTCGCGGGGTCTACCCGGTTCCTGAACAGCGGGAGTTCTTCTTCTCCGCTGGAGCCTGCAACCAGGGTATGCGGAAGATAATCGCCGGTTATTTCTTTGATATATTGAGTGGAGTCGGGTCCTGTGACCACCAATTCATGGTAGGGGTAGAGAGTATGTAGAAGGAGACGGCCCCAACGGGCGAATCCGTAAGGGTAGCTGTCAAAATTACCCCCCATCTTTTCCAGCATGGAACCTGCCTTTTCCAGGAAGGTTCGTTCCCCCAGGAGGTGACCCAGACGGAACAGATTATGGGCCATTACCCCGTTGGAGGAGGGGATCACATTGTCCTGCTCCTCCAGGTGATCGGAGATCAGCAATCCTCCTTCTCCCCCTGTAAACCGGAACATTCCGGAAGAGAGGTCCAGGAACCTGTCCATACAAATGGTGGTCAGATCTCTGGCCAGCTGCCACCATTGCCTATCCATGGTCACTTCAAACAGATCCAGACAGGCTTCAGTAAACAATGCATAATCAATATGAAATGCAGGGATCGACGGTCTTCCCCCTTTGTAATTCCGGTACAGAGTTCCACCATCGGTTCGGAACCGGGAGGCCAGATAGCGGGCAGCGCCCAGAGCCAGATCGAGGGTTCCGGTATTTCCGAAAGCCCGGTAAGCCTTGACCAGTCCCGATATCATCAGTGCATTCCAGGAAGTCAGCAGCTTATCATCCAGAAGGGGTGACACCCTTTTGGCACGGGCCTCCAGGAGAAGGGAGTTCCAGCTGGATACCTGATCCCTGAAAAGGGAAGGATCGAGTCCATGCAGGGAAGCAAACTCGTCCGGCTCCTGGCTCCTCAGCAGAATGTATCGGCCATGTTCCCAGAGACCCTTCTCATTCACCTGGTAATAATCGGCGAAAAGCTCGAAATCACCTCCAATGATCTGTTGGAGTTCCTCTTTTTTCCAGGTATAATACCGGCCCTCTTCCCCTTCGCTATCGGCATCGAAAGCGCTGTAAAACATTTTTTCAGGAGAAACCCAATCGCGTTGCACAAAGGCAATGGTCTGTTCCGTTACCTGCCGGAAAAGGGGCTTCCTGAAGGCGAGAAACGCATCGGAGTAGAGCCCGATTAACTGTCCGTTGTCGTATAACATCTTCTCAAAGTGAGGGATTTTCCAGCGCGGATCGACCGAGTATCTGGCAAAGCCGCCTCCGGCCTGGTCATAGATCCCTCCCCTGGCCATCTTGACCAGGGTCAGCTCCACATATTCCAGGGCTTCCCCGTCCTCCGCCATCGTCCCGTAGTGGAGCAGAAAATCGAGGGTGACCGGCATGGGAAATTTTGGAGCACCGGCCATTCCTCCCTCCTTTCTGTCCCATTGTTTGGCCCACCGGCTGACAATTTCCCGGGTCTCCTCCTTTGACGGAAGGGTCCTTTCCACCTCCGGCCTCAGCAGGGAGTGCTGCCGGATCCCTTCTGCCAGTTTTTGTGCATATTCCTCGGTTTTTGAACTGCTCTCCCGGTGAAGGCCGGCCAGCTGTTCCAGCACATCTTTCCACTGCTCTTTCGGAAAGTAGGTGCCTCCCCATATGGGCCGGCCATCGGGAAGTGCCACACAGTTCAGGGGCCACCCCCCCTGCTGTCCCATGAGCTGCAGCACGGTCATAAACTGATGGTCCACATCGGGGCGCTCTTCCCGGTCTACCTTTATACTCACAAAATGGCGGTTCATGATCTCGGCCACTCCTGGATCTTCAAAACTCTCGTGTTCCATCACATGACACCAGTGACAGGCGGCATAACCGATACTGACAACGATCAGTTTATTTTCCCTTGAAGCCTTCTCCATGGCTTCCACACCCCATGGATGCCAATCCACCGGATTGTAGGCATGCTGAAGAAGATAGGGGCTGGTTTCATGGATCAGTTTATTGGCTGGTTTTGATTCTTTCATATGCAGGACAGGAGTTATGTTACCTTTTTCCTATTACAAAGAAAACATCACGCTTCAGCTATTGTTTGTCAAATAGATTAACTTTGTGACCCTGTTTTAAGAAACAAGTAAAATACCATGAGCAATAAGAAAGCACTTCTGATGATCCTCGACGGTTGGGGGATCGGCAAAGGGGATAAAACCGATGTTATCAGTCAGGTGTCCACCCCGAATATGGACCGGCTTAAGAAAGAGTATCCCTCTTCCAGACTTTTCGCTTCCGGAGAGAATGTGGGGCTTCCCGACGGCCAGATGGGTAACTCTGAAGTGGGGCACCTCAATATCGGGGCCGGCAGGATCGTTTACCAGGACCTGGTAAAGATCAATATGGCCGTCAAAGATGGGTCCATCAAGAAGAACGAGGTACTTGTCAATGCTTTCACTTATGCCAGGGACCATGGAAGGCAGGTCCATTTCCTGGGGCTGCTCTCCGACGGGGGAGTCCACTCGCTGGATAACCATCTCTATGCCCTTTGCGATATGACGGGTGATTATGGTATCGAGAACGTATTTGTGCACGGTTTTGGTGACGGACGGGATACCGATCCTCATAGCGGAAAAGGGTACATGCAGAATCTTCAGGAACACCTGGAACAATCGAACGGGAAAGTAGCCTCTTTCGTAGGCCGTTATTACGCCATGGACCGGGATAAGCGTTGGGAACGGATCAAAGAGGCATATGACCTGCTGGTCCACGGGAAGGGGAGAGCCACTTCCGATGTGGTCGAGGCCATCCAGGAATCCTACGATGAGGGGATTACCGATGAATTCATAAGACCCATCGTGGTGGTCGACGGGGAGCAGAAACCGGTGGGGACCATTCAGAAAGGCGATGTGGTGGTATTCTTCAATTTCAGGAACGACCGGGCCCGCGAACTCACCATGGTGCTGACACAACAGGACATGCCGGGGTACGAAATGAATACCATTCCGCTGCATTACTGCACCATGACTCCCTACGATGCCACATTCAAAGGGCTTCATATCATCTACGACAAGGAGAATGTAACCCATACCATGGGGGAAGTGCTGGCCGGGGCCGGAAGGTCACAACTTCGGATCGCAGAGACCGAGAAATATGCCCACGTGACCTTTTTCTTCTCCGGAGGAAGGGAAGAGGTGTTCGAGCATGAAAACAGGATCCTGATCCCCTCTCCCAAGGTGGCCACCTATGACCTGAAGCCCGAAATGAGTGCTTATGGCGTGAAGGATTCGGTAATCAAGGCGATGAAGGAAGATCACCCCGATTTTATCTGCCTCAATTTTGCCAATGGCGATATGGTGGGACACACCGGGGTATATGAGGCGATCAGAAAGGCGATCGAGGTCGTGGATGAGTGTGCCGGCGAGGTGGTAAAGTCGGCCCGGGAAGAGGAGTATGATGTATTGATCATAGCCGACCACGGCAATGCTGACAATGCAGTCAATTCAGATGATTCTCCTAATACAGCCCACTCCCTGAATCCGGTGCCCTGTATCCTGGTTTCGGACGACTATGAAAAGATCGGGGAAGGGATCCTGGCCGACGTGGCACCCACCCTGTTACATATCATGGGAATCGACAGGCCCCGGGAAATGACAGGCAGGGTCCTGGTTAACTGATTTTTCAGAATATTTCAGGGGGTCATCTCTCTCCTGGTTCGGGTAATCTCCTGGCAGATCTGTTCGATCACCTCTGGCCGTGCCTCGATTTCGGCACGGGAGGCCTGGAACATATGTTCAGAACGGTTGATTTCGAAACCCTCTCTGGAGTACCGAATCTCCACACCACTGTAGAGAAGCTTAAGCCTGTTCAGGGAATGCATGTAACGCCGCACCACCAGAGATTCCTGGTAGTTGGAGAGTAATCCGGCCAGCGTGTAGAGCGCATACTTCTGTTGCAGGATTCTGTCACCCATTTCCTGTACACCGTGTTCACTGAAAATATGGACCCCGATATACATGGTTTGAAGCCAGCCTCCCAGCAGGGCCAGTGAGGCAAGGGACTCTTTCCCGGTCGATTTGAAATAGCGGTCCACGTCACTGTAGATCCTTTCGATCAGGATGGACAGCGAGTCAGGATCTTCGATGTAGAGCTCAAGGTGCACATCGGAGAGGTCGAAGATCTCCTCCGGCAGATCCAGCCGGTCGGCCAACAACTCAATGTGGTGATAACACTCGGCCGATTCAGTGCTCCTTTCAAATAGCTTGCAATAGCTCAGGTCCACTCCCAGGCTACCCAAAAGCAGGGCCATCTGCCCGGGATTATCATAGAGGGGGACCCGGTTGAGGGGCATCAGAAGATCGGGATTGAAGCCTGTGCCGGTCTCCTCAAATAGGGTAGTAATATCCGTAGGCAGTGAAAGTGCGTAAATCACCTCTGCTGCTTCGACTGAGGTCTGAAGCTGCACTGAATCGGGAAGATAGGTCGCTTCCGGTTTGCGGGAACCGGAAGGATTACATGAGGACACGATCAGGGAGAGGGAGCAGAGAATGATATAGGTTCTCGACATCGGTTTGGGTTGAAGGATTGCAGAAGTAAAAATAGCAATTCTTTCAGATCATGGAACGGGTCTTCAGGGCACCGATAATGATATCAACGATCTCCTTATTTTCCAGCGTCATGCAATTGAGTTTTATATCAAAGCGGGTATAATCATTGCCTTTACCCTGGAAGTAATCGCGAAAATGGGATCGTTTCTTGTCGATATTCTGCGCATAGTTCCTGGCCTGATCGATGGTCAGTTCATGTTTTTCAGCGACCCGCAGGCATCGCCATTCGAGGGGAGCTTCTAAAAACAGATGAAGTGATTTGGGAATATCACGGGTAATGGCCACTCCGCCACGTCCAACAATGATGGCATTTCCCTCGTTGGCGAATCGGCGGATCACCTTGGCGATGGTTGTGCGGATCTTGAGATCCGATTTGTAATAATCTTTTGATTGTGACAGGAGCAGGTCCTCCAGAACTCCACGACTTTTGTAATCGAAAATATGCTGAATCTGGCTTGAATCCACCTGCAGCTCCTTGGCCGATTCAATCATGATCTCTTTACTGATCCATCGCCAGGAATGACTTTTGGCCTGATTTTTTTTGAGTTTGTTCAACTCATCGGTCAGTACTGCGGCGATGATCTTTGCAGGGCATCCCACCTCCCTTGAAATAGTCACCACCGGACCGGGGTAAAGCTGTTTGGCGGGATCCTCCTTATACCAATCATCCAGGTATTTGGACAGGTCGATTTTCATGGGTCAGGGAGTTTAGATCAATTTAGCGATTTTCACGGTTCGAGTCAAGCCAGACCGGCCCATATGCTTTAAAACAATGGTCCATGAGGGAGTTTTTATTACTTTTATCTCCGCTCTAAGTCAACAAGTTCAAAATAAATTATCGAAAAAACCCTATTCCCATGAATAAAATCACAGTGATCGGGGCAGGTAACGTGGGTGCCACATGTGCCAATGTGGTGGCTCATAAGGATTTGGCCCATGAGGTAGTATTACTGGATCTGAAGGAGGGACTTGCCGAAGGAAAGGCACTGGACATCTGGCAGACATCATCCATCAATCATTTTAATACCCGGGTGATCGGATCGACCAACGATTATCTGAAAACAAAAGGATCGGGGATTATTGTCATCACTTCAGGAATTCCAAGAAAGCCCGGGATGTCCCGGGACGACCTGATCAAGACCAACGCGATCATCGTCAAGGATGTGACCGAAAAAGCGATCAAGTACTCCCCCGATGCCATTATCATCGTTGTCTCCAATCCCCTTGATGTAATGACCTATGCAGCATTCCAGGCTGCCAACAAGGATCCCCACAAGGTATTCGGAATGGCGGGAATACTCGATACAGGAAGATACAAGGCGTTTCTGGCCGATGCACTGCACGTATCACCGGACGATATTCACGCCATGCTTCTGGGCGGGCATGGTGATACGATGGTCCCGCTTCCCAGATATACCTCCATCAGCGGTATCCCGGTTACCGAGTTGCTCGGAGAGGAAGAGATCCAGAAAATCGTGGAACGTACCCGGAAAGGTGGGGGGGAACTGGTGAGCCTGATGGGCACCTCTGCCTGGTACGCACCAGGTGCGGCCGTGTCCCAGATGGTGGAGGCGATCGTGGATAACCAACGGAGGATTTTTCCTGTATGTGCCTATCTGAATGGAGAATATGGAGTGAAGGATCTCTATATCGGTGTCCCGGTAAAACTGGGCCGTGGCGGAGTGGAGGAGATCATCGAGATCAGTCTGAACCAGGAAGAAAAGAAGATGATGAAGACCTCCGCAGATAGCGTTCGTAAGGTCATGAAGGTCCTGGATGACATGAATCTGTTCAAGAAATAGAATGTAACAAGCAGGATAATAATTAGATAGGTTTAAATCAATACGCACTGTCCAGGTGGAGGACGGTGCGCACTTTTTTGTCTCTTCCCTCCCAGTTGCGAAAAAATAGTGCTATATTTGCGGCCTATTCGAAAAAGCTAATTAAGTAACTATCTATAAACAAGTTAAAAATGCAGAATAAAGGTGCTATCAGGTTTTTCACGATTGTACTGGCACTAGTGAGTGTATACCAGCTGCTTTTCACGTTTTTTGCCCAGAAGGTAGAACGTGATGCCAGGGAATATGCAAATGGCGACGTCCGGCTGGAACGTTCCTATCTGGATTCCATGAAGAGCGAGGAAGTTTACAATGTTCTGTTCAGGAATTATACTTACCAGGAGTGCAAAGAGCGTGAGATCAACCTGGGACTGGATTTGAAAGGGGGGATGAACGTCATCCTTGAAATCGCCGTAGAGGATATCATCCGTTCACTGGCCGCCCCGCAGTTCCTTACCGATCCGGTATTCACCGAAACCATGGCCCTTGCCCGTCAGAAGAAGACCAACAGCCAGAGCGATTTCGTCAACCTGTTTGCCGAATCATTCGAAGAACTCAATCCGGGAGCGCAGCTTGCCCAGTTCTTCATGACGCCGGAGACCCGCGGACAGATCGATTTTAATACCACCAATAACGAAGTGGTGAACTACCTGAAGGAGGAGGCCGAAAGTGCTATCGACAATTCCTACAATGTACTTCGTAACAGGATCGACCGCTTCGGGGTGGTCCAGCTCAATGTTCAGAAGCTGGAAAGGCAGGGCAGGATTTTGGTGGAACTGCCGGGGGTGAAAGAACCTGAAAGGGTAACCAAACTTCTTACAGGAACAGCCAATCTGGAGTTCTGGACTACCTACCAGAGTGCCGAGGTCTGGACCTATCTGGAAGAAGCTAACCGGCTTCTTGCCGAAATGCAGCAGAGTGAAGAGTTGCTAAATGTGGCTTCGGAAGAATCAACCGAGACAGAGCCGGAAGCTGAAGCGGAGGAGCCGGAATCCATTCAGGAGGAGGAATCACTTTTGGATATTCCGGAGGAAGATCTGTTGCTTGATACCACTGACCTGGACCTGCTCTCGGATCTAGATTCGGAAGAGGTGATGGATGACCAGCAGGCCCAGTTCATGAGGGAGAATCCGCTGCTGGCGGTCCTGACCCCTTATCTGGACAACCAGCGGAATTTCATTCCCGGTTCCACGGTGGGAGTGGTATTGCTGAAAGACACCGCCAAAGTGAATGAACTACTCTCCCTGCCGAGGATCAGGCAGCTGTTGCCTTCCGACCTGAGATTTGCCTGGCATTTCCAACCCGACGGCGAAGCCCAGCAGTTCCTGAGGCTTCATGCATTGAAGGCAACACGGAATAACCAGCCTGCGCTGGACGGCAAATATGTGACCGATGCCAGGGTGGGTACCGATCCCTATACAGGGGAGTTTAATGTAAGCATGAACATGAACTCGGAAGGAGCCAAACGATGGGCAAACCTGACGAGAGAGAATGTGGGAGAAGCGTTGGCCATTGTGCTGGACGGATTGGTCTATTCTGCACCCAGTGTCAGTGAGGAGATCAAAGGAGGGAGCTCCTCTATCTCCGGCGATTTTTCACAGACCGATGCGGACGACCTGGCCAATATCCTGAAGTCGGGTAAGATGCCGGCCAGAGCAAGGATCGAGTCGAGCGAGATTATCGGGCCCTCCCTGGGTGCACAATCCGTGAAAGACGGATTGAATTCCTTCCTGATCGCCTTTTTGGTGGTGCTGCTGTATATGGTATTTTACTACAGCCGGAGAGCCGGTCTGGTGGCCGATCTGGCTCTGTTGGCCAATATGTTCTTCCTGATCGGAGTGCTGGCCTCCCTGCAGGCGGTGCTGACCCTTCCGGGGATCGCCGGGATCGTTCTGACCATCGGGATGTCGGTGGATGCCAACGTACTGATTTACGACAGGATCCGGGAAGAGCTGGGAGCCGGAAAAAACCTGAAATCTGCCATAAAGGACGGGTACCGCAATGCCTATTCGGCCATTTTTGATGCGCAGCTCACCACCTTCCTTACCGGTCTGATTCTTTTCTTCTTCGGAACCGGACCCATCAAAGGTTTTGCTACTACCCTGGTTATCGGGATTCTGACTTCCCTGTTCAGTGCGATCATCCTGACCAGGCTGGTATACGAAAGAATGCTATCCAAGGGCAGGGCTATCACCTTTGATACCAAGCTGACCAGGAACGCATTTCAGAACACCAAGATCGACTTTCTCGGTTCAAGAAAAATTTTCTATGGCATCTCCCTGGTGATCATAATGGCAGGGGCTGCTTCTCTCATTTTTAAAGGGCTCAATACGGGGGTGGACTTTTCGGGAGGCCGCAACTATGTGATCGCCTTCAACCAGGAAGTGGAAACCGCCGAAATTCAGGATAAACTGGGTGAAACCTTCGGAGAGAAGCCGACCGTGATCACTTATGGTTCAAGGAACACCGTGAGGGTGACCACCAAGTATCTGATCGATGACGATCGTCCGGAGGCGGATTCCATCATCCGGGCTGAGATGTTCCGGGGGCTTCAGCCCTATCTGGACAGCGATGCGACCCTGGATGCATTCCTTAACGGGCAGGACTACATCATCAGCGCCCACAAGGTGGGGCCGACCATTGCCGATGACATCAAGCGGGTGGCTATCATCGTGATATTTGCCTCCCTGCTGATCATCTTCCTCTATATCCTTTTCCGTTTCCGGAACTGGCAGTTCGGACTGGGTGCCCTGGCGGCCCTGGTCCACGACGTGATGATCGTCCTCGGACTGTTCTCCCTGCTGCACGGAGTCATGCCCTTTTCACTGGAGCTGGATCAGTCCTTTATTGCGGCCATTCTGACGGTGGTGGGGTATTCCATTAACGATACCGTGGTGGTTTTTGACCGTATAAGGGAGTTTGTAGGACTTCAGAAACATAGAGAGCGAAGGGAGATCTTCAATACAGCCCTTAACAGCACCCTGAGCCGTACCTTCAGTACCTCACTGAGTACCTTCTTTGTACTGCTGGCTATCTTCATTTTCGGGGGAGATGTGATCCGGGGCTTTACCTTTGCCTTGCTGCTCGGGGTGATCGTTGGAACATACTCATCCCTTTTCATTGCCACACCGGTGGTTTATGACACCATCAAAGGTGATGAGACCAAAAGGATCCTGAAAGGAATGGTCAGGAAATAGAAACCTATGCAGGAGAGGGGGTGGATACCCTCAGGATAAATCCCACCCCCCTCTTTGTTTCCAGCGAAACGGATGGTTCCGCTTTCAGGTACTTGCGAAGGCGGGAAATAAAAACATCCATGGAACGGCCCATGAAGTAATCATTCTGACCCCAGAGCTCCTTAAGTACCTGTTCCCGGGTAACGAGGGTGTTCCTGTTGTCGATCAGGTATCGAAGCAGTTCCGCTTCCCGGGGTGTCAGGTTATAACTATTCTTCCCGTCATCGATCATCAGGTCATGGAAACGGATCGTCAGGCAACCGAGAGAGGCGTTCAGATCGCCTTTCTTTCCCGATCGCTTCAGGATGTTGTGTAGCCTGATGACCAGTTCCTCAACCTCGAAAGGTTTGGTGATGTAATCGTCGGCACCGATCTTGAGACCTTTTAGTTTGTCCTCCTTCTGGTTTTTTGCAGTGAGAAACACCACCGGCACGGAGGGGTCCAGCTTCTTGATCTCACCGGCCAGGGTAAATCCATCCATCACCGGCATCATCACGTCAAGGATGCAGAGATCGACATGATGCCTGCGAAATTGTTCCAGCCCCCCCTTCCCATGATGGGCGGTGAAGACCTTGAAACCAGATAATTCAAGGTACTCGGCCAGTACTTTCTGGAGGTCTATATCATCCTCCACCAACAGTAGATCCATGATTCACCGGTAATTGAATGATAAACTGTGTGCCCTGTCCCGGTGCACTCCTCACCTGCACGGAACCCAGATGGGCTTCCACGATCTGTTTTACATAATAGAGCCCCAGACCGAGGCCCTTGATCACTTGCTGACGGGGTTGTTCACCCCGGTAGAATTTCTCAAAGATATGCTTCTGTTCCTCCTTTCGTATCCCCGGTCCATTATCTGACACGCTGATTACCAGATGCTCCCCCTGATGTCCTGCAAAAAGCTTAATCCTGCAGGGAGGTTGGCCATATTTGACTGCATTGGAGAGCAGATTGTTGACCATGGTGGACATATGCACTTCATCCATCCTCTGGCTGGGGTACTTCAGATCCAATTCGGTTTGGATCTCTGCTTCCTCTTTCTCTTTCCCGGATCGAAAGGCGAGCGCCAGCTGTTCTATCCACTTTTCCAGAGTCACCTCCTTTTTCTTAAGCTTTACCTGATCTTTTTCCCAGATGTGGATATCCAGGATCCTGTCGATCAGTTCCGATAAATGACGGTTCTGACGTTTGATCAGGCCCGAAAGCTCTCCCACCCGTTCCCGGTTTCGGACTATTTCAGGATTACCCAGTGAGCTGGAGGCTACCGAAATGGTCGAAAGGGGGGTCTTCAACTCGTGGGTCATGTTATTGATGAAATCTGATTTCATTTCAGAAAGTCTCTTCTGCTGCAGCATATTCCGAAGGGTCATGTAGAATACGGTGAAGACAAGGAAAAGGGTAAGAACAGAAAGGGTGAGGATCAGCCACATCTCCTTCAGAATCAAACTGGATCGGTTGGTGAAGCTCACCAGAAGATCATACGAGACCCGGAAGAAATTACGTTCATGGGTATAAGTCACTGCCAGCAGTGCATCCTCGGGTGCATCAGGGAGCAGAATGCTGTCAAGGTAAAGACGAACCTGGAATCCCATGTCCAACAGGTAAAGATCTCTTAAATGGAGGTGGTAAAAAAAGTCGGGATTTTCACCGGCCTTTTCCATATATTGCTGCAGAAATTGTAGAGGTTCCCTGTAATCCTGAAGGGTTTGATAGAACTGCAGCGCAAAATTCTCCACCAGAGAGTCGACATCGGCATAAAGGAATAAAAGAGTCATACTATCCAGCCTGTACAACACGGAATCGAGATCAAAGCTATAGTCCTGGCTGTTGAATTCATTGATTCCCTGTCTGATGAGGGTGCCGTAACGGGAATCAAATTGCTCCCGCTTGGTCTGATAGGTTTCCGTAATAAAAATATACTGTACGGACACCAGCACCAGCAGGGCCAGAGCGGATAATCCGATGAGGAAACGGCTTTTCATCCATGCTAATATACGACCTTTCCTACTCCGTTAACCTGTCATTAACACTGCATTAACCAAGATGTACGGGTTGTGGTGCTAATTTTGTAACATAACAAAAAAGATCTCATAATGAAGAACTGGATTGTAACGGTCGCCACCCTTCTGCTGATCACCCTGCTGATCATCCCTGCAAACACGTATAGTCAGGAAAAGAAGAATGAGGAGGACCTGAAGAAAGAACATATGGAGAAGGAATTCAAGGCCAGGCAGGAGATGCTGGAACAACAGCGGGAGGAGATGGAACAACAGCGGGAGGAGATGGAAAAGCAACGAGAAAAACTGGAGCAGATGAACCAGGAGCGGGTCAGAGAATTTGAGCGGCAGGCGCGGAGTTCGGCCCGGGTTTTCAGCTTCCCGGATGAACCCGAATGGCGTGTGGTTCCTGATGGAAACGCATTTTTTCTCAGCACCGGTGATCAGGGATCACAGACCCAGCTCACCCTGCGCAACAGCTTCCGGGGAGGGTCGGACTCATCCAGGGGCGATTTCGATGTGGACGCGTCGGTCTCCAATATACGCTGTATGATTAATGGGAAAGTCCGTTCCGGGGAGATCTATATTAAGGTGGAATATCCCGATGGAAAGGAATTCAAGGAGATGACCATCAACTCATCTGCCGAGATCACTTTCAGCCAATCGCTTTCCATAAAAGAGGAGGCCAGGGACCAATATTTGGGGTCCTGGAAATATGAGGTGAAGGCCGAGAAGGCAGAAGGCAGCTACCTGCTTCAGATTCAGACACGCTGAAAAGTATTGTGCTCGGAATATACCCTCATGCGCTGAGATTTCTCAGGATGCTCAGGCTCGGGATATACCCTCATACGCTGAAATTCGCTTGCACGAATTGTAGGCGCATTCGGCCATATCCCTTCGCATAGGGGAGGCACCCTCAAACACATCCCTCGCAGAGTTCGCACACATGCCTCGCAGAGTTCGCGCACATGCCTCGCAAATGGGTAGACAGCCTGCAGGCGAAACGATAAAGGACCTAAATTATCAGGTTATTATATAAATTAGGTTGATTAAGGATAATAAACATTTTTGAAGAGATGCAAATAATCTGAAATAACATCTAAAAAGTTTATAGATTGATATTTTATATCTGTCTAGTTTAATTAATTCTCCAAAAGTGTCGATAAATGTCCGGAATGTGGCAGACCTG
>CAZRZY010000037.1:0-34201 GCA_964604655.1 uncultured Bacteroides sp. | reverse complement strand
AGCGTATTGAGACCGTCATTCCCGCCGTGAAGCTGGATAAAGACCAGCACGTTGTCGTTGCTGCTGGCCGCAGCCATCTGCTTCAATCCCCTGTTGGCACCCAGCAGGTTCACGGGGATTCCCCCCAGGGTCAGTCCGGCCGCACTGCCATAGGCCACATTCCGGATAAACTGTCTTCGTTCCATGTGCTCAGTATAATTGAAATTCGGGGGTTTCGATCAGGCCGGATAGCAGCCGCTCCAGGAGCGGACGGACCTCCGTGTCGTCCCTTGTGGAAACGTAGTTCTCCCATGCAGTTTTCCAAAGTCCCCTGGCGTAGGCGGGATCCTCCTCGGGAAATCCGATGAAAACCGTGTATAGAAAGTAGTCGTAACGCTCCCGGGTCAGATCCACAGCAAACAGATTGTCGACCAGGCTGTCCATGAGCTCCAGCGCGTCGGAGGGATCGGAAATGGTCCCTGAATTCTCCACCCAGTGGACGATGTCGAGCGAAAAGCTGCGCTCTTTCTGCTCGTCGAGGGTCTTCATCAGGATTCCTCCGGCCTGGTAGCGGTGCGCCAGGGCATAGGTGGTGATCCAGTTTCGGTTGTAGCCGGGGATCTGATGATAGGCCGGGTAACCCGCCACTTCAAAAGGTTCATAGAAATTGAGTCCCTGGTCCACCAGTTTTGATACCACATACTGCATATCGCTGTAGAATACTTCGGCCTGTGTCTCCCGGTCGGGAAACTCCACCCCGAAGAAACGGAAGAGTCCGGTGAACAGGTCAACGGGCGATTTGATCAGGGCTCCCCGGTTGTTATTGGAGGTGACCGTGTCGTCCGCATCGTAGAAATGCTCGCTTTTCAGCAACACCTTCAATGCTTCGGCCAGACTGTAGTCATTATTGATCAGCACCTGGGAAAGGGGCTCGATGATGTCGTTCTCCACCTCCTCCGAGATAAAATGATAGACGAAAAACCGGTAGAGTTTGCGGGCAATGAAACGCCCCGTTTCCGGCCGTGCAAAGATCATCCCGATCATCTCGTCCAGTTCACTCTCCGCAGCGGCCACCGTGGGAAATCCTCCTGCAAATTCAGCGGGTTCAATGGTGAGGCCCCCGAACTTGGAGGTGAATGATTTTGCACCGGGGTCGTGTTCGGTAGCCACTTCGGTGGCGGGGTTCCCTGCCATATGTTGCTTCAGCTTCCCGGCGGGCAGGCCGGTATCCGGATCCAGGAAGGTGAAGGTATCGTCGAACTCCCACCCCGTCAGCACCCTGGTGGCCGCCTTAATATCATCCTCCGTGTAGTGGGTATAGTCCCCTTCGGCGATCTGTGGTCCTTTCCCGATGCTGTAGAGTTCGAACATCTCCCTGGCAAAGTTCTCGTTGGGGGAGTTTTTCCGGTTGGTGTACCCGTCCAGGTATACCAGCATCGCATTATCCACACAGATCTTCCGGAAGAGCTCCCTGAAACTTCCCAGCGCATAGTGCCGGTAAAGGCCATTCTGGTAGTAGATGGCCTCGCTGGAGAGGATCTCGGTCCACCTGGCCGGAAGATGGGTGTGCAGGAACCAGGTGATCCGCTCCTTTAAAGCACGCGATGCACGCCGCATCACATCCATATGCCATGCCTGGAAAAACCCGAACAGCACATCCTGCTCATTGTTGCCCGATCCCGCCCGGGGCGGGCCATTCTCTCCGGAAGGGTCGACCCAGGTCTCTCCGGTCCGGGGATCGACGGGAGGCGCCGGATCGTCCGCGCTGTCATCCAGCAGGCGGTCGAGTGCCTCAGACGCAGTGTATCCTGCGAACTGGTCCATATCATTGGAAGTGGGACCAAAGGTAGCGCGTCGCAACAGGTGTGCCGCATTGATACGTCCCAGCACTCCGGGGATTTCGTTCAGGGAAGCCATCAGAGTTAGTTTTATATCACCAGAACGGTCCGGCGGACAATCCGTTGCACCGGACCACCACACAGGTGATTATTTAGAATGACTCTTAATAAACGTGGCGCCGGTGATGATATTGTACGCCCCGGTCGGATAAATGCTGCCGGAGGAAACGGAAATTCTCTTCCGGAACCCCGACCGACTCCGGCGGGATGACACCGGGTCCGGGGAGCATCCCGCCAAGGATCATCCGGGCTGCCCCGGTGCAGGTATATCCGGTGGTCCGGGCCATGGAAAGAGTATCGCTTGCCTGGTCGTAGGAATCGTGGAGAAAATACCGCCATTGGACTGTCCTTCCCTGTTCGCGGCCAAGGATCTCCACCAGCATGACGGTGAATTCCTCCTCTCCCTTCCGGAGTTTCATCTGCGGAAACAGCAGGGCAGCGGTCAGATCCACCGGCCGGATCTTTTTGCCAAGGACATCCACTTCATGGGTTGAGAAATACCCCAACTCCCGAAGTACCTTCAGGTATTCGGTAGTACCCGGGTAGCGGAGGGTCTTTTCCACCATATTCGAAATCTGGGGAAACGATTTCAAAAGGGACCGTAACCCATCGGAGTTCCAGGCTTCCAGGGTTCCCACCCCTTCGATCTCCAGATCCTCCAGGTCACTCAGGGCAGGCCGCTCTTCGTCCCTGCCATCCACCCTCAGACGGGCCGGACGCACATACTCCTCCAGGCAGTCCATTGGCGACCAGGAACTCTTGTACTGGAGCGGCCACGACCTGTCCAGCGGCAGCCCTCCCACCAGGCAACGGTAGGAATCCACCTCCATCCGGTGTGCATGATACCCCAGTAAGACGTTGCACATACCGGGGGCAACACCCATATCGGCCACCACCGTCACACCCATCTTCCGGGCCAGCGGACCGAGCTCCAGGAAATCCTCCGGACAAAAGGAGATGTCGACCATCGATTTGCCCGCCTGAATGACCTGCCTCATCAGTCCGAATCCCAGATGCCCCGGCGCGGCACCCACTACCAGGTCTGCCTCACGAATCAGATCCGGCAGTTGATCTCCGGAAAAGTCGGCACACCATCCCCTGACCCCATGGTAGCGTTCCAGCCATGCCAGTGCCCCCTTATCGAGATCCACTGCCGTAACACTGAAACCGCTTCTGGCCAGGTCGGCGGCAATGGCCTTTCCTACCAGACCTGCGCCCAGTACGGTGATCTTCTGTTCCCCGGTATTTGTCTGTGCCTGCATTCCCTAGGTCACTGCATCCCTGGTTCTGGGATATTTCTCGTAGAGCCTCTTTTCCATGATCAGGTGCAATTTCTCCATGGCAAGAAAGACCTCCTCGAAACTGGTGTACAGCGGAGTGATACCCAGCCTGATATTATTGGGTTCGCGAAAATCGGGTATGACGACTCGTTGCCCCACCTCCTTATCCATCAGGGCCTTGCAGATTCTGTAAGCCTCCACGTGCTTGAGGGTCACATGAGATCCGCGCTTATCCGGCAGCTCGGGGGAGCCCAGGCGAAATCCGGCCTCGATCAGCCACTCCCTGGCCAGGGCGATCAGGTACTCCGAAAGGGCCACACTCTTTTCCCGTAATCCGGTCATCCCGGCCTCCAGGATCAAATCCAGCGAAGGTTCCAATCCCGACATGGAAACCACGGGCGGGGTACCGGTAAGAAATTTCCGGATTCCTGTGGCCTTCCGGTAATTCAACTTGAACTCGAAAGGATTCAGCTCGCCGAACCATCCCTGGATCGGATTGTCCAGTTTCTCCTGCAGGTCTTTTCTGACATAGAGGAATGCGGGAGCTCCGGGACCGCCGTTCAGGTATTTGTAGGTGCAACCTATGGCCATGTCCGCATTGGCTTTCTTCAGGCTGACAGGAACAGCTCCTGCAGAGTGACTCAGATCCCAGAGAACCGGTGCGCCATGAATATGGGCCAGTTCGGTTACCCGGTGCATATCATACAGGTAGCTGCTCTTAAAAGCTACATGCGAAAGAGTGACCAGGGCCGTGCGGTTACTGAACATCCGGAGCAGTTCCGTCATATCGGATGAGATGCCGTCGGGAGACTTCACCAGCCGGAGGATATGTCTGTCCCCAAGCTGTTTCAGCGCTCCCTGCAGGATGTAAAGGTCGGATGGAAAATTCATGTCGTCCGAGACGATCTCACTCCTTCCTTCCATCATCTGAAGGGCCGCTATGACCAGCTTGTAAAGGTTCACCGAAGTGGAGTCGCTCACTACCACCTCTTCCGGATGAGCCCCGATCAGCTGGGCGATCTTCCTTCCCAGCCTCATGGATTGTTGATACCATCCCTCATTCCAGCTCCGGATCAACCGGTCGCCCCACTGTTCGGTGATGACCTGATTCATGTGATCGGCGGTCCGGAGGGGAAGCCTGCCCAGCGAATTCCCATCCAGGTAAATCAGACCGGGATCGTTGCTCAGGAAAAGAGAACGGTACGATTTCAGCGGATCCTCACGGTCCAGTTCCAGTGCATGGGAATGGGAGAAAGTGTCTTCCATGCTACATCCAGTTAGTGGCTTCCTTGTCCATATACCACTCCAGTGATCCGGGGGATGGGTTCACATAGAAGGCGGGATACTCCAGGTATTTTCCCTCTTTCATGACAATGTCGTTGATGACCGCCGATTTTTGTTCTCCGGTCACCAGGAAAGTCACGCGACGCGATGCATTGATCACATCGCCTGTCACACTCACCCTCTTCTGGCCGGTGGCTGGATGAGTGGCCACCACGCAGGGTGCATCATCCTTCCACAACTCTATCTGGTTCGGAAAAATGGAAGCGGTATGACCGTCTGTACCCAGGCCCAGCCAGATCCAGTCGAAGGAGGGAACCCCCTGCTCTTCGGGAAGTTGTTTCCGGAGGATCTCACCGTAGCGGATCGCCTCTATGACCGGATCATTCTCCCCCATAATCCGGTGTATTCTGTCGGATGACAAACCCAGGGGCTCCAGCAGGATTTCCCTGGCCACCCCGAAATTACTCTGCGGATCATCCGGTGGTACACACCGTTCATCGCCCCAGTATATATGGACATTGGACCACTCTTCGGCACTGGTCGCCTTTTGGAGCTCCCTGAAGACCATGATCGGTGTGGATCCCCCGCTCAGTGCCAGGTGCAGGGGGCGCTGGGAAGTAACAGAGCTTTCAAGAAATTTCCTGACATCGCAGATGAATGCTGCCACCATGGTTTCCGGATCGGGATAGATGAAGTGTTGTCTTCTTGACATCAATGGATTTCCTTTAATTACAGTTCACAATAGAGTCCGTCGTCGGCCAGGTTTTTGCAGGGATAGCGCCATGTGAGATTCTCCCCTTCGATCATATCGTCCGCCACTTCCGGTCCCCAGGTTCCGCACGGATATCCATGGAGAGGAATGGTGGCATCCTTTTCCCAGGTTCTCAGAATGGGGTCCACAAACCTCCAGGCCGCCTCCACCGCATCTCCTCTGGTATACAGAGTGCTGTCGCCCTGCATGCAGTCAAGCAGCAGCCTCTGGTAGGCCTCGGGAATATAATCGTGGGACAGGTCCTTGTAGTGAAAATCCATATTCACCTCCTGCACCTTGAACCCGGCACCGGGAACTTTCATCCCGAACTTCAGAAGAATGCCTTCATCGGGCTGGATCCGGATCACCAGTTTGTTTCCGTCCCCTTTTCCAGGCTCTTCGGGACAGAAGAGTGTGTGGGGTGAGGCGTGAAAATGGACCACGATCTCCGTGACTTTGGTGGGCAGGCGTTTCCCGGTCCGTATATAAAAGGGAACCCCTCCCCACCTCCAGTTATCGATGTAGAGTTTCAAAGCCACGTAGGTCTCCGTACGGCTGTCAGCGGATACGCGTTCCTCATGGCGATAGGCCTTCATGGTTTCACCCCTCACGTGGGAGTCCATATACTGCCCCCTGATTACCTGCTCCCTGACATTTTCTCCGGTGATGGGCCGGAAGGACTGGAAAACCTTCAGCACCTCGTTCCGGATAGCGTCTGAACTGATCACGGTGGGAGGCTCCATGGCTACCAGCCCCGCCAGCTGAAGCAGGTGGTTCTGAAGCATATCCCGAAGGGCTCCCGACCGTTCGTAGTATCCTCCCCTGCTGCCCACCCCCAGGCTTTCCGAGGAGGTGACCTCCACATGGTGTATGAAATTCCGGTTCCAGAGGGGTTCGAAAATTCCGTTGGAGAAACGGGTCACCAGAAGATTTTGTACCGTCTCTTTCCCCAGATAGTGATCGATGCGGTAGATCTGGTTCTCCTTCAGGTGTTCCAGCAGCAACATATTAAGATCGAGGGCAGACTCATAATCACTTCCAAACGGTTTCTCAATGATGATCCGCCGCCAGTGACCTTCCTTCTCCCCGGTCAGTCCCGCCTTTTTCAGATGTACCGGAATAACCGGATAGAGAGAGGGGGGAGTGGACAGGTAGAAAATGTAATTGGCCGGTATCTGAGAATTGGCGGAGATCTCCCCGATCCGCTCCCTCAATTGGCCGTATTCGGACCCCTCGGAGGGGTCCATCCGGAAATAATGAAGGAGGGGCAGTATGTCTTCCGGCTGGTCCAGGTGTTCCGCGATCATCTGCCGGTACGACTCATCATCATGCGGGCTTCTCCCCACACCCAGTACGGCAAACTTTTCAGGAAGCAGCCGCTGACGGTGCAACTCCAGAAGGGCCGGGATCAGTTTTCTGCGTGTAAGATCGCCTGAAGCTCCGAAAATGATAAGGATATGATCTGGTGCTTTTCGCATGCACGAATATAAAACTAATTCTCCAGAGTCACCCGGTAAACAGTGGATCGGGCAGTGATATAGAGTGTCTTCTCACCGGGGCCGAAGGCCAGATTGGACGCGGGCTGGGGCAAGCGTATGGTTCCCAGAAACTCCCCGGTGGCGTTCACCACCAGGATGCCTCCCGGACCTGTCAGGAAAAGGTTGCCCCTGCTGTCGATCTTCATTCCGTCGGGTCCGCCGGGCAATGAGAGATCGGGAGCGGTAAAAAAAACTTCCCTTTGCAATGCGTTCCCCGATTCGTCCAGGGTATACCTCATCCATTCCATCCGGTACCGGGCAGCACCGTTCCCCTCTTCCGTCTCCGTATTGGCTACATAGAGGTACCGCTCGCCGGGAGAGAGTGCTATTCCATTCGGCCATGATAGTGTACTATCTATCAATGAAATAGAGTCGCGATACCATCGATAGACCCCGTTGAAATCCAGCTCCTTGTCCGGATCCTCATTCAATCCGGCCAATCCATAAGGCGGATCGGTGAAATAGATCACTCCTTCCACCGTCCGGCAAAGATCATTGGGACTATTGAGCTTTTGGCCTCCGTAGCGGTCAGCCAGCACCCTTCGCTCACCCTCTGAGGTATAGCTGGAAACAGTTCTGGTCCCATGTTCACAGGCAATGAGGGTACCATTGGAAAGTACCAGCAGTCCATTGGAATTCCCGCTGGGCTGGCGGAATACATTAAATTTTTTCCTCTCCCACCGGTAGATGGTGTTGGCGGGGATATCGCTGAAGAGAAGAAATCCTTCCGGATGCCATGCCGGTCCTTCGGTAAATTCGAACCGGATCCCGATACGATCGATCACCGCCTTTCGGGACACTACCTCCCAGAAGCGTTCCTCTTCGGGCAAAAACTCACCGAACTGACCCGTCGGAGCTTTCCGGGAACATCCGATGATCCAGAGAAGGACCGGTATGGCTATAAGAACTGACCTATTCATCGTCGGTTAACGCTACAACCATCGGAAGAGGGTTTCTGTTCACCATATTCCGGTGATGCCCGTTCAAAGGCATGTTCACCGTATGGCACACCATGCATTGGTCGTGGGTTCCAATAGTCCCGGCAATGCCTTGATATTGAATCGGCTGTTGATTATCCCGGTGCGTTCCGTACTTATTGGTAGCCCCGTAAACAGCATGCGGAGAGCCGTGGCAGGCCGCACACATCACACCGTGATTATCGGTCCGGTTCCTGAATAGCGCCTCAAAACCAGGTACCCATTGATTAAAAGCCGTTCCGGTATATCCGTCCTGCCTGATGCTAAAACGGGTATGACAGGACTGGCAGTCGGGTTCCATCAACCAGGGCTGTCTGGCCATTACATCGGCCTTCTCCATGACAAATACAGGTTCCAGGTTTCTGGCCAGCCGTTCCGCTGCCTCCTTTCCGGCTTCGCCTGCCAGCAGCCCGAGGGCATGGTCCTCCAGGGTTCCGTGGCAGCTGGTGCAGTTGATCCCCACCTTACTGTGCCTGCCCCGAAAACAGTGGGTATTCCCCTCCATCCTGCCGGGGTGGCACATGTTGCAGGCTTCATGGTTCATTCCGGAAAGGTAGTTGGCATGGAATCCGTGAACCGCAGTGGAAAAATTAAGTACCTCCGGCTTTCCTGGAGCCATCACTGCGGGATCGGCATGACAGGACTGGCAAAGGGCAGGATTCCCGTTCTCGGCATCGGTGAGCAGGGTGGTTTCATTATACCGGTCGTGTGTATGGAGGATATTGATGGCCGTCAGATCGGCCATCCCCGAAACCTCATTCCAGGCCCAGCCTCCTTCGTGGCAATTCCTGCACCCCATCTCAGTGGACGTGGGGGCGACCGCACGGGTCTGCACCAGGACCTCACCGGTGGTTTTGTCTTTGGCCGTAATGGTGAACACGGGGTAGGGATTGTACGTGCCGTCATCCATATAGGGTACTACCGGGATCAGGTGCGCTGCGAACACGTTCCCGTGTGGTTCCATGGTTCCCTTCACTCCTTTACCCGTCAACCCCACCCCTTCGGGAAGGTCCACCCCGAAAATCTGAATGTCGTACTCCCAGAATGCAGAGTGGCGCTGGGGATACTGGAATCCGTTTTCCACCGCATACTCCATGGTTACGCCGCCGGTGACCAGCTCCGGAACCGGGCCACGGCGAAACAACTGGGCATTGAAGGTATTGGCGGGAGGCAGGAAGGAAAAGTACTTCTCGTTATCGGAAATGCAGTGCATCCCCAGGTCATTCCAGACCAGCAGCACATACTCGTCCGATTCCGGATCAAAATAGGGTACCTGTACGGGAAACTGTCTGGAGGGCATCCCCTGATCTGCTTCCACATACTTCCCGTGAATGCCCGTGTACAGATAAGCCGCCAGTGCCTGTTTCTCCTGGTCGTTACCCGCAAAGGGCGGCATATAGGTATGTACTTTGCCCATGCCGGTCAGCATGGCCTCCAGACCCCTCTGCGTCAGCCTGTCCGATTTGTTCATCACCCCGTTGTAGCCGTCCACGGTATGGCATGAGAGGCATTGCAGGCGGAAGATTTCGGCTCCCGCTTCCAGGATTCGTTCCGGGTCGGCCCTGTCCAGTGCTGACCATTTGGCACTGGCCAGGAATCCTTCCTGATTGATCCGTTCCATCTCTTCGGGATGGATCCCGTTGGAATACATATGCCCGTAAAGCACATAAGGTTTCCTGGCAATCTCACGCATATACTCAAACCCTGCCATCCAGGCAAAACTGATGATCACCAGCACCAGTGCACCACTCTTTTGCAGCCACTGGGGCATTTTCACAAGGGTGAACAAACCCAGTCCGAATAATGAAAACGAGCTGAAAATCAGCAGGGTGATGAAAGGTGAGCTCTCCCGGTTGAAATGGAACAGGTTCTGAAAAGAGTCTTCGCTGATCACACGGGTATAGTAAATTCCGGCGATGATCAGGACCCCCACCGGGATATACATCCACCGGGCACACAGCCGGAATACCGTCCGCCTGGAATCCGCATCTTTCAGCCGGGAGCCTGTTACCAGTCCGAACACTCCTGCAAAGATGAGGGAGATACAGGTTCGGAAAATGAGTGCCGGCAGGTAACTGGGGTTGAAAAAGCCCAGCCAGAAACTCCCGGTCTCCATCCATTGACCGGGAGTCAGCATGAACGCCAGGATACCGTTGATGACGAACAGACTGAGCCAGGCAAAAATAAAATAGAGCCAGCCCACCGTCATGTGAGATTTCGCATCCATCTTGCCGAACCGGTAGTGGTAGATCAGCAGGGCCACGATCTCCCCGATGAAGAAGACCCATTCGATTGCCCAGCCGAAAACAAAGGTATGGATCAGCGCCGAAGTGGCAGCCGGCTGTACGAGGGAAATGATAAACCAGATCCCCACTCCGGACAGTCCCCCGAAGACCATGGTCAGGAGCAGGAAAAACCAGGTGTGTCTTCGTACATACTCCAGCAGGGCGGCATTCTTAGTGCGCACCGCCTTTCTCTCCGTCAATACCAGAAAAAGTCCTCCCCCCACGGCCAGGTGGGAAATGACCACATGCAGGATGGCGATGATGGCGATCAGGAGTCCGCCTCCCAGATCGGGCAGGTACCAGGCCGGATAGTTCATGATTGCGGAGTTTTGGAGGTGAACATAAGACGGATCATATAAAAGAGCGACAGGATCCCGATGAGAAAGATTATCAGGAAGGCAACCAGAGGAGATACTTCACCGACATTCTCCAGTTCTGACGGACGGAAGATCCCTTCCAGATAAGCGGCCCTTGCCAGATCCCTGATCAGCACCATCAGGAGCACCTGGATCCCTCCAAGGGCCATGGACGCATAGAGCCTGCCGGTGAAGGCACTGTGCAGGATCAGGAGCGCTCCCAGCCAGCCGAGCACCATCATGATGGTCGGAAACAGGGATCCTCCCATGAAGGTTCTCCATACTTGGGGTGGCATGGTCAGCCAGAACCAGGTACCCACTCCCATCTGTACCATGGTGATCCACCCGAAGATCCGCAGATTTCGCCTGATCTGGGTTTGTTTTATCTCCTCTTCCATTTTCGAGAAGCGGTAAAAGATGGCCCTTCCCAGTGCACCGATGGCCAGTGCTGCCATGATGAAATGCAGATATCTGGGGAAAAGGGTAGGTTCGGCCAGGTTCAGGTTCCACCCGCCGGGATTCTCGAAGTACATGCCCCACAGCTCCGGCCTGACGGAGAGGGTATTATTGTTAACGAACATAAACGCCACATAGAGCAGGAGCAGGGAAGAGATGACCAGTCCCGCCTTTGACCAGCCGGGGGCTTTATCCACTTTATTCGTGAAAAGGTAGGCTCCGTAATAGGCCAGGATGAGCACCGGTATCACCAGGATCCACGGAACGGCCAGCATCACCGAACTGGTGTAAAAAAGATGACCGTAAAGCACCTGGACAAAAAGCAGTGGTGGCACCCCGAAATTGATGGTCAGCGCGATTAGGGTGGGGATGCTCCCGGAAGCCTTCTTCTCCAGTTTCCCCCGCAGCAGGTCCCAAACAGTCAGCAGGCTCCCGCCCAGGATGAAGTTCATCAGGATCATGTGGATGAAGAAGGTGACAATCAGGAGAACTTCAAACCATAACCAGTGGACCGGAATGACATCAGCCGATGGGATGATCGATTCGTACATGGAAGAAGGATTAGTTTACACATATCAAGATACTAAAAAGCGTTCAAAACGGGAAGGAATGAAATAATACAGAATGGCTCTGCCAAAAAAAAGGAACGGTCCTGCAACTGAGCGTAACTGATCAACCGCAGCCAGAAATCCTCTTCGTCCGGCGGACGGAATACGTGAGTGCGCCCGGCCGGGCGGAGCTAGAGATCCTCCCCGTCCGGCGGACGGAATACGTGAGTGCCCGGCCAGGCGGAGCTAGAGATCCTCTCCTTCCGGCGGACGGAATACCGAAGTATCGGAGAGAAGCCGAATCTTCCTGAGTCCCATGAGATACAGGCAGACCACGAAGGGGACAAACAGAAAGAGCAACCAGCTTACCTCCACCATCAGAATAAAATCATAGATTCCGTGCAGGAACCAGGGAACCAGAAAGGCCCTGAACAGATAAGGCCTGCGCAACTCCTCGTACATCCTGGCGATTCCCAGGTAGTACCCCATGGCCACCCCGAACAGTGCATGGGCCGGCACCGCAGTGATCGCACGCAGCAGGGCGGTCTGGTATCCTCCCTGGGAAACGTACAGGATATTTTCCACAGCGGCAAATCCCAGGGATACAAAGGCGGCATATACAATTCCGTCGATCTTTTCATTAAAGCTGGGTCTCCTCCATATGAGAAACATAATAGCCAGGAATTTAAACAGCTCCTCTGTACCTGCGGCAACGATGAAGGCCTGGTATGAAGCCACCCCCACCCGGGACAAAACCGGCATCAGCGCCATGAGCCACTGCTCCACGAAAATGACCGGGATAACGATAACCACGCCTGCCAGGAGGGAGACGGCCAGCACGCCTGCTGGTTCTCGCTCATACCTGTCCCTGATGTAGATATAGACCAGAATGATCAATACCGGGGCCAGGGATACCAGAAGGATAGTCATCCCTACCAGCCGAGAGGTGATCCGAAAGGTTCAGGCCCGAAGGGAGAGTTGTACGGTCCATTCAATCCGTGATACCCCTTGTGATTCTGAATACGGAAAGAAGCCCCGAGGGTAATATTGCGCCTCAGCTGGTAGGTGGCACCCACCGTCAGATGATCCATCGTACTGGAAGAAAGGGGATGATACAGCATTGGAGGATTATGGGGGTAACTGGCCAGTGTTTTAACTCCGGCACCGTGGAGCACCAGCCTGTCGTTGAGACGGTAGGAGGCGGCCCCAAAAAGTGAAAGGCTGGAGTACGAGGGAATGACCTCTCCTGAGCCTGTTCTGTCCACCGTTAAAGAGGCAGGAAAGCCGTTGGCAAACAGGGTGGTATGCGTGGCGATGACCCCTCCGTGCAACGACCAGCGGTCGTTCAGCGGAAGCGTGTAGAATGGAGCGGCATAGACAGAGGCGCCCGAGCCAAATGCCCTGGAGTAACTGAATCCGGTCCCCAGGGTCAGGTCCCACTTTCCTGACCGGTCATAGCCACTCCCCTCCGTTCCGCCATTTTCCAAACCGCTCTCTGCCTGATCTGTCCATTCCAGCCCATGCGATGCGGATGACTTCATCTGCAGACCGTCCACCTGGGCACTCAATCCCATGGTGCTGGAAAAGAAAAGCAGAAACAACCATTTGTCCTTCATGTCCATCTCCTTTTAGCTCTTAGACAAATATATTCACATTTTGTTAGATGGAGGCCTCCTTCTCCACAAACTCGCCCAATCTTCTGTACTGTTCGAACAGCCGGTCGTAAACTTTCACACGGCTGGGATCGGGGAGGTACTGTTGTTCGAAACCTCCCCCCATGGCCTTTTGTGCATGGGCGATCGTAGGGTGCACCCCAGCCACGACGGAAGCTGCCATGGCCGTTCCCAGTGCCACAGCCTGCTCCGAACGGGCCACGCGAATGGGTTTGTTCAGCACGTCGGCCACGATCTGCATAACCAGGGGCGATTTCTTTGCCACTCCACCCAGCGCAATCACCCCGTCAATCCTGACACCCTCTTCCACAAATCGTTCCACGATCATCCGGGCACCATAGGCGGTCGCTTCCACCAGCGCCCTGAACACCCGGGAGGCATCGGAACCCAGCGTCAGTCCAGTGATGGCCCCTTTGAGCAGTTGATTGGCATCAGGGGTCCGCCGTCCGTTCATCCAGTCCAGGGCCAGTACGGAGGAATCTTCCGGACTAATTTTTTCAGCAGCCTCGCTGAGGGACGGTATCATGCGGTCAGCTATCTTGCCACGAATCTGCTGCTTCAGCGCAGGATCGATCCCATCCAGCTCCGGCAAAATATGCTCCAGTGGCCAGGAGAGCAGCCCGGCAAACCAGGCGTAGATATCCCCGAAAGCCGATTGCCCCGCTTCCAGTCCCACCATGCCCGGAACAATGGATCCATCCACCTGCCCACAGATCCCCCTGACCAGGCGTTCACCCACCTCATCGCCGGGGGCAATAAGCATATCACAGGTGGAGGTCCCCATGACCTTACTCAGCTGGTAGGGTTCGATCTCGGCACCCAGTGCCCCCAGATGGGCATCAAATGCCCCTGCTCCCACCGCCACAGCAGCAGGCAACCCCAGCTTTTCTGCCCACTCTTCAGAGAGGGTCCCCACCTTCACCTCGCAGGTGGAGGTTTCCTCGTATAACCGCTCCTTCAGCCCCTTCAACAGGGGATCCAGCTTTACCAGGAACTCCTCATCCGGCAATCCGCCGAATTGCTCATGCCACATCGCCTTGTGACCGGCCGCGCACCTGCTTCGTTTCAGCTTCAGCGGATCGGTCTCCCCCACCAGCAGGGCAGGGATCCAGTCACAATGTTCCACCCATGACCAGGCATGTTCACGGACCTGTTCATCTGCTCTGAGGGAATGAAGGATTTTGGCCCAGAACCACTCCGAAGAGTATATTCCCCCTTCATACATGGTGAAGTCGGTTCCGCCCCAGCTCCTGGCCACCTGGTTGATCTCTTCGGCCTCCTTCAAAGCCGTGTGGTCCTTCCAGAGAATGAACATGGCATGCGGATTATCCTTAAACTCCTCATGAAGTGACAGTGGGGTCCCCGACCTGTCCACAGCCACCGGAGTGGAGCCGGTAGTGTCCACCGAAATACCGCCCACTTTTTCGGGCACCCCTTCTGGACACTGCTCCAGAGCCCCTCTGATGGAGGCCTCCAGTCCTTCCAGGTAATCCAGCGGATGCTGCCTGAACTGGTTCTTCGCGGGATCGCAATATTTGCCGGCTTTCCAGCGCGGATATTCAAATACGTGGGTTCCCATCTCCTCTCCATTGCTGGTATTGACCACCAGGGCACGAACCGAGTCGGTGCCGAAATCTACCCCAATTGTGTATGAGTCCATAGTAGTCGTAAAGTCGTAAAGTTATAAAGTCTGTAAAGCAGTCGAAAGCAGTGTAGTCTAAAGTCGTAAAGTTATAAAGTCTGTAAAGCAGTCGAAAGTCGTTAAGTTGAAAGTCCCCCTTTATGGACTTTGCCGACTTTACAGACCTTACAGACCCTAAGGGCCTTTCTGCCCGTAGTATGCGTCTTTTCCGTGCTTGCGGAGGAAGTGTTTGTCGAGCAGGTAGGATTCCATGGGTTTGCGCTGACCCAATACCTCATTTCTGAACGCCATTTTGGCCACCTCCTCCAGCACCACTGCATGTTGCACGGCTTCCTCGCTGTTCGTCCCCCATGTAAAGGGAGCATGGCCATGAACCAGCACCCCGGGCATCTGCCGGTAATCCATCTCCCTGAATGTTTCCACAATGACATGGCCGGTTTGTGCTTCATACTCCTCCTCCACCTCTTTGCGTTCCAGGGGACGGGTGCAGGGTACCTCCCCGCAGAAATAGTCGGCATGGGTGGTCCCGTAAGGCGGAATTGCCCTTCCGGCCTGTGCCCAGGAGGTGGCCCACTCCGAGTGGGTGTGGACAATTCCCCCGATCTCCCCAAAGTGTCTGTACAGTATCAGGTGGGTGGGGGCATCCGAGGAGGGACGCAATGCTCCCTCCAGCAGGTTTCCTTCGCCATCCAGAACCACCATCTGGTCGGCCGTCATCCGGTCGTAGGGGATCCCCGAAGGCTTGATAACGATATGCCCTGTTTCCGGATCCCGCTCGCTGCAGTTTCCCCAGGTAAACAGGACCAGCCGGTGGCGTACCAGTGACAGGTTGGCCTCCAGCACGCGTTGTTTCATCTTCTCAAGCATGTTCAGATTCCTTTCATGAGATGATAGTAGAGTTCATTCCAGCGCAGCTCCTTTTTCAGGGAAGTCAGGGTCGTCTCCCGGTCGATCAGCAGGTATTCGATCCCCGCCATCTCCGAAAAATCTTCCAGGAGCTCGCTGGTGAGGGCCATACTGAAACCGGTATGGTGAGCCCCGCCTGCAAGGATCCAGGCACCCGCTGCCACCTCCAGGTTGGGCTGAGGCTCCCATACTACCCTGGCCACAGGTAGATTGGGCAGGGGTGCCTCGGGAGGTACCACTTCGCAGGGATTGACCAGTAACCGGAAGCGGTTGCCCAGATCGATGAGCGATGCGTTGATTCCCGGTCCACGGGCCACACTGAACACCAGCCGTGCCGGATCGGCCTTCCCGCCAATACCCAGCGGATGCACCTCCATTTCCGGTTTTCCATCTGCAATGGAGGGGCATACCTCCAGCATATGGGCACCCAGCACCTTCATTCCGTCAGGGTTCAGATGGTACGTATAGTCCTCCATAAAGGAGGTGCCCCCCGGTAATCCCAGGGCCATCACCTTCATGGCTCTGACGAGGGCGGCAGTTTTCCAGTCGCCTTCCGCCCCGAACCCGTAGCCCTCGGCCATCAGTCGCTGAACCGCCAGGCCGGGCAGCTGCGACAATCCGTGGAGGTCCTCAAAGTTGGTTGTAAAAGCAGCGAATCCACCCTCCTGGAGGAAGTCGCGCATGCCCAATTCGATACGTGCGGCCTCCCGGAGTGAATCATACAGACTTCCGTCCGGGTGTGCCTCCCCCGGCAGGTGGTAACGGTCCCGGTACTCTTCCAGAAGGACTTCCAGCCGCTGGTTATCGACTGCCTCTACTCTATCCACCAGGTCGCCCACCCCGTATCCCGATACGGAGTAGCCGAACCGGATCTGGGCACTCACTTTGTTGCCCTCCGTGACCGCCACCTCCCTCATATTATCGCCGAACCGGGCAATTTTCATTTCCTGCCACTCGTGCCAGGCTGCAGCCGCCCTGGTCCAGGTTCCCACCTTTTTTTGCACGGCTGAACCGGACCAGTGTCCCACCACCACCTTTCGTTCCGTCCGCAACCGTGATCCGATGAATCCGAATTCCCGGCCTCCGTGGGCCGACTGATTCAGGTTCATGAAGTCCATATCAATGGAATCCCAGGGAATATCGCGGTTGAACTGGGTATGCAGATGCATAAAAGGTTTGGTAAGGATCTTCAAGCCTCCGATCCACATTTTGGCCGGTGAGAAGGTATGCATCCAGGTAATCAGCCCTATGCAATTTCGGGCGGTACCGGCCTTCCGGCATAGCTCCAGAATAGCCTCCGGAGTGGTCAATACCGGTTTGAATACGACCCTTACGGGAATCTCCCCGCTCCGGTCCAGGGCGGATGCGATCTCTTCCGAGTCGCGATCCACCTGCTTCAGTGCCTCTTCTCCGTAGAGATGCTGGCTGCCTGTTACGAACCAGACTTCCATTGCTTTCAATTCCTCTGTCATTTTTCGCTTCCTTTTTTACCATAGGATGATCTGCTCTCCTATGCTGTCAATGATAGTTTTACACGGCAAATCCGTCACCTGCCTCCACCAGTTTCCGGTATTTTATCCTGTCGAAACGATATAGAAAGGCCCCTTTACGGGAGGTGGACATGTCCTTCTCCTCCAGTTTGACCAGAACACCCATGGAGAGAATCTTTTTCCTGAAATTCCGCTTATCCAGACGCTCCTGATAAATCGCCTCGTAAAGTGCCTGCAGCTGGGGAATGGTGAACTTATCGGGCAGCAGTTCGAAACCGATGGGTTCCGTTGCCGCTCTCCTTCGCAATCGCCGCAGCCCTTTCTCCACCATTCGGTTATGGTCCATGATCAGGGGGGGAAGTTCTTCCAGAGGGATCCATGTGGCGCCATACCTGCCGGAGTAATCATGCGAATAGCGGCCGGCCGGGATCAGGGCGTAGTATGCCACAGAGATCACTCTCCCGGCAGGATCACGTCCCACCTCCCCATAGGTGTGAAGTTGCTCCATGTAGATCTCCTGGAGCCCGGTCAGTTCATAAAGGATGCGGTCGGCTGCCTGATCCAGACTCTCCCCTTCCTGAAGGAAACCACCGAACAGGGACCATTCCCCCAGGGCAGGCTCAAACCTCCGCTTGTGGATCAAAAGTTTCAAAACTCCCCTGTCGAATCCAAAGATGATGCAGTCAAGGGCCACATGGAACCTCGGGTGTAGCTGATAATGGCGGGACAGGGATGTCATTGGCTGTATCTTTCAGGTTTCCGGATAGGATCGTTGTTACCAGAAATAGATGTAAAATGCGATGATCACAGAAAGGATGATCACCGAGTTAATCACATCCCACCTGTTCCAGCTGGCCCGGGTCAGTGCGCGCTGCTCGGCGGAAGCCGAACCCAAATAGAGCCCCTGGATTCGGGCTGCATCCACCGGCCTTGTGAAAAAGCTGACCACAATCATAACGGCGATCACAATAAAGAACAGGGCGATCTCATAATGAAGCCAGTTGGGTTCTAAAATGAGCCGGAAAATGAATCCATCCGATTCGGTATCGCCGTGAAAGACATTCAAACCCAGACGCAGCATTCCGAGGGTAAACCCGACAACCAGCCCCGTAAATCCGGCAGCAGGAGTGGTCCTTTTGGAAAGGATCCCCAGCAGGAAGACCGCCGCGATCCCCGGTGCAAGAAGAGATTGTACATCCTGCAGGTACTCATACAGAACTTTTCCGATATTCCGCATGACCGGTATCCAGAGGATCCCCAGGATCACGATCACCACGGTGGCGATCCTCCCGACGATCACGTAATGCTTATCGGAGGCGTTTGGCCGGAACCGCTGGTAGAAATCGACCGTGAAAAGCATGGAGGAGGAGTTGAAAAGGGAGGCCAGGGAGCTCATCAGAGCTGCCAGGATCCCCCCAACCACAATGCCGGTGAATCCCTTCGGAAGGAGCTCCTTCACCAAAGTGGAGAATGCAGCATCGTTGGATTCGAAATCCATCAGCCCCTGTTGTTTCATGGCAAAAGCGATCATTCCCGGGATCAGAAAGAAGAAGACCGGGGTCAGCTTCAGGTAGGCCCCAAAGATGGTTCCCCGGCGGGCCTGCTTCTGGTCACGTCCTGAGAGTACCCGCTGAACGATAAATTGGTCGGTACACCAGTACCAGAAACCGATAATGGCAGATCCCAGCAGGACCCCGGTCCATGGATATTCGGGATCTTTATGCGACCGCATCAGACTGGCCATATTGTCGGCGGTCGAACGGTATACCACCTCTCCCGCATCGTTCAGGTAGGTAACATCGGCAGACCTGACGATCTCCATCAGATTTCCCCAGCCGCCAAGCTGCACCAGTCCGATCACAAGGATGGCGATGGAGCCTGCCAGCAGGATAGGGGTTTGTAATACCGAGGTGTAAAGCACTGCTTTCATTCCTCCAAACACCGTATAGAGTCCGGTAAGCAACACCAGTCCGATGGCACTCACCCAGAAAAAATCGATCTGCTGATCGAAAAGGACCACATAGTCGATGTTAAATACATCTTTGAAGACCACTCCTCCCGCGTAGACAGTCACAGCCACCTTGGTCAGCACATAACTCACCATCGAGATAATGGAAAGGAACGAACGCGATTGGGAATTGTAACGCCGTTCCAGGAATTCCGGCATGGTAAAGACCCCGCTTCGCGCGTAAAATGGAACGAAGAGCCATCCCAGCATGAGGATCATCCATCCGTGCATTTCCCAGTGGGCAAAAGCCATTCCGCTCTCTGCACCTGTACCTGCCAGCCCCACCAGATGTTCGGAGCCAATATTCGACGCAAAAATAGAGGCCCCGATCGCGATCCATGTAGCGTCGCGTCCTGCCAGAAAATAATCGGAAGTGTCCCTGTCTTTTTTCTTCAGAACCCAGAGTACTACCCCCGCCAGGGCTGCCACAAATAGCCCCAGTACAATCCAGTCGAGTGTCGCCATTGGTGTTTAGTTAGTGTACAGTATTTAAGTGTGAAACTAACACTTATGAGTCATTCCTACAACAGATCACCAGGTTTTTGGAAAAATCCTGCCAATTTTTGTCCTGCAGGGGGATGCAAATTGTGTTCATTCTAGTTGCACTGGTTTGAATGTCCCGTATATAATTCTATTTTTATTCGATATTACTGAGAGCTGAACCTGTACCAAATCTTCTTCCATGCAAACAACTTTTACCCTCGGCACCATCGATTGGGCAATCATTCTGATCTATTTTGTCTTTGTGCTGGGCATCGGCTGGGCATTAAGAAAGTACATGAAGGATTCCACCGCATTCCTGGAGGCCGGCCGTTCACTCCCGTCCTGGGTAACCGGTCTCGCATTTATCTCTGCCAACCTCGGTGCCCTGGAGGTCATCGGGATGGCCGCTTCAGGAGCCAAGTATGGCATGATGACGGTCCATTTTTACCTGATCGGGGCGATCCCGGCCATGATCTTCCTGGCCATTTTCATGATGCCGTTCTATTACGGTTCCAAGGCCCGTTCGGTACCTGAATACCTGAAGCTGAGGTTCGATGAAAAGACCAGGGGATTCAATGCCTTTGCCTTTGCCATCATGACGGTATTCTCATCTGGAATCTCCATGTATGCGCTGGCCCTTCTGGCCCAGGTGATCCTGCCGCTGGATTTCCAATGGAGCTTAATGGGGATAGTTATCGGGGAATTCGATATGTACCTGTTTATCGCCGCCCTGATTGTGCTGATCTATATGGTGCTGGGTGGCCTGACTTCAGCCATATACAATGAGGTGCTGCAGTTTTTCCTGATCGTGATCGGGTTTGCCCCCCTGGTGGTCATCGGTCTGCTCGACATCGGCGGATGGCAGGGGCTGAAGGCCAATCTTCCCGAGGAGATGCTCCACACCTGGAAACTTACCGGAACCCCGGATGCCAATCCCATGGGGGTGGAGTGGTTCGGGGTGCTCATGGGGCTCGGAATCGTGCTCTCATTCGGGTACTGGTGCACCAACTTCCTGGTGGTACAGCGTGCCATGGCCGCCGGATCCATGTCCGCCGCGAGGAAAACACCGCTGATTGGTGCCCTTCCCAAGATGTTCCTCCCTGCACTGGTGATCATACCGGGAATGATCGCACTGGCCCTGACCAACCTGGGGGCACTGGAACTGCCATTGAAGGAGGGGTCCATGGCCACCGACTATGACAAGGTGATTCCGGTCCTGCTGGTCAACTACATGCCTGTCGGCGTGCTCGGGCTGGGACTGACAGCCCTGATGGCCTCCTTTATGTCGGGTATGGCCGGAAACGTTTCAGCTTTCAATACGGTGTTTACATACGATATTTACCAGAGCTACATCGTTCCCAACCGTCCCGACAACCACTACCTGAAAGTGGGAAGATGGACCACCGTGATTGGCGTACTGGTAAGTATCATGACCGCCTATGTAGCCCGTTCCTTCAACAATGTAATGGACTTTTTGCAGCTGATCTTCGCTTTTGTAAACGCACCGCTCTTCGCAGCGTTCCTGCTGGGAATGTTCTGGAAGCGCACCACAGGTCACGGGGCCTTCTGGGGACTGATCGGGGGGACCATTGCTGCCGCTTTCCATCACGGTTTTACACTTCCTGGTGAGGCGACAGTGGGGGTGAAAGGTGGGTACTTTGCTGTTTTGCATACATATCCCAGCGAAATGGCCCAGAATTTCTGGACTGCCATATTTGCCTTTAGCGCAGCCCTGATACTGACCCTTTTGATTACTCTTTTCACCAGGAAGCTGAAGAGTGATGAGGACCTGAAAGGACTGGTCTACCAGCTCACGCCCAAAATAGTGGACGATGCGAAACACTGGTATCAGACCCCGGGATTCCTGGCGGTCATCGTAGGAGCTATCGCGATCGTTCTGACAATTTTATTCTGGTAAATCGTAAAGAAATCGAAAAATGGGACTCGATATTAAAATACCTATTGGACTGATGTTCAGTATACTTGGTGTTATCCTCACCCTCCATGGCATCCTGACAGCCGGAGATGTGGAGATGTATTCCCAGTCGCTGGGGCACAACATCAATCTTTGGTCAGGAATCTCTATGCTGCTTTTCGGCGGGTTCATGCTGTTCACCAGCAGCCTGAGGAAAAAGAAGAAAAAAGATTAAACCCCTGCTGCAATTACATGCTCGTCCCGGCCTTTCCGGTCCCGGGGTGCTTACCCGCAGCTCTTTGCCTGGACGATCCTGCATTTTTTCGCCCTGCCATGATCACTGTAATAGCCCCTGCCAGCACCGTTAAAGCTCCCATGAAACTGAGCATGGAAAAATCCTCCGGTTCGATCCACGCAACTTCCATCCTGGTAAGCAACGCCATCGAGACAAAGGTAAGGACCGGGTTCAGGGTAATGATCACACTCACCCGGGTAGCATGAGTGTATTTGATGGCCAGCGCCAGCGAGCCATAGGCGATCACCGTATTCATACCCAGGTACAGGAGGAGGAACCAGTAGGTGGCCGGCATTCCCCTTAAGAGATCGAAACGGACCAGAGGGAAGAGCAAAACGGACCAGAATCCATAGATAAACAGGTTCAACTGATTCGGTCTCACCCGCTTCACCAGCATTTTCTGCAAGGTGGCGAAGACCGCCCATGAGACCCCTCCCCCCAGCACCAGAAACATCCCCAGGGTGAAGTGTTCTCCCCGTCCGCTCCCCGTCAGGTCGGCCAGCTGCTCCGAGTAAAAGAGTGCAATCCCTGCCAGCACCATGATAAATCCCACCAGGTGACGCCAGTTCACATGCTCCCTGAATATGAGGATGCCCGAAAGCGCAAATCCAACCGGGGCCACCTGTATAAAGATCTGGGAAGCAGAAGGGGATACATATTTGATCCCGGCTATGAAACCCAGGTAATTCCCCCCCAGGAAAAGTGCAGCAAAAAACAGCAGGAACGGGGGCCTTTTAAATATCCGGAAATCCTTCCTCTGAAAAATCAGCGTCCAGGTACCAAGGACCAGGAATGCGGTTAGAAACCGGAACCAAACCACGGTCACAGGAGGCAGCTGATAGGTGACCACCTTCAGCACAATGGCCATGAATCCCCAGAAGGTGGCTGTGATGATGGCATAGATCAGCCCTTTTCTGTGATCGTTCCCCATCTGCTGCATGATCTCCTTCGAACCCAATGATTGTCACTACCAGACAATGTCCATCTCCTCCAGGAGATATCCGGCTCCGGCAAACTTGTCCACTAAAAAGAGGATATACCGGATATCCACGGAGATGTTCCGGCACAGGGAAGGGTCGTAATAGATATCGCTCATGGTCCCTTCCCAGTTCCTGTCAAAATTGATCCCGATCAGGCGCCCCTCTGCATCCAGAACCGGGCTCCCCGAATTCCCGCCGCTGGTATGATTGGAAGCGGTAAAACAGACCGGCATGGTCCCGTTTACGCCATATTTTCCATAATCCTTCTCCAGATAGAGTTCCTGAAGCTTCTCCGGAACCCGGTAATCCTCGTACGGTTCCTGCGACTTTTCCATCAGACCTTCCAGGGTGGTCCGGTGCTTATAGCGCACGCCATCGGATGGATAATACCCCTCCACACTGCCATAGGTGAGTCGCATGGTGAAATTGGCATCCGGATAAAGCATTTTTTCCCCGGCCTGTTCCATAAGCGCGGACATGTATATCCGGTATCGCTGATTGATCTCCCCTTCCAGCCTGCTGAACTCGGGAGTGATCATCGTCCGTGCCATATCCCTGAACTGCTCCGCGTATTGGGCAACAGGATCTTTGCTAAGTTTTGACATCGCCTTCTCTGGGTCCTTCCGGTAGATTTCCAGCAAGTTCATCATCTCCTCCCGGTCCCTGAGCAGTGTCTTCCGGTACATTTTTTCTGCAAGCAGGTGAAAATGGCCCTTATACTTGCTTTGAACCTCCTCGAAAAATGGGGGATGGAACCTTGCCTCCAGACCCGACTGATAATGCTCCATCATCACCGTGAAGATCTCCTGGTCGATGGGGAGATGAAAATCCTTGTAGAAACGTTCAATCCGGGTCTCCAGCACCCCAGGTTCCCCGCCCTGACGCATCATTCCAAAAATCCTGGAGTAAAACCGGAACAGTTCCACCGGCATGACCGCTTCATTCATCATATCATCCGCCAGCAAGTAGGGCTCAAGCTCCATGTAGAGCTGCTCGAAATCTTCCAGCAGGGATCCATATTTCATCAATCGTTCACCGTCATCCCGCACCCATTCCGTAAACGTCCGCTCCTCCTCCTGCTTGACCTCCACCACATGGTTGCGGTTCAATCCCAGGATCATTCCCTGCCACTTCTTCCATGCATTGCTGACTCCCCTGTATTTGGTCGCATACTGGATTCTCACCCGGTCTGATTGTTTCATATAGCGATCCATGATCTCCAGTCGGGAATCTCTCAACGCAATTCTTACGGGCAGACTCTCCTCCACCGTATGCTTCACGGCCCTGGAATAAAGATACTGGGTGGTGGAGCCAGGGTAACCCAAAACCATGGTAAAAACGCCCGGCTCAACTCCGGATGCATTGATTTCCAAATACTTTCTTGGTTTATAGGGCACATTGGACGGATCGTAAGACGAAGGCTGGTTTTCCGGGTCCGCGTACACCCTGAAAAGGGTAAAATCGCCCGTATGACGGGGCCACATCCAGTTGTCCTGATCGGCCCCGAAATTCCCGATCATGTCGGGCGGCGCCGCCACCAGCCGGACATCACGGAACACTTCGTACACGAAGAGGTAGTAAGCATTTCCATAATAAAAAGGCTTAACCACCGCATCGTAATGTGTTCCCGCAGTGGCTTCATGGAGTATCGATCCCCGGTTCTGCTCGATTTTTCTTTCCCGTTGCGAGGGTTCCATCCCCGGAACGACCCCTTCCAGGGCCTCAGCGGTCACCTCCCGGATATAGCGGAGAAAAGTGACAGAGAGATTCTCATTGGGAAGTTCCTCCTCCCTCTCCATGGCCCAGAAACCGTTGGTCAGATAGTCATTCTCCACACTGCTGTGCGATTGCACGGCCCCTTCTCCACAATGATGGTTGGTGAGCAACAATCCCTCACCGGAGATCATCTCCCCTGTACATCCCCTTCCAAAAATAACCACAGCATCCTTCAGGCAATCCTGGTTGATACTGTAGATATCCTCTGCACCAAGTTTCAGTCCCGCCTCCTGCATAGCAGCGATCTGGTACTTCTCAAGCAACATGGGAATCCACATCCCCTCCTCAGCCTGCAAACCGGTTCGGAACAAAAACACAGTAAAAGAGAGGACCAAAATTATTCTTCGATTCATGCGTCTGTATTTTGCATTAGATAAAATGCGTTTTCAATTCAGTATATAAGCGCTGCACAGGGAGCCCCATCACATTGAAGTAGCTGCCCACGATCCGCTCCACACCAACGTATCCGATCCATTCCTGGATCCCGTAAGCTCCGGCCTTGTCGTAGGGCCTGCATGAGCGTACGTAATGTTCGATCTCTTCCATCTCCAGGGGGGCGAAGGTGACCTCTGTACAGGAAGAGAATGCCTCTTTTCTCCGGTTGGAGCGGAGGCAAACACCGGTGTAGACATGATGGGTCTGACCCGATAGCTTCCCGAGCATTTCGATGGCTTCTTCAGGTCCCTCCGGTTTTGCCAGCTCACGGTCCCGGTGCCAGACCAAGGTATCGGCGGTTAGCAGGATCTGATGATCGCTGATCTCCTGCTTCCAGGCATCGGACTTTAATTCGGCCAGGTATTGTGCAATGTCACTCCCCTTCAGGTGATCCGGATAGGATTCTTCGTGATGGAAGGGATCCACCACTCGGAAGGGAATACCAAGTTGCTTTAGCAGGGACGCCCGTCGGGGAGAGCGGGAGGCCAGCAGGATTTCATGCCTCTGCAACAGGTCCCACGTCATCTGTACCTGAAGTTTACCAGGTAAAAAACCACTCCGGAATAAAGAATTCCGGTCAGCATGATCAGTTTGATCAGGGTACTTGCTTTGCGATAATCATCCCTGCTGCCGGCCATGGCTATCTGAACCGCAAGCAGCAGCAGGGGAATAAGAAGGAATAGTAGGAAATAGACCAGTGAATAGAAATCCATCGGTTCCACTGAAAAGAGAATATACTTCCACAATAGATACGAAAGGGAAAAACCCATGATCGCTACCAGTATGATAATCAATACTTTGGTCCAATGGCTGCCCATCACAATGGGAATGGTCTTCATGCCATAGGCACTGTCACCTTCAAAATCCTCCGCATCCTTGATCACCTCGCGGATTAGCGTGGTCAGGAAGGCGAAGAAACTGAACCCTCCGACCCAGGCAAAGATGTAATTGAAAGAGGCGTCATTCCGAAGCATCTGCTCCCCGTATTCCCTGTTCAGGAGGGGAATCTCAAAAAGGACCACCATCAGCGGCACCAGACCGGTGAGAAAAGCTACCGAAAGATTTCCGATGAGGAACTGGCGTTTGTAGTTGGTAGAATAGAACCATAACAGGCCGGTAGCGGTCGCAAAGATAATGGAGAGAGAAGGAATCCCTACGTAAAATGCCAGATAGACCCCCGTGCCCACTCCCATGATATTGAGAATGGCATGCATGGTCATTGCCTCACGCCTGCTGACACTGAGACCGACCACCACCCTTGATGGTTTATTGATCAGATCGGCCCGGGTGTCGAAATAGTCATTGATGATGTACCCTGCTGCGGCTATGAAAATAGTGGAAAGGACCAGGAGAAAGAATTGCAGCTGGCCGAACTGAAGGGAGAAACTTTCGGAGGGAAGAAGAGGTTCCATGATCAGGTAACGCATAGAGTACTGGGTGGCAGCAATGATCACCAGGTTAGGGAACCGGACCAGCTTCAGGATATGGCGCAGGGAGAAGATCATCCACATTGATCTCCTTTACCAGCTGAAAGCCTCGCCGTCCATCCACCTTCCATGCAGACGAAGGACCTGCTCGATCACGTCCCTGGCACAACCCAGGCCGCCTGGATGGGGGGAAATATAGCTGGAGATAGACTTGATCTCATCCACGGCATCGGAGGGACAGCACGGTATACCGGCCAGTTTCATCACCTCATAATCGGGCAGATCGTCCCCCATATAGAGGATATCCTCGGGGTCGAGACGGTATTTTGCAATGAACTCTTTGAAATCCTCCACCTTATTCATGGAAGCCAGGTAGATATCGGTTACCCCCAATCCTCTGAATCGCTGTGCGACCGATTCGGTCCTGCCTCCGGTGATAATGGCAATGGGATACCCTCGTTTGACCGCATACTGGATGGCGTATCCGTCTTTGGTATTCATGGAGCGCATCAGCTCTCCGCCGGGGTGCAGGTAGACCAGGGGGCCACTGAGTACCCCATCCACATCGAATGAAAAGCCTTTTACCTGTTTCAGTTTCTCTTTAAAATTGGTCATCTCCTTTATGGGCTTGGATATCCTGGCTTACAAAAGTATATAAATTCTTCCACCCGGGATAGTTTTTAAGTAACTCCAGGTGCCTTCGGATGGTGGAGGCATCACCTCTTGCTGCCGGTCCCGTCTGCGCACTGGCAGCCCCCATATCCAGGATCTTTTTCATGGTCTCCTTCAGCAGCGGGTCCAGGAGCTCCGGATCCAGGTTTCTGTTCCTCATCAGCTCCTGTGCTATGTGCACCATATGGTTGGCAAAGTTGTTGGCAAAGACTGCGGCCAGATGGACAAATAACCTTTCTTCTGAACCGGCTTCCTCCACATAAGGAGAGAGGGAACGTGCCAGAAGCCTGACTTTTGACAGGGTGTCCTGATCCGATCCTTCCACCAGGAACGGCACCTTTTCCATCGGGATCATTCGCTGACGGGAGAATGTCTGAAGTGGATAGAGAACACCAGATGGAAATGGCAGGTCAGCAAAAACCTTCAGAGGTACCGATCCCGACGTGTGGAGCCAGATACCTTTGTACTGTTTCCATGAATCTGCCAGGCTGGATATGGCTCTATCAGGAACTGCCAGGAGATAGAAATCAGCCTCATGCGGTACTTTCTCCTTCCTGTCAGTGCCCATGGCATCCACCCCGGATGCCAGCAGGCGCGCCGATGCGATACTCCTGGAATAGATACAAAGAATCCGGTGACCGGCCGCTTTGAGACTTCTCGCCAGGTGGGTGGCCACATTTCCGGCACCCATCACGACGATGCGGTTGGAACCTAAGGATTTAATATCTTGGTAATTGATAACTTAAAAGCAGTATTTGTTCTCCTCGATCAGCCTGTCAGCGATCCTTCTCCTGGCCTCCTTGACGTTGACCCCGGCCACCTGCGTATAGTGCCGGATCCCTTTCTCAAGTAATTCGCGTACCTCTCCATAAGCAAAGGAATAGGTGGTATCGAGAGCAAATTTGGCGATCCTGGCCGCTGCATCATACACAAAGACATCGGCCATATCGCGGTAATACTTCATTTCATCCTCGCTCTTGAGCGGCTCCATTTTTTTAATACGCAACACCACCGATTCGGCTGCATAACACTGGATAATACAATCGGAGATATTGCTCAGAAGCTCCTGCTCAAAGACCAGCTTTCTGGTAAATTTCTCAGAAACCGCCTTCAGGAGCATCAGGACCGCCTTCTTGAAATTGGCCACATAAAGCTCCTTCTCCTCCATGTATCCTTCCGGTGCCAAAGGAGATCCATTCAACCCCCGGATCTCATTGAAAGCTTTTTCAGCCTCCTCCATAACCGGAAGTACTTTTTTGGCTCCCTTCTTCAGGATATTATCTACCAGAAGCAACCGGTTGATCTCATTGGTACCCTCGAAGATCCTGTTAATCCGGGAATCGCGGTAACCACGGTCAACAGGCATCTCTGAAGAGAATCCCATTCCACCGTGGATCTGAACCGCCTCATCCGCCACATAGTCCAGTGATTCCGATCCGAACACCTTCATGGCTGCCGCCTCCACGGCGAAGTGATTAAAAGCCTCCATGGTATTCCGGCCCTTATCATCGCCGTTAGCCACATAAAAGGCAATGGCATCTTCCAGCGCCTGGCTGGCACGGTAGACGGAACTTTCGGTGGCGAAGGTCCGGATCACCTGCTCGGCCAGTTTGTGCTTGATGGCGCCGAACTGAGAAATAAAACAGTTGAACTGCTTTCTTTCACTGGCATACTGGACCGATTGGTTAATGGCAGTTTTGGCCGAACCTATGACATTGGCGCCCAATTTTATACGTCCCATATGAAGGATGTTCAGTGCGATCCTGAATCCCTCTCCCCTCTTACCGAGCATATTTTCGACCGGAACCCTGCAGTCGTTGAAGAAAACCTGCCGTGTGGAAGAACCCTTGATCCCCATCTTCTTCTCTTCCGGGTTAAAGGTGATGCCCGGGAAATCCCGCTCCACAATAAAGGCACTCAAAACCCTGTCATTATCGATCTTGGCGAATACGGTCATCACATCGGCAAAACCTCCGTTAGTGATCCACATTTTTGCACCGTTGATAAGGTAGTGCTTGCCGTCCTCGGTAAGTACCGCCTTCGTGGTGCCGGAGTTGGCATCCGATCCGGCACCGGGCTCGGTGAGGCAATACGCCCCGATCAGTTCGCCGCTGGCCAGCTTAGGCACATACTTTTCCCGTTGCTCTTCGTTGCCGTAATAGAGAATGGGCAGGGTCCCAATCCCGGTATGGCATGAATAGGCGACCGCGTAGGAGTAGCCTGATCCAAGTACTTCGCTGGCATACATGGTGGTAATGAAGGATTGTCCAAACCCCTCATACTCTTCCGGAATGGTGATCCCGAGCAATCCAAGGTCACCCGATTTCTCCAGGAGACTCCTCATCAAACCCTCTTCCTGGGCATCGATCCGGTCGAGAACCGGGAACACCTCGGTGTCCAGAAAGTCCTGGCAGGTCTCGCCGATCATGCGCTGCTCCTCGTCCAGTTCCTCGGGTATAAACACATGGGCAGGATCGGTCTTCTTCACCAGGAATTCTCCCCCGGTAATCAATTTTTTCTCTTTGTCGGTTTGATCTTCCATCATATCTTTTTTATATTCTTTACAGACTTTACGGACTTTACAGACTTTATATCTTTTTTATATTCTTTACAGACTTTACAGACTGAATATTAAAGCTGCAGGGATATGGCCACAAGCTCCGCCACATCGAAATTCTTTACCTCCTCTTCCCTGTTCTTATATTTCAACCCATCGGTCAGCATGACCATGCAGTAAGGACAGGCAGAGGCAATAATGCCTGCACCCGTCTTAAGGGCCTCTTCGGTCCGTTCGATAAATACTTCCTTATTCCCTTTTTCTGCCTCTTTGAACATCTGTCCCCCTCCTGCACCGCAGCAGAGTGCAAAACTTCTGTTCCGGTCCATCTCTTTCACATTTCCAAGCTTCTCAAGTATGCTCCTTGGAGCGTCATATTCCTGATTGGCTCTACCCAGGTAACAGGGGTCGTGATAGGTGATGGTTTCGCCCGTAAAGGCGGATCCGGAAATCTTCAGCGTCCCGTCCTCCATGCGATCCCTGAGAAACTGTGTATGGTGGATTACCTCAAACGCTCCTCCCAGATCGGGATACTCGTTCCGGAAGGTGTTATAGGCATGGGGGTCACAAGTCAGGATCTTCTTCACATCATATCCCTGCAGGATTTCAATGATCATCATGGCCTGCATCTGGAAAAGCATTTCGTTTCCGGCCCTTCTGGCCACATCACCGCTGGAAGTTTCCTCCGTACCCAGCACAGCGTATGAAGTCCCAAGATACTCCAGGATCTTCACAAAGGCCCTGGTCACTTGTTTATATCGATCGTCGAAAGCCCCGGCACTTCCCACCCAGAACAGATATTCCGGTTTCTCACCCCTCGAAACGAGGTCGGCCATGACAGGAACCTCAATCTTTCTTTGTGTGATCTCCATGCTTAAGAATTCGTTTCGTTCATCGACAGGTCCTCCGCCCACTGCATCCGGTCCTCCTGTGAAAATTGCCAGGGAGCTCCGTTATTCTCAATATTGGAAAAGATGGCATTCAGTTCACCGGGTGCCGCAGACTCCTCCATAACCAGGTAGCGTCTCATTCCCAGTATCAAAAGGGGTTGATTGATATTGATGGGGCACTCCTGTGCACAGGCATTGCACATGGTGCAGGCCCAGAGCTCCTCTTCGGAAATATGGTCCCTCAGCAGTGCGCGGTTATCGGAATACTCCTCCCCATTTCGTAAAATGCCCGGACCCTTCTCCTTCATTCGCGCCCGCAGATCCATGACTATCTTTCTGGGAGATAATAATTTACCAGTGATATTTGCCGGACAGACAGAGGTACACCGGCCACATTCCGTGCAGGACAGGGAGTCCAAATAACTCTTCCACGACACATCCTCCACATCCAGGATCCCGAACCGTTCCGCCTGTTCCTCTTCCGTCTCCCCTTCAGGCGGATTAGCGAATGCCTGGTCGGGATCCATCATGATTTTCACCTCCCGGGTGATGCTCTCCATGGTTTCGACCTTGCCAAGCGGTTCCAGCCTGCTCAGAAATACATTGGGTACGGACATGAACACATGGAAATGCTTGGAATAGGGAAGATAGTTGGCAAAGATAAAGACCAGCACTATATGGGCCCACCAGTTGACCTGGTACCAGGTCTCGTTGGAACCGGGACCGGCATCGATCCAGGATGCCAGTATCCGGCTGACCGGATAAACGCCCTCCACCATATGGCCCGCCTGGTCCGCCGCATGAATATAGAAAGTGTTCATTCCCAGCAATGTAACCATCAATAGAAAGATCATGGTAAGGGCCACACTGGCATCCAGGTGGGATATATGCTTCATTTCCACGCCGGAGAATCGTTTTACATTCAGGAATAATCTGCGGGACAGGAACACCAGGATCGCTATAGCGATGATCAAAGCAAATATATCCCCGGAAGCCATGATCACATCATACAACGCTCCGAGTGGAGCAAAGACCCGCTCGGCACCGCTCAATCCATCGATCACCATTTCGATGCTGCCGATAAGGATAACGCAGAAACCCCAGAAGACCAGAGCATGCAGCAAACCCATTACCGGCCTGCGGAAAATCTTGGTCTGTCCGATGGCCACCTTCAGCATGACCACCAGCCTTCGTCCAATATCCCTCACCGGAAAATCGGCCCTGGTGATCCTGAAATATCCAATATACTTCCGTACGGTGTACGCGAAAACCATCAGGGTTAACAGCAACACCACCAGGAAAACGATCTGTTTTGTCATAGATTCAGTTTCAGTTTGGCCAGTTTCGTCTGTCGGGGTGCAGAACGGGCTATTGTGTCTTCGCTGCGCGGACTTCCGTGATCAGTTCCGGAAGCAGCTTCAGTGCATCACCCACAATACCGTAGTCGGCCGCTTCGAAAATCGGAGCATCCTTATCGGTATTGATCGCCACAATGCACTTGGAGGAACTCACCCCTGCCAGGTGTTGAATGGCCCCCGAAATACCCAGGGCCAAATAAAGATTGGGCGCAATGATCTTGCCAGTCTGCCCGGTATGTTCTTCATGGGGTCTCCATCCCTCGTCCGATACAGGCCTGGAGCATGCCGTGGCGGCACCCAGGGCCTCTGCCAGTTCTTCGATGGGGCCCCAGTTTTCGGCCGCTCTCATCCCCCTTCCGCCGGATACCACCACCTCCGCATCGGTCAGCAATAACTTCCCTTCCTGCTTCTGTACATCCCGAATCTCGGTGACGGCGGCTAAATTGTCCAGCCCTGGATCAAATATCTCAACGTTGGCAGCCCCGCCGGTTTCAACGATTTCGAAAGAGTTCTGAGCAAGGGTCAGGATCACTTTTTCACTGAGAAGTTTTATCCTGGAGAAAGCTTTTCCGTTGAACACTTTCTTTTTGACTACCACCGGATCCAGGCTTTCAGGAAGGCCACTCACCCCCGAAGCCATGCCGGCCTTCAGCCGGACCGATAAACGGGGAGCAAGGGCTTTCCCTGAATTATTGTGTGCCATGATCAGAATCTTTGATCCGGTTTTCTCCATAGCGGCAGCAATCACTTGGGTATAGAGCTGATTATCGAGCCCCCCATTGATCCCTTCCACACTCAGCACGCTGGTGGCACCGTATTTGCCCAGGGTTGACAGTTCATCCTTCTTCACATTCCCGATGGACAACGCGGTCACCTGGCCACCTGTCATTCCGGCCAATCCGGAGGCATAGGACAATAATTCATAGGAAAGCTTCTTGAACCTCCCGTCCCAATTTTCTGTATATACCAGTACCGACATATTTATATTTTACTTTACAGACTTTACAGACTTTACAGACTTTACAGACTTTACAGACTCTTCAGACTCTGCAGACTCTGCAGACTTTACAGACTTTCGACTATAACACCCTGGCTTCATTCTGAAGAAGGTTGACCAGCTCCTTTACCTGACCAGGCTCCAGCATTTTGCAGGGCGCCTTTGGCTCGGGCATCATATATTCCTGGAATTGAGTGAGCGGCGTTGATTCTGTGGCAGGCATCACCTTCAGCGGCTTCTTCCTGGCCATCATGATCCCCCTCATGGCGGCAATCCTCGGTTCCTTGGCGATCCCTTTCTGTACGACACCGACAAATGGGGCCGGCACGGTGACCTCCTCCTTGCCTCCGTCGATCTCTCTGGTGATCATCACCTTTTCTTCCTTTATATCCAGCTTGGAGATGGCCGAGACCGAGGGAATATCCAGGATCTCTGCAAGCATGCCTCCCACTGCCGAACCATTGTAGTCACTGGATTCGATCCCACAAAGGATCAGGTCGTATGACCCGTTACGGACCACCTCTGCAAGCTGATGAGCGACTTCATAGGCATCATGCGCCTCCGTATCGACACGAATGGCATCATCGGCCCCGATGGCCAGAGCCTTTCGAAGGGTGGGTTCTGCTTTGGCAGATCCCACAGTGGCCACCGTTACACCGGAGACCGGATTCGACCCATCTTCCTTCAGCTCCATGGCCCTGGTTAGAGCCAGTTCATCCCATGGATTTATGATCCACTGCACCCCGGTTTCATCCAGTGCGGTCTGTTCGTTCGAAAACCTGACCTTGGTAGTGGTATCCGGAACATTACTGATACAAACGAGCATTTGCATACCAGGTAGTTTTAATAATCTGACAAAGATAAAAGAATTCTAAAAAATGGGCTATACCCGGTTTTTATCTAAAATCAATAAAAAAAGTGTGAAAGCTTCAGCCATTTGAAGGCTGGGTTCGGAACCAAATGGGTATGCGGTATGGAAAGTAATCGGTGTGAATACAATTTATCTATTTATTAACCTTTTAAATATACAATTATCTAATAAATATCTGTCACAAAATATTTTTTAGATTTAGTTATCCTTAAAAGTATAACAATCGGATAATTTACATCCTTTTTCTTTGAGCAGTCCCATAATAAATGGTATTCAACCCCAGGGTAGAACCCTGGACCCTCTTTTGCCGATGCAAAGTATCGGGGAATTTAACCATCAAATGATTAAAGGCGTGATACGGCGTGATACGGCAAATTTCGTATTGGATCCAGCAATATCTGCGCCCTGCCGGGCGCACCCATCGAGTAGGGACTAAGGGCGGGCAATTCCGACCTTAGCTCCCTCTCACACCAC
>CAZRZY010000036.1:0-34807 GCA_964604655.1 uncultured Bacteroides sp. | reverse complement strand
CGGACAACCGGTTCTTGTTGATTTGCATCAGATTATGTTGTAACTTACTGTTGCCCTAAAACCCCTTTATCATGACCATTTGGACCGCTGAGATCAAAGACCTGGAAAAACTGTCACGGGCCATCCGGGAAAAGCATCCTAAACTGGAAAAGGAACTTTCCAAGCTCGTGAAGACCGATGACGAGAACATGGCGCTGGTCTATGCCCGGCGCTGCCTGGAGGTGATCATCGCCGAACTGTGTGAGCGGGAGCTGAAGCGCAAACGGGGTTCCGATCCGATGCAGGGGATCATCGACCGGCTGAACCGGGAGGAGAAGGTCCCCCACCACATCATCGTTTCCATGCGAAACCTGAACAGTGTCTCCAACTTCGGGGCCCATCCCAAGGAGTTCGATCCCCAGCAGGTGAAACCCGCCCTGTTGGACCTGAACACCATCCTCCGGTGGTATTCAGCCTATATTGAAACCGCTGAAAGCACCACCGGTGCCGAAGGCAAAGCAGCTCCCCGGGCCATAACAGCGATCCTTCCAAAAAAGAACAGGCAGCACGTGAGAAAACGGATTCTTATACCCGCCATCGCCATCGTTGCTGCCGCTGTGATCCTGCTCTTCCTGGTGAAATTCCTTCCGGACCGGGATCTGCCAATAAGCCAGCCGGTGAAAATCGAGGCTCTGGCGGTGCTGCCGTTCGACAACTATACCGGAGATGACCAGCTGGACTATGTGGCTGCCGGTCTGCATGCTTCCCTCATCGGAGATTTAGGCAAAGTAGGTGCATTACGGGTCAGCGGGAAAACCTCCTCTTCGGCCTTCAGGGATACCAACCTGCAGGCCTCAGAAATTGCCAGCAGGCTCGGGGTGGATGCCCTGCTGGAACCTTCAGTCCTGTGTTATGGTGACTCGGTATGCATTCAGATCAGCCTGGTCACACCCTTTCCCGAAGAACGCCAGTTGTGGGTGGCCGAATTCAGGGAGGACAAGAGTCAGATCGTCCAGCTTTTTAACCATATCACCAAACAGATTGCCGAGGAGATTATGGTCCAGTTAACTCCGGAAGAGGAGCGGTTACTCTCTAAATCGATATCTATCGACAGAGATGCCCTGGATGCCTACCTGATGAGCCATGAACACTGGGACGATCTGAATGAGGACTCTGTCAGAAAAGCCATCGACTATCTGAACTATGCCGCTGAAAAAGAAACGGAATGGGCCCCCATATTCGTCGGTCTTGCCCAGTTGTGGGGAATACTTCTTCAAATAGGTGCTGAATCCCCTGCAGACCATATGCCCACCGTATTTATGTATCTGAACAAGGCGAAGGAACTGGATCCAGATTTCACGGACATCCATTTCAACTACGGTATCTTTGCAGTCTGGCTCGATTGGGACTGGGAGAAGGGGGAAAAGGAATTCAAGAAAGCTCTTGCCATCAATCCCAGTGATGCCATGTCGAGGATCTATTACGCCCATCTGCTCGGTATCCTTCAGCGAAATGAGGAAGCTCTGTTGCAGGGTCGGATAGCCGCAGAGCTGGAGCCTTATGATCCATTGATCCAGTCCCTTTTCGGAGTAGTTCTGGCCTTTAATCGCGACTGGAAAGCTGCACTGGAGCAGCTGGAAAAAGCACTGGAACTGGATCCCGGTCACTTTTTTGCTACTCAGCTCATAGACGCGGTGGCCATTCACCTGGAGGATTACGACAGGATTTTACAGGCATGGGAAAGCTATTTACCTTTCCCCGCCCACACCTTTGATACGATCCGGATCCTATATCACGAACAAGGATTCCGTCCGGCTCTGGCGAAAGTAACCCAGGAATTGATCCAGGCAGAGTATGGCGGACCCTGGGAATATGCCATGAGGTACAATATGCTCCAAGAGTATGATAACTCATTGGACTGGCTGGAGAAAGCATATGAGATACATGATCCTAACTTGCCATATCTTGCCACAGGTACTATGTATTTAGATTCTCTATATAACAATCCCCGGTTCATTGCCATTCTGGATCAGATGAATCTTCCCATGCCATCCTTGAATTAGAGGGAGATATTGGATCCGCCATATAGGAAAATCCCTTTCCGATACCGAGAGATACCAAGCATCTGTTTTCTTACCTCCACTTTTCCGCCGGTACCACTGTATGACAGGCCGGTGAAAGCCGGGCTTTAGGCCGTAGGTGACAATTTGTCAATATGAAGCTGTTGGCGCAATATTTGAGTCAATTGGGGCTGGTATTTGAAACAGATTAATTAAAACAGGATATGGTACAGAAGTCTGATAAAGCCGGGAAGGCTGAAAGCGCTGAAAAAGAACATGATAAAAAGATAGAATCTGAAGAGGAAGTGGCCCGGGAGAAGGCCGTAGAGGAATCTCTCGAGGAGGAAAAACCGGAAACCGGGGAAGAAGAAGAAGAAGAAGAGGAGGTAAAAGAGCCTACCGCAGAGGAAAAACTGGCAGAATTGCAGGATAAATATCTTCGCCTGGTGGCTGAATATGACAATTTCCGTAAACGTACCCTCAAGGAGAAGATCGATCTTCAGCGGAGTGCCAATGAGAATATGCTGGGTGCGCTTCTCCCTGTGGCGGATGACTTCGACAGGGCCCTTCATTCGGTGGAGGAAGCGAAAGATATCAAGGCGGTTAAAGAAGGCTTTAAGCTGATTTACGGAAAATTCAATGTCTTTATGAATCAGCACGGGGTGAAGGAGATCGAGGCTGTGAATAAGGAGTTCGATACCGATCTCCATGAGGCCATCACCAAAATACCCGCTCCTTCAAAAAAGATGAAAGGAAAAGTGGTAGATGTCATCCAAAAAGGTTACTACTTGAACGACAGGGTTTTACGATTTGCCAAAGTGGTGATCGGAGAATGAAGTGGCGACCGGATAGCAGTGCAAACAGGGAACGGTGCGGACCGGGATTTGGATCATTTAAACTAAGCGGAACAGGAGTACCAGATGGGAAAAAGAGACTACTATGAGGTGCTGGAGGTGTCAAAGAATGCTTCTCAGGATGAGATAAAAAAGTCCTATCGCAAGCAGGCCTTAAAATACCATCCTGACAAGAATCCCGGTGACGCCACAGCCGAAGAGAAATTTAAGGAGGCTGCGGAAGCCTACGAGGTGCTGCGTGACCCGCAAAAGAGAAGCAAATACGACCAGTTCGGGCATGCAGCTTTCGAGAACGGCGGTGCCGGAGGATTCGGAGGCGGTATGACCATGGAGGATATCTTTTCCCAGTTCGGAGATATCTTCGGGGGGTTCGGAAATTTTGGCGGATTTGGAGGGTTTGGTTCCACAGACCGTGGACGGAGAATTTCCAAGGGATCTAACCTGAGAGTGAAGGTGAAACTGACCCTGAAAGAGATCGCCAACGGTGTAGAGAAGAAGATCAAGGTCAAGAAATATGTTCCCTGTGATGCCTGCGACGGATCAGGTGCAAAGCACGGATCCTCCACTTCCACCTGTTCCACCTGCCATGGAAGCGGGCAGGTCACCCGCGTAACCAATACGTTCCTGGGGCAAATGCAGACCGCCTCTACCTGTCCCACCTGTCACGGCGAAGGGCAAACCATCAAAGAAAAATGTGAATCCTGCTACGGGGAAGGGATTGTGAAAAAAGAGGAGATCATCCGCATCAATATCCCGGCGGGAGTAGCTGAAGGGATGCAGGTAAAACTGAGCGGCAAGGGAAATGCGGCGCGGCGGGGTGGTTTAAACGGTGATCTGCTGGTTATCATCCAGGAAGAGCCTCATCCGGAACTGGTCAGGGACGGCAGTGATCTGATTTACAACCTGCACCTGAGCATTCCCCAGGCTGCCCTTGGTTCGGCCGTCGAGATCCCGACCGTGGAGGGCAAAGCGAAAATCAAGATCGACCCGGGGACACAGCCCGGGAGGATCCTTCGCCTGAGGGGGAAAGGAGTCCCCGAAGTAAACGGGTACGGGCGGGGAGACCTGTTGGTACAGATCAATGTGTATATCCCCAGGAACCTCGATAATGAGGAGAAGAAGATCTTTGAAAAATTGGAGCAATCGGATAACTTTACTCCCCGTCCCGATAAATCGGAATCGGGTTTCTTCAACCGGATGAAAAATTTCTTTGAATGAATCTGATTACTGCGAATAGCGTGGTCAAGGATTTTACAGGCCACAGGGCACTGGACCACGTCTCCATGGAGGTCCCGGAAGGCAGTATCTACGGACTGCTGGGACCCAACGGAGCGGGAAAGACCACCCTTCTGAGGATTATTAATCAGATCACTGCGCCCGATGAGGGAGAAATCCTTTTTGCCAATAAACCTATTGCACCCGAACACCGCTCCATGATCGGTTATCTTCCCGAGGAAAGGGGGCTGTACAAAAAGATGAAAGTAGGTGAACAGGCCCTCTACCTGGCACAGCTGAAGGGCCTCCCGCGCCCGGAAGCGATGAAACGCCTCACAACATGGTTCGAGAAATTCGAGATCGGCCCCTGGTGGGATAAAAAGGTGGAGGAACTTTCCAAAGGGATGGCGCAGAAGGTTCAGTTCATCACCACAGTGCTTCACCGGCCGCAGCTTTTAATCTTCGATGAACCTTTCAGCGGGTTCGACCCCATCAATGTCAATCTGCTCAAGCAGGAGATCCTTCAGATGAAAGAGGAGGGAGCAACGATCATTTTTTCCACCCACAATATGGCTTCGGTGGAAGAGCTGTGCGACCATATCACCCTGATCAACCGTTCGGAAACTTTATTACAGGGCGAGATCACCCGCATCAGGGATCAATACAGGGCCAATGTCTACCTGGTGACCTTCGAAGGGGACGAAGAGAAAATTTCCGGTGGACTGGATAACAGTTTTGAGCTGATGAAAATGGAGAAAAACGGAATGGGACAGCAGGCCACCATCCGGATCAGGGAAGATGAGGGGTCGGGAGACCTGATCCGGAATCTTTTAGATCTTGCAGAGATCAAAGCGTTTCATGAGATCCTTCCCTCCATGAATGATATTTTTATTCAGGTGGTCAACGACGCTTCAGTGAAAAACGGAGCCGCCTGACAGAACTGAACAGCCGCCATGAGTAAGACTACGCTGATCGTACAACGAGAATACCTGACCAGGATCAGGAAGAAATCCTTTATCATCATGTCGATCCTGGGGCCCTTCATCTTCGCGGCCTATGTTTTGATTCCCATGTATTTTGCCACACTGGAGGACAAGGAGGAGAAGACGGTGGTGGTGATCGATGAATCGAAACTTTTCACCGAATATGGACCCGATGGAGTCGAATCGGTGATCCCCGACACCGAATATCTGCGGTTCAGGATCATCGATGATGTACCCCTGGAAACCTTCAGGCAGGGATTCGAGGAGACCGGCTATTATGCGGTGCTGTACATCCCCTCCAATATTCTAGCTTCCGAAGCCTCCCTGATCTACTCCACCAGACAGGTTTCCCTGGATGTGACCGACCATATTCAGCGCTCCATGGAAGATGAGATAGAACACCTGAAACTTGCTCAGCAGGATATCGAGGACCTTCCCAGGATCCTGGCCGAAGTGGAGACCAGTATCCGGATGCGGAGTATCAAATGGACCAGGGACGGGCAAACCCAGGAGACCAATACCGGCGTGGTCATGGGGGTGGGGTATCTCGGTGGATTGCTCATCTTCTTTTTTATCTTCTTCTTCGGGTCCCAGGTGATGCGAGGGGTGATCGAAGAGAAAACCAGCCGGATCATCGAGGTGATAGTCAGTTCGGTAAAGCCGTTCCAGCTGATGATGGGAAAGATCATCGGGGTGGGTCTTACGGGCCTCACACAGTTCATTATCTGGCTGGTACTCTCCATGGCACTGATCACCGGGCTCAGGGCTGCCTTCTTCCCCGAACTCAACCAGACACCCACCGAGCAGGTGGTGGGATCAGACCTCTTCGGTGAAGGAGCCGGTCAGACCGGAACGGACCTCTTCGGTGAAGGAGCCGGTCAGACCGGAGCGGACCTCTTCGGAGAGGGCGACGGTCAGTCTGGAACAGACCGGGCCGGTACCGGTCTATCTGAACCGTCAGGCGAGGTTGAAATCACCGGAGAGGAGATGGATATGGCCCAGGAGATCTTCGCCTCCCTGGGAGCCATCAATGCAGGGGTGATGATCGGATCGTTCCTGTTCTTTTTCATCTTCGGATACCTGCTGTATGCTTCCATGTTCGCTGTGATCGGTTCTGCGGTGGACAATGAGACCGATACCCAGCAGCTGATCCTGCCGGTGATCCTGCCCCTGATCCTGGGACTCTACGTCATGATCGGGGCCATGAATAATCCGGACGGCGCCCTTCCATTCTGGTTCAGTATCATACCGTTTACTTCACCGGTGGTGATGATGGTGCGGATACCATTCGGAGTACCCTGGTGGCAGGTAGCTCTTTCAGGTTCGCTGTTGCTGGCCACCTTCCTGGGAATGACCTGGGTGGCCGGAAAAGTATACCGGACCGGCATCCTGATGTACGGAAAGAAAGCCTCTTACAAGGAGATCTGGAAATGGCTCCGCTACAGCTCCTGATCTGACTTTAAGGCTTTACAGACTTTACAACTTTCGACTTACCTTTGCGACTTTATAAACTTTATATACTCTAAACTTTACAGACTTTATATACTTTACGACTCCCATGCGGATTGCCATCCTCGACTTCGGAACAAACACCTTCAACCTGCTCATCGCAGAGAAGCAGGATCGTGACTTCAGGATCCTTTTCAGCGGGAAACAGCCGGTAAAACTAGGCAGGGGAGGCATCCAGCGTAACCGGATCCTGCCCGATGCTTTTGAGCGCGGATTTGTGGCTATTCAGAACCACGTGGAGACCATCGAGCAGTATGGAGTGGATGAGATCAGGGCCTTTGCCACTTCAGCCATCCGGAATGCCAGCAATGGAGGCGAATTCACCGATGAAGTGAAACGGCGGTTCGATATCCGGGTGAGGGTGATTTCGGGTGACCGGGAAGCCGATTTGATCTATAAGGGGGTACGTCGGGCTCTTCCTTTTGAAGAGAAGGTAATGATCCTTGATATTGGAGGAGGCAGCAATGAGTTTATCATCTGCGACCGCGAAAAGATTCTCTGGAAACAAAGTTTCGAGCTGGGCATGGCGAGGATTCTCGAACTATTCGATCTGTCAGACCCCATCCATATGGAAGAGGTCAAAGCCCTGGAAGCCTTCTACCGGGAAGGGCTCCGGCCTCTCTACCAAGCCGTGGACCTTGAGCGCCCCCATATCCTGGCAGGGGCATCCGGTTCCTTTGACACCTTTTGCTCACTGATGAAGGAAAGCGGTGTGGAGCTTCCCTCCGGGGAACACGGCAGGGAACTCCCCATGGAGGAGTATGACCAACTGCACAGGAGACTGCTTCACTCCACCCTGGAGGAGCGCAAAATGATGCCCGGAATGGAGCCTGTCAGGGTGGAGATGATTGTGCCGGCCTCTATTTTTGTTAGTTTTGTTATCCGGGAATTCCAGATACGTCAATTACTTCAGTCCGATTTTGCTTTGAAGGAGGGAGTGATTTCCGAGTTGTTGGGTATCTGAGCGAAAATAATTGATTTAAAATCATCTAATCGCAAGAACATATCATGGCTAATATACTGGTAATCGACGATGAACGAAGTATCCGGAATACGCTCAAGGAGATCCTTGAGTTTGAGGATTTTTCCGTCGACCTTGCCGAGCACGGAAAAGAGGGCCTGGAAATGTTCCGGAAGGGCCAGTATGATGTGGTGTTGTGTGATATAAAAATGCCCGAGATGGACGGGCTGGAGGTGCTGGAGAAGATCTTCGAGAATGGCGCCGATACCCAGGTGATCATGATCTCGGGCCACGGAAACATCGACAATGCAGTGGAGGCGATCAAAAAGGGAGCCTATGATTTCATTGAGAAACCTCTGGACCTGAACCGCCTGCTGGTCACCATCCGGAATGCGCTGGACAAAACGAACCTGATCACCGAGACCAAAGTACTGAAGAAGAAGGTCAGCAAAAAATATGAGATGGTGGGTGAATCGGAGGCGATCCAGCAGGTGAGGGAGATGGTCGCCAGGGTGGCCCCCACCGATGCACGGGTGCTGATCACCGGTGCCAACGGAACGGGTAAAGAACTGGTGGCCAGATCTCTCCATGACCAGAGCCAGAGGGCCGGGGGGCCATTCGTAGAGGTAAACTGTGCCGCCATTCCATCGGAACTGATTGAAAGCGAGCTTTTCGGTCATGAGAAGGGGGCCTTCACTTCGGCCATCAAACAGCGGAAAGGAAAATTTGAGCTGGCCGACGGAGGTACCATCTTCCTGGACGAGATCGGTGATATGAGTCTCTCGGCCCAGGCCAAGGTCCTAAGGGCGCTGCAGGAGAACAAGATCAACCGGGTGGGGAGTGACAAGGACATTAATGTGAATGTTCGGGTGGTGGCCGCCACCAACAAGAACCTGAAAGAGGAGATCGACAAATCCAGTTTCCGGGAGGACCTCTATCACCGCCTGAGCGTGATCCTGATCCATGTGCCCTCACTGAATGAGCGGCTGGAGGATATTCCGATTCTGGCCAACCATTTTAACCAGCAGATCTGTGAGGAGTATGGTACCCCCCCCAGGAAGATCAGGGACGATGCCATCAAAGAGCTTCAGAAGATCACCTGGACCGGCAACATCCGCGAGTTCCGCAACGTGCTGGAGCGGCTGATCATCCTCTGCGAAAAAGAGATTACCAGCAAGGATGTGAATGCCTTTGCCATGCCCATATCCAAATAGTCTGGCAAGTCTGTAAGGTCTGTAAGGTCTGTAAGGTCTGTAAGGTCTGTATAGAAGTCTAAAGTTACCCTGCCACTTTATATACTCTATATACTTTTTGGACTTTATATACTTTTTGGACTTTATAGACTATTATGGACTTATTATGGACGTTCCATGATTTCCTGCAGCAGCCTGTCGTAAATGGCGTGGTTGTCCACAGCCTCCTCCCCGCTGATTCGCTGGAACATGTAGATTTCGTAATCATATCCTCCCAGAACCTTAAAGGGTTTGGGCCAGCGATGAAGGTAGATCAGTTTAAAATGGGGATTATCCATTAACCTTTCCAGGAGAAGCCTTCCTTCATTGGGGCTGTAATGTGCGTCCCATATGACTATGCCTCCCTCCGGGACATTATATTCCGGAGCCTCCCGGTTGTGAACGAATGCCCTGCTGCGCTCCTCATCATAAGGATTCAGATCCAGAAAGAAACTGAAGAATGGATCGTAATAGTAGATCTTCTGGTCGTAGTGCTCCGAACTCTTTAACCAGTCCGACGCCTCCTTCACCAGCTTCTGCTCCCCCTCCAGAGGTACCGGAATCTGGTAATTTAAATGGGGGATGATCACAAGAAATATACTGAAAGCCAAAGCTGTGTATAGCTTCCATTTATTCGGGATCCTGATCCATTCCCAGAGGGTACTCCAGGCCAGAAGCGCAAGCAGCGCTGCGGACGGAATAATGGCCGCCATGACCCGGATCAGTCCGATGGAATTGCCGGTCCCCCTCCACCAGACGTAACTGTGTGCTGAAAAATAGGCGATAAAAGGCAGGTATACCACCAACATCTCTATCAGCCAGTCTTTCTTGCTGCTCCCCCGGTCAAGAACCGGTCTGGCGATCCATGTAAGGAGTCCGCCGGCAATCAGCACCTTCAGTCCCCAGCCAAAAATCAGCCTGGAGTACTTCACGTAGTGGAGCAAGGGACCGCTGCCGTAGATCCCTTCTGCCCCTCCTTTGTAGGGCATCTCATGGATCACCCAGAATATGTCGTTGAAATGGAAGCTTCCTGCCACACTGTAAAAAACAAAACCCACGAACAGGAAGGGAATGGCTTTGAAACGTCTCAGCCAGATGAACGCTGATAAAAACAGGGGGATGATCACAAAAGCTTCAGTCCGCACGAAGGGAATGAAGGAGAGGATCAAAGCCGACCAGATATAGGTACGCCGGTAAAAGAGAAAAATGGAGAGGATCAACACCAGACTGCAAAGGATCTCGGTCATTCCGCTCAGCATCATTACCGTGTAGAGTGGTGAGGAAATGACAAGGAAGATGGCGAGCCATGGAAAGGAAAAATTCAAGAGGCGCGCGGTGCGGTAGGTGAAGTAGGCGGTTGCTGTTCCTGCCAGCACATTGAAGATCCGGATCCCGTTCCAGCCGAATTGGGCAAATGGCGCGGTCAGCGCTGTGAAGAACGGCTTCCCCCAGTGGTGAATGAAGAAATATGGATTCTGAAAAGCATAACGGGCATACCGGTAGTGGGTCATGTCGTCGGCGCCACCGACGGTTCCTTCCGAAAGAAAAACGAGAACCGAATAGCTTGCAGCGAGCAACAACAGGATTCCGATGATGATATACTTTTCCTGTTGATTGTTCATTTAAAGACTTTTCGGCGAAAGAGGCTGTATTTCAAAATACAATAGATGGCCCGTAAACCATCTTTCCAGTTGATCTTCTTCCCTTCTTCATAGGTCCGGCCGTAGTAGGAGATCCCTACTTCATAAATCCTGATTCCCGGCACCCTGGAGATCTTTGCCGTGACCTCCGGCTCGAATCCAAAGCGGTTCTCCCTCAGGTAGATCCTCTTAATAATATCTGTCCGAAACATCTTGTAACAGGTCTCCATATCGGTCAGATTCAGATTGTTGAACATATTGGATAGAAATGTAAGGAACTTATTCCCAATGGAGTGCCAGAAAAAGAGTATCCGGTGGGGATTGGATCCCATGAAGCGGGATCCGTAGACCACATCGGCCTGATCGTTCAACAGAGGTTTCAGCAGGTCCCGGTACTCACCGGGATCATATTCCAGGTCGGCATCCTGAATGACCAGGAAATCACCGGTGGCTTCCTCAATTCCCATGCGGATGGCTGCTCCCTTTCCCCGGTTTCTTTCCTGCCTGTGCAGGGAAATGGGCAGAGCCGGATTTATTTTCCTGTACTCCTCCACTACCTGAAACGTCCGGTCGGTGGAGCAGTCATCCACCAGCACGATCTCGATCGCTACCTGGTCCAGTTTCACCTCACCAATTCGGTCAAGGATCGCCGTTACGGTCTGCTCCTCATTGTATGCAGGGATAACTACCGAAAGGGTCTGCTGTTTCATCCGCATCATATGGTCAGTTGATGCGCTCATAGAGCGCTCCCAGGTTTCGGGGTGTGGTCATTACCAGACGGTAATACGTATTCAATATCAGATGCCAGTACCGGTTCTCTTCATTCCCCCAAAAGGTTTCCTGATGGTAGACGGTGATATAATCCACCTGTTGCCTGCGGTGCCCTTTTCCGCTAATGTCCGGAGCACCGCCGGGTATATAGAGCTCTTCTCCCACGTAACATTCCGGAAGGCGCCTCTCATTCCAGATAATCGGAAACTGTCCGGCACACTGAGGATTGTTGAGATGCACCAGCGGCTTGTCAACTGCCACATAGAGTGGAAAGTGCTTGTGAATCCAGTTGCCGGATGAATTCAGGCTTAACACGGTGGAATTTTCCTTCATATGGGGTGCCATGGTCCGGATATCCGTGATATCCTGAGTCAGGTTCTCCATGAAATGACGTTGATTTTCACGGGCCTGCCAGGTGATCCAGACCAGCAGGAGCATCGTGATTATCTGCATCATCTTTGGAATAGGCTGAATGGCCAGCAAAACCAGGAGCGATAAAAAGAAAAAGAGTCCGAACCGGTGTGTAAGACTCCCCGCTGAGATCCGGTCTGGCATCAGGAAATAGGCCGCCATAAAAACGAGGACAATGGAAGTCCAAATATAGGTGTGCAAATCCAGCGTTTTCTTTCTTTCTCCCTTGTAATTAGGGGAGTGCCTGATGGCAAAGAGAATCAAAGCAGTTGTTCCCAAAACCGCAAGAAGTATAAAAAGAATATTCAGCGGCGGTGCTTCTACCTCGTGGTGAAACCCGACGAGCTGCCGGATATGCATGATGTCCAGCGCCAGATCCCTGAATGAATAAGCCACCGGGGAGACGGTGGAATTGATATCCATCACCGACATGATGTAGATGGCCCAGAGGAGAACGGCGGGTGCCACAGAGATCATCAATCTCCATAACGGTCTCCACATTCCCGACCATGCCTTCTTGCCTTCCCTGATGAAGGAAGGAATATGAGTGATCACAAAATGGAGGAATAGCGATATCCCGAAGAACAGAAACACCAATCCATGAGAAAGAAAAACCGCCATAGCCAGTGCACCGAAGCTGATCATTCCTCCCCGGTTCATTCGATCACTGTTCCTGATCCAGTAACCCATGGCCCAGAAATAGAAGATGACGGCCAGAGAGAAGGTGTAATAGCCCAGGGAGAGATAGAAATGGAAAATAAAAGGAAATATCAGGTAAACCATCAGGTTCTGTCGGGACGAAGGATGGCTTCTCACCAGGTAGCGGAAGGAAAAATACATGCCCAGTACATAGGACATCAGGAAAAATTTCTGGGCGAGACCTGCCGGAAGAAAAAGCTTGAAGAAACTGAGCAGCAGATGTCCCGACCAGTACCCAACAATCACCGGATTGATTCTGAAGAACTCCCGGAAAAAATCATTTCCCTTGAGCAACTGCTTCATTACATTGGCATTGTAAAGATGCTGGGGGCCATCGAGGGAAGGGATGTAACTGGTTCTCCAGATATGGAGAAAACAGAAGGTGAAGAATACCAGGGCCGCTAATACGTCATATCTGGATAAAAAATAGTATACTCTGGAGATGATCCCTGAGACACGGGAGAAGTTCATGGACTTGGCGTTTGGGTGGACCAAATATAAATATTCTCCAACTGATTCCCGAACGAATATTTCTATCTTTGAGTGCAGAAGCCTCATTCATGAAGAGAGTATTTAACCTGCTTCTGCTGGTCTCCTTTGTTTTCCTTTTCATCTACCTGGTACGTCAGGACTTCATCATCCCCCGGGTACGGAGCTGGGGCTTCCTTGCCCTCTCTTTCGTCTTATTATTCTCCGGCTTCTACATCAGCACCTTCAGCTGGAAAGTGGCCCTGAATGCTCATTTGTATAAATGCTCCGTTCGTGAAGCTTTGATCTCCCACGGTCTTTCCGTGTTCGCGAAATATATTCCGGGAAAGGTATGGGTGATCCTGGGACGGGCCGGTTACCTTTCCGGAAACAAGAGTGAACTGAAGAACAAATCCTTTATTTCCCTGAAAGAACAATTGATCTACTTGTGGGCCGGATTCCTTATCAGCAGTATTCCTACCATCATCTTCTACGGGATCCGGTGGATCAGCGGTGCGGTGTTGCTGGTGATCCTGGTGCTGACTCTGTTCCTCTTTGTAGAAAGGATCCATCGGATCTTTCTGGAGATTATTCACCGGATCATTCGAAGAAAGCTGGAAGTGCCGCTGGTTTCCTTTTCACGATCGTGGCCCATGATCGCCTCGGTGTCGCTCATCTGGCTCTGCTGGACCCTTGGCTTCTACTTTTTTATGCTGGCCTTCCAAAATCACATCACTCCGGTCATGATGTTTGCATTCCCTCTGAGCGTTTGTTTCGGGCTGCTGGCCATTATTCTTCCGGGAGGAATTGGCTTAAGGGAGGGAATCATCGTGGGCTACCTGGTCCTGGCCGGTCTGGAGGTGGAGGCCGCCACCACGATCTCATTCCTGAACAGAATCTGGTTTATCCTGGGAGAGGCATTCATATTCCTGGTTGCCACGCTTGCCCGGTTCCGGACTGATAAGTCCCCATAGAGAACTGCCGGGAGCAGGATCCAGAATGATACCCTCTACTTCTGAAGGCGGTCATTGTCCTGTATATCCATCCACATGGCGAAAAAGAATGACTGCAGGCCTGAAATGACCAGAAAGATGTATATGACCAGGATGCTGTTGGGAGTCACCTTTCCCGCTATAAACAAATTTTGCAGGATCTCCACCAGGAATGGTATGGAGGCCAGAAACAAAATGATGCCCAGCATGTACAACAGGAAAAGGGGGTGGAAATCCCGCTTGAAATACCTGGTCCAGATTCTTCTGAAAAACGCTTTAAACAACAACCATGATACCCTGGGGATCACCTTCATGATCTTCATTTTCGACTGCTCTCCGATGCGGTAAACAGGTTTGATTTCTACCTCCTGAAGCGTGCATCGGGCCATGTTAAGCTTGACCAGCATATCGTTGGGCATTCCGTAGGTGCGGTAAATCCCTGCCAGATCGATTTTCCTGAGGGCATTCAGGGAGATGGCTGTATATCCGGTCTGGGTGTCGGAAACCCTCCAGTACCCGGACGCTAATTTGGTCAGAATGGACAGGATGGAATTTCCGAAATAGCGGGTCCGCGGGATCACCAGCTTGGCGCTTCTGTGGATCAGCCGATTCCCTTTAACGTAGTCAATGTCATCCTCAACGACGGGCTTGCAGATCCCCTCCAGCTCACCGGGATCCATCTGACCGTCTCCTGCCATGACCGCCGTACAATCAATGAAATTATCCTTGCACCATTTGTAGCCACGGGATATGGCTGCGCCAACCCCTCCGTTTTTCAGGTGCCGGATGAGTATTATGCGATGATCCTCCGGCTCCCTGTTCCAGATCTCGGATGGAACGAACGATTCGATCTCCTTCTTCTCATATTCCTGAAGCACTAATTCGGCCTCATTGTAGAAACTTTTTACCACGGGCCGGGGACCGATGGCTTTCATCCGGTGACCGGAACCGTCCCTGTCAATGAACGACTGTACTATTCTGGATGTCTGGTCCGGCGAACAGTCATCGACCACTACGACCCGGTCTACGAAGTCGGGCATACTCTCCAGGACCATCCCTATCTGGTCCTCTTCGTTGAATGCCGGAATCACCACGGCAATTGTTTTCTGATTCAGCAAAATATGTGAGGTTAATCTACAAAAATAGTATCTTTTACTGTTCGGCCATCCGTTCGTACATTCGGGAGGTAACCGTGCTCAGGGCCTCTTCCATCGGGACCTCCTCCCTTTCGGCATAGCGGCGTACCTCTCGAAGGAGTTTCCGATCCGATCTCACCCTCCTCTCCAACTCTTTCAGTCCGGATTCCCTTCCCATCTCTTTCAGATCACTATGGTCGGCACCGGTATGATAAAATACATAGATCCCCATACGTGCCAGTGTATAATCGGGAAGTGTGAGCGAAACCCAGTAATCGGGCGGGCGCTTGAATTTAAGAAAGGAATCCCAGTAAGCTTCCCGGTTCATGCCGTTGTAGTGAATGATGTTCATCTTGTACTGCCACGTATTGAACTGATGAAACAGGATCAGGGCCACCACCATTATTGGATATGCCATCCTGAAAAACAGATGCCGCCGTTCAAAAGCCCACGCAACAGTTGCGGCCAAAGGGATGGCCAGAACTCCGTAAATATCAATATAACAGCGCATTCCGAATCCACCTCCGAACCACCAGCTCCACCAGGAACTCTGTACGTAGATCATGACGAACATCAACACCAGGACGGGCCAGAACAACCCAGGGATTCGCCTCCTGAGAAGCCCGATACCCAGGACGGCAAAAAACATCAGGGGTACGTAGATAAAGAAACCCTTTTTATATCCGATAAGATTTTCAAGGATGTGGGGGTAGTCGAAAAAAAACCTGCCGCCAAACGGCCCGTAACTGTTGAACACAAACTGCCCTGTAACCACCTTCCAGTAAATAAATTGTGGAGCCCATACCAGCAAAAAAGCGGCGAACATGAGAACCACCAGATGGAATCTGCGGATAAAGAAAAGGATACGCTCCCACAGCTCCCTGAAGCTGGTAACCCCATAGAGAAGGAGTAATAATAGGACCAGTATGTTGGTGGGCCTGACCAGGGATAAAAGGCCCAGCAAAGCACCGATTCCAAGTGTATGCGCCATGTTCGGCCAATCGAACCACCGGAAAACCATCCAAAGGTAGAGCGTCACCAGAAAGAAACTGGTAGCATGGGCCATGGGTCCTTCGTGAGTAGCGTAGTAGAAAAGGTTCGTTCCCAGAGCAACAGCCAGAAGAGTCAGTGCAGTGGTGCGGGTATTAAAAAACCGAAGGAGCACCTTTTTCAGCACGAAAAAACCAAGAATTACATAGAACAGGGCACTCATTACCAGAAAGAACTGATAAATGGATCCAAATCCATCCCTGGCCTCCCCAAAGAGTGGGGCCAAACCGTGTGCCATAAAGAAAAATGGGGCATACATAAATGCCATCCCCATGGAAGTGGCAACGATCCGGTTTCCGTTCTCCAGCTTCAGGTACCAGAATTTACTGTCGTTCACAAATCCTTCCGGCGGATCATCCAGAAAACCAAGGGTGACATCTCCGTATATGAAGGTAGCCGGCAGGTAGGAGTAGTAGGAGATGATATCCCAGTGAATCACCCCCCTGCCCTCCTCAGGATCGGTGCGCGTCCAGTTATGGTATCTGATATCACTTCCGAGATAGACCAGGGCAATGAAAAGAATGGCCAGATTCGTCAGGGGTATGGTACGCAGAATGCCTGGAGCACTTCGCAATCGCATCTCATTTTTTTCAGGTGACCCCACAAAAATATTCATTTACCTGAATTTCGCCACTCAGAACTGGAAATAGATAAAGGGCTGGAGGTCGGCCGACCACGCCTGGTAGGTGATGAAGACCACGATGACGCTGATCACCACCTTCAGCCAGAGGGGAGTGCAGATGAATCCGTTCAGCAGCGCCAGTTTCCACCGCTCAGGCACCCAGTGCATCAGGTATCCCAGAGCCATCACCCCGAACACCAGCCGGTAACTCCACAGGACCTCCGGGATAATGGAAGCGTTGAAATCGGTCACCACCTGGCGGATCAGCTGGTTGGCCTTTTCCATCGATTCGGAGCGGAACCAGATGCGGGTAAAGGTGATAAACAGAAAGGTGTTGAAGATCTTCCAGAAGCGCACAGCCCAGTGGTTGCTCTTTTCGTACGGACTGATTTTCTTCCACTGCTTGTACACCACGATCCCCAGTCCGTTCAGTCCGCCCCAAACCAGGAACTGCCAGCTGGCCCCGTGCCAGAGCCCTCCCAGCAACATGGTGATCATGAGGTTCACGTCGGTCATTATCCTCCCCTTCCGGTTCCCTCCCAGCGGAATATAGAGGTAATCCTTCAGCCAGCTGGAAAGGGAGATGTGCCAGCGCTTCCAGAAGTTGCCCAAATTGGTGGCCTTGTAGGGGGAGTTGAAATTTTTAGGAAGGCGGAACCCCATCAAAAGGGCGATCCCGATGGCCATATCGGTGTACCCGGAGAAGTCCACGTATACCTGCAGCGAATACCCGAACAGGGCGGCCAGGTTCTCGAATCCGGAGAAGGAGCCCGGATTGGCAAACACCCGGTCGATCAGGTTCAGCGCCAGATAATCCCCGATGAAAACTTTCTTGAACAGCCCCTTCAGGATCAGGAAAAGCGCATAGCCGAACTCCTCTATGGTGAGGCTGTAACGTTTGTAAAGCTGGGGAATGAATTCCGAGGCCCTGACGATGGGACCGGCCACCAGCTGGGGGAAGAAGGAGACGTAAAAGCCGAAATCGAGAATGTGCCTGACCGGATCCACCTTCCCCCGGTAGATATCCACCGTGTAGGAGATGGTCTGGAAGGTGTAAAAGGAGATGCCCACCGGCAGCAGGATCACCGACACATCGAACCGGGTCCCGGTGAAGCTGTTGGACCACATGGCCAGGTGATTGACCACCCCGATATCGAGGTTGAAGAGCTGGTTGACCGTATCGACGAACAGGTAGGTGTACTTGAAATAGGAGAGCATGAAGAGATTGATGAACACACTCATGACCACTCCGAATTTCTTCCACCCCTTTCGCCGCGAATAATGGATCAGATTGCCCAGGTAAAAGTCCGAAAAGGTGGAGAAGACCAGGATCAGGAAGAACAGGCCGGAGGTTTTCCAGTAAAAGAAGAGACTGGCCAGAAACAGAAAGGCGTTCCTAAGGGCCCTCTCCCGGTAAAGACCCGAATAGATCAGCAGCACCACCAGATAGAAACCCCAGAAAAAGGACCGGGTGAAGATCAGCGGCTTTTCGGGATGAAAGAGAAATATATCAGTGAGGATCTGGATCACAGGGAAGAGGCGGATGAGGTGTATTCAGAGTAGGCCAGCATCAGTGAATTATAGAACATCTCGGCCACCAGGTTCGCCCCCAGCTGGGTAAAATGGACAAAGTCCGTGGAAGCCAGCGGCGGATCGGTATGAACGAAGGAGGGCATGGAATTGGCCCCTCCCATGGCTTCGTACAGATTCCAGAAAATACACCCGCTCTGCAATGCGGCATCCCGGAGGGCATCGTTGATCTGTTCCAGTTTGGGATGGGTGGCAAAACCTCCCTGTGTACGGACCGACATGTCGGAGGGTCCGATCACAATAATGGGAGTCTCCGGAATAATCTCACGAAGAAAATTGAGCTCCCGGATGAATGCCCGCCGGTAATAGCCGGGGTCGAGGTAGGGCACCACATTCCCTCCGAACTGGAGGATAATGAGTCCGGGACCCAGCCGTTCGAACATCTCCTGCTGATGTTCCCGGTTCATCTTTGAAAAGATCAGCCCGGATCCTCCCCGCATGGCGATGTTGTCCATCTGCAGTCCCTTTTCCGATTCAAATGAGATCCCGTAGATCCTTCCTCCCCGGGGCAAACGAAAGAAGATCTCCACCTCCTCCACCCTTCCGGGGTAACTGAAATCGGCCACACTGAACCCGTCTGAAAGATCGTGGAGCGTATCGGTCACCGTACCGTTCACCCGAAACGCCACAGCGGCCCCCTGCGCATAGGAATGCATGAAGATGCGAACACGGTTGCACTGTCCGCTCCTCCGGGAGGTCCGGAAACGGTATTGGAGCATGGGCCAATCTTCCGCTGTGGGAGACGGAACCGAGGCAAAAGCCCCCATGACCCCGTAGTTGTTGTGACGGATGGTGGAATCCCGTTTTCCGAAAAAAGTGTAGCGCAACCACTCCCCCCTCTCTTTCTGCTCATAGGCCAGGCTGCCCGAATAGAGTGGAATGGGCTGAACCAGACCGGTGCCTGTTCCGCTAAAATGGAGCTGCAAACGGTAACGAATCAGGGCGGTCATCCGGTCATTTTCGATCTGGGAGTCTCCGTAATGAAGGATTCTGGTGCGCTTTATACTGCCTTCCCCGAGCCTTTCCAGCTGTTTGAAAAAGGGTTGGAGAAGAGCAGGGTCATCCCCGGAAAACTCCAGTTGGTGGACCGAACCGCTGAGACTGTCCGCATTGGCAGGCCTGATATGAGGTGCGGAGGGAGGTTTTTCGGATGGAACCGGATCGGGAGCTTCTGCGGTCATCCCTGCAGAATCAACTGCGGGTATTGTTCCCAGAGGAGAAAAGGCTGCATTGGAAGTCGTATCCACATACTCGGGATCTTCGGTTACCGTTGATGCGGCCAGAAGCCGGGTGGCGATTCCACTGGCTGACAGTCCACTGGGTGACAGTCTGCTGGCTGACAGTCCGCTGGCTGACAGGGAGTCATTTCGGATGATTTCGGATACCTGGAAGAACCGGAGCGTATAACCGCCCCGGAGGGCAATTCCATCGCCGGGGAACAGGAACGACAGCAGCAGGAGCAAACCTGTGACGGAAATAAAGAATATGAAGATCCTTGCCGGCTTCATACCCAAATATACGACTTTCCCTTAAGCCGGTGTTTTTCATCCCCCCGGTTTGATCCGGATAACCTGTCCCGGCCTGATCCTGTCGCTGCGTGTAATGTTGTTGAGCCGGGCGATGTCTGTCTCCGTGATCCCCGGATATTTGCGGGCAATCTCCCAGAGCGTATCGCCCGATTTGACCGTATAGGTAACATACCCTTCCAAATTGATATCGGATATATGGCTGTTGCCAGAGGAGGAGGCGGTATGGCTTGAGGAGGAGGCGCTGCTTCCCGAAGAGGCGCTGCTTCCCGAAGAGGCGCTGCTTCCCGAAGAGGCGGCAGTCCGTCCGGCAAACCGCTGCTTATCGGCAAAACTCATCCCGTCCAGCCCCCGGTATCTTTCCGACCCTCCCTTTGGTTTGTAGATCACCAGTTTCTGTCCGGTGCGTATCAGATTACGACGGATGTTGTTCCAGTAGCGCAGGTCGGAGGCACGCACATCATACCAGTCGGCAATGTATCCCACATTATCGCCGGCTTTGACCGTATAGGTCAGTTTGTCGTACTTATCGGCCGGCAGGTCGACCCGGTAGGAAGCACTATAGCTCTGGGGAGTGGCCACCAGTTTCCCGGGATCGAAGTAGACCGAATCTTTGTAGGCAAAGACCGAATCCTGAAGATCGATGAAAGCGGCGATCTGCTCCAGCGGGATCTTCAGGGCGTAACTTCTCTTGGAGGTGGCGGGGATGATATCCTGACGGTACTGGGGATTCATGTCGCGCAGCTGGTGAATGGGAATGCCCAACACTCCCGATACCTGCTTCAGATGAAGGGGTTCGTGCACTGCGATCGTGTCGGTATGCCTCGGAAGTGTCAGCGGAGCCGGGCTGATCAGATGCTCTTCATGAAAATTCATGGTATAGGTGGCGGCAATGAAAGCAGGTACGTACCCGCGCGTCTCCCTTGGCAGGTAATAGTAGATATCCCAGAAATTACGCCTGCCCCCCGAACGGCGAATGGCCTTGTTGACGTTTCCCGGGCCACAATTGTAGGCGGCCAGGGCCAGAGTCCAGTCCCTGTAGATGCGGTGAAGGTCCACCAGATACCTGGCCGCAGCATGAGTGGCAGCCACCGGATCGCGTCGTTCATCCACCAGGGAGTTAATAGTGAGGCCGTAATGACGGCCTGTAGAGTACATGAATTGCCAGGTCCCCACCGCACCGGCCCGGGATACTGCTCTCGGATTGAGTGCCGACTCGATAATGGAGAGGTATTTCAGCTCGTAGGGCACCCCGTAAAAATCAAAGGTCTCCTCAAAAACGGGAAAGTAGTATTCGGACAGGCCCAGCATGATTCGCACCTGCTCCCTTCGTTTGCGGGTATAGACGTTGATGTAGTTTTTCACGATCCGGTTGTAGGTGAGGTCCACCACCGAAGGGATCTCTGCCAGGCGGGCCAGATAGACCGAGTCCGGGAAATCCGGCATGAGGGTATCTGCCTCCGGATCGTAATCATCCACCGCAGTCTCCAGAGACTGGTTCACAAACCACAGGTTCAGCAGGCTGTCGAGGTTCTGGCCGGTCCTCAGCTCCAGCTCATTCTCCATGGTGAATTGATCCCGGGGGATCGTATCCCCCAGAATGGAATCGGTTCGGATCGATTCTGCCAGTGCCACGGTGTCAGGCTCCTGCGAACGAACTTCCGGCGTTACCAGGATCCCGGAGACTGCCAGGGTAAAAGCAATCCATATGAACGGATGGTGTTTCATGGTTTTCCAAGTTTAAAGCTGCAGGTCAGCCCGTAGGATGGATGGATGGTGCCTGCCGGCAGCATCATGGGCTGCAGGGAGGGGACCATCCGGATAGAGAGGTCCTCGTTCACGTTCCAGTAATAGAGCTGGGCATCCACATAGGCATCCACCACCTGAAGGGCATAGACAGCCAGCAGGGCAATGTAGCTCAACTCCCTGTTCCTTCTCCAGTAACGCAGGATTCGCTCATTGATATCGCTGGTTTCCTGTGCGTAGGCCGTGCTGGCCTCGCTGTATTTTCCGCTGTTGAATATAATGGCATATCCGGCTCCGCCCATGGCGCCCCACACAATGGGAATTTTGTAGTATTTCTGGTTGTACAACTGGCCCAGTCCGGGCAGGGCCAGTGCATACATAATGGCCTGTGACGGGGAGTGGTCGGGATCCAGCTCTTCTTCTTCGGGTACCTCAACTGACAGGGTATCACCCCATCTGAGATCTCCGGCATAGGCAGGAGGCCGGCCCGCGGCTGGGACCGTATCTGTTTGAGCAGCTGGGACCGCATCTGTTTGAACAGCTGGGACCGCATCTGTTTGAACAGCTGGGACCGTATCTGTTTGAAGCGAATCGGGCCACACGGTATTGCCCGTCATTTGCCTGAATGGGGATTGAATTTCTCTTTCCTCCCGGGTGGTGTCTGACGGGGCGGTAACCTGGCATATGGCCGGGGCCGGAAGGAATAGAATCAGGAAGAGCGCCTGTAGGATCCTGGTCATTGACCCGATTTATCGAATATACTTACGATCCGCTGTAAGTCTTCGTCCGATTTAAAGGGTATAACGATCTGTCCGTTACCTTTATTGCTGCGCTTGAATTCGATATTGGCCCCGAAGAAGTGGGACAGGTGTTCCCGAAGATCTTCATAATCGGAGCGCACGGGTTCATCGGAAGGCCCTGAATCTTCTTCGCTTCTCTTCTTTCTCTGTGCCAGCTTCTCCAGTGCCCTGACTGAAAGATCCTCCTTTACAGCTTTCTGGAACACAATCAGCTGGTATTCGGGATCCTCGATGGAGAGCAGTGCCCTGGCATGCCCCATGGAGATCTTCTTTTCCCTGATGGCGGTCTGGATCTCCGGGGGAAGGTTCAGCAACCTGAGATAGTTGGCTACGGTGGCCCTCTTCTTTCCGACCCGGTCGCCCAATCCCTCCTGAGTGAGGCTGAACTCTTCGGTCAGCCTTTGATAGGAGATGGCCACTTCGATGGCATCCAGATCCTCCCGCTGGATGTTCTCCACCAGGGCCAGTTCCAGCATGGCCTCGTCACCGGCTTCGCGAACATAGGCAGGTATGCGCCTCAGGCCCGCTGATTTGGCGGCCCTCAACCTTCTTTCGCCGGTGATCAGCTGGTAGCTGTTATCCTCCTTCCTTCTGACTGTAATAGGCTGGATGATACCATGCTCCTTCACCGACTGGACCAGCTCGTTCATGGAATCCCCGTCGAACGAGCTGCGGGGCTGAAACGGGTTCAGTGCGATATTTCTTACGGGGATCTCACTGACCGCAGCAACTGCGTGGGCCAGCTCGCGGGTCTGTCCGTCGCCCGCATCGATCAGTGCACCCAACCCTCTTCCCAAAGCGTTCTTCTTTGCCATCAATTATTCAATTAGTCCATAACCTTTTCTTCCTGTTTCAGGATCGTCTCCTCGTTCTGCTGGAGGATCTCCCTGGCCAGGTTCAGATAACTTACCGCACCCCTTGACTCGGCATCGTATAACACCGCCGGCATCCCGAAACTGGGGGCTTCGCTCAGTTTGATGTTTCTCTGGATAATGGTCTCAAAGACCATCTGCTGAAAATGCCGCCGTACCTCTTCCACCACCTGGTTGGAAAGCCGCAGGCGGGCATCGTACATGGTCAGCAGGAATCCTTCGATCTCCAGGTCAGGGTTGAGACCTTTCTGAATGATGTTGATGGTATTGAGCAACTTGCCCAGTCCCTCCAGCGCAAAATATTCGCATTGAACCGGAATGATCACCGAATCGGCCGCTGTAAGAGCATTCACTGTAATTAGCCCCAGCGACGGAGAACAGTCAATCAACACATAGTCGTATCCTTCCCTTACCTGGTCGATCACATTCTTGAGCATGTATTCACGCTCGTTCATATTCAGCATCTCGATCTCGGCTCCCACCAGATCAATATGGGACGGGACCAGGTCCAGGTTGTTGATCTCACTGTTCAGAACGATCTTCTTCGGGTTGGCATCTTCGATCAGACACTCGTATATGCTTGTCTTCACCTTTTTGATGTCAAAGCCTGTGCCGGAAGTGGCATTGGCCTGAGGATCCGCATCGATGATCAGCACCTTCTTCTCCAGCACAGCCAGGCTTGCTCCCAGGTTAATGGCTGTGGTGGTTTTCCCTACGCCACCCTTCTGATTTGCTATCGCAATGACTTTACCCATGGGCCTTCTCTTAAGTAATATTTCTGCTTGGAATGATGAAAACGGGCTTCAAATTTACTATTTTAACCGTGCACCTAATTTTAAACTATTTTCTTATTGTACACATTGATTTTTCAATTATTAACACTTTATCAACATATTTTCCTGATCCATTCATCTTCAGGCTGATCAATCTGTTCCTGTCACATTCATCAAGTATCTTCCAGGGGCCGGAGTAAACCAACAGCAGGGGTAACCCTGATACAAAGTGTGTAAAAGGTAACACATTAATTCTCTATCTTTGTGCACAAATACATGGAACATCCTCAAAAATCCAACTGGATCGCCATCATCAACCGGACGGCCGGCTCCGGACGCACCGGGAAAGACTGGCCGGTGATCGAGGCGCTATTGCGGAAATACGGGGTGGGGTTTGAATCCCATTTTACCGACAGGCGGCTCCACGCTTCTGTCATCGCCCGAAATAAGATCGAAGAGGGATATTCGAAGATCATTGTAGTGGGAGGCGATGGAACCATGAACGAAGTGATCAACGGGGTGTTTGCCCAGAAAAGGATTCAAACCGCAGAAGTGATGCTGGGAATGATCTCCGTGGGCACCGGCAATGATTGGGCCCGGATGTTCCATATTCCGGCCGACTACGAGGAGGCGGTCAGGACCATCATTCAGCAGAAGACCTTCATTCAGGATGCAGGACTGGTTCACTACCGGAAAAACGGAAAGGAGTGGAAGAGGTATTTTATCAATATCGCCGGACTTGGTTTCGGGGCCCGGGTCACCGAACGGACCAACCGCATGAAAGACCGGGGAAAGAGGGGTGCATTGCTCTATTTCTACAGCATATTCAGCAGCCTGATTGGCTACCGTGCCCTGAAGGCGGTCATAGACATTGACGGCAAGACCTATTCCAGGAATATTTTCTCACTCAATATCGGTATCGGCAAATACAACGGAGGAGGCATGATCCAGGTTCCCCATGCCATTGCCGATGACGGGCTTTACAGTATTACCCTGATCAGGAAAATGGGAAAACTGAATGTTCTGGTTAACCTGAAAAGACTCTACAACGGCAGTATCATCAAACACTCCCGGGTGGAAACCTATATGGCCCGTTCGGTGGAGATCGGCGGATCGCCCCTTTTGATGATTGAAACCGACGGTGAGAGCCTCGGACATGGTCCCATCCGGTTCCAGATCATCCCCCGGAGTGTCCGGGTCATCTCCGGAAACGGCCAGGCTACAGCATAAAAGTCCATAGAGTCCATAGAATCCATAGAGTCCAAAAAGTCTGTAAAGTTTTTACTTTAGGGGGTTTGAACTGCTATATGGAAGAGTTTGGGCCAAAGCTTACCGGTCACAAAAATCCTCCTGTTCTCCGCATCCCAGGCGATCCCGTTCAGAACATCGGTGGAGGGTTTCCGGTCGGTGGATTTCAGGATCCCTTTCAGATCGATCCGCCCCTCCACCTTTCCGGTCAGGGGATCGATGATAACGATCTCGTCCGTGTAATACCGGTTGGCCCAGATCTTTCCGTCGATATATTCCAGCTCGTTCAGGCTCCTGGCCGGACCATCCTGATCGTATACTTCAATCTGACGGTTGACAGTGAACAGGTCGGGATCCAGAAAATAGATCACATGAGTCCCGTCGCTCATGATCAGTTCCTCCCCGTTGTGGGTAAGACCCCAGCCCTCCCGGTTCTGATAGTAGACCCGCTGGATCTCCTCAAAAGTCTCCTTGTTGTATATGAATCCCACCTGGGATTTGTAGGTGAGCTGATAGATACGGTTTCCGAAGATGGCGACTCCTTCACCGAACAGGTCCGGATCCAGGGTCCTGATCTGTTTCACCTCCCCGGTGGAGAGTTCCACCCTGCGCAGGTTGGATGTGCCATATCCACCTGTTCCTTCATACAGCCAGCCGTCCTCGTATACCAGACCCTGGGTGGAAGCCTCTGCATCGTGAGGATACTCATTGACCACCCGGTAGCCGTAGCGAACCGGCACTTTGTCGCTGAGAAAGGTGATCTGTTGGCGCTGGTTCTCCGACTGGCCTCCCCGAAAGAAAATTCTTAAGCGGACACTGGAGCGTCCCGGCAACTCCTTCTCCGTGGTGAGTGTGGTGCCCCATTGCCGGCCGGCCATTTGAACCTCCTCGCCGCGCAGGGTTTGATGCAGGTTCCCTCCCAGGAAAAGCTGCAGCGAATCGATTACTGCTGTATCGGGTACAGAAATGGCCATCTCCACACTCTCCCCGATGGGAATGGTTAACGGGTCGGCAGGGGACACCAACGTAGTCACCCTGACAGCGGTGCCGGAAACAGCGGGGGTCCGGTCGGCTACCCCGTTACGCGGACCGCAGGAATAAATGGACAGCAGGCCAAAGAACAGGAGGCCAGGGAACAGGAGGCCAGGGAACAGGAGGGTACCAGGGATGGAACGGCCGGCAGAGATCGAACGGAAAGCAGGGACCGAATGGGAAGCAGGGACCGAAGCGGGGTCAGGGACCGAAGCGGGGTCAGGGACTGAAAGGGAGAGGATCTTCCTCATGAGGGATATGTTTGGATATCCGGTTACTTTCGTCTGAACAGGGAGCGCTTCTTCTTGGGCAGGGATTCCACCTCCTCCTTCATGGATGGATTCTCGTGGGGATTGATCATCTGGTAGATCTCCCCCCAGCTGGGCAATCCGCCGATATTCCGGTCATCGATATAGATGTCCGCATCGATCTTCCGGCTCGAATAATCCTCATCGAACTCCTCTTCCGGATAACTCTGATTCACTGCATAGAATTCAATGCCATTCTGGCGGCAATACTCCACTGCCTCATGCAGTTCTTTGCCCGACCTGTAGGTCCACAGGATCAGCTGATGCTTCTGCTTTTGAAGCGCTTTCAGGGTATCAAAAGCGAAAAGTATCTCCTTTCCAATCTCCGGATACTTATGTTCCACAATGGTGCCGTCGAAATCGACTGCAATTTTCAAAGGTGTTAGCATACGTGAACGGGTCTTTTGATCTCCGCCGCAAAATTAATAAATCCTCTTAAAACAAATCATTGACCGACAGGTATCTTTCGCCGGTATCGTAATTGAAGGTGAGGATGGTTGATGTGGCGGGCACCTTTGGGAGGAGTTGCGATACCGCTGCCAGAGAGGCACCCGTGGAGATCCCCACGAAGACTCCTTCCAGTTGGGCCGATAGCCGGGCAAAATCGTAGGCTTCCGATTTTTCTACTTTCAAGGTACCGTCCAGTAAGTCCCGGTGGAGATTCTCAGGAATAAAGCCTGCACCGATACCCATCAACGGGTGGGGAGCGGGCTCTCCTCCGCTGATCACAGCCGAAGCAGCCGGTTCCACTGCAAATACTTTCAGAGCGGGCAGGTGCGCCTTCAGAACTTTTGCGACCCCGGTGATATGACCACCGGTACCCACACCGGTAACCAGATAATCGATCCCTTCCGGAAAGTCCTCCAGGATCTCCAGAGCAGTGGTCTCCTCATGGATACGCGGATTGGCCGGATTATCGAACTGGGAAGGTATCCATGAACCGGAGATCCCGGCTGCCAGTTCACGGGCCCGTTCCATGGAGCCCTTCATTCCCTGTTCCCTGGAAGTGAGCTCGATCTCTGCACCGTAGGCTTTGAGAATGCTTCGTCTTTCCACCGACATCGATTCGGGCATGACCAGGATAATGCGGTATCCCTTCACCGCCGCTACCATGGCGAGTCCAATCCCTGTGTTCCCTGAAGTGGGTTCAATGATGGTAGATCCGGCTTTTAGTACCCCCCTCTGTTCGGCATCGCTGATCATCGAATAGGCAATACGGTCTTTGATGCTTCCTCCGGGATTGTTCCGTTCCAGTTTCATCCAGATCTTACTGTACCCGGGATAGAGTTTATTGAGTCTCACATGAGGAGTCCTTCCGACGTCTTCCAGTATGTTTTCGTACTTCATCCCTTTAAAACTTTCAATGGTCTTTCAGTTGAATTGAATATTTTCGTTTCAGATCACGTAATCGATAGGCGTCTTGAAGTCTTTGCTGTCCTTCACCTCCACCCGGTGATGCCGGTAAACAACAGAATAGGGCAGGATGCTTTCAGTGATCCAGGTATTCCCCCCCACCACGGTGTGGTGACCGATGACGGTCTCACCGCCCAGGATGGTGCTACCTGCGTAAATCACTACATGGTCCTCGATGGTGGGGTGCCGTTTGGTCCGTGCCAGAGATTTCTCCACAGTGATCGCCCCCAGGGTCACTCCCTGGTAGATCTTTACATGTTTTCCTATTTCGGCCGTCTCTCCGATCACAATACCGGTGCCGTGGTCGATAAAGAAGGGAGAACCGATTTTTGCTCCGGGATGGATATCAATGCCTGCCTTCTCATGCGTATATTCGGACATGATCCTGGGAAGAAAAGGAACTTTCAGCTGATACAGGATATGAGCCAGCCTGTAGACGGTCATGGCATAGAAACCAGGGTAGGCGAGAATGATCTCCTCCACGCAGGTAGAAGCCGGGTCATACTTGATGATCGACTCCGCATCCACCACCAGCTGCTCGAATGCCTGGGGAACCTGGTTGAAAAATGACTCCATCACCACCTCCGGAGGAGCATAAAGCAGCTCCCTGATGGAGTAGAGAAGCTCCTTCAGTTTATTGGCGCACTGGTCCATCTCAATGGCCAGTTCCCCGGGATCCACCGTGCAGTTCCGTTTGATCGGGAACAGTGTCTGGACAAGGTTATCCACAAAAGCATGAGTTTCCACCATGGAGGGTGTCGCCATGCAGTAGCTTGAATTGTATTCGCTGATCCTCTGGGCAAGGGCGTTGTTCTCGTAGGTCATATGAATTTTTGATCCGTTAAAAAACTGAGGTCTGTTGTTCTGTGAGTGTACTGCATACACAGTGAGCCTGATCCCTAAAAGGAAACCCGGCTGCGCAGCAAAAGGTTCAGCAAAGAGAGCAAAATGTAAGTCAGGATCACCAGTGATAACCCGGCCAATCCTGTCAGGATGATGATGACCAGCGAAAGAAACAGCAGGAGATACCTGAACTGATTTCCCCGAAACCTGAAATGACGGAACCTGAGCGTCATCATGGGCACCGGAAGGATCAGGTGAAAAGCCATGATCAGCAGGATGGCCTCCAGGAAATAGGGATGGAGGGGGTTCCCGAATAAGAGCCTCTCCTGCATCAGCTGCCAGAAAATCCCGGTCCAGAAAAGCGCATGGGCCGGTGAGGGCAATCCCATGAAATAGGGGGTACCGTGTCCCGATACGTTAAATCTGGCCAGCCGGATGGCGGTGAATACGGGCACCAGAAGCACAGAAATCCAGAAAACCCACTCTACCAACGGGGAGGGGGATGGAGTTCCATAGACCGGATCCATCAGGCCTTTGAAAAGAGTATAGATGAAAACGGCCGGCAGCACTCCAAATGAAACCATATCGGCCAGCGAATCGAGCTGTTTTCCGGTTTCGCTGCCCGCATTCAGCATTCGGGCGGACAGGCCGTCCAGAAGATCGAGCACCGAGGCCGCCAGGATCAGGTATACTCCCCACCTCCATTGCCCTTCCAGCGTAAGGACAATGGCTACGGTCCCGCATGAGAGGTTCAACAGGGTCAGGAGGTTCGGGAGATGCCGTTTCATCCCTGCGAACCGTGTCGCCTTTCATACACCCTCAGGGCCCAACGCACCAGGTAATAACTGACAATGATCAGCACCGGCCAGGAGAGATATCCCAGGATTTCACTGAAATACATATCTTCAAATATAATACAATCGGTTAATACACATGTGTCTCCTCCTGCATCTCCTGTTCGGTGATTTTCTTCCGGTTGATTGCCCTCCAGACAACAATGATGTAGGCCAGTACGAAGGGTACGAAAAGTGAGACCCAGCTCATGGCCACCAGTGTATAGTGACTTGACGAGGCGTTCCGGATGGTCAGGCTGCTCTGCAGGTCATAGGCCGAAGGATAGAATGCAGTGTTGTTCATGCCGGCCAGCATGAACAGGGAAAAGACCACCAGGACTGTTCCCGGACCGGTGAACCAGATTCCTGCATCGGATCTTTTCAGGAGGGGAAGTGCAATCCCTGTAAGGACCGACAACACTCCCAGCAGGAACAGGATCCCTACCAGCGGTATGGCCTGCAAATTATGCAGGTATTTGTAGGGTTCCATAAATACTTCCGCAGTTTCCGGGTTTACCGCATAGCCATCCCTGAGCAGCAGCTGCACCGCGAAAAGGAGGAAGAAGCCCACAAAAGGAATGGCATTGGCAAGCAGGGCCTTCCGCGACCGCTCCAGGATCTGAGAATGATCCACCGTATGGAGAAAGTAGAGCAGTCCCAGCACCCGCGCCAGAAAGAATACGGTCAAACCCAGGGAAAGATTGAAGACACTCAGGGCCGCCTCCAGCCCCCTGGCACCGGTGGCCCAGGTGACACTGTTCATCGCATCCAGGGAAAACTGTGCCCCCGAGAAGAAGGTGGCCACCGCCACTCCTACCAGGAATGTGCCCAATAATCCGTTGATGAAGAGAAAAACCTCGTAGGTTTTTGATCCCAGCAGGTTGCTCGCCTTACTCCGGAATTCATAGGAGACTGCCTGAATGACAAAGGCGAACAGGATCAACATCCATACCCAGTAGGCCCCCCCAAAGCTTGTAGCATAGAAAAGCGGGAAGGAGGCAAAGAAAGCGCCGCCGAATGTGACCAGGGTAGTGAACGTGAATTCCCATTTTCTTCCCAGAACATTCACCAGGATGGTTCTTTCCGATTCAGTACGTCCGATCCGGAAGAGAAAGGTCTGGCCACCCTGTACGAAAAACAGGAAGACGAGGATCGATCCAAGCAGTGATACAATCACGTACCAATACTGCTGAAGTGCAAGATGTGACAGGTTTCCGAACATGACTATTTTCCTCCCGGTCCTTTTTTAATTTGAGCAACCATGATCCGAATCTCTGCGATGAACAATGCCGTAAAAGTGGCCAGAAAGATCCAGAAAGTGAGCTGGACAGCACCGGGCGTTAACCTGGAGACCGCCGATATGGTGGGCATCAGCTCATAAACCACCCAGGGTTGTCTGCCCATCTCAGCCACCAGCCACCCGGCCTGGCCGGCGATCCAGGGCAGCGGAATGGTCAGTATGGCCACCCACAATAACCATTTTTGCTTTCCCCAGCGGTTTTTCATGCTGAGCCAAAGGGCCAGCACGGAGAGAATGAGAAAGTGGAGCCCCAGAATCACCATCACGTGAAAGGAGTAGAAATTCAATTTGACATTGGGAATGAGCTCCTTCAGTTCCCTGCCCTGGTAATAGCCGTATCCGAAGTGCCGGTAATATTCATCCACCCATCGGGGATCGTCGAATTTTTCCCTGAGGGAGGCATAGGTCGCCTCATCCCCCCTTTCTCTTGCCCGCTTGAGCTCCCTGAGGGTCTGGATGGCCACGGCACCGCGGCTCACCTTTTCCTCGTAGGAGAGGATGCCCTGTTCCTTGTTTCCATATACCAGGTCGGCGATTCCCGGAACAAACCCGCTGGGGGTGAGGAATACCATGTAGGAAAGGGCGCTGGGGATCTCGATCTTGAAGATGAACTCCTCCCTTGGATTGGGTATATTGGTAGTGTCGGTCCGCATGGCCCCGATGGCCACCAGCGGCGCATGGGTACTGCCCTCGTAATGGGCCTCCATGGCGGCGAATTTCATCGGTTGCTTCCGGGCCACGATCCGGGCGGAGGTATCGCCCGTTGCGATGGTGGCTATGGCGGCCACCACCCCGAATACCGAGGCTACGATAGTGCTGCGCCTGGCAAAGAGCACCTCCCTGTTCTTCAGCAGGAACCAGGCACTCACTCCGATGACGAACAACGAACCCAGCAGAAAACTGGAGGTTACCGTATGCATGAATTTATTGACAGCGAATTCCGACAGGACCACATCCCAGAAACTGGTCATTTCGTTTCGGGCCGTATCCGGATTGAAGAGGGTACCCACCGGGTTTTGCATCCAGGCATTGGCTACCAGGATCCAGACGGCCGAAAGGCTGGCACCAAAGGCCGTGAGCCAGGAGGCCGCCAGGTGGAAACGTTTGCTCACCTTGTTCCATCCGAAGAACATGACCGCAATGAAGGTTGATTCCAGAAAGAAGGCGAGGATTCCCTCCACCGCCAGCGGTGCGCCGAAGATATCACCTACGAACCAGGAGTAGTTGGACCAGTTGGTCCCGAACTCAAACTCCAGGATCAAACCCGTGGAGACACCGATGGCAAAATTGATCCCGAAAAGCTTCATCCAGAACTTGGTGGTCTTTTTCCACTCCTCGTCACCCGTTCGCACATAGATGGTGTGCATAAAGGCAACGATGAAAGAGAGCCCGAGGGTCAATGGAACAAATACCCAGTGGAACATGGCGGTAAGGGCAAATTGACCTCGCGACCAGTCCACCAGAGACATGTCAATGGATTCAAGCATATATTTAAGGATTAGTGAGTTGTTCCAGAACATAATCACCTCTTTCCCGGTCGCTGGAAAAGTCCCTTTTCAGGATATCGGGAAAGAAAAAGAGCCGCAGAATGGCAAACATGATGAAAAGCTTCAGAAGGATGATTCCCCACAACTTCCTGCCCCAGGTCATGTTCCTGAATCCATCATAATAGAACCTGAAAATTTTCCGGATCATCAATCCAAAATTCGCATTTTGACCGGGAATATTCGCAGGTTCATCTGTTTTATCTCTTTTATTTTGACCTGTTCTAAATAATTCATGGCATCCGGGCTTTTTGAAATGACCCTAAAGATTTTATCACTATTTTTGGCGTACTTATGGACAGACAAACATTACTATTATCAGCATTTCTCATTTTCACCTTTTTCCCTCTGGCGGCCCAAGCCGATCCGGACCTGGAGATCGGGGTCATCGAAAAACTGGACCGGTACATTCCCTTGGATGTCAAGCTGGTCAATGAAGAGGGGGAGGAGGTGATCATCGGCGACCTGATCGATAAGCCCACCATCCTCAATTTTGTCTATTTCAGGTGTCCGGGGATCTGTTCCCCGCTGATGGACGGCCTGGCCGATGTGATCGACAAAACCGACCTGGTTCTCGGGCAGGACTACCAGGCTCTCACCATCAGCTTCGATCACAGGGAAGGAACCATTCTGGCCATCCGCAAAAAAAACAACTACCTCAATCTGATGGAAAAAAAGGAACAGGCCAGGGAGGGATGGCGCTTCTATACCGGTGACAGTGTGAATATCACCCGGCTGACCGAGGCTACGGGCTTCCGGTTCAAGCCTACCGGCAATGATTTTATCCATGCCGCCACTCTGATCATCCTCGATCCCGAAGGCAAGATCACCCGGTACATGAACGGAATCTACTTCCTTCCCTTCGAAATGAAAATGTCGATCCTCGATGCTTCCGAGGGGAAATCCGGACCCACCATCAACCGGGTCCTCCAGTACTGTTATTCATACGATCCCGAGGGGCAGGCATATGTATTGAATATAACCAAAGTGGCGGGGACCCTGGTCATCTTCATGGGTCTTGTGCTCTTCCTGGTGCTTGTATTGGTAAGGAAAAGAAAAACTGCAGTGACATGACATCGAATGCACCCGGCAGTAACGGATATGTCCCCTACCTGAAGGAATACGGCGGACGAAAGGGGATTTTCAGGTGGATCCTCTCCACGGACCATAAAAGGATCGGGCTGCTTTATCTCTATTCGATGATGGCCTGGTTCATCGTAGGGGTCACGCTGGGACTCCTGATGAAGCTGGAACTCATCGCTCCCGGTCAGACCGTGATCGGACCACAGGCCTACAACGCCACCTTCACCGTTCACGGGGTGATCATGATCTTCCTGATCGTGGTCCCGGGACTCCCCGCTGTTTTTGGGAACTTCCTTCTGCCAATCCAGATCGGAGCAAAGGATGTGGCTTTTCCTAAACTGAACTTGCTCTCCTGGTACATCTATGTCTTCGGATCCATCCTGGTGATCGCCTCCCTTTTCGGAAACGGGCCACCCGATACGGGTTGGACCTTCTATGCTCCCTACAGCTTTAAAACGGGGACCAATATGCTCCCTGCTGTTATGGGGGCTTTTGTGCTTGGTTTTTCTTCGATCCTGACCGGTCTGAATTTTATCGTGACCATCCACCGGATGCGGGCGCCGGGTATGTCCTGGCTCAAGATGCCCCTTTTCCCCTGGACCCTTTACGGGACCGCCTGGATCCAGCTGCTGGCTACCCCTATCGTGGGGATTACGCTGCTGATGGTGGCCGGGGAACGGATCCTGGGGATCGGTTTTTTCGATCCTGCCAAGGGTGGTGATCCCCTGCTTTATCAGCACCTTTTCTGGATCTACTCGCACCCGGCGGTCTACATCATGATCCTTCCCGCCATGGGCGCGATCTCGGAGATTATCCCCACCTTTGCCAAAAAGACTATCTTCGGTTACCGGGCCATCGTTATTTCCACACTGGCCATTGCTTTCGTGGGATACTTTGTCTGGGGACATCACATGTTTACCTCCGGAATGAGCGGCACCGCCCTGTTTACTTTTTCCATTCTCACATTTCTCGTGGCCATCCCCAGCGCCATCAAGGTATTTAACTGGATTTCCACCATGCACCAGGGGTCGATCACGCTGGGCGTGCCTTTCCTCTGGGCCGCTGCATTCATTTTCGTTTTCATGATCGGCGGGCTCACAGGTTTGGTATTGGGCGCACTTGCCACTAACGTGCATTTACATGATACCGCTTTTGTGGTGGCACACTTCCACTTCATCGTATTCGGAGGAACCGGTTTTGCCTTTTTCGGGGCCATTCACTACTGGTTCCCGAAGATGTACGGACGGATGTACGACGAGAGCTGGGCACGTACCGGCTGGCTGATCTTCATCATCGGGTTCCTGACCCTGTACG
>CAZRZY010000035.1:34301-35463 GCA_964604655.1 uncultured Bacteroides sp. | reverse complement strand
CCGTGGATATGTCTCTGCACAGGCTTCAAGTCAATGATTATGGGTATCTCTCTGCCCCCCTATCAATGCCCGTGGATATGTCTCTGCACAGGCTTCAAGTCAATGATTATGGGTATCTCTCTGCACAGTCCTCCTCCCTCTACCCTATCAATAGCCATGGGCATGTCTGGGAGGAACTTATAATTCGTGTTGCTCGGAATATGTAATTCGGCACTGAAATTTCTCGCAGAACTCGGGCTATAACCGCGTTGCTGATATTCCTCACACAGGGCTTGGGATAAACGCTCATATACTGAGATTTCTCGCGATGCTCAGAATATTCAGTCAGGCGCTGAGTTTCTTACTACGTTCCGAAAGGCAACTTCCTGAACGGACCGCAGATAATTTCTTGTGTCATTTCTGTTCTCTGTTGCGGGATGAAGGGAAATGGGTGAGTACACACTTAGGAGCGGACCGCAGGGAGTTTCTTGGTGCTGAACCCATATCCCTTCATCCATATTATTATTATCTTTGCGTGAAACAGATGCAGGAATAGAATGCTTGGGGTTTTTTTATTTATCAGCGGTCAGGAGATCATATTTGCGTTGTTGATCGCACTGCTCCTTTTTGGGTCAAAGGAGATTCCAAGACTGGCTCGGACATTCGGCAAGGGAATGAAGGAGTTCAGAAGGGCCACAGATGATATCAAGAGGGAGTTTGAGGAGAGCAATGTGGATGTGGTAAAGGATTTTAAGGAAATTAAGAACAATCTTACCAAAGACGCCGACGATATCAAGAAGAACATTACCCGGGAAGCCGACCATATCAAGAAGAACATCACCCGTGATGCCGACGATATCAAGCGCAACATTACCCGTGAAGCCGACCATATCAAGAAGAACATCACCCGTGACGTTGAGGATATCAAGGAAGACATCAAACACGATGCCGAGGAGGCGAAAAGTAATCTTTCCGGCCAACCAAAAAAAGAGAGCCGGGAGGAGCCGAAGGAATCTGACAGGCCCGGGAATCCTGAAGATAGAAGTGCGGCATCAGAAATAGTCAGGAAGAAGTCTTCCAGGGGGGTGAAGAAGGACCCTGATACCGATTGAGATTTCCATGTGGACTGTTTATATTCCATTGCTGGGCGGGATCGTTCTTTTGTTCTTGAGCGGGAAGTACT
>CAZRZY010000035.1:29962-34291 GCA_964604655.1 uncultured Bacteroides sp. | reverse complement strand
GTTGATAGCAGCGTGGTGCTTTCAAGGCTGCTCAAGATCCCCAGGAGTATTATCGGGCTTACCGTTGTGGCCTTTGGAACGTCCGCACCTGAACTCCTGGTGAGCATAGAAGCCGCTATTTCCGGATACCCTGAAATAGCCATGGGGAATGTGGTGGGGAGCAATATTTCTAATATCCTGCTGGTCCTGGCACTAACCGCTTTTATTTTCCCTATTTCAGTTTCCAGAAGTTCGGTGCGACGTGACTGGCCTGTCATGATGGGAGTTTCTCTGCTGCTTTTTTTCTTTTCGCTGGATGGTGACCTGGCCCGGTGGGAGGGACTGATCCTAATGGCCGCACTGGCAGTTTATATTCTATTTTCGGTTTGGCAGTCTCGGGCCGGTAAATCAAAAGAGGAAAGTGCGTCGGAATCACCCTCCATGCGTACATGGGTTGCCGTACTTATCTTTCTCCTAGCATGTGCCGGACTCGCAGCAGGGGCTAACCTGCTGGTGAAGAATGCCGCTTTGATCGCGGAAGAACTGGGAGTTTCACGGAGAGTGATCTCTGTCTCCATGGTTGCTGTCGGAACCAGCATTCCGGAGGTGGCCACCAGTGTGATCGCAGCCTTTAAGAAAGAGACTGATATTTCTGTGGGCAATATCATCGGGTCCAACATCATGAATATTCTGTCTGTACTTGGAATTACTTCTTTGATTGCACCGATCGGTGTGGAAGATGCCATTGCCAGGTTTGACATCCCATGGATGCTTGGAGCTTCAATACTATTGCTGCTGTTAATGCTGCCTTCGTCACGTTCCAGGATCGAACGCTGGGAGGGGATTTTTATGATAGTTGTTTACCTGTTGTATCTTTACCTGATATTTTAGAAGGATGGTCACAGCAGAACAAGTCACCAAGTCATTCGGGAACCTGCAGGTGCTCAAGGGTATCTCTCTTCACGTTGATCCGGCTGAGGTGGTCTCCATAGTTGGGCCCTCCGGTGCAGGCAAGACTACACTTCTTCAGATTTTGGGTACCCTTGGCAAGCAGGATGGAGGAATTGTCACCATCAACGGGATCAGAACAGATCAATTGCCGAACAATCAGCTGGCCAGGTTCAGGAACAGTCATATTGGGTTCGTATTTCAGTTTCACCAATTGCTTCCAGAGTTTACTGCCGTTGAAAACGTATGTATCCCTGGATTTATCGCAGGTAGGCAAAGGAAGGAAGTGGAGCATCGGGCCGGAGAATTACTGGAATTCCTCGGGTTGAAAAACCGCCTGGAGCATAAACCCGGTGAACTCTCCGGGGGAGAGCAGCAGCGGGTGGCCGTGGCCAGGGCATTGATCAATGATCCAGAGGTAATGCTGGCCGACGAGCCATCGGGAAATCTGGATACGGAGAATAAGAAGGAACTGCACAAGTTGTTTATGACCCTGAGGGAAAGGTTTGAAAAAACGTTGATTATTGTCACTCACGATCGGGAACTTGCTGGAATGGCCGACCGGATCATTACCATGAAGGATGGCCGGATCGAACAGTAACATAGACCGGCATGAGCTAAAGACATTCCTTGACCAGAAGGCGGACTATTATAACTCCACCTCTTTTATTTCGACCGACCCTATACAGGTTCCGCACCTTTTCAAGGATCCTTGTGATATAGAAATCGCGGCCTTTTTAACAGCCACCATTGCCTGGGGTCAGAAAATCACTATCATTTCCAATGCGCAGAGGCTATTGTCAATGATGGGTGATGAACCATGTGTTTTTCTTCGCGATGCCGGGGAGGAGGATATGAAAATATTCCTCCCCTTCGTTCACAGAACGTTCAATGGAATGGATTGTATTTATTTCATCAGGGCGCTTCAGAGGATCGTGCTGGAATATGGAGGACTGAGAACACTTTTTGAAGCCAGTTTTACCAGGCATGGTGAAATGCGTCAGGTGATATCAGACTTCCGCGAAGCCTTCTTTACTATCGGGGAGCCGGGTCATGCCGCCAAACATCTGGCCGATCCATCCAGAGGTGCAAGTGGGAAGCACCTCCCCGATCCTCTGAAAGGATCCGCTGCCAAGCGAATCAACATGTTTCTGCGATGGATGGTCAGAAGAGACCGGAAAGGTGTTGATTTTGGACTATGGGAAGGAATTCCCATGAAAGCCCTGTATATTCCTCTGGATATCCACAGTGGTACGGTGGCACGCAAATTGGGTCTGCTTCGACGGAAACAGAACGACTGGAGGGCTGTGGAGGAACTGACCGGAGTTTTGAGAGAATTCGATCAGGAAGACCCGGTCAGATATGATTTTGCGTTGTTTGGTCTGGGCTCTTTCGAGAAGTTCTAAACTCCTCCTCCACGAAACGGATCCCGAATGATTCCAGTTCTTTCAGCACCGGTTGGTATATTCCGGGATCGATAGGCAGCTTGACACCCGACTGAGTAAAGGAGCCTTCCAGAATCCTCCTTGCTGTGATGGCAAGCGGCAATCCCACTGTATCTGCCATTGCTGTGCAGGTAGTATCTTTTCCCACGTATACCAGGGTGGTGAAACGTTTCCAGTATTCACCATCTTTCAGGAACTCGAACTGGTGTTGCATGAGGATCATATCTTTATCCATTGGAGCGGGCTGCCATTTTTCCTCCAGTATTTGCTGTAAGACCTTCGCCGGGGTGAGTCCGGGCACTCCGATGAGTCTGTCTTCAAATATCCCCAGCCATTTTAACCGTGCCATCATGGCTGAATCCTCATTGAAACCCAGATAATTGGAAAGCTTTTTTTCCACCGGAATATCGATCCTGTAGGCCATAAAAGAGTTGATAAACTCCCGGTAGGTCATTTTATCGGTCTCCTCCATGACGAAACTGTCATCTGTGGCTCCCAGTTGCACAAAGGTATCCCAGGCTTCGCAGAAACCGGGACGACGGATGGTCCCCCTGAACATGGTTTCCAGGTCCTGAAGACCATAGGTATCGCGATAGGTGAGTGAGTCCCGGTTCGGGTAGACCTCGAACTCACCCAGTTCCGGCACGCGGATTATTTCATAACGACTGAAGAGCTTGTGATAGGGGATGTATTTAAATTTACCGTTGTGGAGGAAACGGGCTCCCTCTCTTCCCGCAAGTACCACATTCCTGGGATTCCAGGTAAATTTATATTTCCAGGGATTGTCTTCATAACCAGGTGCCACCAATCCACCGGTACTCGATTCAAATGCTATGATCTTTCCTCCTTCCTCTCTGATCCTGCCGATCATTTGCATGGCGGACATATGGTCGATACCGGGATCCACGCCACATTCATTCATCAGAACAATTCCCTTGGAACGGGCTTCCATATCCATTGCCCGGATAGCAGGTGAAAGATAGGAGGCCGTCACCATGTGCCGGCCGACCTCCACACACGTTTCAGCCACCAGGTGATGCATTCTGGCAGGCAGAAGGCTGATCACGATCTGAGCCTGGCTGATCTCGAATCTTCGTTGTTCCAGGTTGTGAACGTCAAAATAGAATGCTTCCCCATTGGAGTATCCTCTGACCTTCTCCTCCGCCAATTCATATCGGATATCACCTACTCTGACTTTCCAGTCTGTTCCAGTCTGTTCCAGGAAGTATCGGATAAGTGCGGTAGAGGAGAGTCCGGCTCCCAGGACAAGTATGTTTTGCATAAGGGTGCTATTTGCCCAGTTGGCTTTTCAGAATTCTGGCCACATATTTTCCGATGATATCAAATTCAATATTGACCACAGTCCCTGACTTGATCTGATGAAAATTGGTCATTTCGTATGTAAACGGAATAATGGCCACCTGAAAGGAACGCTCCCTTGAATTGACCACAGTCAGACTGACCCCGTTGACCGATACGGATCCTTTTTCCACGGTCAAATGCTCCTCACTGGATGGTGCGAACTCGAAGGTAAAGTACCAGCTGCCTCCCTCTTCCGTCACCCCGGTACAGGTGGCGGTCAGGTCCACATGCCCCTGTACCATATGTCCATCCAGCCGGGCATCCAGCCGGGTACTTCTCTCCAGGTTCACCTTGTCACCCACCTTCAGCAGTCCGAGGTTGGACTTCAGCAGGGTTTCCTTGATTGCGGTCACCGTATAAGTCCTCTCTCCAATATCCACTACTGTCAGGCATACTCCATTGTGGGAAATACTCTGGTCGATCTTTAGCTCATTCACAAATGAGCATTCCATGGTAATGTGGAGGTTTTCCCGGTCCTTCTCCAGCTTCACCACTTTGGCAGCTTGTTCTACGATCCCTGAAAACATATATTAGTCGAAAGTCAAAGGTTTAAGGTCAAAGGTTTAAGGTCAAAGGTTTAAGGTCAAAGGTTTAA
>CAZRZY010000035.1:0-29862 GCA_964604655.1 uncultured Bacteroides sp. | reverse complement strand
GTCAAAGGTTTAAGGTCAAAGGTTTAAGGTCAAAGGTTTAAGGTCAAAGGTTTAAAGTCAAAAGATAAAGCTACAAGGAAAAAACAGCAACTCCAATGAGATTCATCAGATCCAACAATAAGATTTAAGTCCGTTTTTGTCTGGACTATATTCCGAAAGCTTCACGGAACTGGTCTGCCAGATCCAGTTTTTCCCAGGTGAAAAGTTCCACTTCCAGGGTGACCGGATCCCAGTATTGGGAGTGAAAGGTTTTCGTAACTACCCGGGGAATACGCCCCATATGTCCGTAGGAGGCAGTTTCCCGGTAGATGGGATTTCTCAGCTTCAAACGTTGTTCAATGGCGGCAGGTCTCAGGTCATATAGCTCGGATATTTTTGCCGCTATCTCTCCGTCTTTCAGTTCCAGGTTTGCTTTCCCGTAGGTATTCACATAGATACCCACCGGTTCGACGACCCCGATCGCATAAGAGAGTTGTACCAGAGCTTCGTCCGCTATGCCTGCTGCCACAATGTTTTTTGCGATATGCCGTGCGGCATAGGCAGCCGAACGGTCCACCTTGGAAGGATCTTTTCCAGAAAATGCGCCCCCTCCGTGTGCACCCCTGCCTCCATAGGTATCCACGATGATCTTTCTGCCGGTAAGGCCGGTATCACCATGGGGTCCTCCGATCACGAACTTGCCTGTGGGATTCACATGGAGGATGATGTCGTCCCCAAAGAGCGGTTGAAGCCTTTCAGGAAGCTGGTCTGCTACCCTGGGGATCAAAATATTTTTTACATCGTTGTGGATCTTTTGCAGCATCCGGGTATCGTCACTGTCGAACTCATCGTGCTGGGTGGAGAGCACAATGGTATGGACTTTCAGCGGAGTATCATCATTGGCATATTCAATGGTAACCTGCGATTTGGAATCGGGCCTGAGATAGGTCATTTGTTTTCCTTCGCGACGGATGGCAGCCAGCTCTTTGAGCAGTCTGTGACTCAGTTCAAGTGGAAGCGGCATAAAGTTGTCCGTCTCTCTGGTCGCATATCCAAACATCATACCCTGATCACCTGCACCCTGTTCCATGGGATCGGACCTGTCAACGCCCCTGTTGATGTCGGGCGATTGCTCGTGAATCAGGGTCATGATTCCGCAGGAATTACATTCAAACTGATAATCACTGTGAGTATAGCCGATCTGGCAGATCATTTCGCGTGCCACTTTCTGCACGTCAATGTAGGTGGTGGTATGAACCTCTCCAGCCAGGACCACCTGGCCTGTAGTCACCAGCGTTTCCAGTGCCACCTTGGATTGTGGATCAAACGCGAGGAATTCATCAAGCAGGGCATCAGAGACCTGATCAGCGATTTTATCGGGATGACCCTCGGATACCGACTCCGAGGTGAATAAATAGGACATCTTTGAATGAATTAGTTGAACGTTAATCCTGAGAAAGGGGAGACTGAAGTAGCAGAAAAACCTGTTTTAGCATTTTTTTCTGTGGTTGCAATCAGTCAAATCTCTCCACAAGGATGCGACAAAGAAAATAAAAAATTTGCTATCTCCATGAAAGAAATAGCAAATTTCAGTATGGTATAATCTGCCTGCCTGAAAGCAGCCAGACCGTTTTTTCTCAATAATTGCGGCCTGGAATATTGCCCAGTTTTTTTCAGCCCTTGAAAGAAATGGTTCTTCTATTACCTGCCTGAAAGCAGCCAGACCGATTTTTCTCACTAATTGCAGCCTGGAATATTGCCCAGTTTTTTTTCAGCCCTTGAAAGAAATGGTTCTTCCATTACCTGCCTGAGAGCTTCACACGCTTTATCGTACTCCACGGTATTCTGATAAGCATGTCCCAGTTCATACTGGATGGCTGATCTCCATACAGGGTCTGTCTCTGCTTCAATGGCCTGAAGGGCGTAATCGATCGCAGCATCATACTCGATCTCTTTGTTCTTCACCAGGGCCATGTGATATAGAGCCCGGGGATTCTTTGGATTGGCAGCCAATGCATTTTCACATGCCTCCAACACGTAGGAGTAATCATTATCCTCCGGATCGACCATCTCCATCTCTTCCATGATGAATTTATTGAAATAGGAGTCGATGGCTCCATTGATCTCTTCTATTGTTTCGTTGTCATTCTTGGCCAGAGCCCCCTCTTTGGCCAGGTTGAATGATTCAAGCATCATTTCCTGCTCATCCTGTGCCAGGAAAACCATTCCTTTCCCCTGGTGGGCATGGTAGAGGCTTTCATTCATGGCCAGAGCCATATCAAAAAAGTCGATGGCCTGATCATGATTTCCGCTCTTCAGGTTTCGCTGTCCTTCCAGCATGTAGGACTGGACCAGATACCTGTTGGCCTTCTGCCTCGATTCTTCATTATTGCCATATTCCTCGGAGGATTCAATGGTCTTCTCCAGAAAAGGGATCGCATTGTCAAATTGTCTGCGCTTGAGGAACATGGTGGCCTGCCTGTAATAGGACTTGGGAATCAGTTCTTCTGCCTGTGACCTTAAATCGGCTGCGGAATCTCCCACCACATCTGCCATGGCCAGCACCTGGTTAAAATGCTCCAGTGAGGATTCGTACTCCTGGTTGTTCACTTTGGCCACACCTTCGTTGAATTCATTGATGACGTCTGTGAGGGTCTGGGCAGACAAGGAACCCGCTGCAATCAAAGCTCCTAAAATCGCCAATGTTCTTAATTTCATACGGTAATCATTTGGTTAACAAAATTTGAACGTCAAATATATAAATATTGTAAACAAATACAATGCCAATTTGTTTGTATCACATTTCATACAAAATCAGGGAGTTAGTTACTGGTCATTTCACGAAACACCTCCTCCAGGCTCTTTTCCCTGAGCGACATGGATAGAATGGTAAGCCCCTTTTCCACCGCGAATTTGAAAACTTCGGCACGAATATCCTCGGATGATTTGGTTTCCAGCAGAAATTGTGAAGGTCCGACCGATCTGACGTTAGCCACCGAGGGAAGGGCATGCCAGATTATGGTGTCTGAAGGCGAATCCAGTTCGATATGAATGGTCCGGGTTTTGACATCACTCCTGGTTTTCAGATTTGCAGCAGATTCATCCGCTACAATCCTTCCTCTGCTGATGATGATCACACGGTCGCAGATGGCCTCCACCTCCTGGAGATTGTGGGTAGACAGGAGAATGGTTTTTTTCTCCCGGATAGAAGCGATCAATTGCCGGATCTCCTTCATTTGATTGGGATCCAGGCCTGAAGTGGGTTCATCCAATATCAGGATCTCCGGATCGTGGATCAGAGCCTGTGCCAGGCCCACTCTTTGCCGGTAACCTTTGGAGAGCTTTCCGATGGTCTTGTGAAGTTCAGGGATTAAGCCGGTCATTTCGACCACCTGTTCTATTCTTCTTTTGGCCTCCCTGCCTCTGATCCTGTATAGCCCGGCCACATATTGCAGGTATTCCCGGATGTACATATCCAGGTAAAGGGGATTGTGTTCTGGCAGGTACCCGATTATCCGGCGGATCTCCCTGTTATACTCCTGGATTGGCATCTCCCTGATGCGAACCGATCCACCGTCGGGCGGAAGGGTGCCCGTGATGATCTTCATGGTGGTGGATTTACCGGCACCATTGGGTCCTATGAATCCAGCAACCTCCCCCGACCGGACTGTGAAGGATACGTTGTCAGCGGCAAGCTGAGAACCATATCTTTTGGTGATGCCGAGTACTTCAACCATACATGAATTGTCCCACCTTGGCGAAGTTCGATTTGGGATTGACGCACATCACCGGGATCTTTTCATTGTTGGAAAGCAGGTATTGCTCTTTGGCCCCGAACATATAGTCCACCTTGGTAATATGCTTGGTGGTGGTGATCAGGATCATATCGGCGCTGATCTTCTTGGAATATCTCAGAACCTCTTTCTGAAAATTGGATGATTTTGCCGGGGAATGAATCTCGTACTCGATGTTATTCTGAATCAGGAACCGGATGGCAAAATTAAGATTGACGTTCACCTTTTTCTGCAGGTCCTTGTCCGCCAAAGGTGCTCTCATCAGGTGGATCCTGGAATTCAGATATTTCCCTAGAAATATGGCCCATTGCAGTTTCTCTTTGTTTTCGGATTTAAAGTCAATGGGGAATACGATATCGCTGTAGCGTTCCTTTTGGGGCGGTTCATCCTGAACTACGATGAACGGAACCGAGGATCCGGCAATCACCCGGAGGGCCCAGCTGCCGAAAAGTTTCTGTCCGCCCTTCATGCCATGGGTTCCCATGACGACGAAATTGACATTGTTTTCCTCCTTGGATGCGTAATTGGCGATCTCGCGAAATATATTTCCTTCCTGAACGGTGAACCCTACTTCCGCACCGATATCTTTTTTGATCCCTTCCACTTCACTCTCCAGCCTCTTGCTGGCCTGCTCTTTTTCATTCTGATCCTTTGCGATGTGAAACAGTACGATCTGGTTCTTCAAGATCTGTGACAATTTCATTGCATGCTTCAGGGCATTATAGGATACAGCAGAAAAATCCCAGGTCACCAGGATGGATTTCTTCTCTTGCTCCATGGTACGTTGGTTTCGTAAACGGTTAAAATTAATCGATTCTTTTTAGATTATAAAGTTAACGATTGGAAAATGATAAAATTGTATTTTTGTAGCTTCGCACACAGGACCGGGCTTCCATGATATACGTATTTATAGGTCTTAAGGATTTATTCCTCCACTGGTGCAGGTGCTTAAAATGAATCTTGCTTATGAAACGATCAACCGTCAAACAACTGTTGAATGCCACGCCCGAACATCAGGAAGTGCTTCTGAAGGGCTGGGTCAGAACCCGGAGAGGAAATAATCAGATAGCGTTTATTGCAGTGAATGACGGCACTATCATCCACAATATTCAGGTGGTGGCTGGGGTGGAGCACTTTCCGGAGAGTTTACTGAAACGGGTGACTACCGGGGCCAGCATCAGGGTGACCGGTAAATTGGTGGAATCGATGGGGAAGGGGCAGAAGGTGGAAATCCAGGCTTCCACCCTGGAGATCCTGGGAGATTCAGATCCCGAATTCTATCCCCTCCAGAAGAAGGGCCACTCCTTTGAATTCCTGCGCGAGATCGCCCACCTCAGGTTCAGGACCAATACCTTCGGGGCCATTTTCCGCATCAGGCATGCGCTGGCCTTCGCAATCCATAAGTATTTTAATGAGAGGGGATTCTTCTATCTCCATACTCCCATCATTACCGCCTCTGATGCGGAGGGTGCCGGTGCCATGTTCAGGGTCACCACTCTCGATCTGGAGAAGGTGCCCAGAACCGAGGAAGGGAAGATCGACTTTGACAGGGATTTTTTCGGACGCCCCACCAACCTTACCGTTTCTGGCCAGCTGGAAGGAGAACTGGGAGCGCTGGCACTTTCGTCCATCTATACCTTTGGGCCTACATTCAGAGCTGAGAATTCAAATACTCCCCGTCATGTGGCGGAATTCTGGATGATCGAACCAGAAATGGCTTTCTACGACATTCATGATAACATGGATCTGGCCGAGGATTTCCTGAAATACCTCATCCGTTACACTCTGGAGCATTGCGGGGATGATCTGGAATTCCTGAATAATATGGTGGATAAGGGATTGCTGGAGAGGTTGCAGTTTGTTCTGGAGAAACCCTTTGAACGGAAAACCTACACGGAAGCGGTGGAGATTCTGAAAAATTCGAGTCAGAAATTTGAATTCCCGGTGGAGTGGGGACACGATCTTCAGGCCGAACATGAGCGGTACCTGGTGGAGAAGCATTTCAAACGCCCGGTCATTCTGACCGATTATCCCAGGGAGATTAAGGCGTTCTATATGAAACAGAATGGGGACGGGAAGACCGTTCGGGCGATGGATGTATTATTTCCTCAGATCGGGGAGATCATCGGAGGCTCGCAACGTGAGGAAATGCTGGACAAACTACTGGAACGGATGAGGGAGATGAATATTCCGGAGAAGGAATTGTGGTGGTATCTGGAAACTCGTAAATTTGGTACCGTCGAACATAGTGGGTTCGGACTTGGATTTGATCGATTGATCATGTTCATCACGGGAATGAGCAATATCCGGGATGTCATACCTTTTCCAAGAACCCCTAAAAGCGCAGAGTTTTAGATCCTGTACCATGCTCAAACAAAAGCTTCAGCAGAAACTGCTTCAGAAACTGTCCCCGCAGCAAATCCAGATGATCAAGCTGCTTGAGATACCTGCCATTCAGCTGGAGCAGCGGATCAAAAAGGAGCTGGAGGAGAATCCGGTCCTGGAAGAGGGTAATGAAGATCCGGGCTACGAGGAACAGGAGGATACAGGAGAGGAGCAACAGGACGACCGGCAGGATGAATTCTCCCTGGAAGACTACATGGAAGATGACGAGATCCCCAGTTACCGACTGAGTGCACAGAACTATTCTTCCGATGATAAGCGCGAAGAGATCCCTTTCTCCATGGGTAACACCTTCAGAGAACAGTTGAAAGCTCAGCTGGGATTGCGGAAACTGACTGATGAACAGGAGATACAGGCGGAATACATACTGGGGAACATCGACGATGACGGGTATCTTCGCAGAGACCTGGAAGCCATTGCCGACGACCTGGTCTTCTCCACCGGTATGGAGGTTGGTTATGAATCACTGCACGAGGTGCTGATGATCATCCAGGAGTTTGATCCTGCCGGAGTAGGCGCCCGCAGTCTGCAGGAGTGCCTCCTGCTGCAGATAACCAGGAAGAACCTGGAAGATCCGGTCCTTTCACTGGCCTTAAAGATCCTTAAGAACCATTTTGACGAGTTCACCAATAAGCATTATGAGAAGATCATTCAGCGGCTGGGGGTAGGCGAAGGAGAGCTGAAGGCTGCCATCGATGAGATTCTCAGGCTAAACCCCAAGCCAGGTGGAGCTGTGGGAGATTCACAGGCAAAATCATTCCACCACATCGTACCTGATTTTATCCTGGAAGAGAACGAAGGTGAGCTTCAACTCTACCTCAATTCACACAATGTACCCGAGCTGAGGGTGAGTCGCACCTACTCCGATATGTTCGAGAGTTACAATGCTAACAAGTCGTCAGCCACTAAGGACGAAAAAGACGCGATCACTTTTGTGAAGCAAAAGCTCGATTCGGCCAAATGGTTTATCGACGCCATCCGCCAGAGGCAGAATACGATGTTGTTGACCATGAATGCGATACTGAACTATCAAAAGGAATATTTTCGAGAAGGGGATGAGACCAGGTTGCGGCCAATGATCCTGAAAGATATTGCAGACATGACCCAGCTGGATATTTCAACCATTTCCAGGGTTGTCAACAGCAAATATGTTCAGACCCATTTCGGGATTTTCCCGTTGAAGTACTTTTTCTCGGAGGGCCTGCAGACTGAGAGCGGGGAGGAGGTTTCGACCCGGGAGATCAAGCGGATCCTTCAGGACTGCGTTGAAGGGGAGGATAAACGGAAGCCATTGACCGACGATAAGCTATCGGCTATCCTGAATGATAAAGGGTATCATATCGCCAGAAGGACGGTAGCCAAATACCGGGAGCAGCTCGGACTTCCGGTAGCCAGGTTGCGCAAGGAGTTATAATCGAAGGCCCATGAAATATATTGCCTCAGCATTTACCTACCTCTTTCACCCGCTCATAATGCCGACCCTGGGTCTTCTTCTGATCCTGAATTCCGGAACCTATCTGTCACTGCTTGAACCGGCTGCCAAGCGGGCCATCCTTTTCGTCATGGCCCTGGGGACTCTGATCTTTCCCCTGATGATGATCCCCATTTTCCATTACCGGCGGCTGGTAAGCCAGCTGAAGGAATTGACCAGGGAGGAACAGATGGTCCCCATGCTGATCACTCTGATCTTTTATATCATCACGTTTGTCTATTTTGTCCGGCTGCCGCTCAGTAAAGTGATCCATGCGTATGTTCTTTCGGTAGCCATTGCACTGCTCTTCTATTTTGTACTGCAATTAAAAATCAGGATCTGTGCTCATTCCATTGGATTGGGAGGATTTACCGGGTTGATCATAGCCCTGTTCATCCTATATCAGGCTCCCCTGCAGGGTATTTTTATCCTGGCCCTTCTGGCGGGAGGTATTACGGCGACCATCCGGCTTTTTCAGGGAGCAGTTCCCGGATACGGGGTGTATTCAGGATATTTGACGGGCTTTACAGTGGTGCTGACCACCATGCTGGTCTACTAATTACTCCTCCAACTGGTCATTCTCATCAAGCATCACATTCAGCTTGATCAGTACTTCGTTATAAACTTCATCCAGCAGTGCGGGATATCGACTGTATTCTGCCATGGTAGTGTCAAACATCTGAAGTGTCACCTGGTGTTTTTCCATGATCGGGCCCAGCATGTCAATGCTGTCGGCCACGTATCTGCGGTGGAATTTCCGGTCATTGGTCACCCCGTCCACCAGATGAATATCCACCAGGACATCCACCAGGACTTCCCGTTCGATGAATTCATCCCCGGAAATTTTCTTTTTACCGGAGCAGCCTGCCGTTAAGGAGATGACCAGGAGCCAGAGCAGTGGGTTCTTCAGAGAAAGATACCTCATTTAATGTCATTGAAACGGTATCCGATCATGATCTCGTGAGTGCCGGTGTTATACTTTCTGATGGCGGAGATCCCGATATCGTATGCGTATCCGAAGAACAGCATATCATCATAGCTGTAACCCACCAGGATCCCGATGGCCTCGTGAAAACGGTACGAGACCGCAGCCCATACCATCTTTTTCCATTCAGCCCTGGCAGTCACATCGAAGCTCAGCTCCTTGGGTGCGGTTCCTTTTATCATTAATGAAGGTTCAAGCAGCCAGTCACCGTCAAGCTGATACCGGTATGCCCCGATCAGGTTGATGTGGGTCTTCAGCCTGTTCAGGCCCTCCTTATTATCAAAGATCTGTAGCTTATTGTTCAGCAGCTGAGCAGCGGATAATCCCACATAGAACTCTTCAGCGTAGAGGTACAGGCCAATTCCGGCATCGGGAAGGTAGGAGGTGCTCACCATGTTTAAAAGGGCCGGATCGGAGACATCCCTGGGATTGAGCTGGGTGCCATCGACCCTGAACTGCATGAGGCTGGCCGAGATTCCCATGGACAGGTGCATACCCCCGCTTATGGCGATTTGATAGGCATAAGCTCCTGTGATCCCGGTCCGGCTGGTCGGCCCGGTCACATCGTTATAGATATACCCCCCATAACCCATATCGAGCTTGGCATGTGGCCCGTAGAAAGCAATGGAGTTGGTGAGTGGGGGGTCCACCATCCCAACCCACTGGAACCGGTGATTGGTCCTGATCTGGTAGTGATTGTGGACACCTGCGACGGCCGGATTGATCACGAAATCATTGAACATATACTGGGTGTACTGAGGCAGTTGTTGCCCGTAAACCCCTGCAAGCCCGGTGCCTATGGCCATCCCTATAATAAAGACGATCCTTCTCATGCTACCTGATTATCGTTACATTTCCGGTGATAGGATCGGCTCCGCTGTAGGGAATGATGACATAATAGTAGGTTCCTACAGGGGCGTCTTTTCCCCTTGCAGTGCCATCCCAGCGGTTACCGTCCTCATATCCTTTAGACTGGAAGAGCATATCTCCCCAGCGGCTGTAGACCTCCACCACCATTTCAGGGAACCGTTCCGCATTCTCGATCTCGAAATAATCATTGATTCCATCCCCGTTGGGTGAAAAAACATTGTAGACTTCGATATCCTCCACTACCTCGATCAGCACGGAATCGGACTCTTCGCAACCATACTCGTTCTGAGCGTAAACGTAATAACGGATCGTTGCAGGAGGAGTAGATACCGGATTGGGTGCCGTTGGATCATCCAGTCCGGTGGCCGGTTCCCAAAGGTATTGGAGAAACGGTCCTCCGGTGGTCAGCAGTTCTACCGATCCGCCGGAAAGAATCAGCGTATCGGGTATGGTGGAGATGCCCACCAGCGGGAATAGGCTTACGGTTACCGAATCGCGGTCATAGCAACCGTAACCACTCTGGTCCTCGGTGATGGTCAGAACAAACGTGGTGTTCTCCGTGACGGGTTTGGTATACGGATCGGGAATACCGGTCCTGTCCAGGAACGGAGAGCTATCCCATGTGGCAGTGAATCCTCCCTGGCCCTGCAGCTGGATGGTATCTCCAGGGCATATGGTGGTGTCGGTTCCTGCATCCGCTACCACGGAGACTTCAGAAGTGACCTCCAGAATCTCGCTGACGCTGCAATTGTTTTCATCCGTGACTTCCACTTCGTAGATGCCTGCGGCAAGACTCCGACGGTCTTCGCTGATGGAATCATCACTCCAGCGATAGGAATAGGCCCCTGTTCCACCGGTAACATTCAGTTCAATGGACCCGGTTTCACTGAAGCGGTTGCATTGTGCGAGGCTTACCTGTGCATTGATCTCGAGAGAATCGGGCTCCTGTATGGTCACCGAATCGAAGAACAGTTTACCCATGGCATCCAGCGCCACCAGATAGTAGGTGGAGTCGCCCGGGAGATTTCCAAACAGCGGATTCAGAACAAAATTTTGACCGCTGTCGATGGAGTACCCCACCGCACCCACCGCATCCTGCGGGATCATTTCGATAGAACCGTCATTTTCCCCGAAACAGCTCACATGGGTGATATTCACTTCCACATTCAGCGGCAGAACGTCCAGTATTTCCAGAGACTCCCGGTAGGCACATCCGTTGGCGTCCCTGACTACCACTTCATAGGGGCCTGGTTCCAGATCGGCATAGACCGTGTCGGAGGAGAACAGGCCGGTATCACCATGGATGGAAAACTGATAAGGCGGCGTTCCGCCTGTTGCTCCCGAAATACCGATGGCCCCTGGATTACCAAGGGTAGCGTCCACTTTGAAGACCGAAGCCTTCACGGAATCGGGCTGTGAGAGGACCACCGGTTCAGCAATCGTGCAACCGGTGCTGTCCTTTACATACAGGGTATACTCCCCTGCCGTCAGATCAGTGAAAAGTCCTGAATCACCAAACGTCAGGCTGTCGAGTGAATATTGCAGAGGTCCGGTACCTCCTCCCGCTGAGCCCTCAATGATTCCGTTGGTATCACCGGCGCATGGGGTGATATCCGTGGTGCTGACCGACAGGGTGATTTGGGCAGGTTCAGTCAGCTCCACCTGTCCGGCCGAAAGAATACAGAGATTGGCATCCCGGACATAAAGCTCATAGATACCCGGTCCCAGACCGGTGAAGAGGCTGTCAACCGACCAGTTGGTCTGTCCGTTAATGGAGTATTCATACGGGGGGATACCACCGAGTGCGCGGATCATTATGGATCCATCGGAAGAGCCGAAGCAACTGATCTCCGTGTACTCCACAGTATCCAGCAACAGGGCCGGAGGGTCGGTAAGGGTCAGCAGTTCCGAGGTGAACGGTCCGCACCCTTCTGCATCGTCGACCGTTACCGTATAATTTCCAGGACCCAGGCCGGTGAAGGTCCCTGAAGTGTTGATGATAGTTCCGGGCTCCAGCGTGTAGGTCAGGGGAGCGGTACCTCCCACTGCTGTTACCACTACCTCGCCGTCAGATGCACCGGCGCAGGTGATCGGAACAGCAGTCTCGGTCAGGATTGTTAGAGGCAGGGGTTCATTCACGAAAACCACAGTATCGAGGGTGCAATCGTTGCCATCCTTTAGTGTGAGGGTGTGATTGCCCGTCTGGACCCCGTTGAAGATTCCGCCCGGCTGGAACGCCCCTCCATCCAGCGCGTAGACGATGGTCCCTGTACCTCCCGAGCCCGTGACCGCCAGCGACCCGTTACTGTTTCCGGTACATCCTGTCACACCGGTGATCACCAGATTCTGCACCTCCAGGGGCGGAGGGGCGAGGATCATTACCGTGGTGTCCCATGTACATCCGTTCTCATCTTCCATCTGCACCTGATGCGGTCCGGCCGTTACATTCTGGAAATCGCCGGCGGGACTGGGAATCGTTTCATCCAGCAGATAGGTGATCGTTCCTTTCCCGCCTGCTCCGTTGATGGTAATCCGGCCATCGGGTGCATAGGAGCAACTGGTGATATTCTCCTGGAAATAGAAAGTTTTTCGTAATGCCGTCGGCTGGGTGATCACATTCAGATTCCCGGAAGCCGTACATCCGCGGGCATCCCGTATCACGGTCTGGTAAGACCCTGCAGGAAGGTTCGGGAATAGGGGATCGGCAGAAAAGTCAGCCCCTCCGTTGATCGAGTATTCATAGGGTTCCACACCGCCTGTGACCACATCGATGGAGATCTGCGCGGAGGAGTCGCCGAAACAAAGGTTCTGTCCGCTTTTGGTCTCCCCGAGGACCTGGATCTCGTCCGGTTCTGTGATGGTTATGGTGTCGGTTACCACGCAGAGATTGGCATCCCTGGTCCAGATCGTATAGAATCCCGGTCCCAGTGAATTGAATTGATTGCCGGGCTGGTATCCCGCATCGATGTTTCCTACGCGGGAGTATTCGTAGGGAGAAGTTCCTCCGGTGGTGGTGATTTCAATGGTGCCGTTATTGTCCCCGTAACAGAGGATATCCGTTCCGGAAATATTGCTCTCCAGCAGGTCGGGTTCAGTGAGGGTCACCAGGCCGGAGTAGGAGGCCGTACACCCGTTCAGGTCGTTCACCTCCAGGGAATAGGTTCCTGCCAATACGTTTGAAAGATCCTCTGTGCTACTGGTAAAACCTCCCGGTCCGGTCCAGAGGAAGGTGTAGGGAGCGGATCCCCCCGTCACGTCGATATCGGCCGATCCGGTGGCAGCCCCGTTGCACAGGATATCCACCTCAGAGACCACCGAAACGATGACGGCGGAGCCTTCGGCAATGGTTTCAATGCCCGGAATATCCAGCACACATCCGTTGACATCGGTCACCGTCAGATTGTAGGTGCCAGCCGGCAGGCTGGAAATATCCTCATCGGCAGAGGTAAATCCTCCCGGCCCTGTCCAGCTGTATGAATATGGTGTGGTCCCGCCTGATACCGTTACGCTGATTGTCCCATCGTTGTCACCGGCACAGGAGATATCGGTTTTTACCGAGGTGGCCTGCAGCTCTGCCGGTTCATCGACTGTGGCAATATCCGGAATGGTAAGGATGCACAGATTGGCATCGGTGATCTCCACGCTGTAGTCTCCCGCCTCCAGGCCTGAAATATCCTCATTGGAAGAGGTGAATCCTCCCGGCCCGCTCCAGTCGAAACCAAAAGGCAGAACACCACCGCTGACGGACAGATCAATGGATCCGTTGCCCGCTCCGAAGCAGTCGATATCGATGCTGGTGGCTGTGGCAGTGATCGGTGCAGGTTCATTTACATTGACCGCAGCCATCTCATAGGTGCAACCGGCATCATCTGTTACGGTCAGCTGGTAGCTTCCCGCAACGAGGTTGGATACATCCTCTGAGGATGCAGTGAATCCAGAGGGCCCCGTCCAGCTGTAACTGTAGGGCGGGGTGCCGCCGGTCACCTCCACATCGATGGTTCCGGTGGACTCGCCGGCACAGAGAATATCAACCTTCGAGATCAGGGAAGCGTTGATGGCGGCAGGTTCAATGATGGTTTCAATACCCGGAAGATCCAGGACACATCCGTTGTCATCGGTGAGGGTGAGGTTGTATGTTCCCGCCTTCAGACCGGAAAGATCTTCAACGTTAGAGTTGAAACCACCCGGACCGGTCCAGTTGAAAATGTAAGGCAGTACTCCCCCGGTAACAGTGATCTCGATGGTCCCGTTGTCATCCCCCGCACAGGTAATATCGGTTTGTGAGGATGTCAGCTGTACCTCGGCAGGTTCATCCACAGTGGCGATGTCGGTATACAGAATAGTGCAGAGATTGGCATCAGAGACGGTCACACTGTAGGAGCCGGCCTCCAATCCCGAAATATCTTCACTGGCGGAAGTAAACCCGCCTGGTCCGCTCCAGGCAAAACTGTAGGGTGGTGTTCCGCCCGAGACGGTCAGATCCACCGAACCGTTCCCGGCGCCAAAACAGTCGATATCCACTGGGCTGGCAGAAGTTGAAATGGCGGTTGGCTCAGTCAGTGTCTGCGGCGGAAATGCCTGCACGCATTCAAGGGCATCCGTCACGGTCAGCTGATAGGTCCCTGCCTCCGCGCCGAACAGATCTTCGGTCCCGGCCGTGAATCCTCCCGGACCGCTCCAGCTATATATATAGGGGGGTGACCCGCCCGCCACCGTTGCATTGATCTCCCCGTCAGCTCCGCCGTTACAGGAAACCTGTGAAAGATTGAAGGTGGAAATGATGGAGGTGCTTTCATTCACCGTTGCCACGTCGACAAAGTTCCAGGTACATTCATTCAGGTCGGTCATTGTCAGGGAGTAGTTCCCTGCTTCCAGATTCGATATGTCCTCGGTAGTGGCCGTGAAGCCATTGGGGCCGCTCCAGTCAAATGTGTAAGGCGGTGTCCCTCCCAGGGGGGTGATCTCCACCGCTCCCGTGGAACCCTGGTTGCAGTTTACATCGGTGATGTTATCGACGGTCACATCCAGCTGGTCAGGTTCTCCGATGGTGATGATGTCGTTAAAATTCAGGGCACATCCATTGTTGTCGGTCACCGTCAGATCGTAGGTGTCGGCCACCAGGTCGTCCGGATCTTCCAGACCTGAGGTATGCAGGGTAGCATCACCGATCCATTGGAACAGGTAGGGAGGGGTTCCTCCGTTCACATTCACCTGCGCGCCCCCGTCGCTTCCTCCGAAGCAGGAGACATCGGAAGATCCGGTAAGAGTCAGGCTAACGGGAGCAGGTTCTCCGATCGAAAGAAGATCGGTGAACAGCTGGCTGCACCCCCTGGAATCGATCAGGGTAAGCGAGTAAACATCGGCAGGCATATCAACCGGGTCCTGATCGGAGGAGGAGTATCCGGAGACCGATCCGCTCCAAATATAGGTATAGGGAGGAGTGCCACCGTCGGGAGTGATCCGGGCATTTCCGTCATTTCCTCCTGTGCAGGAGACATCGGTGGTGCCGTCCACGTCAACCAGGAACGGATCGGGTTCCTCAATCACCACCAGTGAAGGATAGTTCACCTCACATCCATTGGCATCAAAGACCGTCAGGTCATAGGAATCGGCTGGAAGGTTCACCGGATCCTCATCGGTGCTGACCAGCCCGTTGAACTGTCCATCCCACGAAAATGAATATCCCCCGACGCCACCCGATACGGTGATCCCGGCGGTACCGTCATTGCCTCCATTGCACGTAACATCGGTGGAAGAGTTGACTACGGCAACAATTTCGGGAGGCTGACTCACCGTAAGAGGTCCCAGAGTGGTGGAGCATCCGTTGTTATCAAATACGGTTACAGAATAATTACCAGCAGCCACGTTCACCAGATCTTCGGAGGAGGCGGTGAAACTTCCGGGACCTGTCCAGCTGTAGGTATAACCGGACCCGCTTCCTCCGGGAGTACCACCCGAGGGAGTGATATTGATGGCACCGGTATTGTCTCCGTTGCACTCCACATCGATTATGCCATCCAGTGTTGCAGAAACGGGTAAGGGATCATTGATGGTGAGAACAGGAGTCACATCGGTGGACGGACAGCCGTCGGCATCGCTGACCGTGACGGTATAATCCCCGCCGGACAGGTTTGCGAAGAAACCTGACGGATTGCTCTGGTTCACCGGGCCGGCCAGATCGAAAACAAAGTTACCTCCTTCTCCCTGTGCGGTGACGGTGATGGTGCCGTCACTAACCCCGTTGCAGGTAATGTCCGTGGAGTTGAAGGAGTTCACCTGGATCGGTTCGGGCCCGCTGATGGAAGCAAAACCAAAACCGTCACCTGTGGTACCCGAACCAGGTCCCTCATCGGAGACACTGATGACGTAGGAGGTATATTTAGTGTGTCCGTTGAAGGTGTAAGTGTTGCTGGAGATGGGGCCTACGCTTTCCACCGGGATGCTGTTCCTGATGAGCAGATAGTTATAATTTCCACTGACCCCTCCGGTGACTGTTACCGTGATGGTCCCGTCTGATCCTTCCCCGCACGTGACCGGAGTGGAGGTGATGCTGGTGATGATCACATCCTGCGCAATCAGCGATAACGCAGGAACGGCAACCAAAAACAGGAGTGCCGCCGATTTCCTGATTCCCTTCATAGAAACTGTCCGGTTAGCGATGTACCGATTTCCATAAAATTAGGTGATCTTCGGGAACAAGATTCACAAAGTTTTAAACAACAACGCCCTGCTCCAGAGAGCGGAGGTATTTCCGGGAGATCTGGGCCACCGGATATCTGGCGGCGATCCATCCGATGAGCAGGACCGTGATCCAGATAAGGAGGATATCCCAACCTTCGATCCAGACAGGGTAGGCATCGATAATAAAGGTACCGCTGCCGGAGAGTTTAATCAGACCGAAACGTTGCTGGAGCCAGCTGAATCCGGCTCCCAGAAGGATACCCACTATACTGCCCACTGCAGAGATCAGCCAACCTTCCACCAGGAAGATGTTACCAATGAGCCGGTTGCTGGCTCCCAGGTTGCGGAGGGTGACCATATCCTTCTTTTTATCGATGATCAACATGCTCAGGGATCCGATAATATTGAAGGATGCGATTACCAGAATAAAAGTCAGGATCAGGAATATGGCCCATTTCTCCGATCGCATCACCTTATAGAACAGTTCATTTTGTTGTTGCCTGTTCTTCACATGGAATTCTTCCCCTGTCAGCAATACGATCTCTTCCTGTACTTTATCGGTAGGGTAGGCAGGATCCAGCTTTATTTCCAGGAACGATACCTCTCTGTCGTAAGAGAGCAGTTCCCTTACAAAGTCGATGGAGGTAATCAGGTACCGGGAATCGAAATCCTGTTCAATGGAAAAGATCCCGCTGGGATACAGGAAATCCCTCCGGATCGATTCCTCGGGTTGTGCCATATTGATCCTGGATTTGCGATCGATGGTATAAACGAAAAGTGGATCGATAAAAGCGAGACCTACCCGCAGGCTGTAAGCAACCCCCTGACCTACCACTGCATAGGACCGGTTGGCATCCTTCAGCTTCATTTCCCCTTCATAAACCATGGAATCGATTCCTGTCACTTCCGTGTAGAGCTCATCCACCCCCTTGATGGTTGCAATGTGCTGTTTCTCTCCGTAAAGAAGCAGGACATTCTCTTCGATCACCCGGGAGACTGCCTCTACTCCGGGGAGAGCAGCGATCGACCGTGTCATGCCGGGATCCGGGGTAAAGGTTTTTCCCTCCACGGCCGAGACCTCGATATCGGGATCGAAGGTATTAAAGAGGGATTTGACCACACGGTCGAATCCGTTGAACACCGAAAGCACGATTACCAGTGCCATGGTGCCGGTGGCCACTCCCAGCACCGAGATGGCGGAAATAATATTGATGGCATTCTGGGATTTCTTGCCCAGCAGGTATCTTCTGGCTATGTAAAAGGATAGATTCACTTGACTGCCCTGACGATCAAACCAGTTCCTGTGGGATGGGTTTCTCTGACATCGGCCCTGTTGAGGAAGAAGCAGACCGGATAGACCAGAAGGTAATAGAACGGAAGCAGGATCAAAAAGAGCTTGCTGATATTGACCAGCCGGATTGGAATCTTCATGGAGAGTTTCCAGGAGAGCTTCCCAGGCTTTCCATAGGAATACCGGACCATGATTTCCGGAAAGCCTGCTTCCCTGAGTTTTTCTTCGATCTCTTCCCTACCGTACCCGTCTCTCACATGTTCATCGATGAACGAGGTATCGTGGTCGTCATGCACATCTGATCCCCCCTGGTCCGACGGAGTGGAGATCAGCAGGATCCCGCCCGGTTTCAGTGCCCTGTGAAAATGACCGAAAACTTTTCGGTCTTCCTCGATATGTTCCATAACGTCCACTGAAAGGATCAGATCATACTGCTGGTCCTCCTCCATGGCGGTCAGGTCGGCATACCGGAATTGGACCCGCTCTTTCAATGCGGTCTTTCCGAAAAACTGGTTGCAGTCGTCTACCTGTTCCTGTTTGATATCGAGCCCTGAGATCCGGCTATCGGGAAAGCGGCGCGAAAGGCGATAGACATATTGTCCGAAGCCTGAGCCCGCGTCGGCGATGGAAGAAGGGGAGAATCCCCGATCCTTCAGGTCCCTCAGTTCCCTCCGGATATGCCAGGAGCGAAGTAAAAGCAGGTCCAGTAATCTATAGAACAGGATCCGCAGAGAGGGTGTAAGGTTGAAAAGTTTTCCGAGGGTGCGCTTGACTGGATCGTACTGCATCGGCTAATCATTTAACAGGTCGTCGATCCGGTCGATATAATCGAGGGAATCATCCAGAAAGAAATGGAATTCGGGGATATGTCTCATCTGGTTACGCATTCTCTTCCCCATCTCGAGACGTACCTGGCCACCCCTTTCTTTAATGGTCTGAAGTGCTTCCTCCGCCCCTTCAGAAGGAAAAATGCTCAGATAGACCTTGCTGACACCCAGATCCGGGGTAATGCGGACCACGGTAACGGTGACCATCTTACCACCGGTCATCTCCGTACCGTATTTCTGGAAGTAATCGGCCAGTTCTTTTTGCAACTGCCTGGAAACTTTGTGTTGCCTGGTGTTGGTCATCCGGCAAAAGTACGTTTTTTACAGAACATTTTATAGTTTTGCAGCTACCTTACACGCAGAGCGACAGCTATGGATACAGTACTGAGCGGGATCAGGTCCACGGGAAACCTTCATCTGGGGAACTATTTCGGAGCGGTCCGGAATTTTGTAAAAATGCAGCACGAGAATCGCTGTTTCTTTTTTGTGGCGGACTACCATTCTTTGACCACCCATCCCACTCCGGAAAACCTCCACAACAATATCCGCACGGTACTTTCCGAATACCTGGCTGCCGGCCTGAATCCCGAAGTGGCCACCCTCTACATTCAGAGCGATGTGCCTGAAATCCCGGAGCTCTATCTCCTCCTGAACATGAACGCCTACGTGGGGGAGCTGGAGCGCACCACTACCTTCAAGGAGAAGATCCGCAGGCAGCCGGAAAACATTAATGCCGGATTGCTGACCTACCCGGTGCTGATGTGTGCCGACATCATCATACACAATGCCGACAAGGTACCCGTAGGAAAGGATCAGGAACAGAACCTGGAAATGGCCCGCAAATTTGCCAAGCGCTTTAACCACATGTACGGGGTTGAATTTTTCACGCTGCCCGAACCCTATAATTTCGGGGAGGAGTTGATCAAGGTGCCGGGGTTGGACGGGACCGGCAAGATGGGTAAAAGCGAGGGCAATGGCATCTACCTGGCCGATGATCCCAAAGATATTCGCAAGAAGGTGATGCGCGCGGTGACCGATGCCGGTCCACAGGAGCCCAATTCTCCCATGAGCGAACCGGTGGCCAACCTTTTCTACCTGCTGGACCTGCTCTCCACCCCCGAAACGGTGGAACACTTCCGCTGTGCCTACAACGATTGCACCATCCGCTACGGCGACCTGAAAAAGCAGCTGGCCGAAGATGTGATCCGATTTACCTCCCCCATCCGGGAACGGATCCAGGAGATCTATAACGACGATGACTATCTGAGGAAGGTGGTGAAGATGGGGGCCGAGCGGGCCCGGGAAAGTGCCGGCAAGACCCTGAGGGAGGTGCGTGAAATCATAGGTTACAAGAGGTTCTAAGGGGGTGACTCCGGGGACTACATAAATTCTTTCGGCCCTTATTCCGGGCATCTCCAGGCTAACCGGTTTTCGGCGCGTACTCCAATACTATCCTGGAAGGCGGTATAATAGGACCGGAATCGTGGCCCAAGACCTGCCAGCGAATCAAAAGAAACAGCGATCTCTCCGTCAGTCTCAGGAAAGGACTATGGTTGACTGATCCGGCCCCGGAGGTCGATCCGGCAATCCTCCAGTTCCACACTCATCCTTCGAAGGGTGATTCCATCTTCCATGGCCCTATGAAAACTCCTCAGCGTGGCACGGCCCTGATCATTCTTCAGTTCCACATTCCAGGATTCGGCAGTAGAATTCTTTGAGGGAGTGTTCCCGGGGGTCAGGGCAAGATAGCCGGAACCACGCAGAATCTCCAGTGAACGGATTCCGATCGTTTGTTCGCCGATCTTCAATTGGAACCTCCTGACACCTGTAAACTGATCAGAGCATGGCCCTGTAAAATAAAAGTCCGCCTTGATATGAGACGGACCTGGCCCCGAAGGGAATATGATTGGATGAACTGTCACTAAAAAATAGAGCAAATAGCGTGCCAAAAACACTTCGAACCCCTAAAAAGCTACAATCTCCAATCAATTCCTGATCTCCCCTGCTGCATCAGGTATTCGTTGGCCCGGGAAAAATGCCTGCAACCGAAGAATCCGTTGTGTGCGGAAAATGGGGAGGGGTGGGCTGCCTTCAGGATCAGGTGTTTGTTACCGTCGATAAGGTTCTCTTTGGCCTGAGCATAACGTCCCCACAGTAAGTAGACCAGTCCCGTTCTTTGCTCGGAGGTGATCCCGATCACCCGGTTGGTGAAGGTTTCCCAGCCTTTGTTCTGATGAGATCCCGCCTGGCCCGCCCTCACTGTCAGGGTGGCATTCAGCAGCAAGACCCCCTGGTCGGCCCATCTTTCCAGGTTTCCCTGGCCGGGTGCCGGGATTCCCAGATCGTTCTTGAGTTCTTTGAAGATATTGACCAGGGATGGAGGAGGAGCCACTCCCCCGGGGACCGAGAAGCAGAGTCCGTGGGCCTGTCCCCGTCCGTGGTAGGGGTCCTGCCCCAGGATCACCACCTTGACCCGGTCGAATGGAGTATGATGAAAGGCATTGAATATGAGCTTACCGGGAGGGAAGATGCTAAACTGTTTCTTCTCCTCCAGAAGGAACGATTTTAGTTCTCTGAAGTAGGGCGACTGGAACTCCTCCCAGAGCTTTTCCTTCCATCCCTGTTCGATTACCGGCTGTACTTCCTGCATCAGGTGAAGATAGAAAAAAATGGTGTTGGTAATTTTCCCGGACGACGGGCGGTTAATTTCCTATTTTTGAAGGAAACAGGCCTGATATGTGGAGAAGATATCTACTTGGAGGAATCTTTGCGGTGGTGGTTACGGGACTGGTAGCATTGATCCTGTGGAACCGATTGGACCGGATTACCCCCATTGAAATCTGGGAGGCAGTGCCTTCCGATGCGGTGGTTTTTGTGGAGGCCCTGGATTATACCTTCCTGAGCGAGTCATTTCTTCCGGAAAACAGGATCTGGATCGATTTCGTCAATACCTCCGGCAGGATAAAAATCGATTCCACCATTCAGTCCATTATTTCCAGGGTTACCGGTATTGAACCTCTGCGGGAGTTGCTGAGAAAGGAGGGATTGAGCTTCTCCCTTCACCTGGTGGGGAAGGATCAACTGGTACCTCTCTTTTATCTTTCTTACTCGGATAACCATAGTGACCATGATTTCGAACAGATCCTGAAAGCTTTGCCTGGAAATGAATCCATGGTGAATGAGCGGAAGTATGATGCAGCAAAACTGTATGATATATCAGGAGCTCCGGGCATTTTTCCCTTCAAATTCTCCTTTGCCTGCTTGAACGGCTGTGCGGTGATCAGTCCGTCCTCCATGCTTACAGAAGCGTCGGTCCGGACCATTCAGTCCGGTCAGGACCTCACCGCTGATCAGGGGTTGAAACAGATCCGGAAAACAGCCGGAAAGTTTGTACATGCCAATGTCTATCTGCAGTATGAACTGCTTGCAAAGCTATTCTACCCCTGGATCCAATCCAACCGATGGAAAGATTTAGACTGGATGTCCTTCTGGGCCGGATGGGGGGAGCTGGATATGGATGTGAAGGGGAATGCCCTGGTGCTTAACGGGATGACGCAGACAGATCCTGAAGCCGGGCAACTATTGGGGGCATTTACCGGTCAAACACCTGTGCGAATGGAACTGCACGAAATGATCCCCTCCGGAATTACCTCCTTCCTGCATCTGGGAATCAGTGACTGGGAACAACTGTTTGACCGTTTCCGATCCCTGTTGACCCAAATGGGAGAGGCAGGAGTGGCGGAAAATGAGCGTAAACGGATCAGCGATCTCTATGAGATCGATCCGTTGGCGGACCTGATGACGATCGCTGATGATGAGGTGGTATGGTTTTCCATCGAGGGGGAGACCGGCAGCCGGGAGGAGGAGATCTCCGTGATCGAGCTACGCAGCAGGAGCGAGGGGTTGGGAATCACCGGCAGATGGATGGAACGGTACCTGCAGGTGAACGCATTTGACATGAAGTCCGTACGGAAGGTATATCAGCTGGATGACCAGACCAGTTTTGACATCTACCGTTTACCGGATCCCTTTTATAAGGGTACACTGCCCGGGATGCTGTTCAATAGCTATTTCACAGTCTATGAAAATTATTTGATTTTCGGTCCGTCCGTGGAGGTCATCTCCAGGGTGATCTACCAGAATGTGCTTCAGAAAACCTTCGCCAATGATCCGGTTTACGATGAGATGGACGATTACTTCTCCAATAGGAGTTCGCTGACTTTCTTTTTCAGGCCGTTCTCATATACAGAATACCGTTCGGAACTATTCAGCCCGGAGGCCGGAGAAGTACTGGGGCAGATGGAATTGTTTCTCAGGCGAATACCGGGGGTGGTGATTCAGTACAGTGCAGAGCAGGAACTCTTCTATCAGAATCTGAGCTGGAAATACAATGCGCAGATCAAGGAGAAGGCGCTGACGGTCTGGGAAAGTCTACTCGACTCTGTAGCGGTTATGAAACCGGCTCTGGTGGAGAACCACAATACCTCCGGGAAAGAGATCTTCGTTCAGGATGCTGCCAACTGGATATACCTGATCAACAGCTCAGGCCGTGTACTCTGGAAACAGAAGTTGGAAGGCAGGATCCTTGGAGAGGTCTTCCAGGTCGATTACTACAAGAACGGGAAGCTTCAATACCTCTTTAATACCAGGACCCGCCTGCACCTGATCGACAGGAACGGCAACTATGTGGAAAGATACCCCATTACCCTGCGTTCTCCGGCAACCAATGCTGTGGCGCTGGTGGACTATGATAATAGCAGGAACTACAGGCTGTTTGTGGCAGGTGAGGACCGGCAGGTATACCTGTACGATCTGGAAGGGGATATTGTTACCGGTTGGAGATTCGGGAAAAGTGAAACGCAGGTGACAGGTTCCATTCAGCATTTCAGGATTGGAGAGAGGGATTATATCGTGTTCTCCGACAGGAACAGAACCTACTTACTCAATCGACGGGGAAGGGAACGAATCAGGCCCGAAACCAGGATTTCCTTATCCCCGCAGAACCCTCTCACCCTGGATATGAATATCCGGGAGGACCGGCCCAGGTGGATCTCCACCGATACAGCAGGGAATGTTTTGGCGCTCTACGAAGACGGATCGGTAAATACACTCTTCCAGCAGGAGGTCTCACCGGAACATTTTTTCCTGATGCGAGACATGGATAAGGACGGAATCCCGGAATTCATTTTTGCCGACGGGAATGAGTTAACGGTGGTCCGGCAGGACGGGCAGGAGATGTTCAGATACAGGGTCAGAGAGAAAATCTCCAGCATGCCGGATATCTATAAGTTTTCCGCATCCGATATCAAGATCGGGATCACCGACAGGTCCCGGAACAGAATCTACCTGATCAATGCCGATGGATCCCTTTATGAAGGATTTCCCCTGGAGGGATCCACCCGGTTCAGCATCGGGTATTTTTCGGGATCGCAGAGCAGGTTCAACCTGATCGTCGGAAGTGGCAATAATTTTCTGTACAATTATTCAATACAATAGCTCATGAAGCATACACGGAAGTTGTTTTCCCTTCTGCTCATGGCGGCCTTGATAGCCACCGGGTGCCAGAGGGAGTATTTTGAGCTCGACAGATTGTCTGATGAAGTGGAACTGCAGCCCGGACTGGTTGCTCCACTGCTGTATGGCTCGGCAGGGGTTGAACAGTTGCTGGAGACCATCGACAGCACCGGAATACTGGATACCGATGAGCAGGGGCTCATTTATCTGGCATACTCTTCGGATGCATTTTCGGTCAGTGCCGATACGATCCTGGAGGTGCCGGATGAATTGTATCTGCAGGAATTCGTGGAAGCGGATATCAATACCCCTGCATGGCTCAGCGCAGAGGTAGGGGATACCGTTCCGTTCCTGAAACGGGAATCCTTCTCATTCAAACTGGATGGCAAAGACAGGCTGGACAGTGTCATGATCAAGGAGGGGGTGATCGAGATCAACGTGACCAGCACTTTTAAACATGAGGGAATTCTGACAGTCAGCAGCAGTCAGATCCTGGATGCAGAAAGAGACACCTTCAGCACCCGTTTTTCCATCAGCGAAGCGGATGGAAGCTTCACGGAGATCCGGAATCTCCAATCAGACAGGTTCCTGGTTAAACCTACCCTTCTGAATGACACGAACTACTTTGAGCTGAATTATTTCCTCGAGTTGATCAATTCGGGCAGCCCGGTGTTCCCGGGCGACTTCTGCCTGATCACGGTTACATGGACCAACCAGAAATTCTACCATGCCTATGGATTCTTTGACCGCAGGGAGTTGATTTCCGAAAGCGGGTTCCTGGAGTTCTCTTTTTTTGAGGACAATCCGGAACTGGCATCCATCATATTCAATGATCCGAAGCTTACCCTGGATATCACCAGCTCCATCGGGATGCCCCTGGAGGTGGAGATGGAGGATCTGATCGCCACCTCGTCCAGGGATGGTTCGCAGGTGGAGCTGTTATTCGATGAGGGCAATTTATTCCTGGTGGAGGCGCCGGCTTTAGCGGGCGAAAGCAGGGTTACACAGATCCAGGTGGATAAACAGACCAGCAATTTCGATGAACTGCTCGCCTCGGCACCTTCAAGAGTTGATTACACCATCCGAAGCAGCACCAGTGATACCACACCTCCGGTACAGCATTTTGTTCTCGATACCAGTAAACTGAATGTATCCCTGGAGGTTCTGTTGCCCCTTGACTTCAAATCCGGAGGGTTTTCTATCAGCGATACCCTCGATTTTGAGCTGGTGGATGAAGAAAGCGAAAACAACCCGGTAGAGAGGCTCCAGCTTACTCTGACAACGCTCAACGAATTACCGGTGGAACTGGGGGTTCAGCTCTATTTGATGGACGGGATGTATGAAGTGATCGACTCTGTGTTTGACGCGGAGACGCTCATTCTAAGCGGATCACAGGTGGATGCTGAAGGCAGGACCGCCCAGCCCGGCGAGGCAACTGCGGTGGTGGTGATCGATTCCGATCTGATCGATAAACTCGACCAGGTGGCCTATCTGCTGATGGAAGCAAAGATGATCACCAGCGGAGGAGGCGATCAGTTTGTAAAGCTGTATTCCGATTATTCTCTGGACTATGAGATTTCCATTTCCGCCAATTTAAGAATTAACACACGAGAGTTATGAAGCAAGCTGTAAAACTGATACTGCTGACCGGGCTGATAGCCTGCGCAGGAATACCGGTGCATGGACAGATCAATAATTCCATTTATTATATGTCAGGAGTCCCCCAGTCCAACCGGGTCAATCCCGCCTTTCAGCCGCAGTGCAATCTATATATCGGGTTTCCATTGCTTGCGCCGGTACGTGTGGAGGCGGTCTCCAGCTCACTGGCTTACTCCGATATCATCTATCCTCATCCCACTGAGGATTCGCTGATCACCTTCCTGCATCCCCTGGGCAACAAAGAGGACTTTATGAATCGGCTGAAACCGCTGAATTATTTCAGCACAGACCTGAGGGCTACGCTTATCTCTGTCGGTTTCCGGACCATGGCGGGATTCTTCTCACTGGATCTGAGCACCCGTACCGATGAAGCGTTCTATTTTTCGAAAGATCTGGCGCGGTTTCTGCTGGATGGTGCCAGGGAGGGTGTGACATACGATCTGAGCGGCACTGGTGTGGAGGCCACCGCTTTTGACGAGCTGTCCGTTGGATGGTCTCATGAGATCGTGGATAACCTGCAGGTGGGAGTAAGAGCCAAACTTCTTTTCGGGATCGCGGACCTCACCACACAGCAATCGGAATTATCCCTGATGACCTCGGAGGAATCGTGGGAACTGGATTCGGACATGAAGGTCAGCGCCTCCCTCCCCTTTGCGGATGTTCTTTATGACGAAGAGGGGGTGATCGAGGATATCTTGCTGAATGAGGATCTGGACCGCTTCGATGTGTTTGCGCTGAACCGCTACCTGTTCAACCTGAAGAATCCCGGATTCGGAGTGGATCTCGGAGTTTCTTACAGGCCTGTCGAATCCCTGCAGATCAATGCCAGTGTCATTGACCTGGGGCTGATCAGCTGGAAGGATGAGGTACACAACGCCACTTACAGTGGGGCCTACTCTTTTGAAGGTATCGAACTCAATCCGCTGGATCTTTCAAACGACCAGAGCCTGGGAGATTACCTGGACAGTACGCTCTCACAGATTGGGGACACCCTTGCCGGATTTCTGGAATTCTCACCGGGGGGAAGTTACACCCGGCGCTTGAATACCAAGATCTACCTGGGGGTTTCGTACAATGTGACACCGTATTTTAACGTGGGGCTGTTGTCCAGAACCGATTTTCTCCGGGGGAGTATCTCCCAGAGGTTTACTGCCAGTGCCAATTTACGGGCAGGCCGAATTGCTCACTTCACCGCCAGTTATTCGGCCATCGGTACAAGGCTGCACAATCTGGGTGCCGGTGTTGCCCTGAATTTCGGTCCGGTCAACCTCTACATGGTATCGGACAATGCCGTCAGCGTTCTGCTGATGCCCCAAAGGACCAACTGGGTCAATATCTGGGTTGGCCTGAACCTGATGTTCGGATATAAGGAATTCAGTCAGCCGGGGCATGGGGACAGGCCTTTGGTCTATTAAGCATCAGGTATTCCGCTTGATCTGCTTGGCCATATTGGTGGCGAATACAAAGTTATTCAGGGCCTCGTTTTTGGTGTGCAGGATCTCTTCTCGGGTCCCTTCCCAGCATTTGCATCCCCTGTAAATGAAAACCACGTAATCACCGATCTCCAGAACGGAATTCATATCATGGGAATTGACGATGGTGGTCATCTGGAACTCTTCGGTCAGCTCTTTGATCAACTGGTCGATCACGATACCCGTTTCAGGATCGAGTCCCGAATTAGGTTCATCGCAAAAGAGATACTGCGGGTTCAGAGCAATGGCCCTGGCAATGGCCACCCTTTTTTTCATTCCCCCGCTGAGCTCGGCCGGATAGAGTTTGTTTTTACCCGGCACCCTGACCCGCTCCAGGCAGAAATTGACCCTGTCCAGTTTTTCCGCTCCGGAGAGATCGGTCTGAAGGTTCAGTGGGAACATCACATTTTCCTCCACCGAAAGGGAATCGAAAAGTGCACCGCCCTGGAACAGCATCCCCATTTTTTTTCTCATCTGCTGTCGTCCCAAAGTATCGAGTCCGTTAAAGAGGACATCGGAATACCAGATCTCCCCTTCGTCCACCTCCAGTAAACCTACGATCGACTTTAAAAGGACGGTCTTTCCTGAACCGCTGCGACCAATAATCAGGTTGCATTTCCCTTTTTCGAACCGGACACTTACATCGTTCAGCACGTAGCTTCCTTCGAAGCTTTTAAAGATATGTTTAACCTCGATCATTGCAGAATGGTCCGTGTCAGGATCAGATTGGCCACCAGGATGAGCACACTGCTATGCACCACTGCTTTGGTACTGGACCGGCCCACCTCCACGGCTCCCCCCTTCACATGGAAGCCATAATAGGCGGAAACGGAGGTGATGATCATAGCGTAAAAGGCAGTCTTGGTCAGAGCATACCCTATATAGTAGGGGTAGAAGGCATACTGGATACCGTATATATATTCGGAAGGAGGGATCACATCGGCTAGAACACAGGAGAGATACCCCCCCAGGAGCCCCAGTATAATGCTGAGCAGGCATAGAATGGGAAAAAACAGGACGGCTGCGATGATCTTGGGCAGGATCAGGTAGGAGGCCGAGTTGACCCCCATAACTTCCAGGGCATCGATCTGCTCGGTGATGCGCATCATTCCCAGTTCAGAGGCAATACTGGAACCGACCTTCCCGGCAAGGATCAGGGCTACCATGGTGGAGGAGAACTCCAGAAGCAGGGAGTCTCTCACGGTTACACCGATCAGGTATCGTGGCAGGAGCGGATTCTCTATATTAAAGTTGGTCTGGATGGTGATCACAGCTCCCACAAAAAGAGAGATGACGACCACGATCCCAAAGGAATTGATCCCCACCTTCTCTATCTCCCGTATCGTCTGATGGTACAGTACAGAGAATTTTTCCGGACGGCTGAATGTCCTTCCCAGGAGTAAGAAATAACTACCTATTTGCTCCAGTAAACGCATCTTCCCCTGGACAAAAGTATGGAATATATCCTTGATATCGCAAAACATCCTCTGCTGATCGGACGTTTCATAAAAACAGACTATCTTTAGTGACAGACCTTGTTTTTCTGTTATTTTGACCCTAATACCGATACATGAATAAAGACTTCTATTGTGTCATTATGGCCGGTGGGATTGGCAGCAGATTTTGGCCACTCAGTAAAACACAACGGCCCAAGCAGTTCCTGGATATTATTGGTACCGGCCGAACCCTTTTACAACAAACTTATGACCGGTTCATTCAATTGATGCCTCCTGAACAGATTTTGATTGTCAGCAATCTGGAGTATAGAGATCTGATCAGGGAGCAGCTTCCCGATCTGCCGGAGGACAACATACTCCTGGAGCCCCTGAGACGGAATACAGCTCCCTGTATCGACTATGCCAATTTCAGGATCCAGAAGATGAATCCGAATGCATCGGTGGTGGTAGCACCTTCTGATCATCTGATTGTGAAAGAGGAGGAGTTTTTGAGAAATGTCAGACAGGGCCTGGAATTTGTCACGGAGAATGAGGCTCTCCTGACCATGGGAATCGTGCCTAACCGGCCTGAAACAGGGTATGGATATATCCAGTCGCTTCAACGGGGAGTAAAAGGATATGAATCCATTGGATTGAGAAAGGTGAAGACATTTACAGAGAAACCGGATCTGGAACTGGCAAAGGTCTTTATCGAGAGCGGTGATTTCTACTGGAACGCAGGAATCTTCTTCTGGTCGCTTCATACGATCATGCACTCCTTCGAGGTTTTCCTTCCGGAGGTACATACCCTCTTTTTGGAGGGTGTGGAGATCTACGGAACCGAGGGTGAGAAGAAATTTATTGATGAAACCTATGGCAATTGCCGGAATATCAGTATCGATTACGGAGTCATGGAAAAAGCGGACAATGTTTATGTCCTGATATCTGATTTTGGCTGGTCGGACCTTGGTACATGGGGTTCCCTTTATGAACAGTTGCCCAAGGATGACAGGACCAATTCGGTGAACGGGAAACATGTGTTCCTTTACGAATCCGCCGGCAACATTATCAACGTGGAGGATGATAAGGTGGTGGTCCTGCAGGGTCTGGAGGACTACATCGTGGTCCAGAACGAACATATCTTCCTGGTTTGCCGAAGGGAAGATGAACAGAAGATCAAGCAGTACGTGAACGAGATCAAATCCGAGATCGGGGAGGGCATGCTTTAAACCGGCTCGGGGAATACCCTCGTCGCTGAAATTTCTTACAGGGCTCGGGGAATACCCTCGTCGCTGAAATTTCTCACTGCGTTCCGAAATTATAGGCTTCCTCGGGCATACCCCTTCGCAATGGGAAGCGGCGAATTCGGCCATATCCCTTCACATCAATTAGGTTCGCCTGAAAATATCCCTCGCAACGGGTAAATAGTCTGGAAATAGAATGGCAAAAGACGGAAAGATCGGCGGCAGCGTCTCTAGTC
>CAZRZY010000034.1:31142-35608 GCA_964604655.1 uncultured Bacteroides sp. | reverse complement strand
AGATGGAGGAATTCGCAACATTATGATATGTTATTTACAGAACGATCTACTAGTAATAAACTAAAACCCGTTTCTCTAATTGGCTTCATTTTTAGGCCATATCATAATTTTATTTGTTCCTTCTTTAAGGTCCATAAATGGCCCTACCATAGATTTTTGTAAGTTTCTGCTAATTCCAAAATAATCGGCATCAACATCCAGGTGGGATCCATCAGGATTTAGAAATGGAACTTCAGGTTGAAATGCTTCACCAAGTAATTCTGTTGTTACCTTTATTTTATTTAATTTTTGAAAGGAATCATTTATTTCAAATTGAAGATAAGTGCTGCTATCATTTTCGATAAGGTTTATGTTTATGCTAAAGGATGAGTCAACCACTGCATTCGTCTCTTTTACATAAGGCCTGGCCCCATTTAAATATAGGTTAGAGGAGATTTCTACCGGGTAAAGATGTGCTTCATAGTCATGAGGGGTAAAACCAACAGCCCATTCTTCTGATGGTAACGGATGTTTGTCGTACATATAAGTTCCGGTTACGGGCTGGTTTCTATCAGGCTGATGAATAAAAATATTGTTATAATACCTGTCATCTCCGCCCTGAATTGTCATTAGTCCGGCAACCATAGTGGAGTGCTGAAAATGATAAGGGGTAAATCGGTCCGGGACAGGACGCAATTTTACTTCACCGGCAATAAAATTATTCACAATGGCGCTTCCCTGCGCGGCATTTAAAAAAGCTTGTTTCGACAGAAGTATGTTGTTATCGACTATATGTGGCCCATGCGAAACTTCGACGAACAAGTCCTGCTGATGGTTTCGATACATCACATTTTTAGTTACCCTTACGCCTTGCGACTGCCAGTCGAGCCATAGTCCCTTCCAGCAGTCGTGTATCAGGTTATTACATATCAGTACATCAATGGCGGCATGCAGTTTGATCCCGGCCATTTCGAAACCATTGAATTGCCTTTGTGCAGTAATATTATAAATATGGTTGTTGTAGATCTGGCTAAATATCACACCTAAATGGCCAACGATACCCGCCTGACCGCAATTGTATATTTTATTGTTCCGCACTATGTGGGAGCCTATTGTTTCTTTGGACCATCCTATTTTCAGGGCATTGAATACCACGTCGCGCTGACGCTGGGTACCATGCTTTACTTTTTCGTTGGTCCAGCGGTTTTCTCCGGTGCTATGCTCCTTGCCCAGACTGACGCCCACGCATTTGGAGTGGGTGATGGTATTGTTTTCAATGATCCATCCCTTGCTCCAGTTAGGTCCGATAAGGCCGTCCTGGCCAGCAGTGGGTGGGGCCCATTTTGGGGCTGCCTGGCTCAAGATGAAGCCGCGCACGGTAATGTAGTTGACATAATTTTTGGCCGGCCAGAAAACATGCCGTCTCACGTTGATCTCTACATGCTCCTTGTTGGGATCGGCACCCTGAAAATTGGCCTAAATCGTGGTGCTTTCCGCGTTGCTTTCACTATACCACTGGTAGATTGAAGCTTCGGGATATAGTGCATTTTCCAGCGGTTTCGGATCTTTTACCTGATCCAGGGATGCTACTTCAAAAAGGGCTTTATCATTGATGTACACTTCGCCGGTGTGGTGTTTGCGGCCCAAATCAAGAAACCAGTCGCCTTCGATAAGTTCCCGGTAAGGATTGTATTCCCCAAACATTTCATTGCTCAGTGTAATTTTCCAGACATCCTTTTTTACTTTTTCCCACTCTTTAATGATTTGCGAGCCTTTGATCACCACATTTTCACCTTCGGCAGCCTGATAAACAATTCGGTTTACATCACTTGTGCCACCATTGACAGGATTGACCCATTCGCGGTAAATGCCTTCGTGCACTGTGATGATATCCCCGGCCATTGCCACATTGGCTGCAGCCTGAATGGTTTTGAACGGAGCCGCCGCTGATCCTGTATGCTGGTCATTTCCGGTTTTGGCGACATGGTATTCGGCAGCATTGCAAAGGGTAAAAACGCCACTCAAAAAGTATAGAAATGCGAATAATTTGATTTTCATTTTATGCTAATTTTTATTCCAATGTTAAATTAAAAATCCCAAGCTGGTATTTCGGATTTTGCATCAGCTCTATGGGTTTTTACTCACGATCAGAGGCTTGTTACTCATATCTTCCAAGTCTACTGGCTAGTGAATATATCAATCACTTAATCATTCACTGGCACCTTATATTTCTCGCGAAGCGCTGCAAGTTTATCTTCCATATCTTTCCTGATTGCCACGTAAGCAGGGTCATGAAACACATTGTTCATTTCCATGGGATCATTTTTGAGGTCGTACAATTCCCATTCATCTATATCGTCATAAAAATGCACCAACTTATACTCTTTGGTAACGGCCCCATAATGCTTTTTGACCATGTGAACCGAGGGGTACTCATAATAGTGGTAGTAAACGGCATCTCTTGTCCATTTCTCGTCTTCACCTTTTAAAAGGGGCATGAGGCTTTCGCCCTGCATATCGTCGGGAGGGGTAATTCCGGCAGCTTCAAGAAAAGTCTGGGCAAAATCCAGGTTTTGCACCATTTCATCGTTTCTAATGCCCGGCTTTATTACACCCGGCCATTTCATCAATAGTGGAGTTTTGAACGATTCATTGTAAATAAACCGCTTGTCGAACCACCCGTGTTCCCCCAGGTAAAATCCCTGATCGGAAGTATAGACAACAATGGTGTTTTTGTCCAACCCACTTTCCTTTAAGTAGTCAAGCACCTGGCCAATTCCTTCATCAACAGAGGCAACGCTCCCCAGGTAATCCTGCATGTATCGTTGATAACGCCAGCGCATCAAATCTTCTTCCGACATATTCTTGTAGTTCTGCTTAAATTCCTCGTTGATCGGGCCATAGGTTTCATCCCAAGCCTTCCTTTGTTCTTCATTCAGCCTGCCAACTGTACTGTTAAAAGCGGCGATATCCCAGCTTTCTGATGAACGGTGTGTTCGGGTCACCGTTGGCTCTATCCCCAGTTCGCTGATTGTTTCCGGATATAGTTTTGAATCGCCCGCCCAATGCATGTGTTTGAGTAGGTTCATTTCCGCAGTTTTGGCAGCAGTACCCCTTCCTTCATAATCGTCAAACAAGGTAGCGGGTTCTTCAAACTTCATTTTTGTGAATTTTTCATAATGCCTTTGTGCCGGCAACCACTCCCGGTGTGGCGCTTTGTGCAAATACATCAGAAAGAAAGGTTTCCCGGGGTCGCGTTCTTTTTTTAGCCAATTGAGGGTCATGTCGGTTATGATATCGGTGACATAGCCCACTATGTTGATATTGCCTTCATTTTTTGTAATAAAATCAGGGTTGTAATAACTCCCCTGGCCGGGCAGAATTTTAAACTCATCGAAGCCTTTCGGGTTGTTGCCGAAATGCAGCTTGCCAAACATAGCTGTCTGATAGCCCTCTTGTTGAAGTATTTGGGGAAAGGTAACCTGAGTCGTATCAAAGGGCTGATGGTTATCAATTTTGCCATTGATGTGACAATGCTTGCCTGTTAAAATGGTAGCTCTTGAAGGAGCACAGATTGAATTGGTAACGGACGCATTAGTAAACAACATCCCCTCATTTGAAATCCGGTCGATGTTTGGCGTTTGCATTAGTGGGAAGGTTCTTTGCACTAGATTGCCCCCATAGGCGCTGATGGCCTGGTAAGCATGATCGTCCGACATGATAAAAAGGATATTGGGCCTTTCCTGATTGGACCCTTCCTTCTCTTGACAACTCATCATGGCTGCAGCAACAACCAACATTAAAAATATTTTTCTCATCATTTTATTGTTTTTATTGTTTGATTAAATGAATGGCTTGCCCTCCTCCGGGCGCCAGTTCACAATTAAAAATTGCCCAAAACTTCTTAAAAATCTGTTTCAACCACTGAACTGTCTTTTTCAAACAGCGGCGCTACCTGAAATTCTGTTCTGGCCTGCAAAAAAAGCTTTTCCATTTCCGCCACTACCTCCGGGTGTTTGTCCGCTATATTATTGGCTTCTAGAGGGTCGGTAGAAATATCATACAATTCAAATATCGCAGGCTTCGAATTATCCCGTACATTCAGTCTGATGGCCTTCCAATTATCCTTTAAAATCGCTTGCCTGCCGCCCAATTCAAAAAATTCCCAATACAGGTAGGTATGCTTTTGCTGTTCTTCCGGATTGCCCAATAAGGTCGGCAAAAAGGAAATACCGTCTGTTCCTGGCGACTTTTCACTGCCCGTCAAATCGGTCAGCGTGGGCAGCACATCCCAAAATGCACCCAAATGGTCGGTTTTTCCGGGGTTGACTTGTTTTGGCCAACGCACAATAAAAGGTGTGCGGATACCGCCATCGTACAAGGCCCGTTTCAAACCACGATAGGGGCCATTGGAATCAAAAAATTCCATACTATGCCCACCGAATTATCGATGTTCCGCATCATACTGGCAAATCCTTTTTCGGTGT
>CAZRZY010000034.1:0-31042 GCA_964604655.1 uncultured Bacteroides sp. | reverse complement strand
ATGCCCACCGAATTATCGATGTTCCGCATCATACTGGCAAATCCTTTTTCGGTGTCAGGCCACTCTTTGTCTTTAAATTCCCCATGGGAGGGCACTTCCATACCTCTGTCATACTCTTCGCCCTCGTTATTGGCGTGGGGAACGTTATAGGCCAGGTACAGAAAGAATTTCTCGTCCTTGTTCTGTTCAATAAATGTGAGCGCTTCACTGTCAAAAAGGTCATGTACGTATTCTTCGTGAATTTCTGCTACGCCAGTCCCCTCAGGTTTATCCGGCCATAGCGTTGCGCCGTCTTCATCGCGCATTAGTTTATTGTTAAGTGGTATTTTCCTCCCGTCTTCGTAAAGAAATTCGGGATAAAAATTGTGGGCATGCCACATGTTGATGTAACCATAAAAATGGTCAAAGCCCTTCCGCTGTGGGTCATCTGGTGGTGGTGGGTGCCCGATGCCCCATTTGCCGATGGCGGCGGTTTTGTAACCTGACTGCTTCATTACTTTAGCGATGGTTAGCTCATCATCGCCTATCAATTGTGCAGGGCTATTGCCCCTCACTGAGGTGTGGCCGGTATGTTTTCCTGTGAGCAGGGAAGCCCGCGACGGCGCACACACGGTAGAACCGGTATAAAAGTTTGTGAACACCATGCCTTCCGATGCCATTTTGTCAATGTGTGGCGTTTGAAAGGCCTGTTGACCAAAACTGCTCAAATCCCCATAGCCCATGTCGTCCACCAATATGAACACTACATTGGGTGTTGGGGGTTTTTCCATCTGCTTTTTTCCCGTGCATGAAAAGCCTGTCGCAATAAGCAGGGCGGACACAATCAAGTTTAAATATTTCATCATTCTTTCACTATTTATTTCAGCATCAATTTTATGTTCCTGACATCCTGTTTACTGGTAACCCGCAAACTGTACATACCTTTTGCCATGCCGGCCAGGTTGATTTCAATTTGCTCGTTATCAGCCACAATGTCTTGGCTTTTGGTATAAACAATGCGTCCACTTAGGTCTATAACCTGTATGGTGGCCTGCTGAACTTTGTATCCCTGCATAATCAAGTTTACAATACCGCTTGATGATGGGTTGGGGTAAAGGCTTACTTCCGGTGACGATCCTTCACTGGATGGTAAGCCGGTCAATTCTTCCGGATTTGCTAATCTTCCTGATTTTGTAGGCGTTTCACCGTATTCAATATAATCAAAATTGACCCAGTAATCTGACGAACTGCTGTTTTTTTCATGGTTGCACCTTACTTTTATGGTATGTGTGCCCACACTGGACCAGGTCTTTTCATATACTTTCACCTGGTGCTGATGGCTTTCGCTATACCCGTCAAGGGTGGTAACATATGATCCGTCGAGGCTGATATTGAACTTCCCTGCCCCGGGTCCTTTTTGCATAAACAGCTTAACGTAATCCCCCTCGAAGGTCAGATCTACCACATCGTCCAACTGTTTGGTGTATGAAATGGTGCCGTTATACGACTCAGCCCTTGAATCGTGCACCCAACTTTGGGTGAGGTCACCCTGATTGCGATAATTTAGTACATCGGTCTGTGAATCATCAACTATGGTTGAGGTACCGCCGTCGGTTACTGTTTTCTGACCACTCATTTCGCCTTCGCCTTGGTTTTTGTCGTAAGCAGAAACAAGGTAATAACGCGATCCGCTTAAACCGCCGTATATCCTGTCGCCCAAGCCTTTGTCCTTCCAACTGTTGGTTGTACTCACCCCAATCAACTGGTTACGTTCGTAAATAAAATAAGCTTCAGCTCCCGACACCGCATCCCACGTCAGATTAACTGTCCCATCGGTATTAAAGGAACCGTTTAACCCACCCGGTGTGGCCGGTTTTGAACCAGAGAACAACTGTATCCCTATTTCTCTTATGTGCACAGTATTCAAATCATCTTCATCTTTAAAAATAATATTGAGCTTGCCATTTGAATAATCGGCATCCGTAAAAGAATATTTACGAATACCGCCCACATTGTCATTATCGGCTACCAAGCGCGTACCAATGGTAATATCTTTTTTATTTTTTGCATTAAAAAACACATTGCCCTTAGTAACAGAAGAAGGTATGGTAATGGAGACGGTCATGGTGGTAGAACTGTTTTCCCAATAACCTACATAGGTTTTTACCCCCTGATGTTTAGCATTAGATACACTGTAGTCATAGTCAGTAATGAAAGTGTACGAATCCTTTTCTTTGTTCCATGATGTACCGTTATCGTCCGTGTTTTCCGTGCCATTGGAAGCTTTCACGAATAAAGGCACTGCATTGAAATAACCCGTTCCCCTTTTCAGAAAACCACTATTGGCCATTTTAGTGTTATAGGAGTCGACACTGCCAGCATCGAGCCAGTAACGTGAATCGCCCCAATTGAAATCGCCCAATGCGTTCCAATAGTCACAGATAAACAGAAAACCTTTTAACTCATTATTGGTGAGTATTTTATCCATAAGACCCGGGAAATATGTTAAAAAATCTTCACGTTTACGGTAACTTTCGGTAGTCATCCAGGGTTTCGAAATGCCATTTTCGGCAAGGTTGTCTGTTGTACTCATATAATCGGTGTCCTTGAAAGGGTTATGCGTTTCAGCCCAACCTGCATGATCCCGCAGCCTTCTTCAACGCCTGATGAGCGCTGCGTCCCGGACGGAACCCATTGCTATTGTCAGAGAATATCGGCTCGTACCATTTGCTTAGCACCTGGCTGATCGCTTGTTGGACCAACCTGTCCTTTACCGTCGGTATGCCTAATTGACGATATCCTCCTTTAGGCTTGGGTATGCGTACCCCTCTTACCCCACTCGGAGTGTAGGTGCCCTCTAAAAGTGATCTCTGTAACTCCTGCCAGTGGCCATTGAACCACTCCTTTAGCTCGGTTACATTCATCCTGTCTATACCGGCACTTCCTCCGTTGCTAACTACCTGCCGCATGGCAGTAACCAGATTTGACAGATCCGCTATCTTTTCCATCAAATCAGCCGTCAAGGCTCGTTCTTCCTCGCATGCAGTAAGCCACTGTAAACTTACCCGGCCGCCCGGCTTGGGGTATACGTCCCCGCCCTGGACAACCAGGCTACCCATATCTCCTTCTCCCCATAAAATGGGGTTCCTCGGTGACTCCGGGTATTTTCCTGACTTTTGCATAGCTTATACTCTTGCTCAGTAACTGCTCCTTGCTTTAAAGATTTGGGCCTTTTTCCGCTTCGGCGGAGTACTACGCCCGCTGCTGACTTCTCATCGCCTCTCGACTCTGAGATCTCCCATGGTAAGTCCTTTCACTTTCCACCAGTCCCGCAGGATTTACTACCCACGGTTACGGTTGACTTTTGGGCCTCCCCTTTTAACGCAGGGTTACCCCCGTGGTAAGCCTTGTATCATGTTTCTGTTCGTCAGAACTGATGTTTGCCTTAGGCTTCTTTCAGCCGGAACCTCGCGGTTCAAACTTTGCCCTCAGCTAGCGGTTCCTGTCAACTCGGCCCGTTTGGGACTCGCACCCTAAAGTTAAAGAACTTGCATGGCACACGAGAAGGAGGCCGCCCCTTTCGGAACGGCCCCCTAAAATCTAACTAAAACTACTACTACTACAAGAAGACTCTACTACTTGGCGATATGCAATTTCCGGGTGATTGAATGATCACCGGCCTTCAGCTTCACGAAATAGACACCTTCATCCAGTCCGGATACATCGATGGTCAGCTCCTCCTCCGCGTGCAGTTGCTGATAAACCGCCTTACCGACCAGATCGATGATGGTGATCTCCGTCCGGGTGACACCCATGTTGATGAGCCTCATATGGACCTTGTCGACAGCCGGATTCGGCCAGATCTGCAGCGACGGACCGGATGCCTCATCGATCCCTTCCGGGAACGCCACGGTGACAGTGATCACCGCCTGACCGACCATTTCACGGTCATCGGCGACAGCGGTCAGGGTATAGGTACCCGGTGAGGGGAACGTTGCATCGGTCGAGGTTGCATTTTCATCGGCAACCGTCACCGAGGCAGGATCGCCCGTGGATGACCCCACTTCCCAGTGGAAGGTGATCTCCGGTGGCACGGGGTTCCCGTCATCGGTTACTTCTGCAGCCACACTGATCATGGATCCGGGTATGATCGTGGTATCGGCAAATGCCAGGGTCACCACAGGAGTACTGTTGGTCTCAAATTCAGTCTCCTCCAGGAAGTCGAGGAAATAGGTCACCTGAGCGGAGCCGTCTTCGGAGACCACATACAGCTTGTCATCATAGGCCATGACTCCCAGGGTACGCTCCATTCCCAGCTTATCCAGAATCTCCACACCGGCTCCCTTCACAGGAGTGATGCTCGACATGAACACAGCAGTGGTGGTTCCCTCGGGGATCAGTCCGATGCGCAGATTCTCCTGGTCCACTTCGTAGATGTCGGAGACCACAAAGGCATCACTGCTCAGCGAGGCCGGCATCAGCTGGTAAAGGATAGTGGTGCCGTCCTCTGCCTTGACCTCGAATTGCAACTGATCGCTGACTACAGTCGGTACCAGTATGGTATCGTAGTTCATGATTTTCAGAGGCAGGATCTGGTCGTCGGAATCCAGAACCGTCAGGACGGCCAGGTCGGGAACGATCAGGCTGTCCAAAACACTGGCGATGGTCTGTCCGTAAGATACGCCGGAAATTGTCCCGTTCGCTCCGTCGATCTCCACGTCAAGACCCGCACCTTCCACAGGAGTGAGGATGGCATCATCGTCCAGCGGCAGATCGATCAGCAGATAGGAGGTCATGTTCACCCCGTCGGCCGAGGTCACATGAAGGGTGTCATCGCCCGAAACATTGTCATCGGGCCCGAGCACCGATCCGTCGGCAGCACTGTGCAACTCCAGCACCTGGTCTTCATGGGCCTTGTTCAGATTCCCCATGAATGACGTTACCGTGGTGGCACTCAAATCGCCCTGAATGGATTGTAATCCCTGGTAGCCGGTGGAGACTTTATAGACCAGTGAGGTGATCTTGGAAAGATGGATGGTGACCGGGTCGGCCTGGTGGCTCCCGAAGTCGAGCAGCATCATCTCCATCTGATTCTTGGAGCCGCCATACTGTCCGACACGATGGTCGGCTACCCAGCCACAGCTGTCTGGATTGGCGCTGAGATCGCCCTCCAGTTCCGTCACTCCTTCAAATACATAAGGCTTCCTTTTGATCCTATACTCCATTTGACTGGGACTGCTCAGGACTTTATCGCCCACAACCCATTCGGAATAATCATCACTGAAAAATCCGAAGACATCGACCAGTTCGTAATCATTAATATCCATCCCGATCTCCTTGGTGCCTTCCAGGATAGAATCATTCTTGATCTTGAAGACCCATCTCCGCTTATTAAATCCAACCGGGTTCTGGAACCGGCCGGTGATCGTCGGATCGTTCCAGGTGTTGGGCGACCAGTCGTGTTGCGCAGAGAAATCGGCCTCGGTCCTGTCGGCCAGCATCTGGCTGTACCTTTCCGGCTTGTGGGTCGGAAAGCCCTGCTGGGAGATATCGAACGTTTCGTGCGGTTTGACGATAGGATTCACCAGCGGATCGTATTCCAGCACCCAGCCATTCCCCTGAAAGATGGGAAAATCCGGGAAAAGGAAACCGGGCACATACCTCTGGTGCCTGTTCAGCCAGTTGGCCGTGGAATCCCTGCCGTTCAGCTCCATCAGCGCATCGGCAGGATTGGTAGCAGTGCTTGCAAGGATCAGATACTGGCTCATATCCAGGTCTACATCGCTGGGATTGTAGATCTCCAGTGCATCCACGTTCCACCACCAGCGGTGATGTACCTGGGTGATGAACGGTTCACCAATGAATTGCTGCCTGTCTTCCGGCGGCAGATCCACCGAGAAAGTTACTTTGTAGACAAAAATGACCGAATCGTCTTCCGAAGTCACGCTGATAGTGGTGGTCCGGTCATCGGTGGTGCCAAAGAGGTTCGTGGCACGGGAGGTGACCACCTTGGCCTTGAAATCCTGCGGTTTGGCCACCAGAGCGGGAACGCTTGTGGATCCGTAGGGCAGCGTGATGGAATAGCTGGTCCGCCCGGAAGTAAATTCGGGAATAGTATCCCCCCTGATCCAGTCGAACAGTTCATTTTCCGGGTAATCGGGCCAGGTGATGCTGGCTAGGTATGCGTTGTCGTTGGGCTGATATGGTTGAACCGATAGCACATAGTCTTTGGTCGCTGAACCATCTTCGGAGGTGACCCTCAGGATATCCCCGAATTTCACATCGGTCCGTTCCGTCCCGTCGACCCAAACGATCTCCCAGGTTGCTTCGGGTGCCTTCTCCAGGTATTTGAAGAGCGTATCGACACGGGTACCGTAGGGAATAAACCAGATGGAGTCGGCGGGAAGGCCTTCGGTAACCATATATGGAGTGGTCCACCCGACCGGCTCATCATCGGCATTGTAGGTCCTTCGCCGCATGGGAAATACTCTCGCCATATCGGAAGCCGGTTCCATCACACTGAGGGTCAGACTGACCGACTCCCGGTCGTCGCCATAGGCATACAGCTGCACAATATCTCCGTCGCGGGCCAGCACATGCGCAGAGTCCTCCAGGCTTTCCGGTACCCTGGTGGTGTCCTGTATATAGTACCAGCTGTGCCCTTCTCCCAGACTCAATACATTTACGACGGAGTCGCCTCCCTGGGTGCCCCAGGGGACACTCAGAGTTCCGGCACCCAAGTCGACTGTGGCCACATCGGAGGTCACATCCAGACTGTAATTATCATGATTACCGATGGTATACGGGTATTTGGACCAGGGTGAGAAAGGCTCAGTGGGGAGCAACAACCATTCCGAGTCCTCTGCACTGGTTCCGCGTCCCTGTTCAAAATCGATGTTCCCCAGCGTGACATTCGACTTCCGTACCAGAGCATTGGTAAGGATGGCGTCATCCATTCCAGCCACAGCTGTTTGTGTCCGGGTCTGTCTGCTTTCCTCATCCAGCACCGAATTGACCACATCGATAATAAAGGAGTCGTTGGGCGGAAAGTACCAGAGCGCGTATCCGGCATCCTTGTAGGTCCACATCAGCTCGTACTCGATGGCGACAGAATCAAACCCAAAAGCATAGATATCCGGATTATCGATATATATTTCAAACCCTGGGTCCTGTCTTAAGACGGGAAAATCGGTCAACTTGACCTTCGCCTCGTTGTTTATATTAGTCTGGAAAGAGTAGGGGTAGACAACGGGCTCCTGCTGCCGGGCATGGTCCGAGAATTCCATAAAAACATAAGATTCTCCGGGTTCCAGGATTCCGGTTAACTTGGAGCGATGTTTCCTCTGAACATCGGGTTCCCAGGTTCCGCGGGTCCCGCTCCCGATGGTCAGACGGACCGGGTTCCCTGCTTCGTCGTACTCATAGATAAAGTGGCTTCGCCCGTTACCGGAAAACAAGCTCACTCCGAAATTGGACAGGTCCAGCGCCGAATCGCCCACATTGGTCAGCTCCAGCCATCCTTTGAAGCTGTTCAACAAATTGGCCTCACTGATGATCAGCCGGGGTATGGTGTCCCCCTGAGGCCAGGCGGCCACGGCAAACATCAGTGCGACAAAGGCAGTAGTAATGCATCTTTTCATAACAGATCAGTTTTGATTAGTAAATAAGGATTTCATCCGTAAAAGCTTTTTTGCAGTAAAATATGCAAACAAAATACGATAAAGAACAGGATCTGACCGGGGAGAAAAGGGTCCATATCCGGTGGGGGAATCTGACCCTTCCGGCTATTCAAAGCTGTAGTCAAAGAAACCGGTCAGACGGATATCCCCGGCCGAAGCTCCCACCAGCACTTCAAACTTACCCTTTTCCGCCCTCCACCGGTCGGTTTGATCATCCCAGTAGGCCATGGAGCGGAAGCTGACCGGGATCTCCACACGTTTGCTCTCGCCCGGAGCCAGAAAAGCCTTATCGAATCCTTTGAGCTCTTTGACAGGCCGTTCCACGGCAGATTCCGGATCGCCGATATAGAGCTGAGACACCTCTGCTCCCCCGCGCCCGCCGGTATTGGTAACCGTAAAGGATACGAAGAGGGTATCGTTGCCGGAGAGTTCCCCGGACGAGAGGGAGAGGTCCGAATAGCTGAATTGGGTATAGCTCAGTCCGTATCCGAAAGGAAAAAGGATATCGGTCCCCTCCTTGTCGAAATACCGGTAACCCACAAAGATCCCCTCCGAATAGTGAACTCTCTTATCGATTCCCGGGAACTCCTCCTCCTCCGTGGCCGGGAAATCGCTTCGCTCCAGACCAAAAGTGACGGGAAGCTTCCCGGAAGGATTGGCATCTCCGAAGATCAGGGCTGCCTCTGCATTCCCCTCCTCCTGCCCGGGGAACCAGACCTGTAACACTGCATCCACCTGGTCGATCCAAGGGATCACGTAGGGCCCGCCGGTACGCAGCACCAGAATGAGTTTCTCATATTTCGCCGACAATGCCTCGATCATCTCCCGCTCGCGTTCCAGTGATACGGTGAGCCGGTCGTGCCCCTCGGTGGAATATTCATAGATAAAAACGATGGCTGCATCGGCCTCACCGGCATTCCGGTGATCGCCGTAGCATGCGATCCTCTCCTCTCCCAGTCGGCTGATGAAGCCCTCCCGGGGGGAGACCTTGTAAAACGGTACCACCTTGGAACTGCCGCCCCCGGAGGCCATGACCGTATCCACATCGCCGAACAAGGCCAATGTTTTGATTTCCGAATCATCCAGCGGCAGTATCCCGTTCTCGTTTTTCAGTAATACACAACCTTCGATGGCCATTTCCAGGGCAAGTTTCCGGTGCTCCGGAGTATCCATTGTCCCTTCCGGAAATTCCACCTTTTCGTCCAGATAGCCGAACCGCTTCATTTCACGCAGGATGCGATAGATCATTTCATCCAGTGTCGATTCGGCAACCTCGCCGCTGTTCACCGCATCGAGCAGATGGAATTTAAACTGGGGCTCGCCGAACTTTCCCCAGCCCGACATCTCCAGGTCCAGCCCGGCATTGGCTGCGGGCACTGTTGTATGCTTGGTACCCCAGTCGGTCAGAATGAACCCTTTGAACCCCCACTCATTCTTTACAATCTGCCTGAGCAACAACGGATTCTCGGAGCACTGGACCCCATTGATCCTCGGGTAGGCCGTCATGATGGAGGATACATCCGCTTCCTTCACCGCAGCTTCAAAAGAGGGCAGGTAGATCTCCCGGAGCGACCGTTCGCTCATGGTGTTGTCGATGTCCCCCCTCCAGGTCTCCTGGTTATTGGCGGTGATGGCTTTCACATTGGCTATGATCCCCATCTCCTGCATCCCTTTGATGACCGGAACGGCACAACGGGCCGACAGGTAGGGATCTTCGCTGAAAAGTTCGAAGTTCCTACCACCCTCCGGGATCCGGATGATATTGACCATGGGGGCCGCACACACGGTCCGCCCCTGGGCCATCACCTCCGATCCAAGGGCTCTGCCAAACCGGTAGAGCAGCTCCATGTTCCAGGTGCTTGCCTGGGAAATGGGCACCGGGAAGGCAGTGGCCGGTTTCAGGTGCCGGTTCGATGTGAAGGATGCACCAGCTCCTGAAGGTCCGTTCTGCACCGTCAGCTGAGGTATCCCCAGCCTGGGGATCCCCGGCAGGTATCCCACATAGGGCACTCCCTGGGGATCGTCTCCCTTCTCGCCATGCACCATGGAGATCTTCTCCTCGAGGGTCATCCGGGAGATCAGATCGAGAATGTGGGGATCCTCCATGACATTTTCCTGTCTGCCGGAATGGCAGGTTGTAGCTGCCAGAAGACAACAGATAAGGATAGTGAACAGCGGGAATCTTGGTTTCATCGGCAATAGTTTAAATTGAACCTGGATTACATTTACTCAATCTGAATAGAAATATTATGGAACATATGGGAGTTTAATCAGTACCGGGGTACTCTCTTTGTAAAAGTAGCAGATAGAGCCCGAACAGACAGGGTGTATTCACTCCCCATTCAGGAGGGGTAAACAGGCCATACGGATTTGCACCCCATGAACTACCACATTACACCCCTGTTCCCGGATGAAAATTGGATTATATTTATCCCGAAATCCTGCACTGAAATGGATCTTATGCAGATTTTTCCAGATCTCACAACGGATAAGGGACATTGATAAAGGAACTATTGACTATACATATGCGACAAACCATGCGAGCGTTGCTGCTTTTCACAACAGCGGTATCCTTTCTTGGCGGCTGTAAGGATATCTATGAGCAGGACAAGTACCAGAATCCCGAGTGGCTGGCCGGAAAACTGTTTACTCAGGTGGAAGAACAGGAAAACCTGACCCTGTTTGCCGAATGTCTCCGGCGGGTCGGAATGGATACAGTCCTGAATGTGTCGGGAAGTTTTACCGTATTTGCTCCTTCCGACCAGGCACTGAACGACTATCTGAGCGAGAAGGGGTACAGCGATGTATCGGCCATACCCATGGATGAGCTCAATGCCATGGTCCGGTTTCATATCCTTCAGAATGCCTGGAGCAGAGACCAGTTCTCCAAGCTGGATGTGGGAGGGTGGATCGACCCGACCGACCCGGAGAGTGAACCCAGGGCCTATAAGCGTCAGACGCTGCATAAGAATCCCAACGAGAAGTACTGGGTACGGTCCCGGAAGGATGAGGAGGTGATCGTCCTTGATTCCAGCAGTGCCCAGCGGTATAAAAAAGTATTTACGCGCTCGCGTAAGTATGCTCCCATCTTTTTTGATGATTTCTTCGAGGTCCACAACCTGAGCTATTCTGATTACAGTTTCTATTTCGGGCGTGAATTCGAACCCGGGAATATCTTCTTTGGCGATGCCAAAGTCGTGCAGTCGGAGATATTTGCCGAAAACGGATATGTTTACGTGGTCGACAGGGTCGTCGAGCCGATGCGAAGTGCCAAGGAAATGCTGGAAAGGGAGCTTCCGGGTGAAAGTTACAGAGTCTTTCTGGAACTGATCTACCAGTTCCCCGAATTCCGCTCCAATCTGCAGGAGACCTACGACCAGCAGGAGGCCCGGGCCGGATTGAATTTCGATACGTTATATAACCTGACGTTTCCCAAACTACCGTTCAATATTCATGAGGAGCTCACAGGTCCCAGCATCAATGTGGAGAATTACACCTATTTATATCACAATGCGGTATATGTACCCACCGACATTGCCTTCCAGAAATTCCTGGATGAGGTGGTCACCTCCCAGTCGGGGTATCCCCACTGGAACAGTTTTGACGACATGCCGGCAGGGGTCAAACAGATCATCGTTCAATCACATTTCAGAAGCAGTCCGGTCTATCTGTCCGACATCACCTCAGGGTTCGAAGATGAGAACGGGAACCGCATATTTCTGGATGAAGGGAGGATTCTCCGCAAGGAATTCGGGAGCAACTGTACCTTTCTGGGACTGGACCAGACCGTGGTCCCCAGAGCCTTCTCCTCTATCACCGGTCCGGTCTACCTACGTCCCGGCTTCTCCCTGCTGCTTTATGCGATTGAATACACCAAGATCTTAAATGCCATCAGCAAAGCTGATAAGGAGTACTGTTTCTTTGCGATCCCGGACGCTAGCCTGGCCCTCGACTCTTCACTGTTCCTCGATTGGATCGACAGAGAACTGGAAATATACAGGTTCAAGGCTTACAGTATGTCTGATCTGCAGTTCGTGGGAATGCCTGCCGGTGAGCTGGGAAAGCGGATCCTCAACCAGGTGGGAACCTCTGTACCCACAGGCAGTGCCGATAAGGAATTTATCGAATCCCTCGGGGGAAAAATGATCGTCTGGAACAACGTGGAGAATACGGTTCAGGGAAGCAAGCCCAACGTATTCGGGTATAACGGTGATTCGATCATCACCCTGATCCCTCAACCACTCGAGGAACCGGTCGACAACGGCCAGACCTATCAGGTCGACGGATGGTTCTCCAACACCTCCACCAGCATGTTCGCCATGATCTCATCCTACCCCCAGTTCCGCAATCTCCTGGAGAAGGCGGGAATGTACGATCCTCAGTCCTATGGATTTCCTTTCCTGACGGAGGGATCGGCCTACACCATTTTCATGCCTTCGGCTTCAGCACTCACCAATTATGGTGCGGACACCCTTTCGGTGGAAGAGTTGAAAGCATTCCTCCGGTACCATTTCGTGAGAGGTGAGAGAATATACACCGATAACAAGAAACTGTGGGGGGAGTATGAAACCATGAGAAGGGATGAATCCTCCACAGCCTACAACACCTATTACTCTACCCTGAATATCCGGCCGGGAAGGGATGTGATCGAAATCCTCGACGAGGAGGGAGAGATCTATACCAGCGTGAATGAAGGCTCAGGTGCCAACAAATTCATTTACTATGATACGGACAAATCACCCGAAAGCACTTCATCCGGCGACCTGATCATCACAGCCGTACTTCATGAAATTGATACTGTACTTGTCAAACATTAAGCCTTACCCGATCGCTATGAACTATCCTGGAATTCGACCAATAATCATCTTGTGTGCCTTGATTGCCGGGATCAACCTGGCAGCCCAGGACCGGATCATCCTCCGGGGATCGGTCACGGACAGCCAGACCGGGGAAGCGGTCATCGGGGCCAATGTGATTGAGTATGATGAGAACAAACGGATCATCACAGGAACCATTACTGACGTGAACGGGAACTACACTCTGAATGTGACCGATCCCGATGCCATTATCATGTTCAGCTTCATCGGATACAAGGCAGTGGAGTTACCGTTGAACGGACGGAACAGTCTGAATGTGAAGATGGAGCCCGAGAGTTTCGGCATCGACGAAATCACCATTACAGCCGAATCCACCGCCGATCCTCTGACCGGCGTCGCTCAGCGGAACCTGACCAGTTCGAGGGTGAAGATCGACATGGAGGATGTGCGCCACCTGGGAGCCGTTTCGGCCGAGGAGGCTCTGGTGGGTAAGGTGACCGGCCTCGATATCACCTCCTTTTCGGGTGATCCCGGAAGCGGATCTTCTCTGGTAATCAGGGGGCTGGGTTCCCTGGGAAATGCACAGCCACTGATCGTGATCGACGGCATACCCCAGGCAGTGGCCGGAAGTTCCGATTTTGACTTCAGTACAGCCGATCAGGAGGATCTCGGCGACCTGGTGAACATCGCCCCCCAGGATATCAAATCCATCGAGGTTCTGAAAGATGCAGGCTCCACTGCCCAGTGGGGTTCCAAGGGAGCCGACGGGGTTCTGTTGATCGAAACCTTAAGGGGCAGGAAGGGGAAGACCCGGTTCGACTATCAGACCAAACTCACCCTGAACTATCAGCCACCTCCCATTCCCATGTTGAGCGGGGATGAATATATTATGCTCCAACTGGAGGAGTGGCATAATTCCAGGGGGATTTTCGAAGTTCCTCCGGAGATTGCCTACGACCAGACCTACATCGATTTTCACAACTACAACAAGAACACCGACTGGGTGGATGCCATCACCCGGAACGGATTCATCAATGAACAATTCTTCAAACTGTCGGGCGGAGGAGAGAAGACCAAATACTACGCTTCGGTCAATTATCACAACAATACCGGGACCACCATCAATACCAGCCTGGAGAGAATTTCCACCCGGATCAATCTGGATTACAATGTCTCCCGGAAAATCCGCTTCCTGGTGGATTTCAGCTACAACAACAGTTACAAGGAGAGTAATTACGAATTTAAAGTCTATGACGAAATCAGCGACCGGAACGTGCGGACCAATATCCGGGAGATGGCCTACCGGAAAGCTCCCAATATGAGTATCTACGAATACGATTTCCAGGGGCGCCCCACCGGTGAGTATTTCACTCCCATCTACAGCTACCAGGGAGTCGGGACCCAGTTTTTCAATCCGGTAGCCGTCGGCAATCTCAGCAAGAACGACATCGATGAGAACCGGATGTTGACCAACTTCACTCTCCATTACAACATTCTACCCTGGGTCCGGTTCCAGCAGGTGGTCTCCTTTCAGTACATTAACCTGAAAAAGAGCCGGTTCCTTCCCTATAATGCAATCGGAGCCGACTGGCTCGACTCAAAGAACAACGAAACCTGGGAACAGAACCAGGCCGTGACCCAGATCCTTACCCGGAGTCAACTCTTTTTTTCACCCAGGATCAGCTCGGACCATGTGATCAATGGCAGTCTGATGTTCGAAACGGATCAGAACACCAGCGGAGCAGCCACTCTGGCAGGAAGAAACGGTCCCAGCACCACTATCCAGGACCCGGCTTCCGGTCCTACTTTGAACTGGGTGGCATCCGGATCGTCGGTTACAAGAATCCTCGGTGCTTTTGCCAGTTTCAACTACGTGCTGAAGGACCGCTATATTTTTCAGGGAAATCTCAGGGCCGATGCCTCTTCCCGCTTCGGCTCCAATAACCGGTGGGGGATTTTCCCCAGCACGGGCCTCGGCTGGAGGTTCTCCAGCGAACCCTTCATGGAGCGTTTCGGATTCCTCTCGGAAGGGAAACTGAATTACAGTTACGGACTGGCCGGGAAACAGCCCAGTGGCGCGTACGACCGGCACGCCATCTACAACACTGTCAATCCCAGTGAATACATCGAATCTCCCATAGTCGTACCCCAGCAGATCCAGCTGGCCAACCTGAAATGGCAAACGCTATACTCCCACAACCTCCGTCTGGACCTGGGACTGTTCAACGACCGGTTTTCCTTTACGGGAGAGATCTACAATAAGACTACCGAAGACCTGCTGTGGGAAGACTACCATATCCCAAAATCTTCCGGATATGCCGAGTTGAGCTGGTTCAACGGGGGAAGTGTACAAAACTCCGGCTGGGAACTCTCCTTCTTCGGTAATCCCATTCGTAAGGGATCCACCAATTTGAGTCTGAATTTCAACATATCCCGCAATATCAACACATTTTTGGAATTCCCCGATAACTTCAACAACGAAAGAGACCAGAATATCGGAAATTATCAGTTTCCCAGAAGGGCAAATATCGGGCAGCCGGTGGGCTCTTTTTACGGGTTCCGGTACCTGGGGGTGTGGCCCTCGGATGAGGCGGTCATTGCCACAGCTGCGAATGGCGACGTGCTTACCGATGTGAACGGGGATCCGGTACCCCTCTCTTATAAAGGTACTTACCGGTTTCAGGGAGGGGATGCCATGTATGAGGATATCAACCACGACGGCACCATCGATATTTTCGATGTGGTCTACCTGGGGGATTCCAATCCCGACTTCTTCGGGGGTTTCGGTGGGAACCTCTCATGGAAGGACTTCAGGCTGTCCACCCAGTGGTACTACCGGCTCGGATTCATGATCGTCAATGAGATCGCCATGAACACCGAAGGGATGCTGGGGAAGGATAATCAGAGTAAAGCTGTGCTTCACCGCTGGAGGGCCCAGGGACAGAATGAGGAAGGGATCCTTCCGAGGGCCTACCTGGACCATCCTGCCAATAATCTGGGTTCGGACCGGTATGTCGAAAGGGGTGACTTCGTAAGGCTGGTCAACCTGACCATGTCGTATCAGTTGCCGAAGGAAATCTGCCAGCGCCTGTTTGTCCGTTCCATCGATGTGGCACTCACCATGCGGCGGATCTTTACCTTCACCAACTATTCCGGCCAGGATCCCGAGATTCCCCAGCAGGTGGAAGATCCGTTCTGGTTCGGCACGGACAAGGCGCGGACACCGCCTCCGAAAGCGTATACCCTCAGTTTCAGTGTTGGTTTTTAGTAAAAACTAGTTCCGATGAAAAGAAACAGAACGATTCCATTCATTCTCCTTGTGGCCGGGTTATTATTCCCGGCAGGTTGTTCCGACTGGCTGGAACTGATCCCTCCCGACGGGCTGGTGAAGGATGAATACTGGAAATCCAAAGAAGATCTGGAAGCGGTATTGATGGGTGCTTATCAGAAATTTGCTCAGCTCGACGAACGCCTCTTCCTTTACGGAGAACTGAGGGCCGACATGCTCACCGACGACAGTAACACCCCCGGCTACCAGCGACTGATCATGGAAGGCAATATCTATCCGGACAATGTACTGGCCGACTGGAACGATTTCTACCTGGTGATCAACTACTGCAACCTGGTAATGAAATACGCCCCCATCGTACTGGAGATCGACCAGACCTTTTCCGATTTCCAGCGGCTCGGGTATGAAGCAGAAGCAGTCTTCCTCCGGAGCCTGGCCTACTTTTATCTGGTCCGGATCTACAGGGATGTTCCCCTGGTACTGGAACCTTCGGAAGAGGATGATGTGGACTTCTATCTGCCCAAAAGCCCGGACCACGAAATCCTCGCATTTATCAAAGAGGACCTGCAGCGGTTACTAGGGTTTGTAACCGATGACTACGGTACGCCCGAGAAGAACAAGGGACGCGCCAACAGAGGAGCCATACTCTCCCTGCTGGCCGACATCAGTCTCTGGCAATTTGAGTACGATGAGGTGATCGGGTACGCCGAACAGATCGAAGAGCTGGGATATTTCCTCCTGCCCGCCGCCAAATGGTTCGAGAACTTTTATCCCGGCAATTCCCTTTCAGGGATTTTTGAATTCCAGTTCAACAGCGGTCTGGGACAAAGCAACAGTATGTGGAACTACACTTACTTCAACCAGCGCTACTACAGAGCCAGTGATGTGGCACTTCAACTGCTTGCCCCGCAGCTCTCAGGTGAGATATACCGGGGCAGGGGCTCGGTCCGCTCCACCGACGGGGCCATCTGGAAATATGTGGGGGGGGCTCCCGATGAGAAAACCCTCCGCCCCAGTACGGAAAGACAAGATGCCAACTGGATCGTATACAGGTATGCCGATGTGCTGTTGATGAAAGCAGAAGCCCTTTCACAGGTCGGGAGGTTCGATGAGGCCCTGGAGATTATCAACGAGATCCGCGCCCAGGCACTGGTTAAGCCCAGAAGTATCGCCGAGACATCGGAGGCGTATGAAAATGCCATTATGGAAGAGCGGGCGATTGAGCTGGCATTCGAGGGAAAACGGTGGTTCGACCTGATGCGGCTCGGCAGAAGAAATAACTACGCGCGGAAGAATGTACTGATCGAAATCGTCATCGATAAGGTCCCCTCCACTCAGAAACTGGTGCTGGCCACCAAGCTGTCGGATCCCTTCGGCTGGTACATGCCCATTGAAGAGGAGGAGCTGGAACGTAACAATCAGCTGGAGCAGAATCCATATTATGCAGACTTTTCATCGGACTGAAAAAAGACAACCATGAGAAAAATTTCAATCAGAATCCTGATTTTTCTTTTCGCGGGAGTACTGATCCAGTGTGACCGGAGAACCAATCCGATGATCTTCTCCGATGAGGATTTCACCGATATTGCTTCCTACCTGGAAGAGAACCAGGAGACTTATTCCAGGTTTTACCGCATCATGCTGGAAGGAGATCTGAAACATGCACTGAGTGCCTACAATCCGTTCGGAACCGGTTTTACCCTGTTCCTGCCCACCGATGATGCGTTCGACAGGTTTATCCAGAAAAGCGATGATTACAGCAGTTTCGAGGAGCTGATCGGGGACAGGGACTATGTCCGGACCCTGGGCAGATACCATCTGGTACATACCCAGCTTCGCACCAACGAATTCCCTTACGGAGCGCTGCCCGATACCACTGCTACCGGAGATATCCTGACCATTGGTTTCAGCACAAACCTTGATTCCACCGTCTATAAGGTGAACAGTGTGGCACCGGTAACAGAAGCCAACCTGGAGATGATCAACGGATACATCCATGTGATTTCGGAGGTGCTGACTCCGGTGAACTATACCGGATTCGACTGGCTCACCGGCCAGGAGAGCTGCTCTATTCTCAGCGGAGCCATCGCCGCGGCAGGCCTTGCCGATACTCTTGGCTTCTACCGGACCACCGGTTCGGGTCAGCTTGTCAAAAACAAATACAGCATCCTGGCAGAACCCGACACAGTGTTCCACCGGCACGGGATCCATTCGCTCGATGAACTGATTGAAGCGTATGCCACTCCCGAACTGGAGCTGACCGATCCCGACAATCAGTTCTACCAGTTTGCCGCCTACCATATTCTGGAGGGGTCCTACTTTCTGGTTGATCTCGATGTGAGCCGGAACTATAACACCTATGCCAATGCCCCGGTCAGGATTCTGACCGGTCTGGAGCTGAAAATTAACCCCGGAGTGGACACCTTCAGAATGGAAATATCCGAAAACCTCGATACCACCTATATCAATCATATCGGGCTATATTACCAGGAGAGTGACAATATTTCCAAAAATGGACCGATTCACCTCCTCGACCAGGTGATGGAGTTTCACATCCCCTCCAATTCAGTTCAGACCTTCCAGTTCTTTGAGGCGCCCGGGATCAACCAGTTAAGGAATACCCCGGGCACCCATGTATTTTTCGAGGATGAACAGGATGAGCTGGAGGTGATCAGCTGGACCGGGCCGGATGAGGTCAGCTACTATAAGACCTCCTCCAATTCCGAAAAAGCCCTGAACCGGGATTACCTGGAAATCTCGGGAAATTTCCGCATCAGCTACACCATGCCCAAGATCCTGCCCGGGCAATACGACCTTTACGTGCGCACTAACGGATATAACAGGAACAATGAACATGCCACGATCCTGGTTTTCATCGACGGCCAGCAACTGGGAGGCACGATCAACCTGAACAGCGGCGGCACCTCCAACAATCCCTACGACATCAACGATGGCCAGGGTTACCTGGCAGGCTCCGTGGAGTTCTCCCGTTACCTGGAACATACCGTGACCCTGGAAACCTTTATCCCCGGGCGGATGCAATGGGATTTTGTGAGGTTCATACCAAAATAAAGCTATGATGAGAACGTATTTTCCATATTTCCCGGTCTTGTTGATGATTGTTTTGCTAATCGGAGCAGGTTGCTCCCCTCCCGACTGGGAAGAGCATTTTGACAACCAGCCCGAAACGGTGAACATGCACCTCTGGGAAGCGGTGAAAGCGGTTCCGGAATATTCCGAATTCGTAAACCTGGTCAGCTCCCGCGGACTGGATACCCTGTTCAGCCGGAACCAGTCCCATACGCTGTTCATCCCCACCAACGAAGCTTTCGCACTGCTGGAGGAGGAGGATACCTCCGGGGTGCTGAACGATCTCCTTCTTTACCATATCACCAATACCGTGTTTCTCCCCCGGAATGTCAACGGCTACAGAAAGGTACAGAACCTGACCGGGAAATTCACCCTGGTGGAGCAAACTCACGACGGATTCACCTATGATCTGATCCCTATTGAATACAGCAGTCCGCTCTACCTGGACGGAGTCTATCACGAAATAGCCGAACCGGCCATTCCCAGGCCCAATCTGTACGAATTCACGCAACGGTTCAGTTCAGTGATCAGCGATTACATCGACCTGAGTGATTCGGTTTACCTGGATAAAAACAGCAGTAAACCCCTGGGATTCGACGGGAACGGAAATACCATTTACGATTCAGTTTTTAACAGCGTGAACCGTTTTGAGCGCGATTTTTTCCCGGTAAGCAAAGAATTCAGGAACAAAACGGCCACCTTTGTCCTGTTTACTCAGGAACAGTATACTTCGGCGCTGGATGAAATGGGAGAATCGCTGGGTGGCAGCTTCACCGGCCATGAAGACATCCCCGATTCGTGGCAGTTCGATGTGCTTCTGCCCTCCCTGATGGCGATCAGTCTGTATGATAATTCCCTCGATTACACCGAGTTCCAGGATACCATGATCAGTGTCACAGGGGATACGGTCTACATCGAGCCCTCCAATATCGACCCGGCTTCCAGGTATCTTTGCAGCAACGGTGCCACCTACACATACCTCGATTTTACCGTTCCGAGAGATCTTTACATGGGAGAGATCCGCAAGGAAGGGGAAGACCTGCTGGATTCCATCGGTCCCAGTATCTGGGCCTGGAAACCGGAAGTATCCATCGAGGGACTGACGGTGGAACCCAGTCATAACTTCTCCGAAGATGCCTCGGGTGATTACCTGGTCAATGTTAGCTTTCCCAGGGAGTACGAGGAGATGTGGAGCATCGAGATCACTTTTACCAATCTCTTCCCTATGCGGTACCGGCTGGAGTGGGGCGCCTCCTTCCGGCCGTCGGGCAACTACCGGGTATATGCCAATGGAGTGTTGCTGGAGTATCAGGACAGGTATAACCGGCCCCAGACCGAATTTGACACCTATGAACTCCGGCAGGCCGTCAAATCGGTCACCGGTGAAAGGTTCCTGCCCACGGGGAACCTCAACCGGCGGGATTACTGGGTGGAAAATATCACCGAATACGGCGATGTGGTGATCCGTATCGAATACGTGGGGCCCGGCTCCCAGGCGAACAACGGCTTCAACCTGGATTATCTCTCATTGTATGCATCAGACCCCGGAGAAGAATAATAAACAATCACGTCAATAATGAAAGCTTCAACAGGATTACATATAGACCGTGGCCGTATAAGGATCATCATCCTATGCCTGAGTATTCTCCTTGCTAACAGCCTTCGGACAACCGGTCAGGATACCCTGACGGTTACCGGAACAGTTCTGGATGCATCGGGAAATCCGGTCGACGGAGTGGCGGTGAGTGTGGAAGGTGTTCAACAGGCCCCGGCCATCACCGACACCACCGGTCAGTTCCGCCTGTCCTCTCCCGCAGGGGACGTCTGGCTGCTGGTGGATCCTCTGGAGGAACATAAAGGTCAAAGGATCTTTCTGAACAGACGGAGCACCCTGAATATCTTTCTTACACCTGTGGAGATGGCTTCGGGAGAAGATATGGTCAGCGGTCTCTTCCGTCCCCGCCTCAGGAAAAACATGGTCTCCGCCTATACTTCTCCGGCTCCGGGTAATGCGATATATTATCCCCAACAGACCATCGATCAGTATTTCCAGGTGAGCGTACCCGGTTTATGGACCACCCGGCAATCGGGAATGCCCATGTCGGGGGTCACCACCTTTCTCAGGGGGATCCGGTCGACCAGCACCACCAGTCAGCCTCTCTACGTGGTGGACGGAATACCGGTGGAGGCTCCCGGACTGTTCCAGTCCCTGATGTCGGGATATACCTATAATCCGCTCTCCAGCCTGGATCCCATGGATATAACCAGCATCACTGTATTGAAGGACTACCTTGGAGGAGCTCTTTACGGAGTCAGGGGAGCCAACGGGGTAGTGCTTATCGAGACCCTGAAGCCCGGAGTTCTGGAGACGACCATCGATGTGGCCTACCGGACGGGGATAGGGATCCAGCCCGATCAAATCCCCCAGCTGAACAGTGACCAGTACAAGACCCTGGCCAATGAGGTGCTCATGTCCTCGGGATTTCCCGAAGAGGATTATATGGAGGAGTTTTTCCCTCTTTACATGACGGAGGCCGATGAAGAGTACTACAAGTATGATAAAAACACCAACTGGCAGAACGAGATCTTCAGAAACTCGCTCATGAACGATGTTTATGTCCGGGTCATGGGAGGAGATGAGATCGCCCGGTACGGTCTGTCGGTCAGCTACCTGAATCACCAGGGGATCATCAGGAACACCGACGGAAACCGGCTGGGTGTGCGGTTCGCAGGCTCCTTCAATATCTTCCAGTGGCTCAGGATGCATATCAGTTCCAATCTGATCAATAACCAGTCCAATTTCAGAGAATCGGCACTGTCGCCCAAAACCAGTCCCATCCTCACCGCACTTTTCAAGGCGCCCATCCTGAATCCATTTCAATACGATGAAAACGGCCAGCAGCTCACCTCCCTGGAAGAAGTGAATTCCCTGGGAATCAGCAATCCGGTCTCTGTGATCAACCGGTTTGAGGGACATAACAGCAACTACCGCTTCACCACCTCCTTCAGGATGGAAGGGGATCTGTGGCAGGACAGGCTGCAATGGACCTCGCTGCTGGGTATCAACCTGAACTCACTCAGCGAAGGAGTGTTCATGCCCAATACCGGAATGGAACTATACTACAATGGTGAAGCCTGGAATGCAGCCAAATTACTCAACAATTACCTCTACTCGATGTACCTGGACAACTACCTGAGTTACCACCAGACATTCAACAACATCCACCTGGTTTCGGCTGCAGCCGGGGTGCGGATGAACCAGAACAGGTTTGAGATCGACTGGGGTCTTACCAAAAACGCCCATGAACGGGACGAATACAAGCAGCTGCAGAACGGGGTATCCTACCTGCGGGAAATGGGCGGTGAAAGTTCCAACTGGAACCGTCTGGGCACCTACGCCATGGTATCCTACAGTTTTAAAGACAAATACCTTCTGAATGCCAATATCGTCGGGGAGTATTCTTCCAGGGTGGGCCAGAATGCGGTCGACATGATCCTGATCGGGGGAGAACCTTTCGGACTCTTCTATTCAGCCGGGGCAGGCTGGCGGCTCAGTTCTGAATCGTTCATGGCTGATCTCCACTGGCTTCAGGAATTAAAAGTAAGGGCATCTTACGGGCTGGCCGGAAACGACGACATCGGGAATCTCGCCTCCCTTCAGTATTATACGGTGGATCACTACAGGGAGACCACTGCCATGGTCCCCGGCATTCTGACCGATCAGACCCTCAAATTTGAGACGAACAAACAACTGAATGTGGGAATGGATCTGGGTCTGTTCGCACACAGGATTAACTTTACAGCCGACTGGTATCTGAATACGACCGAAGACCTGGTCGTCTACGAACCTCAGCCCTCCTATCTGGGATACAGCCTGGTCCCGTCCAACAACGGCAGTCTTTCAAACAACGGATGGGAATTGGCCCTTTCCGGACGGATCCTGAACATGGAGAAACTGACCTGGGAGGTAGGCATGCATCTCTCCCAATTCAACAACGTAGTGATATCCATCCAGGATGATGCCGTGGTCAGTCCCTTTGAGGGAGGATACTTCATCAGCCAGGTGGGAGAGCCTGTGCTGAGCTTTTACGGATTCAGGTACCGGGGCGTCTACGCTACCTCTGCAGAGGCTGCTGAGGATGGCCTGGTGACAGAGAAAGGCGTGCCTTTCGGTGCCGGAGACGTTATCTATGATGACATCTCAGGTCCGGAGGGCTCTCCCGACGGGGTGATCAATGAACTGGACAGGACTATCATCGGATCGCCGATACCTTCCCTGTTTGGAGGAGGTTCATCCATGATCCGTTATGGCAGGTGGTCGCTCAGCGCACATCTGCAAATGGTGACCGGCCAGGAAGTCTACAACTATGTAAGGTATCAGAACGAAAGAATGACCGGGCTTGCCAACCAGAGCACCCATACTCTTTCCCGGTGGACCCACGAGGGACAGGAAACCAATGTACCGCGGGCTCTGTACAATGACCCCGTTGGAAACAGCGCATTCTCATCCCGCTGGATCGAGGACGGGTCCTACATCCGCCTCAAGCATCTCACTCTGGCCTACCGGATCCCGGAACAGGTATGGTTTTTCCGGAACCTCGAGGTGTTTGCCACCGCCACCAATCTTTACACCTGGACGAAGTATCTGGGGTATGACCCTGAATTCAGCTACTCCTATCATAATATGGAACAGGGGATCGATTACGGTCTGATCCCTCCGGTTAAAAGCTATATCGTGGGATTCAGCATCGGCCTGTAGAAAGAAAATATCCGACATCAAAACAGCATGAAAAGATACACTTCATTTTTACTCATTCTCCACTTCGCAATCCTGGCAGGCATACTGGGTTCCTGTGAGAAATTCTTCGACCCCGAGCAGAATCTGGTAGTAAAAAAGGAGGATTTCTTCAAAGACTGGAGTGAGTACCGGGCGGCCGAGATGGGGCTCTATGCCCTTCAGCAGGACCTGGTCGACCAGCTGGTGATACTGGGTGAGCTGAGAGGAGACCTGGTGGAGATCACTCCCGGTGCCGACAGGGACCTGATCGACGTGTACAATTTCCAGATCACCAATGAGAATAAGTTCGCCTCCCCCATCAACTTTTACAAACTGATCGCTGCCTGCAACAGCCTGATCAACAAAGTGGAAAGCGAACACCCGGAAGTATTGATGCCCGAGGAGAATATCAATGATTACGACCGGCTCTACGGAGAGGTCAAGTGCATGAGGGCCTGGGCCTATTTCAATGCCGTCAGGATTTACAGAGAAGTACCCTACATCTGGCCCTCGCTGACCTCCGTTTCGGAGATCAAGTCTTATGTGAACTCCACTGAAGAGTTTGTGGATTCTGTGGATATCCGTTTTCACCCGGGAGGGTACTACAACGATACCACCTACAACCAGCCGGTGACACTGGAACGGATATTCGTCAACCTCGACCAGGTGGTCGACACCTTCGCCATGGAGCTGGAACAGGATATCAAGGCCGTAGGGATCATTCACAACAAGGATAACTTCGATCCCACATGGAACGTAACCGTCTGGACCTGGTATGCCTATAAGTGCCTCCTTGGACAGATGTATCTTTACCAGGGAGATTACGTCAATGCAGAATTCCATTTCCGTCCCATTCTCTACAATGACGATTCCGAAACCAGTGATATCAAATACGGGCTGGATGATAAATTTTCCTTCGGCCGGTGGCGGAATATTTTTGCCGGATTGGACAATGATGAGCATATTTTCACTTTGTGGTTCGGAAAATCCTTCCAGCAGCAGCACAACCTTCAGCGCTACTTCGACATCGAACCTCCTAACCAGTACATGCTGAAGCCCACGAGACTGGCTGTCCATAACTGGGAGACCATGTGGGAGGGGATGGTTTACAGTAGCTCGATCTCCGATCCGGAGGATATGGAGATGTCGAAATACGGCATCCCGGGCGACCTCCACAGGGGCTTCGGTGTCTCCTATGCATACCGGAAGAACGGCAGGATCATGGAGGCCTCGGATATCCGGGAGATGCTTCTGGATAAACAAGCTGGTTTATGGAAGGAGGTGGAGAACCTGATGACAGGAGTCGACACCCTGGTATACAAGTATACCTACGGTAAACAACCTTACGACCAGGATGCCAATTTCATTATCTACCGGGCAGCTTCCATTCATCTCTATTATGCGGAGATCTTTTGCCGTTGGGAATGGGACCACTCCGAAGCAGGCGACGGAGGCCTGGTCAAACCAGAACCCAATAAGGCACTTTCCATCGTCAACAACGGCAGTTACTCTAACAGGAGCACTCAGATGGGGGTCAGAGGCCGGGTCGGATACGGCGGCGAGGTGATCGGAAACAATCAGCAGGACGACGATATCAAAGCGGTCAATGTGATCTACAGGCACGATCCGTTCACCAACGAGGTGATCGGGTATGTAGAATACCCCTCCCTTCTCGATAAACAGCTGTACCTGGAAGACCAGCTCATGCAGGAACGGGCACGCGAACTGGCATTTGAGGGAGAACGATTCTACGACCTGGTCAGGATCGCAAAGCGCAGGAACGACCCCTCCTACCTGGCAGATAAGGTGGCGGAAAAATTCAGCGGTGCGAAAAGGGAACAGATCCGGGCCCATCTGATGAATGAGGCCAACTGGTATATTCCTTTTTATGAATGACCCGGTGATATCCTTGCTGTCTGTTGGGATAACTAACCCTAATTCATCATAACATGCTGCTGAAATACAGGCTTGTCTGTTCGGCCTGGTTCATTCTCTCCGTTGCCGTTTGCGGTCAGGATTGGCACCAGGAAATGTACATGGGAAATAATGACTTCTGGAGTCATCGAATCGCGATCAGGGTGAGTAATCACTCTGATCGCGATGCCCTGGGGGATCCGGTATCACTGAAGGTTGGGACTATGAAGGGAGAACTGAACATGGCAGGGACCCGGGCCGAGGCAGTCCGGCTGATCACTGTCGCGGGTACCCAGTTCAAATTCCGTCTGACCGATCCTGCCGGCAATGTGATCCGCAGAGGACCGATTCCAACCGGCAGCCGTCTGGTCATTCCTGCCGATTGTCCCGCCAGGTCGAACAGAGCCCTCTACCTTTACTATGACAATCCCTCGGCATGGGCTATTGCCGATCACTTCATTCCACACCGGGAGGTTCTGAACGGCGGATTCGAGCTGACTGACGGCACTGTTCCGCGGCACTGGGAGCTGGACTGGAAAGAAAAAGACCGGAAGGTCGAATGGGTTTCCAATGAATATCATTCCGGAAAAAAGAGCCTGAGGATCATGGTGAATGCACCCGGAAAGTCAGGGTACGGTGCCTCACAGGGACAAATCCATGTATTGAGCGGTCTGGATTATATCCTTGAAGCTTGGATTAAACTGGAGAAAGTGGACGGGGAGGCGGGTTTTTTGGTGGAGATGGACCGGTTGATGCGGGCAGGACGCAGTTCTTCAGTTGAACTACACCGTTTTGCGGCTGGTAACGGAACTACCGGCTGGAAAAAGGTCACATTCGAATTCACAGCCAGTGAAGGATTTAACACCGCACAGCTCCAGACCTATCTGGATGGTACCGGGACCATCTGGATCGACGATATCAGCCTCACCCTGAAAGATCCCTACCCATTTACCGCAACGGCAAATGCACCCCAGAAAAAGAAGCTTTATGTCAGCGGCATCACTGAAAGCTGGAATGGTGATCCGGCCTATCCCTACAGGGTCCCCGTGAATATCGCCAATAGTTCCGGCGAAGTTCTTACCGGCGGTTCGGTTCTGGTGGACCTTTCGGAAGCCAGGAACCGCTTGCACCGGTATGTGGACACTGACTCGCCGGTGAAGGTGATGGACGGTAAGGAGGTCATCCCTCACGATATACTGGGCAATTCCCTCTTTTTCCGGTGCAAACTTCCTGCCTCAACTCAGAAAACCGTGTATATCTATTTTGCCGGAAGAGAGCAGGGTGGCGAAACTCCCAGACCATCTGATTACCGTGAACTGGTTAGCGGAAAGGATAACCTGCTGGTCAACGGAAGCTTTGAGAATGGAGGAACCGGATGGAAGGAAACGGGAAACAGAGGCCTCCTGGAATTTACCGGGGAATCAAAGCTCGGATCAAGGAGTCTGAGACTGTCACTGGAACCTGATGACATCAACATTTTAACCGGTCTGGAGCAGACCGTATACGTGAAGCCGGGTTCCGAGTACATGCTTTGCAGCTGGGTGAAATGTTCTGAGCTTGAAAAGGCAGATATGAGGATCCAGGCTATCTTCCTCGATGAAAAAGGGCACCGGTTGGATAAAGGTGCGGATTTCTATTCGACCGGTGACGATGAGCGAGTATTCGGAGAATGGAAAGTTGAATCGCTGGTCCGCAGGAGTGAGGTGATTGCACCAGTGAAAGGCGACAGTAACTGGGAATTTATCCATGGATCCATAACCGTGCCACGGGAAGCAGAGAAAGCTGTGGTCCGGCTTGTCAGGGACAGCCGTCTCAGACAGGGGCCCAGCCTGACCCAGGATATCAAAGTGAAGGACAGTCCTGGCACAGTATGGTTCGACGGAGTATACTTCTCGGAGATCGCCTCGGAGAAAGCGCTGGCCATCAACCTGGAGTGGCTGAAGGCACGTGATCTGAATGAGTTGACCGCATGGCCCGTGAATCCCGTCGTAAAGGTCTTCCGTGACGACCTGCCTCCCGATGAAATTCCGGCAGCCAGAATAACTGTCGCCGGCAATGAGACCGAACCGCTTCAGCTGGCCATCCGGGCTCCGGAAAACTATACGGATCTCCGTGTTGAGATGGATCCGCCACGTAACTCCGGCGGGGAAATACTGGAGGAGATCGAAGTGGGCATTCTGGGTTACGTACCCATCAATGTGCAGAGCAACTATTACAGGAACCGGCTCCCCACCTGGCACCTGAAGTTCCCTGCCACTCAGCCGGGTTCGGACGGCTGGCCCGGTTACTGGCCGGATCCCATTCTTCCCCGGAATCATTTCGATCTCCAGGCAGATAACACTCAGCCCCTCTGGATCGAAATCAGCGTACCCGGGGGGACAACACCCGGCGATTACCATGGAAATGTATGGCTGGTGGATGACGAACAGATAATCAGTGAGATCCCTTTCACAGTGCAGGTAAGGGGCTTTGACCTGCCTGAAGTGAATAATTTCGCTGCCTTGTATGATCTCGGATTCCGTTCACCGGGCACGTTCTATGAGATCAACAAGACCAGGGATGAGATGTTCAGGGATTACTGGCGTTACATGGCCGAACACCGGATATGTTCCGATGCCATCCATCCCGACCCGGTCATGACCATCGAGAACGGAAAAATCAGTTTTGACTGGACCGAACATGATAAGGCTGCCGAATATTATTTCAATGTTCTGAAGATGCCTTTCACTTACACACCCAGGCTCTTCTACCTCTTTGGCTGGGAGCTTCCGCCCAGGGAGAATTTCGGCGAAAGAGCCTATCCCGGCGAATATCCCTATGAGGGAGCGGACCGCAGCAAACTGAGACCGGAGTTCAAAAAGGCATACCAGAGTGCACTGAAACAATACTGGGAGCATATGAAAGAAAAGGGCTGGGCCGACAAGATGGTATTGTATATCAGCGATGAGCCGTTTACTGCCCCGGTGGTCGAACCACAGATGAAAGCCCTCTGCGATATGATCCATGAGGCGGTACCGGATATCCCCATCTATGTGAGCACCTGGTACTACCGTCAGGAATATGACGGATATATCGACGTGTGGGGAGTGGGTAATTCCGGATCAGGCTGGGGAATCCCGGTACCCGTTTCCGATCTGGTGCTGATTCGCAGCCGGGGAGGGAGGATCATATGGACAACTGACGGCAGGTTTTGTCTGGACACACCCTACAACGGCATTGAACGGATGCTGCCCCACTACGCATTCAAATACGGGGCCGAATCCTATGAGTTCTGGAACCTGACTGCCTATTCCTTCAACCCTTACGAGTTCGGATGGCACCGCTTCCGGATGGTCAGCTCGGCTCCGGGGCGGTTCTACTGGGTCCGATGGCCCAACGGCGACGGCTACCTGGCATACCCGGGGAAGACCATCGGGTACGACGGACCGGTGGCCACAATACGATTGAAACAGGCACGTGACGGTGTGGAGGATTACGAGTATCTCCACTTGCTGCAAGAACTCATCGGGGAGGCCCGGTCGGAAGGCAGAGTTGTTTCCGGAGCAGAAATAGTACTGGATGAGGCTAAAACACTGGTGCAGATCCCCAGCGCCGAGGGGCGCTTCAGTACTGGATTTCTTCCAGATCCGGATGCCGTACAGATACACAGGGACCGGGTAGCTGAAGCGATTGAGAGCCTGATTGGAGGTGAACCGTTTAATGATGAATAATTAACAGAATTATAACTAGTTATGAGAATTTCAGCCTTTCTTACAGTGCTATTGTCTTTGATATTCATGTCGTGCGCGGCAGATAAAGAACCCGAAAAGCCCAATATCCTCTTTATCATGTCGGATGACCATGCCTATCAGGCCATCAGCGCCTATTCAGATAAACTCATCCAGACACCGCAAATCGACCGCCTTGCAGAAGAGGGCATGCTCTTCACCAACGCCTGTGTCACCAACTCCATCTGTGCCCCCTCCAGGGCGGTGATCCTTACCGGGAAGCACAGTCATGTGAACGGGAAGATCGATAACCTCCAACCCTTCGATACCACACAGACCACCTTCCCGCAACTCCTTCACGAAGCTGGTTACCAGACCGCGATGTTCGGAAAGCTTCACTTCGGTAACAACCCGAAGGGTTTTGACCAGTTCAAGATACTGCCGGGCCAGGGGAATTACTACAATCCCGACTTCATCACCAAATTCGACGGAAGGATTCAGGTGGGGGGATATACCACCGATATCATCACCGACATGTCGCTGGAGTGGATGGAACAGGAGCGTGATCCGGACAAACCCTTTTTCCTGATGTACCTGCACAAGGCCCCGCACAGGGCCTGGCTCCCCGCGCCCCGCCACCACCGGGTGTTTCTGGATAAAACCTTCCCGGAGCCCCCCACTCTGTTCGATGATTACCAGGGACGGGGGACTGCAGCGAAAGAGGCGGAGATGAACCTTCTGAAGCATATGAACTGGGCCGGGGATTCGAAACTCTACCCGGAGACCATGGACCGTCTGGGACTTGAAGAGACCTTTTCAAACGACAAGAGGTCATTCCGGTATTCCACCGGACGGATGACTCCGGAACAGAGCAGCGCCTGGGACCAGTCGTACCGTCCGATGAACGACGAATTCATCAACAACTACCCTGATATGTCGCAGGAGGATCTGATGCGCTGGAGGTACCAGCGTTACATGCAGGATTACCTGGCATGTATTGCCGCTGTGGACGAAGGGGTCGGGCGTGTCCTCGATTACCTGGACAGGGAAGGATTGAGTGAAAACACTATCGTGGTCTATACCTCCGATCAGGGTTTTTATCTGGGGGAGCACGGCTGGTTCGACAAGCGTTTTATTTATGATGAATCCTTCAAGACCCCTCTGCTGGTCCGGTGGCCGGGAGTAATCACCCCGGGGAGCGTCAATACACAGATGGTCCAGAACCTGGACTTTGCGCAGACACTGCTGGAGGCGGCCGGACTGGAGCCCCCGGAGGATATGCAGGGAGAGAGCCTGATCCCTCTCCTCAAAGGCGAGACGGAAGGATTCAGGGATGCAGTCTACTACCACTATTATGAGTACCCCTCCTGGCACATGGTCAAACGGCATTACGGGATCGTTACTGAAGATTATAAGCTGGCACATTTTTATTACGATGTGGACGAGTGGGAACTCTACGACCGGAAAAAAGATCCTCTGGAGCTCACCAATGTCTATCACGATCCTTCTTACCGGACAGTAGCAGACTCACTGACCGGGGAACTGTATGAAATGAGGAGGTACTATGGAGATTCAAAGGAGCTGGACGAAAAGTTCATCCGGTTGTACGAATGAACTGTGTTGATGCCTTCCCCGGGCAATGCATTCGATCCGGGGCCTATGGCTTCATGATCTTATGCCAGGTGGTCCCCTGGCTGGTCCGGCATTTTATCAGGTAGGTCCCGGGCGGGTACTCTGACATACGGATCCGGTTCGAACCGTTTGAAAGCAAAAGATCCTCGATCATTTTT
>CAZRZY010000033.1:0-35824 GCA_964604655.1 uncultured Bacteroides sp. | reverse complement strand
GGTGATCCGGATCACCCCTGAACCGTCGGTAGTAAACCAGAGGTAACCGTCCATATCTTCCAGGATAGAGGAAATATCTGAAACGAAGAAGGCCCCTTTTTCCGGAAGTACTTCAAAGACTCCATCTTTAAGGCGGGTAACCCCTCCCCCTGTATGTCCAAACCAGATGGAACCGCGGCGATCCTCGAAAATGGCCCTTACGCCGTTTTCGGCCAGACCGTCTTCCGATGAAAAGTTGGTGAACTCCACCCCATCGAAACTGGAAACACCTTCGAGTGTTCCCATCCAGTAGATATCGTTGCGGTCCTGGATCACTTTGTAGACAGTCGACTGTGCCAGGCCGTCTGAAACTGAGAACTGTTTGAAGTAGAATTGTTGCGCCAGGCAAGGCAGGCCGATGATTCCTGCCCATATAAGGAGCACCATTCTGAACCTCATGTCAATAATCTTTCGGGATAAAGAAGAACGTGCCATTTTCATCCTCCAGTCCCGCTATCTTACCGAACTGAGGTTTCTGCTGGTTACTGCCGATCACTGCCGTCGTCACCCTCTGAACTATATTCTCAATGGGTACACAGCTACTGGGGTTGTTTACCAGCACATTGGCAAAGGTCCGCGTAAACTGACTGTCATCCACCGCCAGTTCATACCCTGCCGAGGAGAAGACCTGCGATGATTTGAACCGGGTGGATTCCCAATCATTACAATTACGGTCCTGCAGTCCGGAGCGCATGGCCTGATAGAAACTGGGGCCCGATTCACAGGCATCGGTGATCACCAGGGTATGATTCAGAAAATCAGGATATGACTGCATGGAAGCCCGCAACGCGTTGATGTTGTAATAGGTGAACTCATCATCTCTTGTGGCATCCACCGGGATCCAGTAGCCGCTTTCATTGATGTATTTACCATGGCCCGCATACCAGATCATGATAGAGTTGACGCGATTGCTTCTGATCATATCCCGTAATTCAATGGAGAAAAATTTTTGCAGCTCCACTTTGGACATGTTCTTCTTATGGATGAAATTGTGAATCTGGTACCTGGCCAGCGCAGCTTTCATCATAGTGATATCCTTAGTGGGTCCCTGCAGGCTGGCGAACGATTTGTAGTCTGAATTCTCAATAAAAATTGCCCAGGTCTTCCCCATGGGATTTTCTCCGAATGCCTGCGCATCGCGGTTCAGTGTATAGACCGTTTCTGAAACGTTTCCGTATTCATCTTCCACCACCACCGTGACCCTGCTCTTATTCTCCACATTCACCAGAGCGGTAAAAGAGGGGTTCAGGTCGCTCGGGATATAACTGGCAAGGACCTGTTCCACGTAGATACTTTTAATGATGCTTTCATCCTCCACTTTACCCTCCATATAAATCTGGGGGTCATTATTATCCAGGTAGAGGATGTTGTTATCCGATCCGTAGGGGGCGATCATCTGAACATTTGGAGGATCGATCTCCGTTCGACGGATCGGAAAAATCGCCGTTTCGGCATTCTCATAGACATCCGAAGTCTGGATGGTGATACGGTCCGTATGGTTCAGATTCACACTGGCCAGAAACTGATACCCATCCCCGGTCCGCTCCACCGGTACGGTGAAACCATTGACCTGCAGCGACTGGATGGCACTCTGATCCTGGATTAACCCGGTCAGGTTGATCACCTCAAGGTGTCGGGGGATATCCAGGGTGCCCCCTGAACCGACCGTAGGATCTACAAGCTCCACCATAGGCTTGTTCTCTTCCCTGTTCAATTCGAACATCCTGGAAGTGGCCTGTTCATGTAGACGCTGGGCTGTTCCATCGTATTTCGACATCGCCAGCAGTTTTTCGTAATCCGACAAGGCTTTTTCATAATCTCTGATGGCCTCATATGCTCCGGCTCTTTTGTAATAGATCTCCGCGTTGTCGGGATTCAGTTCCAGGGCTCTCGAGTAATCGATAATGGAGTAGCTGGCCTGATTCATCTGGGTGTTGATATCTCCGCGATAAAGGAATATCCGCTCCTCATCGGGATACTGGATAGATGCCATGGAAAGCACTTCCACTGCCTTGGGAAAATTGCCCTGAGCAGCAAGGATCTGACTCCGGAGCAGAATTCCTTCCAGATGATTCGGTTCCAGCTGAAGCACTTCCATGACCGATTGACTCGCCTCGAAAAACTTCTTCCTGTTGAATTGCAGAAGGGCAAGTGCATAATGGGTACTGGCTACACGTTTATTCTTGCCGATCGATTTATTGTATGCCTGTTCGGCCTCATTGTACATTCCCAGTTTCTCGTATACCTGGGCCAGGTTAAAGTATCCCCGCTCATCCTCCTTCAATCGCAGGCATCTCTTGCAGTCTTCCAGTGCTTCATCGTACATTTCCAGGTTCATATGTACCACGGCTCTCTCTTGGTAAGCTTCCAGAAAATTACCCTTCCGATGGATGGCCTGGTTCAGTTTCGAAAGAGCAATGTTATTCTTCCCCTGAAGGTGCCATGCCCTGGCAGAGAGATAGTAAAGCTCCTCATCCTTTTCATTGAAAACAAGTGCCCGGTCATAGTCGGCCGCTGCATTCTCATAATCACCGATCCGGGTATAGGCGGCTCCCCTGCTGATATAGGCTTTGTCGAAATCAGGATCCAGTTCCAGTGCCTTGGTGTACTGTTCGATGGCATCGTAATAGCTCATGGAACCGTAAAAGTCCTCCCCGGCTTTGAAATACTGTCTTGCCGACTGGGCCCAGCAGATAGAGACCGTAGGCGCCAGCATCGCTATGAACCAGCATATTACAAGCCTTTTCATTGGTTTATCCCTTTTTAGAAATTTAACGATACCTGTGACGGTAAGGTTACCCAATGTACTCCATTTTAGATTAATATGAAAAAAAGTGAGGTCAACGGACTCCCACTATAAACGAAGTGGGGAGTTCTTGTTCCGGTAAACTTCCAGAACCGTATCGCGGATCTGGATTATTTCATCAGGCTTTTCCGTGATCCGCGGAGCAGGAACCCCCTGGCTGAATGACATTTTGCCTGTAAATACCCTTGCTTCATCCCAGAGCCCCGATTCCAGGAAGGAAGAGTGCAACCGCGCTCCTCCCTCCACAAAGACGGATAAGACATGCTCCTCATAAAGGGCATCCAGAAGGTCCGGCAGTTCAAAAGAAGGATCCACCGGAAAGCCTCTGATCTTTCCGGAATAGGTCTCAGGTTTTCCACTGAAAACGATGGTCTCCTGTTGTCCATCCAGGATGTGGGCGCCTTTATGTAACCGTCCATTCCTGTCTATGGTGATTCTCACGGGTTGCGTACCGCTCCAGCGCCTTATATTGAGCCTGGGATTATCGACCAGCACCGTATCAGTACCCACCAGGATGGCAGGTTCCTCAGAACGCCATTTGTGGACCAGTGTGCGACTTACCTCATCGGTGATCCAGTTGGCACCCACCGGGTCATCCGGAGCACGTTCCAGGTCGATGAACCCATCCACTGTCTGCGCCCATTTCAGGACCACATAGGGACGTTTTTGCTGATGATAGGTAAAGAACCGGCGATTGAGCCAGTACCCTTCCATTGAAAGAATTCCTCTCACTATCTGGATTCCTGCCTTTTCCATATACCTGATCCCTTTACCGTCCACGGAGGGGAAGGGATCCTGGTTAGAGATGACCACCCTGCGTATTCCCTTTTCAGCGATCAACATGGAGCAGGGCGGAGTTTTCCCAAAGTGAGCGCACGGCTCCAGATTGCAATAGAGGGTAGATTCCGGAAGAAGTTCCTGATTTCCAACTGATCGTATCGCCAGCACCTCCGCATGTGGGCCTCCGAATTCATGATGATAACCTTCACCAATGATCCGGCCCCGGTGTACGATGACACACCCGACCAGGGGATTGGTTTGTGTAAGTCCTAAACCCTTCTTTGCCAGCTCAAAACAGCGCCGCATGAATATTTCATCTTTCCCGGTCAAATGGTGAGGAGGTTAATTTGTATTTTTATTTGATACTTATCAGTTAAAACAGATGCTTCCATCCCGTACCAGGATTCTGCAGGCCAGGCGGCTCCTCAGGAATGACCTGAAAAGAAGTCTGGGCGAGGGTGAAGCGGAAGCCATCACCGGACTCATCCTGGAACATGCCGGGTATCCTGCTTCAAAATATCTTTCAGAACCCAACCTGGTACTGGATGAGGAAACCACGGTACAAATTAATGAAATTGTCAACGAAATTCACAGTGGCAGGCCGATCCAGTATATCCTGGGATATGCTTGGTTCTGCGACCTGAAGTTGAGGGTCACTCCTTCTGTACTTATTCCCAGGTCTGAAACCGAGGAGCTGGTCCACCATATCCGGAGTGCCGCAGTCGTCCCTCCGGGAAAAATACTGGATCTTGGCACCGGTTCAGGGGCGATCGCCCTGGCGTTGAAAAGCGCATTCCCTGAAGCCAGAGTGGTGGGAACGGATATCAGTGAAAAGGCCCTGAAGGTGGCTGCAGAGAACGCCACAACGCTCGGAATGGAGATTGACTGGGTGATGGATGACATTCTGCATCCTTCCACAGTACTGGATCATCAGCGTTTTGACCTCATTGTAAGCAATCCGCCCTATGTGCCGGAGAGTGATCGGCAACTCATGGAATCACATGTCAGGGAACACGAACCTGAACATGCACTTTTTGTCCCCGATAATGACCCGCTGCTCTTCTATCGGGCTTTTGCGGAGTTCTGCCGGACACATCTGGAATATTCAGGGGTGGTGTGGGTGGAAATCAATGCCTTTATGGGCATCCGAACACGGGAACAGTTCCGGGTCATGGGATATACTGATATTCAATTGTTCCGTGATATTCATGGCAGAAACCGGTATATCAGCGCCCGGTTCCTTCCCCGTCAAAAGAAAGAAAATGGAGTTTAAAACCGCTCTTCATAAAGCCGCTGCCCTCTGCAGCAGGCAGGAACAGAGTTCGGGAGATATCCGCCGTAAACTGGAGCGATGGAACGTGAATAAGGATGACGTGAGAAAGATCCTGGAACAGCTTCATCAGGAGAATTTCCTGGACGATGGCCGGTATGCCCGGATGTTCGTCAGGGACAAATTTCGATTCAACCAATGGGGTAAGGTAAAGATCCGTCATCTGCTCCAGCAGAAGGAAATCTCCGGAGAGCAAGCCGAACATGCTCTTTCAGCGGTCGACCCGGATGAATACCTGGAAACCTGTTTTGAGCTGGCAGATAAGAAAGCCTCCTCTCTTCGGGTTGAGGATCCGTTCATTCGGAGAAACAAGCTGTTCCGATATCTTACGGGTCGCGGATTCGAACCGGATGTGATCTACAAGGCGCTGGAGAAGATGGGAGATGTCTGATCCTGATTTCTTTGTTATATTTGCACGTAAAATTTTACAGAATATGATTACCACCGATCAGATCAAAGATCTCAGTGGACGCCTGGATGCGTTAAGGAGGCATCTTTGACGTGGATGGAAAAACCATCCGTATAGAAGAGGAAGAACAGAAAACACAGGATCCTGAATTCTGGAATGATCCGAAATCAGCGGAGGAGCATCTTCGCAGGATTGCCCGGCTAAAAGGTTGGGTAGAAGGGTATCGTAAAGTCCAGACGGCCATTGATGACCTGAACGTACTGGCCGAATTCCTTGAAGCAGGAGAAGCCTCCCAGCAGGAGGTGGAAACACAGTTCTCGAAAGCCCTGGAATTGACCGAAGATCTCGAATCCAGGAACATGCTGCAGAATGAGGAGGACGGTCTGGGAGCGATTCTGAAGATCAACTCCGGTGCTGGAGGCACCGAAAGTCAGGACTGGGCCGAAATGCTCATGCGCATGTATCTGCGTTACGGGGAAAAACACGATTATAAAATCAGGGAACTTCACATGGTGCAGGGAGATGAAGCCGGCATCAAATCAGTAACCCTTGAAGTGAGCGGTGACTATGCATACGGATTTCTTAAAAGCGAGAACGGTGTCCATCGCCTGGTACGCCTCTCCCCGTTCGACTCCAACAACCGCCGGCATACTTCCTTTGCATCCGTTTTTGTCACCCCGGTAATCGACGAATCCATAGAGATCGTGGTGAACCCCGCCGATATCGAGTGGGACACCTTCCGTTCGGGCGGAGCAGGGGGACAGAATGTAAACAAGGTGGAGACCGGGGTGCGGGTACGTCACCTGCCCACCGGGATTACGGTGGATAATACCGAAACCAGGTCTCAGCTGAAGAACAGGGAGAATGCCATGCGGATCCTGAAGTCTCACCTGTACGAGATTGAGCTGAAAAAAAAGCGGGAGAAACAGGCCGCCATTGAGGGCAGCAAAATGAAAATTGAATGGGGCTCCCAGATTCGAAACTACGTTCTTCATCCCTATAAACTGGTCAAGGACCTTCGAACCAATCAGGAGACAGGCAATGTCCAGGCAGTACTCGACGGCGAGCTCGATCCTTTCATCAAGGCATTCCTCATGCAATACGGGGGCAACTAGTCCGCTGCCCGGCCCGATTCTTCCATTCCTATCCTACTTTTTCGGGAGTTATCAGATTCGCGCGATTTTGCGAATTCATAACCTATACTCTCTAAAATTAGATATTTTGTTACTTATTTCTTGTCTTATATTATAATTCATTATATTTACGGCCTGTTTAATTATAATTTTTAACAAATTAATCGGCTATGTGTGGTTTTTCAGTTTACACGGGAAGTGATAAGATGATGCGGCTCAGCGTGGTCAGCGAATTCCAAAAAATCAAATACCGGGGACCCAATAATACCATCGCTGCTGATTTCGGAGAGCGCGGCTGGATGGGGTTTCACAGGTTGAAAATCATCGATACCTCCGACCACGGCAACCAGCCTATGAACTACGGGCATGTGCACCTGGTGGCCAACGGTGAAGTATATAATTACCAGTTACTGATGGAGGAGTATCGGGACCTTTACTCTTTTCAATCCAGCAGCGATTGCGAGGTGATCATTCCCATGTACCTGGAGCTGGGTATGCTGGAGACCGCCCGCCGGCTCGATGCCGAGTTTGTCTGTGTTATTTACGATGAAAAAAAAGATAAATATGTGGCAGCAAGGGATCCGGTAGGGATCCGGCCCATGTTCTACGGGTACGGACCAAACGGTAAAATCATGTTTGCCAGTGAAATGAAGGCATTGAGTGATCTCTGTGAGGAGGTCAAACCTTTCCCTCCGGGACATATTTATGACGGGGACAAGTTCGTCTGCTTCCGGGATATATCCAAGGTAGAGCGCTACACCGATGATGAGATGGAGGAGGTGCTGTTGAATATCAATAAATACCTCACACTGGGTGTTGAGAAAAGGCTGCATGCCGACGTGCCTGTGGGTTTTCTGTGCAGCGGGGGACTCGATTCCAGCCTGGTGTGTGCGATTGCTGCAAGGATGTCTGATAAACCGATTCGCACCTTTGCAGTCGGGATCGATATCGATCCTATTGACACTAAGTATGCCAGGATCGTGGCAGATTATCTGGGGGCCGATCATACAGAAGTCCTGTTCACCCGCCAGGACATTTTTGATACGCTCAGCACCTTGATCTATTATATTGAAACATACGATATCACTACCATTCGCGCTTCCATGGGGATGTTTCTGGTCAGTAAATACATCTCTGAAAATACCGACATCAAAGTACTGATGACCGGGGAGATCAGCGATGAAATATTCGGATACAAATACACCGATTTTGCCCCCACTCCCGCAGCATTCCAGAAGGAGGCGGAAAAGAGGCTTAAGGAGATCTATATGTACGATGTGCTGAGGGCCGACCGGAGTATCTCCTCTAACGGACTGGAGGCCAGGGTGCCTTTCGGGGACCTGGATTTTGTCCAATATGTCATGAGTATTCCGCCCGAGAAGAAAATGAACTTCACCGGGATCGGTAAATACCTGTTAAGAAAAGCGTTTGAAGGTGATTACCTTCCACAGGATATTCTTTACAGGGAGAAGGCCGCATTTTCTGATGCGGTGGGGCACAGTGTGACCGACAACCTGAAGGCGTATGCCGGCGAGATGTACTCGGACGCCGACCTGTTCGAAGCGAAACGCCGCTACAAGCATGCCACCCCCATTTCCAAGGAATCGCTCATGTACCGGGATATCTTCGAATCCCACTTCCCGGGACGGTCACAGTCCGTGGTGAACTTCTGGATGCCGAATAAAAAGTGGGAAAACTGCAATGTGGACGATCCCAGTGCCAGGGTCCTGCCCAATTACGGGAAAAGCGGGGAATAAAGGTGCTGTTTGTATCGGATCCAGGAGGGTGAAGTACGATTTTTACGATTTTTCTTGACAAGGGCTTTACCATCTTCTATATTTGTACGAAATATGTATTAGTAAACGTATTTCGTATACTTATGGAAGATTTGTCCATGTCCAAGAAAGAACAGTTGCTCACTACCGGAAAAGACCTGTTCTGGAAATTCGGATTCAGGAGGGTAACGGTGGAGGAGATCTGCAGTGAAGCGGGGATCAGTAAGATGACCTTCTATAAGTACTTTCCCAATAAGCTGGAACTGGTGAAAACGATCATGGACCAGACCCTTACTTATAGTATGGATAGGTATCAGACAATCATGAACAGCGATGTCCCCTATCCAGAAAAGGTCGCCCAACTGATCGAACTGAAGCGGGAACAGATCCAGACCATGAGCAACGAGTTTTTCCGGGACTTCGTGCAAAGCGCCGATCCCGAAATGATCAACCACCTGAACAAGCTCTCACAGGAGAATCTGCAGATGTTAGTGAATGACTTTGCCAGAGCCCAGGAAAATGGGGATATCCGGAAAGATCTGAAAGTGGATTTCATTATGTATATGATGAACCAGCTGATCGCAATGACCCATGACGACCGGCTGCTGAATATGTACGATCATCCACAGGACCTGGCGATGGAGATCACCAAGTTCCTGTTTTACGGGATCTTAAGCAGGGAACATCATCGATGAAACCGATGCGGGCAACATACCGTTTGTGGGACGTGTACATCCTGGCATGGCTACTCCTGCCTGTATGCCAGGCTAGTGCCCAGTCCATGGAATATCACGGGCAGGCCATTGGGTGGACGTCGGTCAACCCGGCCCATCCCTTCCAGGCACAGGCAGGCCTCAGGTATATACCTGAACTCTCCTTTGCACTTCCTGTTGGGGATTTTACGTTGGATGGAGAATTCTCAGCTAACCTTTGGGGCAGTCTGCTCTGCCAGTCCGGTGACAGCCTGCGGGCCGGCAGCAATCTCTCCCCCTACCGGATGTGGGTCCGTTTTTCAGGCAACCAGTTTGAGCTAAGGGCGGGGTTGCAAAAAATCAACTTCGGTTCGGCAGCGCTCTTTCGTCCGCTGATGTGGTTCGACCGGATCGATCCGCGCGATCCGCTTCAGCTGACCGATGGCGTATACGGAATGCTGGGACGCTACTATTTCCTCAATAACGCCAACATCTGGCTCTGGGCGCTCTACGGCGAAGATAAGACCAAGGGGTGGGAAGTCCTTCCGTCGAAGAAAAACAGCATGGAATATGGCGGACGGATCCAGCTCCCTTTGTTTACAGGAGAGGTGGCCGCCACCTATCACCATCGGACCGCTCACGCTTTTGGTCTTGTTCCGGATTCCATATCGATGGGAACAACCTATCCGGAGAACCGGGTGGGACTTGATATGAAAGTGGATCTGGGAGTGGGACTCTGGGCTGAGGGAGCCCTGATTCACCAGGATCTCAATTTTACGGATCTGAAGTTCACCAGCCTGTTGAATACCGGAATCGATTATACATTCGATCTGGGTAACGGGCTGAACCTGATTGCAGAAGCCTTTGCCTATCTTCAGGGAGAGCAGCCGCTGGGAAGCGAGGAGAACCTGGTTTTCGGACTTATTTCAGCCACCTACCCGTTAACGATTATCCACCATCTGAACGCCATGGTATTTTACGATTTTACCTCCGGTTCGATGTACCGATTTGTAAACTGGTCCATGGCATTCGACCGCTGGGGCTTTTATGTAATGGGCTTCTGGAATCCCGAGACTTATCAGCTTTATAATATCGATCCGCAAACCACACTGTACAGTGGCTGGGGATTCCAGCTGATGGCCGTATTCAATCATTAAGCGACACCTTTCGAAGAACGAAGCACTCACCATCGACTCACATAAACTATCGAACCATGAAAAACGGCGCAATCATCACCATAGAGAACCTGGCCAAGAGATTCCCGGTAGGCGGGGGCGAGTTCACTGCCCTGAATAACATTAATCTCACCTTTGAAAAAGGTGAATTTACCGGTATTGTCGGTCCAAGCGGATCGGGGAAGACCACCCTTCTGAATATTATCGGGTCGCTGGACACGCCGACAAACGGAATAACCGAAGTCATCGGGACTACCTCCAGAGCCATGAACCCAAAAAAAGCAGCAGTGCTGCGCAAGAACCATATCGGTTTCATCTTCCAGACTTACAATCTGATGCCTGTTTACACCGTATTCGAGAATGTGGAATTCCCCCTTTTGCTTCTGAAAATGCCAGCCTCCGACCGCAAAAAAGCGGTTCTGGAAGCACTGGAGTGGGTCGGTCTTTCCGGAAAGATCAAATCCAAACCACCTCAACTATCGGGAGGGGAAAGCCAGCGGGTTGCCATCGCCAGAGCCATGGTAAAAACCCCGGAGCTGGTGCTGGCCGATGAACCGACCGCCAACCTGGATGCAGAGAACTCTCACCATATTCTCCAGACCATGGAGAAATTGAACAAGAAACTGGAAACCACCTTCATTTTTGCCACACATGATGATAAAGTAATCGGTTACCTGCAACGGATCATCCGGCTGGTGGATGGCGAAGTGACTTCCGATGAACAAATAAAGGAAAACGCTTAGAACCATGATCTCATTCAAACTAGCCTACAAGAATCTCATAGGTGCAGGATTGAGGACGCTGCTTATTGTAGTGGTTCTTTCCCTGGCCTACGTGTTGATCATCTTCATGAACGGACTCTATCAGGGATGGGACCGGCAGGCCCGTTTCGAGAGCATTGAGTGGGAAGTGGCACAGGGACAGTTCTGGCATGAAAACTATGATCCCTATGATGCCATGACTCTGGTGGATGCACATGGTCCGGTACCTGCTCCGCTGGAGGCACTTGCGGCTGAAGGCCAGGCCGCACCGATCCTGGTAACCCAGGCTACCATCTACCCGGAAGGAAGGATGATGGGGGCCCTGCTTAAAGGAATCGATACACGACAGGAAATCCTCTCTATCCCCACTGAACGCCTGGAGCCGGAGACGGAGGATATCACTGCCGTGATCGGTACCCGTCTGGCCCAATCTGCCAATCTCCGGGAAGGGGATTACCTGCTGGTCCGGTGGAGGGATGTCCATGGAACGTTTGATGCAGCTGAATTCCGCATTACCGGAATTTTCCAGACTGCCGTACCGGCAGTGGACCAGGGACAGGTTTGGATCTCCCTCTCGAGACTGCGCCAGCTGACCGGAATGGAAGAAGAGGCCTCCCTGGTAGTAGTGGGCGAGATGCCCGAAGATCCTGATTTAATGGCAGGTTGGGAATTCAAGGGACACGACTTCCTGTTTAAGGAACTGGAAGAGATGATCAGGACCAAATCGGTAGGTGGGTCCATGTTCTACCTGCTAATCCTGGCACTGGCCCTTCTGGCCATCTTCGACACTCAGGTTCTTTCGATCTTCCGCCGTCAAAGGGAAATCGGAACCTACATCGCCATGGGCCTCACCCGAAGGCAGGTGGTGGGGATCTTTACCGTGGAAGGCGCCATGCACGCCATCCTGGCTCTGATAGCAGGCACCATTTACGGGCTCCCTTTGCTTTTGTGGATCCGGTCCTCCGGTATCCAGATGCCTGAAGAAGCCGATGACTTCGGGTTGGCGGCGGCGCAGCATATGTATCCTTACTACAGTGCGGCCCTTGTACTGGGCACCATCATTCTGGTGATGATCGCCACACTGGTGGTTAGCTACCTGCCCTCCCGCAAGATCGCCCGGATGAATCCCATTGATGCCATTAAGGGCAGAATTCAATAACATGTAAAACGAAAAGTCATGTTGCGGTTTTATATAAAAGGATTGTTCAGAGATCGTTCCCGGAGCCTGATGCCCGCCATCGTTGTTGCGATCGGTGTGACCCTGGTGGTACTGATGCAGGCCTGGGTCACCGGGGTACTGGGCGATATGATCGTTTTCAATGCCAGGTTTGCCACCGGTCATGTAAAGGTCATGAGCCGGGCTTACCATGAAAACATCGATCAGATTCCCAATGACCTGGCGCTTCTTGGAAAAGATCAGGTCCTGAAAGATCTTTCCGATGAGTTCCCGGAAATGGAGTGGGTGGAACGCATCAAGTTCGGCGGACTGGTGGATGTCCCTGATGATCACGGCGAAACCAGAGAACAGGGGCCTGGTGGAGGAATGGCAGTGGACCTCCTTTCCCCGGAAAGCAAAGAGATTGAGCGATTGAACCTACAGAAGGCTATTATACACGGCAGGCTTCCCCAGGAACCGGAGGAGATCCTGTTGAGTGATGAATTTGCCACCAAACTGGAGGTGAACCCGGGTGATCCCGTCACTCTGATCGGGACCACCATGTACGGTGCCATGTCCATCACCAATTTCACCGTCTCCGGAACGGTGAAATTTGGGGCCAAGGCACTGGACCGGGGAGGAATCGTGGCTGATATCAACACCATCCGGCAGGCCCTGGACATGCAGGGCGCGGTAGGTGAAATACTGGGATACCAGCCTGGCGGTGAATATATGGATGAAAAAGCTTCAGCCATTGCCACCAGTTTTAATCAGAAATACAGCGATCCTGAAGACGAGTTTTCTCCTGTAATGCTTTCCCTGCGCGAACAGGGAATCATGACCATGTTCCTGGATCTGATCGATTATTTTAAAGGGATCATAATCGGGTTATTCCTGGTGGCCATGTCGATCGTACTATGGAATTCGGGACTTCTGGGCGGCCTGCGACGCTATGGAGAAATGGGATTGCGGATGGCCATCGGTGAGGAAAAGAACCATATCTACCGAAGCCTGATCACCGAATCCATATTTATCGGTCTGGCCGGTTCGGTGGCCGGAACTGCTTTTGGTCTGCTGTTTGCATCTCTATTATCCAAAGGGATCGATATTTCTGACATGATGCAGGGCTCCACCATGATGATGCAGAGTGTAATGAAAGCCCGGATCACCACAGACACTTACTATATCGGATTCATCCCGGGAATTCTTGCAACCGTTCTGGGAACAGCTCTGGCCGGAATAGGTATCTATCAACGAAAAACCGCACAACTTTTTAAAGAATTACAGGCATGAAACGAAATAATATGATTCTGAGCGCAAACGTGCTTCTGGGGACAGTGACCATCCTTGGAGCGCAACCTTCCGGAGAGGAGATCCTTGACAGGATCGACCAGAATATGTCCTCCGAGACCAGATTTGTCAAGTCGAAGATGGTGATCCACGGACCCCGAACTTCCCGCACCATTGAATCGGAGACCTGGGCACAGGGAGATGAGTCTGCCTATACAGAATACCTGTCTCCCGCCAGGGAAAGGGGTACCAAGATGCTTAAACTGGACGACCAGCTCTGGATTTTTTCTCCATCCACCGATCGCACCATACAGATTTCCGGTCATATGCTGCGGCAGTCGGTGATGGGATCCGATCTCTCCTATGAGGATATGATGGACGACCCGAACCTGACCAGCAAATATGACGCTGTTGTGGTGGATTCCGAGACCGTAAGGGAGACCGAATGCTGGGTGGTGGAGATGGTAGCGAAGACGGAAGATGTGGCCTATCAAATGAGGAAACTCTGGGTGGACAAAGACCGCTATATTCCGCTGAAAGAGGAGCTCTATGCCAAGAGCGGGAAGCTGCTGAAAAAGACGGAACTGACCGATATCACCCGGATCGGTTCACGCTGGTACCCAGGTAAGATCACCTTCAGAGATATGCTGAAAAAAGGCTCCGGTACCGAATTGATCGTAGACGAGATCCTGTTCAATGTGGAGATCCCGGAGCACCTGATGAGCAAGGCAGCCCTGAGGTAGGCGATGGTGCTCAATATTAACGAAAGAGGAGGGCGATGCTGAGTGAGAAGAAGATCAATAAAAGAGAGATCCCGTTGTAAAACAAGGTGGCCCTGAATTTTGAATGTGCTGCTGACGAGCTTTTAATAAATATCCGCCCGATCTGCGTCAGGAAGAGCGCGAAGATCATCAAAGCGATATGTTCTATGGCCCAGAACCTGAGCGAGGCATCATTTTCTGTATCCGGTACCTGCCATGCGGTTCCTTCCAGGGAGGTTCGCAGGGTAAAATAGATGATCAGACCCAGGATCAGCTGGAGGTACAGGGAGATGGTAAATATGAGAGAAGAGAGGGAATCGGCCTTCGAATAGGATCGGTCACGTCTCCATCCCTGTATGGCAAGCACCACATTGGTCAATCCGGACAGAAGGGTGACGGCGCTAATATAAATATGGATGTTGAATGTGAACGTGTAGATCATCGGGCAGACCGCATTTAGTTTCTTCTGATTATTCGTTTCTGACCATACATAGCTCCTGTTGATTTTTACCCACCCCCCGGGCTTCACTCAAGTAAACGTACAAGATACATATTAAGTGGTATAATAAATTTCCACGCAGAAACAGAAAAACCGCCTCATCTGAATGAAACGGTCCCTCTGAAAATCCGGGTTTTAAAGTCTCTGGTCGCCGTCAAACCATTGTATACAAAATAACTAAGCCGCTATCTACAATCAACCTGAATTACGGTTTGAATTCCAGCTGGAAGCAATGCCGGTTCTTAGGGTACTGATAATCTATGTGGAATCCGTATGATTCGCAGATCTTCCGCGCCAGCCAGAGCCCCAGACCAAAACTGTCCGGTAACCGCTTATTTCGAACAAACCTGCTGAAGAGTTCATTGCGGTCGAACGGTAAGGGGGGACCGTCATTGCAGATAACCATACCGGTACCCTTAAGCTCCAGACGGATGCTCCCTCCCTCCACATTGTGCACTATTGCATTCTTCAACAGATTGGCCACCAAAATACCTGCCAGTCCGGCATCCATAACTACAGAAACCTCATCTTTGTATTCCTTCTCAATGGTGATCTTCCGTATCTCCATGAGTTCCCCGAGCATTTCAAGATGGTCATCCAGCAGAGCTGCCAGCCTGATCTCTTCCCGGCCGGTAAACTGTCTGTTCTCAATGCGGGTGATAAGGGTCAGCGCGGTGTTTAGCCTGGAAAGATGATCAGCACTTCGGTTGACGGACTGGATCAGCTTGACCTCCTCCGGCCCCAGCTTCTTTGATTGAAGCAACAGTTCGATCTTGGTCATGATCACCGCAAGAGGGGTCTGCAACTCATGAGTAGTGTGATCGGTGTACTCCTTAAGCTCTTTGTATTCGCTGGAGAGCCGCCTTGTCATCCGCTCCAGCACCCTGTTTAACTCATTGAATTCATCAATATCCTGTTCTCCGAGCACTACTGGTTCCTTGGTGGTATCAAAAGCCTTAAGCTTCTCCAGAGCCGTGAAAAACTCTTTCCAGAGATTTCCGAACAGAAAACGGTTCAGAATAAAAATGCCGGCCAGGAAAAGGATCACCATCAGGGTCATCATCAGGGTAACCCTTTCCACCAGCTGATCGGTGGGGGTGGTGGACTTATAGAGTGTGACTGCTAGCGGAATGCCCTCCGCACTGGTATGGTAACGCAACAGCCGGTAGGTTCGGTGCCTGTTACCGATGCTGTCATATAAAAGAGTATCCCCTTTGTGTATGAATGATTCATCTCCTTTCCCGGGTTCGATGGTGATCCTGTCAATACCGGGAATTTCCGGGGCCCGCGATTCCCTTGCCTGCTCCTGCAGTGGGTCTAACTGCCGGTCCACCATTTCCCGCAATTTTAACAGTTCCTGATCCAGTTCTGAAATACTGAAATGCTTCAGAAACTGGAAAAAGATAATGCCCATGATAAAGAACAGGAACAGGGAGAGAGTAGCGATATGGAGAGTGGTCTTGGTAAGCAGCTTCATCCGTTCAAAATGTTCGGTTCATAAGCTTCCTAAGGAAGGGAAAACCGGTACCCCACCCCATAAATGTTGTGGATATAATCGGGACACCCTGCATCGATCAACTTGCGCCTCAAATTCTTCAGATGGGTATAAACGAATTCATAGGATCCGTATCCTCCGCCATATTCACCCCACAGATAATCCGCAATACTCTCCTTGGTGATCACCCTGTTGCGGTTCGACATCAGGAAAAGCAAGAGGTCCAGCTCTTTCTTTGTGAGCTCCACCGGTGTTTCTTTCACCTGGCAGATCCTCTCCTCCGGAAAAACCTGTAACTCCCCGAATTTGAGCACCTCTTCTCCCCTGGTGCGTGTCCGCCGGGTCACCGAATGGATCCTGGCCACCAGTTCCGAAAGATGGAATGGCTTCACCAGGTAGTCGTCGGCTCCCACGTCCAGCCCTTTGATGCGCTCCTCCAGGGCGTCTCTGGCTGTGATAATAATAATTCCTGTCTGATCCTGGTTCTCCCTGGCCAGTCGAACAAGTTCCAGACCATCGCCATCGGGAAGGTTCAGATCGATCAGCATACAGAAATAATCATGCTTATCGAGGGAAACAAGTCCGGAGTGATAATCATTCGCCTGCTCACAGCGGAATCCTTCCATCTCCAGATAGGATACCATGGATTCCATCAACGACTGCTCATCCTCCACTATCAGGACCTGCATGCATCACTCTTTCCCGCAAAGTAATGAAAAAAAGGTGTATCGGTCGTCAGAGGACACCGATCGTACCCTGGTAAGTATTGGATTCTGCCTTATTCTGATCGATCTTCTTTTGAATGCTGGAAATTTGAGATTCCAGGGGCGATACCTCGCTCATCAGGACTTTCAGCTCATTCTCTGCCTCATTGATCTCCACTTCCAGCTCATTGATTTTTTCTGTCTCGGTCTCCTCCCCGATCTTTTTGCCCAGTTTATTGATGTCCTTGGTCAGCCGGCCGATCTTTCTTTCCAATTGGGACTTATCCCGTTCAAATCCTTTTAGCTCCTTTTCCAGTTCATCGATCCTCCGGGCATAAGACTGGTCGAAATGGTACGCCATAAACGCCCTGGCATAACTCCTGAAATTTTCCATCTCGTCGGGCCATTCAGCGCTGTTCAGCGCAATGTCATACCCCAGCCGGTACACGAGGGCCAGGTCGTTGTCCAGGTCACGGCTAAATCCAAATCCGATCAGGTCGCCACGGTTGGTGGAGATGGCCGGAATGGACACTTTCTCCCCGATCATCATCTCTCTCCCATCACTTTTCATTCTCACATCACTGCGGTCCTTGGCAAAGTCATTCAGATCGGACAGCGCCTCGTCCAGGCTGCCCGCAACCGGAAATACCCATGCGGAGACACTTACTTCGTCCAGTGTTATTGTCTGCTCATCCAAAAAGAGGTGGATTTGTGCCTTCACTGTAAAGGCCATAAAAAGAGCCATTCCCAGAAAAACGAACCGGCATTTCATCATGATTAGGTTTAGTGACGCTTATTTTAAGGTTCATAAGTTATTAAAATCCTGCGACATCAAAAAATGGCTACTTTTATTTCAGCTTCAAATCTATGACCGCATGAAATACCTTCCCATCCTTATAATACTGTTTCATTGGACACATCCCTCTAATGCTCAGGAGAAAGCTCCTTTGGAGACCGGAGCAGAGAAACTGGAGATGTATGAACAACACGAACAGATGCGAACCGCCTCCGGGTTTGCCGACCTCCACTGGCAGTTTATCGGGCCGACCAACATCAGCGGAAGATGCACCGATGTGGAAGCGGTGGGGCCTAAAGGGCAGAGTTACACCATCTGGGTGGCCAGCGCCTCGGGAGGTATCTGGAAGAGTGTGAACGAGGGGGTCACCTTTGAACCGGTCTTTGAAAACCAGGGCACTTCCACCATCGGTGATCTGGCCATCGATCCCTCCGATCCGGAGGTGGTCTGGGCGGGAACCGGGGAGGCCAATATTTTCCGGTCGTCCAATCCCGGAAGCGGGGTATGGAAAACCTCCGACGGCGGGGAGAGCTGGAAGCACATGGGCCTGGAGGAGACCTTTACCGTCTCCCGGATCCTGGTCCATCCCTCCAATCCCAATATCGTATATGTAGCCTCGGCAGGTCACGAGTGGACGGAAAATGAGGAGAGGGGATTGTTTAAGACCACCGACGGGGGTGGAAACTGGGAAAAGGTCCTTTACAGGGGACCGGAAAGCGGGGTGAATGATGTGGTCATGGATCCCAGGGACCCCGATGTGCTGTATGCCACCACCTGGCAGCGTACCCGGCAGAAATGGAATGATCCGCGGACCTATGCTCATCACCGGAACAACGGGGTATGGAAAACCACCGACGGAGGTCAGAGCTGGAAGCAATTAAAAAAAGGGCTTCCTTCATCCCGGTATATGGGCAGGACCGGCATCGATATCGCCCGCTCCAATCCCGATGTGGTCTACGCCTTCGTGGACGATTATGAAATCGCCTATGAAGCAGAAGAGGGTGAACTGGACGCTTACGGACGTCCCAAAAAAGATGTGATCAAAGGGGCCACCCTCTACCGTTCTGACGATGCGGGAGAAACATGGAGGCAGGTGAGCGGTCTGACCGAAGAGACCAAAAAATACATGACCGGCCACTCCGGCACCTATGGATGGGTTTTCGGACAGATGCGGGTGGATCCCAACGACGAGGACCGTGTCTATACCCTGGGCCTCTGGATCAATGTCTCCACCGATGGAGGGGCCACCTTCGAACCCATCAAAGAGAAGATCCATGCCGATCAGCACGGAATGTGGATCGATCCGGATAATTCCAATTATATCCTGGCGGCACACGACGGGGGGATCAGTGTCTCCTACGACCGGGGGGAGAACTGGCGCAATCTTATCCCGGAGCTCCCTCTGGCTCAGTTCTACAATGTGGCCTGCGATATGCACGATCCTTTCCGGGTTTACGGCTCGGTACAGGACCACCACAGTTTCTACACCGAAGTGGACCTTTCGGACGGCAGGGATCAGGTCAGGCCCACCGAATGGAACTACACCCTGGGCGCGGAAGGAAGCACCCATGCGGTGGATCTCCGGGATAACAACACCATCTATGCTTCTCTTTTTTACGGAAAACTGGCCCGGTCCACCGTAGAGGGGTACCCCAATGACCAGGAATGGGTATTACCGGAAACCTTTCCGGAGGATCCCGCATTCAGGGGACAGTGGGTGGCCCCCACCCTGCTTTCCCACCACAACCCGGACATCGTATACCACGGGGTACAATATGTGCTGAGATCAGATGACCAGGGGGGTACCTGGGAACGGATCAGTCCGGACCTGACCTACAACGACCCGGATAAAAAGGGGGATATCAGTTACCAGACCATCAGTGCCCTGGACGAATCACCCTTCAACCCCTCCCTGCTCTATGCAGGGACCGATGATGGTCGATTGTGGAGAACAAAAAATGGAGGAAAGAGCTGGGAAGACATGCGCAAGGAACCATTGCCGGTCAGGTGGATTTCAAGGATCGTTGCCTCACAGCACGATTTCGGAACCGTCTATGTGACCCAGACCGGCCGCAGGGACGACGATGCGGCCGTATATGTCTGGCGGTCTGAGGATTTCGGATCCACCTGGGAAGATATCTCCGGAAATATCCCGGCCGGACCGGTCAACGTGATCAGGGAGGATCCCGGCAAAGATTCCATTCTTTATGCGGGGACCGATGTGGGGGTATATATCTCCACAGACCGGGGCAACCAATGGCAGGTGCTGGGCGACCTTCCATGCACCTACGTGCACGACCTGGCCATCCATCCCCGCGACAACATGGTGATCATCGCCACCCACGGCCGCGGCATGTTCGTGCTGGATGCGGATCCATTGAATCGCAAGCCGCCCGATGAGCAAAACGATGGGCCAGATATTCGTTAAGCATCAACTTACAGGCTCCTGATTCCTCATCTGTGAACATCACCCAAGTGGATGATTTTGTTTATCTTTATTCATCCACCCTATCTAACTATCGTGCATACCATTTCCCGATATGAGGTTCTGGAAGAGCTGGGCAAAGGCGGAATGGGGGTGGTGTTTAAAGCCAGGGACCCCCGCCTCGAGCGCATGGTAGCCCTCAAATTATTGTCCCACGAACTCACGGAGAATTCAGAGTGGAGAAAACGGTTTCTCAGGGAAGCAAAACTCACCTCCTCCCTTCAGCACCCGAACATTTGCACCATCCATGAAGTGGACGAAACTCCGCAGGGAGATCATTTCATCAGCATGGATTACTACGAGGGTGAGACCCTGAGACAGTTGATCACCAGGGGACTCTCTTCGATGGAACAGCTGATCGCCTATGCGATCCAGATTGCCGACGGACTTGCCCACGCCCATGCCAGAGGGATCATTCACCGGGACATCAAGCCGGAGAACATCATGGTCACTACAGAGGGCCAGGTGAAGATCCTCGATTTCGGACTGGCACGGATGACTACCACGAAAGGGTCCACGCGGACCGGGGAACTTCTCGGGTCTGTCGCCTATTGCTCCCCGGAACAGGCACAGGGCCAGCGGGTGAATCATCTTACCGATATCTGGTCAGCGGGCGTTGTTCTCTACGAGATGACCACCGGGGTTCTTCCCTTTGCCCATGAATACGAAGCAGCTGTCCTCTATTCGATCCTGGATAAATCCCCTGTCCCCCCGTCGGAGATCAATGAGCAGGTAACCCCGGATCTGGAGAAACTGATATACCGTTGCCTGAGGAAAAAGCAGGAGGAACGCCTTGCATCCGCTGAAATGCTTTCCGCCGAATTGAAGCGGATCCAGGGCAGTCTTCAACCATCTCCCCGGGACATGTATCCGGGGGATGACCGAAAGGACAGAAGGGTCGAACGCCGCCTGGTCACCCTCCTGATTGTGGAGGTCAGTAACCTGGAAAATCTCTACACAGGAAAAAATGAGGTGGAAGCCATGGACCTGCTGGAGCTGCTTCAGGCAAAAATTGAACGGGTTGCCAGGCAGTTCGGAGGCATCGTTACGGGAAGGACTGATTACGGAGCCACCATCCTGTACGGTATGGCCGAAAGGGGGGAGAATGCCCCGGTCCAGGCCATCAATGCAGCCATTTCACTCCGCACCCCAGCCCCGGATCGTGACAACGTAGAACGGATAGATTTCAAGCTGCACATCGCCATCGACACCGGTTATGCCATTGTGAAGACAGGCAGGGAACAGGGCTCGGACACCTACTCGGCACTTGGAGGACCCCTGTCCGTATCACACCATCTGGTCAAACTGGCAGCAGAGGGGGAAATTTTGGTCGGACCGCTGACCCGTTCCATCAGCAGGCCCCTGTTTGAATTCCGGGAACAACAACCGTTTCAGCTTCCCGGCCGGTCCGACCCGGTCCCCTTATTTCTCCTGATATCGAATCAGATCAGGGATATACGGAAACACCACACGGAAGTCCGCCATGGCCGGTCCGGTCTGGTGGGACGGGAAGAGGAGCTTGAAAACCTGCAGTTCCAGATGCTGAAACTATACCGGGGCGAAGGCTCCATTGTCAGCGTGACCGGTGAGGCCGGTGTGGGAAAGTCGAGGCTGATCGGCGAATTCCTCAGCAGGCAGAAGAGCGAGAAATACCGCCTCCTGCAGGGAAGTGCCCAGTCATCCGGAGAAGTCCTCAGCTTTCACCCGCTGATCGAACAGATCAAATGCCTGGCCGGGATCGAAGCAGCTGAGGCAGAACAACCGGCCTGCGAGAAACTGGAACAGTGCGTCCGTTCCATCTGCCCTTCAGAGGCCGACGAGGTATTTCCCTTTATCGCCACGCTGATGGGCATGCATATGGATCAGCGCTACAGCGAACGAATAAACAAACAGGAGGGAGAGGGTCTGGAGAAACTGATCCTGAAAAACCTGCGTACCCTGCTGACAGAAGCCTCCCGGCAGCAACCGCTTTTGATCCTTACCGAGGACCTTCACTGGGCCGACCAGAGTTCACTCCGGATGCTGCGCTCTCTTTACTGGCTGGCAGAATCCTTCCCCATACTCTTTGTCAGCGTATTCCGGCCCGGCTACACCGATACCGGCGACGCACTGCTGGAGTCGGCCAGGGACCGGTACGGGAAAATCCATGCAGAGATCGGTCTGCAGCCGCTGGAGGCCGCCCATTCCGAACACCTTGTCCGAAACCTGCTGAAAGTGAAAACACTCTCCAGGGAGGTGCATGAGCTGGTATTCCGGCAGGCGGAAGGCAATCCCCTCTACACGGAGGAGATGGTGGCCTCACTGGAAGATGAGGGGATCCTGGAAACCGGTGGCAATGAAGTACGGATCTCCGGTAAGGCGCTGACTACCAATATACCCCGGTCGATCCAGGGAATCCTGATGACCCGCATTGACAAGCTTTCGGAGGATGCCCGGAATTTATTGAAGATTGCCTCGGTGATCGGCAGGAATTTTTCACAGGAACTCCTGTCACGGATCACCCCGGACTTCATCCCGTTGAACGCCTCACTGGAAAAGCTGGTAAAATCACAGCTGATCAGGGGTCTCGGTAAACGGGAGTTCCAGTTCAAGCATGCCCTGATCCACCAGGCCGTTTACGAAAGCCTGCCCGAAAGCCATCAAAAAGAGCTGCACCGGAATCTGGGCCGGGCCATCGAGGAACTCTGTGCGGACAGACTGCAGGACTATTACGGGATCCTCTCCTACCACTTTGGCCTCGGCGAGGATCCCGACAAGACCGAGGACTATCTGGTTAGGGCCGGTGATGTGGCACTGCGCTCTTCCGCCTCCATTGAAGCTCTCCACTATTTCCGCGAAGCGCTCTCCATCTACCTGGAAAAGAAAGGAACCCGGGCGGATGCAGAAAAGGTAGCAACCCTCCACAAAAACATCGCCCTGGCACACTTCAGTTCGGGGCACTTTATCGAAACCTCCGAATATCTGGAGAAGGTCCTTGACCACTACCATGCAGGGGTTCCCCGGTCCACCGGATTGCTCCTCCCGGGTGCTCTGGCCGGACTGGTCGCCTTCCTGTTTAAACTCCGCTTCCCGTCTCTGCTCGGAAGAAAGCAGGGTACCAATCTTCAACTGGAGATCAACGATCTGATCGATAAAAAACTGTTTGGTCTGACGATCACCCGACCTCTAAGGTATGTCCTCGAGACCATGTATTACGCTCCCAGACTCAGCCGCTACACCCAGGATTACGGCAGGCGTATAGTGATTATCGCTACACTCTTTGGGCTGGGTGGGATCTCCCTGAAGATATTCGGACGGATACTGGACTTTTGCAACGCGACATTTTCCGGGGAGGATCAATTGTTGCAGATTCACAATCATTTCATGGGGAGCTTTTATCACCTGATCACCGGAAGATGGTATGAAGATGAGTACGACGAAAGTGAGATCGATTACGGATTCCGGAACGGAATCATTTATCTCTCAAATACACATGGATGGATGCTGGTCCATATCTACACGGAACGGGGAGATCGCCATGCGGAGCATGTACTGAACCGGATGAGTGATTTCGCCGAGATGTACGAATACGACTATGGGAGGCTGGCGCATCATTCACACTCTGCCCTGTACCATTACAAGTTCCGTGAATACGAAAAAGTGGTCAATCAGGCACCCGCAGGGGCCGAATGGATCCGCCGGACCATGGGCAACAAACCGGGACAGGTCATGACCTTGTCCATATGGGTCAAGGCACTCTATATGCTTGGCGAAAAACAGGCGATGAAAGAGGCCTTCGATGAGGTATGGCGGATGGCCGGTAACGAATTCCTCTCCCCCTATTTCCAGTCCTTCTACCTGACTGCAACACTGATGGTGGAGATTACCCGGCTGGAGGAAGCGATGGATGCCGGAAAAGCCAGGGAAATCCGCCGCCGGCGTACGAAGATCCGCCGAACAAAACGAAAAGCGCTGAGGAACTGCAGGAAAGTGGCCTACGAGCGCATGGAGACCTACCGGCTGATCGGGGTTGCATACTGGGTAATGAAAAGGGAGAAAAGGGCACTCCGTTGGTGGTCAAAAACATGGAGAACCTGCGAAGAACTCGGGGCGAAACTGGAACGGGCCCATACCCTGAAAGAGCTCTCCATCCGGCTGGCCGGACGGAAAGGACCCTTTGAACGCCTGGGTGGATTCACTCCGGAGGAGATGGAAAAGGAAGCACATCGCCAGTATCAAAAAATGAACATCCCCACAGACCGGTAGCCGCATGAACAGCCAATCTCTCGAATCGATCCTTGACCTGGCCGATGCGCTCTCCAGACAGACCAGTTTCGACGAGATTCTCCGGCTGACCGTGAAAAAGGCCTCCGTGCTGTTCCGTTCGGAAAACGTCCTGATCCTGATGGTGAATCCGACCACCCAGGAGACCATCAAGACCGTTTACAAGCAGGGTAGTAAGACCAGTGAATCACAGTTTCAGCTCCTCCATACCTATCTGACGGGATGGGTGCTGGAGAGCAACCGCAGCCTGATTTCCCGGGATCTGAAAAACGACAGAAGGTTCCGGCAGGAACTGGTTTCCAGGGTATCGGTCCATTCGGCTCTGTGCGGGCCATTCCGCTCGGAAGGAAAAATCCTGGGCTCCCTGCTCATCCTCGATCCCGTCATCGAACGGAACCACGATCAGGAAATCCTGTCGCTGCTGGACCGGTTCTCCGGGGTGGTTTCTCCTTTTCTCCGGAATGTACAGAAGCTTCAGCACTATTTTGAGCCCGTATTTCCGGAATCAGCTCTTATCAGGAAATATGAAGCGTTCGGTTTGAAAGGAAAGAGTCCGCCTTACGTCTCCATGCTCCATGCAGTGGAATCAGCGGCAAAAAGTGACGTCCGTGTATTGCTGGAAGGAGAAACCGGCACCGGTAAGGAACTGATTGCAAAAGCGATCCATAAAGGGAGTGAACGAGCAGGGCAGAAATTCGTCGCCATCGATTGCGGAGCCATTCCGCGCGATCTGATCGAAAGTGAACTCTTCGGACATGTCAAGGGAGCATTTACCGGTGCCATGGATTCCCGCAAGGGATTGCTGGAAGAAGCCCACCAGGGATCGCTTTTCATGGATGAGATCACGAACCTTCCCATGGATATGCAGTCCAGGCTCCTGCGGGTACTCCAGGAGAATGAAGTCAGACCGTTGGGCAGCAATATATCCCGGAAGGTAGATGTGCGGATTATTGCCGCATCCAGCAAATCGTTAAGAGAACATGTGGAGGAGGGCTTTTTCAGGGAAGACCTTTTTTACCGGTTGTATGTCTATCCCGTCGAGATCCCTCCCCTGCATTTGCGGCGGGATGATATCCCCATCCTGGCCGGTCACTTTCTGAAGAAGTTCAGTGGACAACAAAAAAAGAAGATCCACTCCTTTTCACCGGAAATACTTCAGCTTCTGATGAATTATCCCTGGCCGGGTAATATCCGCGAACTGGAAAATCAGGTGGAACGAATGGTGACCCTCGCCTCCAGGGAAACGGAGGTGATTGACCCAGGATTGCTTCCAACAGAATTTTCCGGGGAAAAAGTTCCTCCGGATCCGGATGTCCCATCCGGAGATTCCCCGCAACCCCTGCGTGACCGGCTGGCCCGGTATGAAAAGGAGGTTGTGGAAAATGCGCTGGAGAGAAGCGGCTGGAACCAATCCAGAGCCGCCAGAGAACTTGCAATGTCGGAGCACGCCATACGGTATAAAATAAAAAAACTGGGGATCACCCGAAATCAAGGCTGAACCAGATTCGCTTCATCATTTGGATTCGACAAATCTGTCGAAATTCGACAAAAATCTGGATTACCGGTAACCCTCCCAATTGTACCGCTGACACTACCCTTTTCAAAGCTCCGAAAATCCTTCAATGCTCGACAAAATTGTCGAAACCTGTTGCTGGCACTAGTAGTGTAAAGCAACTTCATGCAAACCTATTCGCTTAAATATATGGGACTTAACTCTTGTTGATATATCGATTCCTAAAGTGGTACGTTCATTGCCTGAAGGGAACTAGAACCTAATCCTGAATCTATGGAAAAAATCCAACACAGTATCGAAATTGAGAAACCAGTGGAGGAGGTATTCTCCTATGCATCCGACTGGACCCGCTGGCATACCTGGTTTGAGGGAGTCTCTCCGTTTACGCTGATATCCGGTACAGAACATGGAAACGGGACCCGGTATGCCTATAACGTGAAGATATTGGGAGTGACTGTTCCTGTGGGAATCGAAATACGCGAATATAACGTTAATAAGGGCTGGAAAGGAATATCTACCAAGGGACCCCCGTATAAGACTCTGTGGATATTCGAGGAGACCGACAAAGGAACCCGATTTACCTTCGGCATGGAATTCCGGATACCGGTTCCTCTGATCGGACCTGTAATCGACCGGAAACTGGTGAAACCACAGTGGGAAAGCATCATCCGAGGCTCACTGCATAATCTTAAAATAACCCTGAAACACTAAAATCTGACATACCATGAAACATTTACCTGTACTTTTGGCCTTGCTCCCCTTTTTCTTTTCCGGATGTAAGGAATATCTGGATGCTGAACCGAAGCTCATTGTGATGGAACAGGAAGCTGGTTCAGAGACGTTCAATATTGAATCGAATACAAGCTGGCTGATAACAACATCAGACTCCTGGTTGTCGACAGACCCTTCCGGTGGTAGTGATAATGCTACTATCACACTGAACTGTACCGAAAATACAGAATACGATGAAAGGAGCACTACAGTAACCATTTCAGGCGATGGAAGTGATCCCATGACGTTAAGTGTCAGACAGAAGGCAAAACCCGGAGTTCAGATGAAGTGGGTCCAGAAGGCAGCTATGCCCACGGCAAGAAGTTTTTCGAACGTCCATGCATGCATCGTCGACGGGAAAATATACATCATCGGTGGTGCAAATGAAGATTTTGAACCTCTGAATGTGGTCGAAGCATATGACCCGGCGACAGATACATGGGCATCAAAAGCACCAATTCAAACAGCCAGATGGGGCCATATTGCCGAAGCGGTTGAAGGCAAGATATATGTGATGGGAGGATGTCCCGAAATAAGCGGCAATGCAACCAGTAATATAGAGGTATATGATTCCTCCACAGATACCTGGCAAGCAAAAGGAGCAATGCCATTTGCCGCAGTGGGGCATGCATCCTGTGTGGTGGATGGTAAGATCTATGTGATGGGAGGAAGGACCGCGGACCCTGGAGGAGACTACTATAATAACCTGGAGGTGTTTGATCCCTCTCTCGAAAAATGGACGTCCTTAAGCCCCATGCCCTCTCCTAAAGGCTACTATTCCGCATCGGCATATGATGGAACCATATACGCCATTGGTGGTGCCGAACCCGGAGGGAGCGGATTGGCTACTACTTCCATATTCAAATATGATATAGCCACCGACACCTGGTCGGATGGCCTGGAATTGAATCAGGAGCGATGGAGTATCGTATCCTGTACTGCCGGCTCTTATATTGTTTGTGCCGGTGGATACATCGGGCCAACCGATATCGGGCAAAATACAGTTGAGCTCATCCATATGCCTACAGATGTGGTCACTGAAACAACGGGTATGCTTTCCAATAAAAGCGCTTCAGGGATCTGTTCCTTGAATGGAAAAATTTATGTTTTTGGAGGAACCACCACCTCACCGCCAGTATATGGTGCCAGTCATAAAGTCGAAGAAGGAAGCTTCCTAATTGATTAGGGTGCTAATGATTTGATTCGAGTTCTGCAATTACTTCATAAACTGCACCCGTATTCTTGATGCTACATTCTTTAAGCATTGCTTCAGATAACAACCGATCTATGGATAAGTATTAGTTCTCAGAGATTATCGGGACTGTGATTCTTTTTTGAAAGAGATAGGGGGCAAAGAATGAATTAGGAAGCCTCTATTCCTAATAAGAGGTTGAAGAACCTCGAAGCAGAGCTGCGGGGAACCGAGCCTGCGAGCTCGGCGAAGCCAATGCGCGAGCGGGATTCAAAAGGTTACCGTGGAAAATCTGAAAGGATTAACCGAATACCATTATCAGATCGATCTGCTACGCAGTCATGCCTGGCATTTTTTTCAGAGGTCATAAAACCTCCGACCCTTTTCCCTTTGATTCTCTCCCAGGAGTCAATGCTTTCTATTATATCGGATGCGATATGGAGGGGGTCATAGACACTATGGTCTACTGGTTCAGCGAGCACATGCCCTCCCCGGTTGCAGAGTAAGGTTGTGGATCAGGCGGAGGGATCGTACCTTTATTCTTCTAAAACAAGATCCACATGGTTACTGTATATCACAATCCCCGCTGTAAAAAGAGCCGAGCAGGGCTTCAGCATGTCCGGGAAAAGGGAATGGACCATACGGTCCGCGAATACCTGAAAGAACCCCTCACCGAAAAGGAGCTGGGGACCCTGGTGATGAAACTGCACATCCAACCGGTGGAGCTGGTGCGTACCCAGGAGGAACTCTACCGGAAAGAATTGAAAAAACTGAAGCTGAACGATGAGGAGTGGATCAAGGTGATGGTGGAAAACCCCAAACTGATCCGCCGGCCCATCGTGGAGGGAAAATACAAAGCAGTGATCGGCGATCCGGTGGAGCAGATCGACCACCTGTAGCCCGGTCACCTGGATATTATCCACCAGCCTCCCTGTTAGCCCTGCACTTTTAGCAACCTTTCGGGTTCTTTTCCCGTTCAAAGAAAAAACTTGCTTCTGCCCCGGAAGAAAACAGATAGTGCCATGCGAAAAAGACGCCCGCTTCACCTGATTTTGATCATTCTTCCCCTTTCCATTGCCTTGCTTGTCACCTCCTGCGAGGAAGAGCCCAGCAGCTATACTCAGATCAAGCCACTGGAGCAGAATATTTTCCTGGCGATCAAAGGCTACCGCAGCGCCAATAATCTGGGGGAACCTTTCGTGCACCAGTTCGTGATGGTCAGGGAGGCCCAGATCTACTCCTACAAAATGGCCAATGATGCGGAAGATCTGGGGACCCGGGGACTGTCGGAACACTGGAACACCATCCATGAGAAAATCGGAGGGTACAACGACCTTGCTCTGGTCATGCAGACCGCCTCGGGTGATGAGGACGAGATCCTCACCCAGCTGCTGGAGATCCAGGGTGCCGATTCCACCCTTCTGGCCGATCTTTCCCAGTGCGGGGTAGGAGTAGAACCGGATAAGGACGGTATCAACTTTGTAACGGTCATGCTGATGAAGGTGGACTGAACCTTACGGCAGCCTCCCATTCAGTCATTGCCGGGGCACCCCTCCTCCCGGCACCTTTCCAAGAACATTTCTATTCCTTCCTGATCATCCTCCCATTTCCATATCTTTAGAATAAAATCAAGGAAAATGGACTACAGGATCGAAAAGGATACCATGGGCCCGGTAGAGGTGCCCGCCGATAAGTACTGGGGAGCCCAGACCCAGCGTTCAAAAAACAATTTCAGGATCGGCGAAGGGCGCATGCCGGCAGAGATCATCCGGGCCTTCGGAATTCTGAAGAAGGCTGCTGCTGCCACCAATCTGGAACTGGGGGTGCTCCCGAAAGAGAAAGCAGAACTGATCATGCAGGTTTGCGATGAGATTATCGAAGGAAAGCTGGATGAACAGTTCCCTCTGGTGGTATGGCAAACCGGTTCCGGCACCCAGTCCAACATGAATGTGAACGAAGTGGTGGCCAACCGTGCTCATGTGCTTCAGGGCCACAAACTGGGAGAGGGCACCCGGTTTATCCACCCCAACGATGACGTGAACAAGTCCCAGTCTTCCAACGACACCTTCCCCACGGCCATGCATATTGCCGCCTATGCCATGATCACCGAAGTCACCATTCCCGGTGTCAAGGAGCTGCGTGATACGCTGAAAAAGAAGGCCGATGCTTTTATGGAGGTGGTCAAGATCGGTCGAACCCACTGGATGGACGCCACTCCACTTACCCTGGGTCAGGAGTTCTCCGGCTACGTATCCCAACTGGATCACGGAATGAAAGCATTGCTGAATACGCTTACACACCTTTCCGAACTGGCTCTGGGAGGGACCGCCGTGGGAACAGGGATCAATACCCCCGAAGGATATTCATTACTGGTGGCCAAATATATCGCTGGGTTCACGGGACTCCCGTTTGTCACGGGGGCCAATAAATACGAAGGACTGGCTGCGCACGATGCGGTGGTGGAAGCTCATGGAGCACTGAAAACACTGGCCGTGAGCCTGATGAAAATCGGCAATGATATCCGGATGCTGGCCTCCGGGCCCCGATGCGGGATTGGAGAGATCACCATCCCGGCCAATGAACCCGGTTCCTCCATCATGCCCGGTAAAGTGAATCCCACTCAGGCCGAGGCACTGACCATGGTCTGTGCCCAGGTCATGGGGAACGATGTGGCCATCAATATCGGGGGAAGCAACGGTCATTTCGAACTGAATGTATTCAAGCCGATGATGATCCATAACTTCCTGGAGTCGGCAAGGCTGATCGGCGACGCCTGTAATTCGTTCAATGAGAACTGTGCGGTGGGTATCGAACCCAATCAGGAGAGGATCACCCGGAACCTGAACAACTCCCTGATGCTGGTCACCGCCCTCAACACCCACATCGGTTACGAAAAAGCAGCAGAGATCGCCAAAAAAGCCCATGTGGAGGGAAGCACCCTGAAGGAGGCCGCACTGGGGCTGGGATACCTGACAGGAGAAGAATTTGACCAGTGGGTCGATCCGTCCAAAATGACCGGATCTCATTAAAGAACTTGATCTAAATGGAGGATCGAATCCGCAAGAGATCCCTGTAAATCAGTCCCTTCGGATAAAGATAAAGTCCCCTCCCTCATCCCCTACATTCTGGATGGTTCCATACTGGGGTATGTTAGGACTGTTGTTGATCACTGCCTCCTTAAGGCTGGAGTAAAGCTGTTCAGAAGGAAGGTATTTTTGCTTGTTGGAATCGAGCCGTTTGATCAGGTATTCAATAAACACACTTCTGTCCGGCACCTCGTTCAGGGTCCCGCTGGTCATCGCTTTACGGCTGGTCAACTTATAGAGCCGTTCCACCGACATCACGTTATTGAAGGCAGAACGCGACTTGAAGATTCCTCCGCTGAAACAGGCATCGGCAATCAGCAAGGTATGCTTTGATTTCAGTACATTCAGATAATTGGTGAGGTCGGTATTGGGCAACCAGTTGACCGGATTGTCCCGGTCCGCATCGTGCGGCAGCCAGTATCCTGTGGACATCTCTTCGTCCCACCAACCGTGTCCGGCGTAGTAGATTAACAGATTATCTTCCTGACTCACTTCGCTTCTCATATCATGCAGAGTGCCAATGATATCCGACTTTGTGGGATTCTTCATAAACATGATATTCTCATCCTCAAACACATACTCCCTCTTAATCAGATCAGCAAAGCGGGAGGCATCGTCGATGGGCTGATCCAGATCGGTGATTCGTGGATCCCGGTACTCCTCCACGGCGATGATCAGGGCAAAATATTTCGCGCTGGAAATGTCATAGACCACCTCCACTGAGCTTTCCATTTTTTTTCCTGTGACCGTCACAGCCTCCAATTTCAGGTCATTCACCCCCAGATGCAGATCCATCCCTTCCTGGATCACCATCTGTTTGATCGTGTTCACGGGAGGAATGATGTTTCTGACGAACTGTCCGTTGTTAAAGAGGTTGACAAAACGGATATTCTCCTGAGAATTCACCGTTGCTTTGATCTCATAGGAGCTCTCAGGCGTCTTTATGCTGGTGAAATTGGGTGCGATCCAGGTGAATCCGTCCACTTCACCGGTTATCGGGTTCGATTCCTTCTGGTCCATGGAGATGGTGACCGGCCCGGAGCTTCCATTGGAACGGGTCGGTTTTTTCTTCATGTCCAGTTTCACCACTCCGCTGGACTTCTCTGCACTCTGGCCTGCCGTATACAACAGGAGCGAAGAGACCATTGCCATTGCCAGAATTGAAAGTACCCTTTTCATGATCCAGTATAGTTATCGTTCTTCCGATTTAAATTTAGAAAACCAATCCGATCCCAAACACCACATCCGGACTGTACCCCATCAGATACTCCAGTCCCAGTGACAGGGTAACAGGCCCCAGCACATTGGTAACTCCAAAGTCGAGCGTGAATGTATTGTACGTATCGGATGTTTCATAAAAAACACTCTCAAAATATTCGATAGTGAGACCGATGCCCCCATAGGCATGCAACCTGTAAAATCCTGCTTCAGCGACATATTTGGTCAGGCCGAAAAACGGTGTGAAAGTAACGTAGGTAGATATATCATCCACCTCTGCACCGAAACGCATTCCTCCGTAAACACCCCAGTTTCTCAAGGTGCCAAATCTGATACCGTAGGGACTGGGACTGCTTCCGGTATAGGCCAGAAGCAGACTGCGCTTAAATTGCGGGGGCTCCGCCTCATCCTTCAGATCCTCGGGCCTGGCCGGTCCGGTATCCTGTTTTCTCGTTTTCGTTTCTTCGGGAGTCTGGGTAACCGCTTGTGCGGGTCTCTGCCTTTGCTCTTTCTGCATTTCAGGCGTCTCTGAAAGATCACTGATCAGGTCTACCCGAACAAAGAACTCTGCTTCACCCACTTCATCCACATCCTCGAACACATCCCAGATAATGGTGTAATAGCTTCTGCCGCCGCGAATATTGGCTCCCACATCTCCTATCACCGTTTTCGGTTCGAACCGAAGACCCCCGTCCATGGAACACGTTAAGGTGACATTGTAAAGCTGGGATTCGCCGGATCCCCCTATCCTGTAACTGATCTTGATGTTATCCCCTTCCGGTTCCACGTGAATGTTCTCCACAGTCTGAGCCACAGAAATGATGCTCAGCGTAAAAAGATAGGATAGCAGGAAGAATCGTTTCATTGGTCAGGAGGTTGATGGATTTTGGGTTTGCCCAATTTAGGACATTTTCTAAAACATTGATTAGATTTCACTAAAGTACTTTCTTTGTACTTCATTTTCTACGTATGAAACCTGCCAAAGATTCAAAGCTTTTTACCGATTTCCCCGATATTTCCACCAATGCATGGGAAGAGAAGATAAAGGCCGACCTGAACGGTGCCGATTATCAGAAGAAGCTCTTCTGGAACAGCGATGAAGGAATCCGGGTGAAACCCTTTTACAGGGCAGACGATCTGACCTCCCTCGAATACCTTGAAAACCTGGGGACCCTGAGGGCTGATCAGCCGGAACCCAACGGATGGAATATCTGCCAGGACATCTGGATCCAGGGGGACCCCAACGAAGCCAACCGGCGCATCCGGATTGCCCTTGACGGAGGGGCCCAGGCCATCAGGATTCACCTGGAGGATCAGCTGCCTTTAATAAAGGAATCGCTGGACCACCTGATGAAGGATATTTCATTCGATCGGGCCCAATGGATCTTTGAGGGTCCCCTGAGCGCCGACAGCCTGTTGGAGACCCTGGCTGCACTGGCAAAGGAACGAAAGACAGATCTTTCTCAACTGAATGTTTCTCTGGGAGCCGATCCGCTGGGCAAAATGACCGAGACCGGAATCCCCATTGCCAGCATGGAGAACGTCGGTAGGCTCGCAGAAAGGACCATGACATTATCACCTGCCATGAGGCTGCTGGAACTCCATGGCGGACTCATCCATAATTCGGGAGGGAATCTGGTGGAAGAGCTGGCCTTCAGCCTTTCCATGGCGGTCGATTACATGGACGTAATGACACAATCCGGAATAGATCCTTCTGTGGCTCATCGGCTTTTCCGCTGGAACCTGGCAGCAGGTCCCAATTACTTTATGGAAATCTCGAAACTGCGGGCAGCCAGACTTCTATGGGCCAAGCTGGTTGAAGGCTATGGAGTTCCCCCCGCAGAGGGAAAGATACAAATCCACTCCACCTCCTCACAATGGAATCTTACCCTTTATGATCCATATACCAATATGCTGAGGGGCACCACAGAAGCCATGTCCTCCATATTGGGGGGAGCTGACCTGGTCAGCGTGTTGCCTTTCGACTATCTTTTCGGAAAGACCAGTGAATTCTCTGAACGCATTTCCCGGAATGTCCAGATCATACTGAGGGAGGAGTCCTATTTCGGAAGGGTTTCCGATCCGGCAGCCGGCTCCTATTATGTGGAGAGCCTGACCAATTCCATGGGTGAAAGTGCCTGGGACCTTTTCCGCCAGGTGGAACAGATGGGTGGCTACCGCAAAGCCTTCGAGTCGGGCTGGATACAGCAACGTGTGAAGGCATCACGGGAAAAGAAACTGGAAAAAACAACCGGGGGAAGGCAGAAGATCGTCGGGACCAACGCATACCCCGACTACCATGAAAGGATGCTGGACCACCTTAAGGAATCAGACAGGGAATCTCCCCCGGCTATGGAAGATCAGAGCAGTTCAGCCATCCATCTGCCATCCCTTAAACCTTTCCGCCCGGCCTCCCTGTTTGAAAAAATAAGGCTCGAAACCGAGAAAAGCGGTAAACGCCCCCGGGTGATGCTCTTCAAATACGGAAACCCGGGATGGGCATCGGCCCGCGCCACCTTTTCAGGCAACTTCTTTGCCTGTGCGGGATATGAGATCGTCGATCAGCCACCAGTAACCTCCTTCGACCAGGGGATCCAACTTGCCAGGAAAACTGCCCCGGATGTAATTGTGCTCTGCAGCGCTGATGAAACGTATGCAGAACTGGCACCGGGGGTTCAAAAGGCAGCAGGAGAGAAAAGCCTGGTAGTAGTGGCCGGAAATCCGGTGGACGACATGGATACACTGCGAAGTGCCGGGATTGAGCATTTCATTCACATGCGGACCAATCTTCTGGAGAGCCTGCAACAATTTAATAACATACTGCTCTAGGCAGTTCTATCACTAAACAACAGCTCATTATGAGACCTGATTTCAGCCAGATACCATTCAAGGACAGCCATTTCTCTCCGCAGGATCGAAGGGATTTCCCTCCGCAGGACCGAAGGGATTTCTCTCCGCAGGATCGAAGGGATTTCCCTGCCTGGGAAACTCCCGAGCATATACAGGTGAAACCTTCCTACAGTAAAAGAGATCTGGAGAGTCTGGAGCACCTGAACTATGCGGCAGGGCTTCCGCCTTTTTTACGGGGCCCTTATTCGGCCATGTATGCCATGCGTCCCTGGACTATCCGGCAGTATGCCGGTTTCTCCACAGCAGAAGAGTCGAACGCTTTTTACCGCAGAAACCTGGCAGCCGGGCAAAAAGGGCTTTCTGTGGCCTTCGACCTGGCCACCCACCGGGGATATGATTCCGACCACGAACGGGTGATGGGCGATGTGGGTAAAGCCGGGGTGGCCATCGATTCGATCCTCGATATGAAGATCCTGTTCGATCAGATCCCGCTGAACAAAATGTCGGTTTCGATGACCATGAATGGTGCCGTACTGCCTATCATGGCATTTTATGTAGTGGCCGGATTGGAACAGGGTGCCTCGCTGGAGGAGCTCACAGGTACCATACAGAATGATATCCTGAAAGAGTTTATGGTGCGGAATACCTACATCTACCCGCCTGCCATGTCCATGAGGATTATTGCCGATATTTTTGAGTATGCCTCACGGAAGATGCCCCGTTTCAACTCCATAAGCATCTCCGGGTACCATATGCAGGAAGCCGGAGCCACGGCAGACATCGAGCTGGCCTATACCCTGGCCGACGGACTGGAATATATTCGTGCCGGGGTGAATGCCGGGATC
>CAZRZY010000032.1:32394-35859 GCA_964604655.1 uncultured Bacteroides sp. | reverse complement strand
GAGATTTTACCGCTTTGGAGTCCGTGTTCTTCTCCCAGGTTACAAAGCGGCAATCGGAGAGGTACTGAAATTTCTTTATTCCCCATAATTCCCTGTCGACCACAAACAAAGGAGCAATCCCATGGATGATCTTTGCATATTCTGCACTTTTCCTGCGGATTACTTCAACCATATCCCCCTTGCCCTCCTGGATCTCAAAATATACGATACGACCTGAGCTGTCATGTATATATCTCTCATTCTGCCCGGGATGCATCTCCCTGCTCTGGGTGTGATAATTCTTGTGTACCTTCTCTTTCCCGGTATAGCCTATGAAATGGCCGTCTATAAATAAATGCCATAGCGAAACAAATCCCTTGGCTATCTGGGTTTTAAAAAAATAATCCATGGCCTGACTGCTCCGTTTCAAAGACACTGCATGATGGATTATCTTCCAGAGCTCAGGATGACTCGGCAAGCGTTTTATCCCTGCTAACTCCCCGAATTCTTTCTTATATACCGTTTTTAACCGCTCTATGGTTTTTATACCGGTCACATGCATCATCAAAAATAAGTACATCACCACATTATACTTATCATATAGCCATGTAAATAAACCCATTACATTATAGCGCCCCTGAAATATGGCCCAATATAGATAGCCCCCGGCATAACGATTCTCTCTCCAGTCATGTTCTTGTGAGAATAGATCGCTTTGCGGAGGTTTTTCATCTCTTGTCACAGGAAAATCAATGTGAACCTGCAACTTGTTGATTTCATTTTCCCTTTCCCGATCCTCCTTCTTGTGCGCTTCGTATTCATTGAATTTATTGCCGCTGGGGCGTACAATATCTTCCTGTTTTTTCCGCCCTGAACCTTTTTTCGTACTATTGACCAGGGCAGCATTACCGCCCCGCTGATATGTCTCAAGCCAAACGTCGATTGTTTTCCTGGTAACCACTAAAGCATCGGCAACGCGGCTCTTTGTTACCTCATGTTTTAAAACCAGATCAACAGCAAAAATCCGCTTATCAAGATTTGTTTTAAACTCTACCTGCTTATCTGGTATACCGTTTCGGTAAAGAATAAACTTGTTGGTGTTGATTCTTTCCAGCCCGAAATTTTTTCCAATTGGTTTGATTGCCATAACTTTGTTTTCGTTGTTGAATAGGGTATTCATAATCATGCGGTTTGTGCAATTTGCTTATTACCTGTTTGTTATGCACATTTAGCCGATATGCATTTATTAAAGCAAATGTACAAAAATATTGATTATGTTTACCCTTTTCTTTTCAACAAGCTATTAAAAAGTATTTTAATGAAATCAAATGTATAGTTATTTTTTCACGGTAGCATCTATAATAATGTAATACAATGTATTACTGATTTATGCGGCTTTTAATTCCCGCGATGTTTTAAGAAGTCTGGAATAGGATCTTCCCTATGAAAAACTTTCTGAATTCACCGGTTTGGATCATACTGTTTATTGCTCTGATAAGCTTTAATTTTTCTTTGCTGGGACAGTAGGCCGAGGTTCCGGTTGTTCCCGGTGATGGATTTCTGACCATCCAATGGCAACCGCCGCCATCAGTGGAGAGGGTACGGATGCGCGTTTCCGGGTCAGAAGAAGCCTGGAGGGAGATCCCGGTCACCGGAGGAGAAGAAAACAGGTTCACTGTTGCCGGACTGGTGAATTTCCGCTCGTATGAAATCCAGCTGGGCACCGGCGGAGATCAATGGAGCAGCATTTACCATGCACGCCCCCGGGGCCCGCAGTATCCTTCCGGTTTGCATGCAGGTGGACAGATCAACTCGGCGGTCAGGGCAGACAGTGGAGTGATGATGGTCGGAGGCGATGTGGGGTGTATTCACCGGTCCGTTGACGGCGGGGTGACCTGGTACCATTCCTTCGACGGAATCGTTTCCTCCCCGGCAGGATGGCGGGTAAGCTCCATGGAATATGATCCGGCCTCCGGGGAGATCTATATGTACGGAGGGAAAACCGATGTGGGATATTTCTATGCTTCCACAAATAACGGGATCAGCTGGAACCTGAGATCCAGCGGCGCTATCCTGGCGGTTAACGGAAATACAGGAAGCTATCCCCGGCCTGTGGGCAGATTGATTGCGGTGGATCCCGGCCAGCCGGAACGACTTTACCTGGCGGGATTACAGGGAGTGAAGCAATCGGCCAACGGAGGTTCTACCTGGTCCGGACTGGCGCTGGAAGGACAGGAGGTCCGATGCCTGCTTATTTCCGGGGATCACCTCTACGGTTCTGTCTCTGATGCGGGCGTTTGCAGAATCAGTAAAACGGGTGAGGTTGTTTTTTTCGACGGACCCGGCGGTCCCCAGACCCCTGAAGAGCTGCTCCTTTTGGAAGGGAATCTGTATGCCGCTACCCGTGATAAAGGGATCCTCCGGCTCGGGAACTTTGCTACCGCTCGGGCCGATGCATCCTGGACCGACCTGAATGTGGGAACAACCGGAAAGTGGAGTGCCATCGACGGATTTATCCATGAAGGCAATCACGTCCTCTACACCGGGAACTCCCATGGCACCACTGAATTATACAGCGGCAGGCACACTACCCTGATGAAATGCCTGAATGCAGAATCATCCGATGCGGAATTCCAGTGGATCAATGTGAGCAGTGCGAAAAATGTGCAGGTGAACCGGGAGATAGCCGCAGGCAACGGAGAGACTTACTGGAGAGTGGACATCAGCAAGACCGAAAACTGGTACTCCGCATGGGAACGTGAAAAACGCCTGGACGGTCATGTCTTCGCCATCGATCAGATCGTGGTGAACCCTCTGGATCCGGAAAGAGTGCTAGTGGTAGGACAGATGGGATTGTGGCGAACCCTGGACGGGGGTGCCAGCTGGAATCCTCCGGTTATCGGGCTGGGGCTGGCCGTGCACAACTGTGCGGCAGTGAATTACTCCAGGCCAGGCCACCTCTATGTTGGCGATACGGACAACGGCCTTCGGATCTCCCATGATTACGGGGAGTCACTGGCCTACATCACCCGGCCGGTAAACCCGGGCGTAAAACCGATCATCTATGATGTGTTTGTGGATTCGCTGGAGGAAACTCTGTATGCCGCCGGGAGGGACAACGCCTGGAAATATGACTTATCTGCCAGGACATGGACACCGGTTCAGGACGCGGAAGGAAACAGTCTGAAAGAGATGACCGGTGGAAAGATCGTAAAAGGAGTGGCTGCCGGAACTAGCAGTTTTCCAGGAAACGGGCACCCCTGCAGCATCATGGAGATTGAAAATACAGGGATCTCCGATCCGGGGATGGTGACCGCCGTAGGAAAAAAGGTTTTTGTATCAGGCACCTCCACTGCCTTTGGAACCGGCAACGTGCTTCTGAGCGTATCAGACGACGGAGGAGTAACCTTCCGGGTTATCTCCGGGGACTTTTACCGGGGAGCGGCGGCTCTGCCCAGCCGGCTAACAGCCGACCACCTGTATTTG
>CAZRZY010000032.1:0-32384 GCA_964604655.1 uncultured Bacteroides sp. | reverse complement strand
AAATGTACCAATTGTCGTCCGATAGCTGAATCACCTCAGAAGCGTGGGTAGTTAATTCACAGACAAAATTCTCCACCGGGAAACTAATGGGATCTTCTGACCAGTATACATGAGTCTGATTGTATTCTACCCGGGCACGGCAGATAAATAAACAATACAAACCATCCTTCTCCACCACGAACGGACTCTCTGTATTACCAGCCCAATGACCTGTAGACGATTGTATATGGACTATCTTCGGACCGCTCCAATGCTTCAGGTCAGGGCTGGTCCGAACAGCAACACACGCACGTAAATCCACCTCATTGTAGAACATATGCCATGTATCGGAGCCTTCCTCATGAAAAACGTGCGGAGCCCATAAAACGCTCTCTGCACCAGGTTTGGCATGCAGAGCATAGTCATGATCGTCCCATACGGACTGTTCGAAACGGGTGGTTGAAATATGAAAAAACTGCGTTTCACCGGCCATTTCCCATCGGAGCCCCTGGTAAAACAATGATCGTTGGTGTACCAGGTGGTGTCAATGTCAGATCGCTTATCGCTGGGATTTAAAATGTGATGCCACTCACCGGTAATGACGGGAGTTTGGATCTCGATTTTTTGATCGGCAACCCGAACCTCCGGATGGAGGAGGTGGAGACCGAGAAGGGAAAATGCGAAGTATAGGGTGGATAGCATCTATGAATATTGTAAAAATTATACAAACCTTTCAGCTCAATGGTCCAGGGGAGTTGGCAGAAAGCTGCTGAACCAGTCCATAAGATCGGAATACTCCGGACGGTCCGAAAGATCGACCTTCTCCAGCGGATCGGTCATGTAATCGTAAAGTTCCCTGGCGATCACCGGTCCGGTGGTATCCCCGTTCCGGAAATCCTTTTCGATCCATTCCACGTACCTGTAACGTTCCGATCGGTATGCATAGCCCATCACCGGCTTCCCCGATACGGTTCGTGGGTACTGACTAAGTGCCACCGGCTTCACCGAGTCGGTAACTCCTTCCAGGATGGGCCTGAGACTGGTGCCGTGAAGGTGACCGGGTACCTCCAGACCCGCCAGATCGCAAAGGGTGGGGAAAATATCAACAAATCCTGCCGGAGACGCGCAGTCATGATCCTCCAGCATCCCGGGCGCGGCGATGATCAGCGGCGAACGGGTCGCCTGTTCATAATTGGTGTGCTTGCAGAAGATACCGTGATCGCCCAGGTGAAACCCATGATCTCCCCAGAGGACGATGATGGTATTTCCGGTCAGGCCGGAGGCCGCGAGCTGATCAAGGACCTTCCCCAGCTGAGCATCCACAAAACTGACCGTGGCATAGTACCCGTGGATCAGCTCCACCTGCTTTCTGACCTCGATGAGACCCTCCAGGGGAATATCGGTGTACCCGTTGCGCAGTTCACCCGAGTTGTGATAGGCAAACTCCGGTGCCCCCGAAGCATACATCCTGTATTCCGCCGGCCGGAAATCGCACCGGTGATAAAGATCCCAGTATTTCTCAGGGGCGGTGAAAGGAAGATGGGGCTTCTTGAATCCCACTGCCAGGAAAAAAGGCTGGTCCCCGGAGGCCAGCTGCTGCATCTTTTCCACTGCCACCTCTGCAATATGGATATCGTGATATACCGTATCGGATAGGGTTGCCGATTCAGTGGAGGGCCGGGTCATCACCTCCCTCTGGTCGATGGGAACCCTGGAGGAGCTGTGCGACGGATCAGCAAATAACCGGCCATTGTGTGAAAGAAAGGGTTCGCTCCATGATGAAACGTCCTGGGTATTGTAGCCGTCGCAGCAACGGCCGTCGAAGATCTTACCCACTCCGGTGGTGAAATAACCGTTCTCCTTGAAATACTGGGGAAGGGTCAGAATATCGGGATGCACATCCCTCATCCGTGTCTCCAGGTCCCACACCCCGGTGGCGTCCGGATAGAGACCTGTCAGGAGGCTGGCCCGGCTGGGGCCGCAGACCGCCTGCTGGCAGTGGGCGTTCAGGAAAAGGGTTCCGGACGCTGCCAGCCGGTCAATATGGGGTGTCCGGATCAGGGTGTCCCCGTAGCATCCGGCCAGTGGTTTCAGATCGTCGAAAGCGATGAACAGAATGTTGGGCTTCTTTCCGGAAGGAATCCGCGCCTTCCACTCAGGGCATTCCGTGGTGCTGCCGGTAACCAAAACAGCCATTACGGCCAGGATGAATACCCGCTCCATTGCACTGAAATATCGTACCTTCAATGACCATATCAGAATCATCATCCTTCTGTTTCCGGTTAGTTTGTAAATCAGTTCAAAATTGTCCCGGAGGGCCTTCTTTCAGCAAACGGTCCATTTCATTCCTGATCTGGGCATATTCCGGGTCTTCAGCCACATTCCGGGTTTCCCAGGGCCAGTTCCGGTAGTCGTATAACTCCGAGGCTACCTCCTTACCCTCCAGGCCCCAGCCTACCCGCCAGGAGATGTATCTGTACTGGTCGGTACGGACCCCGTGGCCGATGATCAGTTCCCGTTTTCCATCAATATTCATTGACCGGTTGAACACATGATAGGCGGCCTCTTTCCAGGGAATCCCCGGATCTTCCAAAAGAGGCACCATGCTTCTGCCATCGGACAGTTCCACCGGCGCAATGCCGCATAAATCCAGAAGAGTTGGGAAAATGTCGACCGTCTCCACCAGCCGGTCGCACTGAACTCCTTTTTGATTCATCCAGGGTACCCGGACGATCAGGGGAGACCGGTCGGCCCACTCAAACATAAAGTGTTTGCTCCAGAAACCGGTTTCTCCCAGGTGAAAGCCGTGATCACCCCAGAGCACCACGATGGTATTTTCCTCCAGCTCCAGATTCTCCAGCTCCTTAAGGATTTTCCCCACCTGCGCGTCCACGAAACTCACTGATGCACGGTAGGCATGCCGCAGGTGCCTGGCGGTAACCTCTTCCATAGGTTGTCCGTCCTTCAGGGGAGGATATTCACCATAGGAATAGTTGTAAAAATTGGGGTGATTGGCAAAAGCGATCTCTGGCATATTGAACGGAAAATCGCGGTTCTCGGCCAATTCGATCGAATCCTCTATGTAGAGGTCCCAGTACTTTTTTGGTGAAACAAACGGCAGGTGCGGTTTGATAAAACCCACAGCCAGCATAAATGGGCCCTCCTCTTCCGCAAGTCTGCGAAGTTCTCTGACTGCCCGGAGAGCCACCTGACCGTCGAAATAGGCTGTATCTGTTACATCTCCGGCTTCCGTAACAGGAGGTTTGATGGTGATCTCACGGGCCGGAATTCCCTCCCTGCGTTGTTCCCGGTAAAGTTCGCTCGCCTTCAGGCTGGCAGAATCTGCGTAGTGGTACCGGTCGCCGGGCCTCCATTGGATATCGAAGGTATCGGTATTCCGGCCGATCACGTGCCAGATTTTTCCCAGAGAAACAGCTTCATACCCCGCCCCCCTGAAGGTATTCCCCCAGGAGCTGACTCCGGGGATATCGGGCCAGACCGAAGGTCCATAGATCTGATGGGTCCGCTCGGGTCTTAATCCGGTGAGAAGTACCGCCCGGGATGGAATACAGGTGGTGTACTGGACATAATGGTGGTTGAACATCATTCCTTCAGAGGCAAGCCGGTCGATATGCGGACTGTGAACAGGGGCTCCGTAACAGTTGAGTTCGGGTCGCAGATCATCGACCGAAATAAACAGGACGTTGGGATGTGCCGGATGCTGGTCCTGGCTGCGCTTACTCTGTTCACAGGCACCTGCCATTCCGGCCAACCACAGGAAAAACAATAAATAAAAAACTCGATTTCGCATGTTGGAAGATTCTTTTAATATGATAAATCAATTTTATTTCTCCCCCGGGATCCTGGCACCGGTATCCATGTTTACCGGTCCCCACTCCAGCTTTTCGGGTCCCAGTCGAAGGGCGGATTTCATCATCTCTTCCCACGTCACCTCATCTCCTCCTGCATAGGCCGATTCCCTGCCCATGATACAGGTCAGGTTCGACCTGGCCGTCTCCTCCGCTTCCACCAGCTGCCGGCCCAGACGGATCGCCGACACCAGGTCCACCTGCTCCTGCAGATACTGGTTGGGGGCCACCTGCATGACCATCCCTTTCTTCTCCTCCTCACTCTTGTAGGGGTATTCATAAACCAGTTCTCCTCCGGTATTCCATATGGTATTCCGGGCATTGGTATAACCTTCGGTACCCCTGATTTTAATACCGGATTTCCAGAAAGCCTGGATATTGTTCCTGCTGTAGCTGTTCATAAAAACCTCGTCTTCATATGAAAACTCTACGGTGGTGATGTTATAGCGGTTCCCGGTCGAGGGAATTACCTGACCTCCCAGTCCCATGGCAGACAGAGGCGTTTTATCCATAAACCAGTTGGCCACATCCACCCAGTGGATCTGAGGTTCCACGATAATATCCCCCGAAAGCCAGGTCCACTGGTAGGCATTACGGATCATCTCTTCCAGAGTGACCTCCCCCTTCCGGGAATCGGCCAGCCGGGCATTCGCTCCTCCCTGAAGCCAGTGGGTCTGGATACCGGTTATCTTTCCGATGACTCCCTGAGAAACTCTGTTGCGGACCGACATATAATCGAATGAATGTCTTCTTTGGGTACCACTGACGATGCACAGGCCATGTCCTTCTGCCTGTCTGGAAGAGGCCATCACCGAGCGTGCTCCCACTGGATCGACCGCCACAGGTTTCTCGATGAACACGTGCTTCCGCGCCTCCACACATGCTTTCAGGTGTTCTGGTCTGAAATAGGCAGGAGTGGCCAGCAAAACCACATCCACCTCCGTTTCAAGGAGTCTTTTAAAGGCATCCAGCCCCAAAAAGCACATGCCATCCCGCAGTGAGACTCCTTTGGCTTCCTTCAGATTTTTTCTGAATTGGTCCATTTTATCGGAGAAGAGATCGGCAGCTGCAATGACCGAAAGGTCACCGCCGGAGTTCAGAAAATCGATGACGGCACCTGTTCCCCTGTGCCCGCATCCCACCAGTCCGGCCTTCAAAGGGACACCGTCGGGTGCCCGTTCCGGAGGCAATTCCAGCTCTTCAAATTGTTTCCGGTTCTCTCCTTCAGTACAGGAGGTGATAAACCGGCCGGCGGAAAGTGCTCCGATGCCACCGAGTAAAAGATGGGTACCCAAAAACTTTCGTCGGTTCAAAGATGATTTACCTGTTTTCATTTCTGATATCACTTTATCCCCATACCGGTGGCTGCCCATAACATCCCACCGGCAATATGTAGCATAAATCCGGGATCCTGATACAGTTCCTTGTAGTGACCGAGGGCTGTGTAGAAGGAACGACCGCCGTCATACTCCTGGTACCAGCTGATGGGGTGGAATTCACCCATTCCCGGCTTTCCCTCATGGCGGTACCTGCCTTCGGGATGATAGGTGGCTTCATCCACCGTGATCAGTACATGCATGCTGTCGGTAAATGCATCCCCGAAAGAGTACCACTCATCGGTCCAGAAGATCCGGTCGGGCAAATGCATCGTTGCGGGAAAGTTCTTGTCGATGACCTCCAGTACGGCGTATTGTTGCGGTGGATGAAAACCGAATCGCCGCCCGATCAGCCCGTTGAACCACTCCCAGTCATCGACACCCGTAACTGCATGCACCCCCACAAATCCGCCTCCATTTCTGATATATCTCTGAAAATTCTCCCGGTGTGCAAGATCCAGGGCGGTTCCGTTCGCATTCAGGAAAACCACCACATCATAGGAGAAAAGGTCTTCAGAACCGAAGATATCCCGGCTAAGAGTCCATTCCATTTTGAACTGGTACTTCTCAGAAAGATTCTCCAGGCCTTTAATGGCATCCGGTATCACTTTATAATGGTACTGGTCCTGGCCCGCGAATATGAGCGTCCTGAAATCGAACTCCTCTTTGATCTGCCCCTCCAGACCGATTGGAACAAGCCAGGCCATCCATGTCAGGATCACCAGGGAAAAGTGCATTTTGTTCTTCATAGCCAGTGTATTAATACAATCAGCTCCAGGTATGCGTATATATTTAATAACGGATTCCTTCGCTCAGCGGAAGCCTGCCCGAATCAGGCCCCACCTGAATCAGGAATTCACCCGGTTCGGCCACCCAGCCGCCCTTACCGGAATCGTAATAGGAGAAATCCAGACGATCGAGGGTGATCATGCACTCCTTCGATTCTCCCGGCTCCAGTTCAACCCGGCAAAACCCTTTCAACTCTTTCACGGGCCGATCCAGGGTGCTGACAGGGTCGGAGACGTATAGCTGTGCGATCTCTGAAGCTTGTCTTTCGCCTGTGTTACGGACGGTAAAGGTTACTTCGCATGAAAAATCGCCGGTCCGGGTCATATCCAGGCCGCTGTAATCGAACGTAGTGTAAGTCAGCCCGTAACCGAAGGGGAACCGGGTTTCGATCTCTTCGTTATCGAACCAGCGGTATCCCACATAGATACCTTCCGAATAGACGTTGCTGATACCGTTCGCGCTGTATCCCGGGCCGGTGTGAATGGAACCTTCGGGATAGTCGTCAACACTGTATGGCCAGGAAATACTCAGTTTTCCAGACGGAGCAACGTCACCCGCCAGGAGGGAGGCGATCCCCTCTCCGATCTTCTCCCCGCTGTAGGGTACGTAAATTAAAGCGTCCACTTCATCGATCCAGGGGGAGACATCCACAAAGGAGCCCGAGATCAATACCACCACAGTATTATCACTGACGCCGGCCACTTCACTGATCAGTGATTCCTGGTGACCGGGCAGGGCGACGGAGGTACGGTCCCATGCCTCGCTCTCATTGAAACCGCTCAGTCCCACTAAGAGGATCGAGAGTTCGGACTTTCTGGCCAGCGACCTGGCCTCCCGGATCAACCGCTGCTCCTCCCTGCTTTCTCCGGCCTCCCGGTTGTCCCGGTACTCCAGCGGCGATAAGCAACCGGGTGCGTGGACTACCTCGGATTGAGGAGCATACCGCTCCTGTAACCCGGTAAGCGGGTCCACCATTGCTTCCGGGAAATAATAGGTCCGTCCGCTTCCCCCTCCCTGCAGGTAGTATGCATAGTTCCCTTTCCCGGGAATCAGACCAGGATAAGGGGTTGCCTGTGGACCGATCACCGCCACCTTTTTATAGCCGGACGGATCCGCGGGCAGGAGACCGTCGCTGTTCTTCAGAAGAACCGGTGCTTTTGCCGCCACCTCGCCGGCCAGCTCCCTGTGCTCCGCGCTGTGCACCACCTCCGGGTTCTCGGTCTTCGGACGGTCGAAAATATCGAACAGGTGCATGGTTTTCAATACCCGGTAGACCATAGAATCGACCATACAGACAGGGAGATTGCCCGCTTCGATCTCATGGCCAAGGGGTTGCCCGTAGACCCGCTCCTCGCCTTCCTCTTCATCGACCTTCAGGTCCACGTCACACCCCGCATATACTCCCCCGAGTGTGGACCGGAGTGCTTCATTTGCATCGGAAACAACAAAACCGTTGAACCCCCACTCGTTGCGCAACAGTCCGGTGAGCATATCTCGGCGGTGGCACATGAAGACTCCGTTCAGCCGGTTGTAGGCACCCATGATATTGAGTGCTCCTCCTTCGGTTACTGATGCTTTGAAAGCTGGCAGGTAAACCTCACGGAGGGTCCTTTCATCGATCACACTATTGATATCAAACCGGTTGTGGTCCTGGTTATTGGCCACAAAGTGCTTGGGACCGCAGATGACCCCACCCGATTGCATTGCATGCACATAGGGAACGATAAATCTGGAAATCAGAAAAGGATCCTCGGAGTAGCACTCCCAGTTGCGCCCCCCCAGCGGGTGCCGGATGATGTTGAGAGTCGGGCCCAGATTAAGGTCCTGACCCAGTGCCCGCATCTCCCTGGCGATGGCCACACCGACCCGCTCGTACAGATCCGGGTCCCAGGTGGAAGCATAGGCCATCGGCGTCCCGAAATAGGTGGACTTGACCCCCAGGTCACGTCCGGCCCTTACACCGGTTATGCCGTGTCCCATGATCAGGTCGGGAATTCCTTTCTCAGGGATTCCGCGAATTCCGAAGTTGTCCATGGATCCGTCGGAAGGGTCGTCATCGGCCAGGGCCACGCCGGCGATCAGCTGAAGTTTTTCCTGCAATGTCAGGTCGTCGATGATCCCGTTAATGAACCGGTGATCTTCTTCTTCCCACTGATAACGGAACGGTTCCTGCGAGAAGATGGATGAACCGCTGCAGAAGAGAAACAATGACCAGAGTGTAAATAATTTGATTCGTTTCATATTCGTTAAAATTTGATATTATCTGATGATCTCCAATAGCGCTGAGGGGTGCTGGTCCATCGACTTTACCCGCCGGGCGATCTCCCTGGCCTCTTCCGGGGTTACCAGACCGGAATAGGCCGCATTCTGAAGGAATTTTTCTTCGATCATCTCCCAGTTCCATGACCGGGGATCAAAGGTCTGCAAAGGGGTGCGGGAGGCCACCAGCTTGCGCCCGTCGCGGGTGGTGATCCTTACCGTTTGGCCACCCGGATAGCCTTCTCCCCACTCATCCTGGTGGCGGATTACCACCTGCCGTGCCAAACGGTCCACTTCTTTATCTTCCCGGATCCTTTTCACCGATACTTCCTCCGGACCGAACCGGCCGTTCCTGATCGCCGAAACCACCTCATAAGGGGCGCAAAACTGGGCCAGCACATGGGGATTTTCACTGTCCTCCCAGGGAACATCCACCATTCCGCTTCCCACAAAGATCCCGAACAGTTCGATCGACTCGATATCCTGAAGGGTCAGTCCGTTCTCATCCTTCAGCTGCAGAGCCGACTGAATGGCCGGGTGACTGGCACCACAACAGGCGAAATGTTTGAATGCCAGGTCCTCAATGGCCCATTTCCCTTCTGTCCGCTGAAACGCTTCCAGACCCGGAAGTTCCCCCTGGTACCCGCCATAGATCCGGTAGAGTCCCGCTTCCGAGATCAATACATTTTCGGGACCGGTAAACCCTTTTGCCGCCAATCCGGCAGCGGTGAGGGCCGCCCTGACCGCAACAGCAGGCTGGATGCGCTTGGTGAGGGTGCGGTCAAACAGCGCCTGACGGTTCCCCGAGGCGTGGGAATAGTAGATCCCGAAGGCATGGACCGTCTGGTCGACTGAAAGTCCCATCAGTCTGCATGCCAGGGCAGTGGCCCCGAATCCTCCCACTACGGAGGTGGGAAGATATTTGTTGTGTTGCCGGTACTGTACGTAGTTTTTTCCGATGGCATGGGCCACCTCAGTACCGATGACCAGTGCCTCCAGGATCTCCCGGCCGGTGGCACCGGTCCACTCTCCGGCAGCCAGTGCTGCCGGTACAGTGACCACCGAAATATGAGTATTGGATGGCCTGTGCCAGTCGTCCAGATCCATGGCGTGAGCCGCTGCGCTGTTCACAAATCCTGCTGCGGGCAGTGGAAGGGACTGACCCGTAAACCAGACGGAGGCCTGATCCGTTCCCCCCCACTCCAGGAACTGCTCGCGCACCTCGGTCATTCCGGGTGCTTCGAAGCCGGCCATGGTATTTCCGAGGATATCCAGAAGCGACATCCGGGCGCGCATGACCGCTTCACCAGAGATCTGGTCCGGGGAGGTTCCAATGGCCATTTCTGCCACCACCCTGGAGGCAGAGCGCGGTTGTTCTTCTCTCACAGACTCTTCCTGGATTTCAGGATCGGTGATGCCCTCTTCATAGAGTCCCTTCAGGTCGGCCAGCATCTGTTCCCGCCCCTTTTCCAGCTGGCTGATTCTGGATTCATGCCTGGCCCTGGCCTTGCTAAGCCGGGTCCACCGGTCCGAAATCATGCGTTCTACCTCTTCCGGGGCGACTCCTCCCCTGCTGCCGGTGGATTCCACGAAATGCACAGGGTCGAGCAACCTGCGGAGCTCAGTTTCATTCAGCTCCAGTGCCTTACCCGTCACCTTCTTGCATGCCACCCTGAACAGCCCTGCATCGGCTTCCTTCGAGGGAATCCCCTCAGCAGCGGAGGCCAGTACGAAGTGGTGCACGATCTCATGAGCGGTGCGGTAGTCGGTCCCGAATCTCCTGACCAGTTCATTGGCCAGTTCAGATGCACAGGAGTATCCCTTTCGGGCTGTCTCCAGCATGACCTCCTTGTGGACCTTCATTCCCGGAAAATGATAGAGATAGGGTGTTATATGCTTCCAGATGACACCCATGGCATCCTGTACTGAATGGATCATGTTGTAGGCCATGGGCTGCATATCCCCGTGGGAAATTTTCGCACCCATGGAGGCGGCCTCCGTCAGATCCCCGATAATCCCGGATACCCCCACAGCGGTGTTCTCCAGATAGGTCTGATTTCCCCTCTTATTGGGCATCATAAAGCTGCCGGCAGCGATCTGAAAATCCATGAAATCATATTCAAGCCCTGACCAGAATTCCATCTCTCCCCCCATCCGGCTCACTACCGTCATGATGTTGGTCAGTCCGGCCACCAGCAACAGGTAGCCGTCCGAATAGCTGACCGCATCGTTGGTATTCTCAATCAGCCCCTCCAGACCCAGATAACGGCTCACCAGTTCACGGTCCAGCGGCCAGCTGGTGCCGGCCAGTGCGCCGCATCCCAGTTCATTCAGGCTCATGGCATGATATCCGTCCTCCACCATCTTCATGCTGCGTTCCACCGGATCGTAGACCGACATCAGGTAATGCCCCAGCGTGGTGGGCTGTGCATGCCTCACATGAGTGTAGCCGGGCATCACGGTCCGGGTATGCTTTGATGAGGTTTCCATTAGAACCTGCTGGAAATCGTGCAGCATGCAGATCAGCTTCATCAGGTCGTGCCGGACGGTGAACTGCTGGCGCTGCGGTGGACGGGTCCGTGCCATCATCAGATCGCCACCCACTTCGATCCCATGCTGTTCACTCACCCACTCCTGCATTCCGTAAAGATCGTCGTATCCCTCCTTCGGATCGTTCCAGTATTCCAGAAGGGCTCCCGATACCCTTTCGATATTCTTTTCAGGAATCATACCGGTTTTCATCTCCATCACCGCCCAGGCCGTGTTGATCCAGGGCAGGTGCCCCGGTTCGTGCACCCGGTCGATCCGGCTGGTAAGCGGTGTCACATACTGCACACTGTACAGGTGCCAGGGTTCCGTGATCACCTTTTCCGGGATCCTGGACTGGTAATAGTTCCCAAGGGTCCGTCCCCGGACATTTTGATGCCACTCTCCTTCCTGGCTGAATATCGGAAAGGCTGCCATGAAGAAGAGGAGTGTCACCAGAGTTAGAGACACTGAACACCTCCCTCGAAACAGCAATTTGGCTAATGTTCTCATTATACTATTGTTTCATCAGTTTAAAACTATACCGCTGACCCGGTGAACGGAATTCCCCCAGGTAAATCCCTCTGTGGAGAAAAGACAGGTCGATCCTCTCTTCCGGCCCGGTTTGCTTTCTGAAGACCAGCCGCCCGTGCAGATCGAAGAGGTTCAGGCTCCCCCGTGCCGTGATGCCCGATAAAGTGAACATTTGCTGGACCGGGTTAGGGTAGATCCGGATGATGGAATTTTGCCGGACCGGAACCCCGACTTCGGTCACCGGTCTCACCAGCAGTTCGACCAGTATCCGGTCCGAATCCGGTCCGTCATTTACGGTCAGATAGATGCAGAAGCGAGTCTCCGCCTCTAACTCCGGAGCAGTGAAGGTGACCGACGGCTGATCCAGCGATCCGGCGACCAGAGGTTCGGGAATTTCCCAGGTATAGGAGAGATTTTCGCCCCACGAGTTTGACCCGTCCAGAGTAACGGTCTCCCCCTCCCAAACAGAGGCTCCGGTGGCATGGGCCACCACACCCGGCTTGACGCTTCCTCTGTACCACCCGCAGTTTTCCACCCGGCACCAGAGCCTGTCCCGGTCAAAAGGATCGGGCTCCAGGTCGTCGATCTCCAGCGGGAGTCCGATCCCCCGGTTCACCTTGAGCCAGCTGAACCCGCTGTCATGTGAAACGTAGGCCCCGGCATTCAGGTGGTCCAGCTCCAGGGATGGTCCTGCCAGTACAGTGACCACCTCCGGATTTCCCGCAGAAGAGGAGACTGCCGTGATATGGGGAAAATCAAATATTTTCACAAATTCCGCGTCATCCTGCCTGCGAATCCAGGCCCCTCCTTCCTTTACGCCTCCCTCCGGTCTGCCGGCAGCGATGTATAGGTCGCCGGTGACCGGATGGAGATACAGATCGTTCACCGACCGGATCTTGCCTGGAACTTGAACGCTGCACCAGTTCTGTCCGTAATTATCCGACCGGTAGAGACCTCCCTTTGCTCCTTCAGCAGTTTCAGCCAGTGCAGCATATAAAAGACCCGGAACTGCAGGATCGGCTGCCATGTGGTTCACGATGGCCCCGGCGGGCAATCCGCTTTCGGGCCGCTCCCAGTTCCACCCGCCATCGTCCGAAAGGTAGATCCCCGATCCGGTTATTCCGGCCGGAACGGTTGGAATAGAACCATAGAGCCGGGCGGGATGGTTGGGATCCACCAACAGATCACCGGAAATAAGCCATGGTTCTAACCCGGGTTCCGGGGACGTATCGGCCGGCAGAAGAAGCATATCGGACCGTTTCTCCCAGTATTCTCCCAAATTGGAACCTGCCCACAGGCCCACTTGCCTGGAGGAATCCAGGGCCATCAGAAACCACCGGGTGGTATCGGTCGGATCAACTGCAACGGAAATAATATGAGCAGGCAGACCGGATCCGGCAACCCGCTCCATGAATAAGGTGCCAGCGGAAGAGTTATTATCCGGCAGAACGCTCTTCCACAGACCGTACTCCCGGCTGGGGAAAAGCCGGGTTTGTTTCATCCCGGTATGGATGGCAAAATCACCGGTGGCCATAAAACTGCCGCCGCGGCTCCTCCAGAGGTTGCTGCCTGGTGAGCTTTCGGTGTCGTCCCATTGCATCCAGCCGGTCCCGCCATCGGTCGACCGGAGGGTTTGCCCCCCGACGCCCGCCACCATCTCTCCGCCCGGCAGAGCCTCCAGGAAAGTAACTCCCAGAGGTTCATCCGTGGAGCTTCGGAGGACATCGCTGCGGGAAAACTGCACATTGGCCCCTCCCCTGTCTTCCCAATAGGGACCCGCTTTGAGGGCCACGGTCCATTGCCCACCTCCGTCTAAGGTTTTCCAAATCTCTCCGGGAATGAAGGAGTAGTCGTGAACCGCATCGGATGAGAGGTAGATCTGACTGCTGTTTTCCGGATCAACGGTCACCCGGTTAAATACCGGGAAGACCGAATCGGGCAGTGCGGGAAACCTGGTCCGGGCTTCGGACTCGCTGAGACCGAACCACCAGGCAATGGCCCGGTAATAACGGTGGATCGCTGCCTGGTTCCCGGTCCCGTTCAGGTCGAAAGCCAGGTCTCCGGTGATATTTTCCCAGTTCAATCCCCCGTCGCTGCTCCTGTAGAGTCCGCCCGATACCCGGACACTTCCCTGTCCATCATCCTCGAATTCGGTCTGCTCCAGCAGATAGAGAATCAACTCCCCTGATTCAGGATCAAAAAATGAAGCCAGGTCCCGTGGGCGGTTGTGGGGCAGCCCTTTTCCGCGGAGCCTCCAGTTGTCTCCCCGGTTCCCGCTCATATAGAACCCGTGGCTGGTTGCCATATAGAGAAGGTCCGGGTCCGTGGGATCCACAATGATCCGGCACACATCCAGTGAGGGAGGGAACCGGTCGGTGACCTTCACAAAGGTTTTTCCGCCGTTTATCGACTTGTAAATATGTCCGTATTCGGCACCCTCTAACATGTTGCCTTGCAGACGGTCCCTGCTTCGATGGACCCTCCTGACGTCCCAGAACTGACCCGCGCCGATGTACCAGCGGGTGTCGTCGGAGGGATCCACCGTAATGCAGGAATTGGCCCCGGGCAGCTTTATGTTGGTCCCGCTCCATGTATTCCCGCCGTCTTCGGTCCTGACCAACTGCCCGTATTCATCCAGTGCCAGTCCGTACAGGGGATCCTGACGTGAAAAGTCCATGCTGACCAGGGCTCCGAATTCACCAAGCCGGTCCCCGTGGAATATAGTTTTCCATGAAAGTCCCATATCGGCCGATTGGTATGTATTACCACCCCTTTGACTTTTAAAACGTACAGAGGGATCGAGGGGATGGATGAAAAACAGGTCGCAATAACCCGCCGATCCCGGGGCCGCCTGCTCCCAGATTACCGTGTCGGCCGAACAGAACGGTTCGCTCTGAAGTTCCCGGAAGTAGGCCAGGGTGCCCTTCTCCACAAACTGGACCCCGCAGTCATCCACCCATGCTGTTCCTGATCCTTCGGATAACCGCTTCACAAAAACCGTGACTTCACGGATATCCTTCCCGGTATTGAAGGGAACTATGACACGGTTCCACCAGGGAGCGTTCCCGGAGACCGGATCGCTGATCCACTCCCTCCCTGCAGGATCACGGATACCGATCACCGCAGGGGATCCGCCCTCCACCCGCAGGAACGCGGCAAACTCGTAAAGAGACCCGGGCTGAAGTCCGGTCACCTCCTGTGTGATCTCCGCACCCATATTCAGACGCAGGCTGGCCCGGCCCATCCTCATCTTCTCATCATCCAGATCGCCCTGTCCCTGGTAACCCGTCTCTACGGTCACCGTCCCCGTCCGGACCCACGGAGCCACATGGTCCCCGTGTTCGAACGCGGTATTCTCCAGCCGGTTCATGTAAAGCAGGTCCGACCGGGTAGTGTCGAATACCGGCGGCTGATCGAAATTATGCCCGGAGGTCCAGCCGGGCCCTCCATGTTCGTAGGCACCCAGGTCGGGGGCTTCCCCGGTAAATCCTTCGTTCACTCCTTCCACCGGGATCCCTGCATCGATGGCGGGCGAACCGGCCGGAAGATAACGGTGGTCGATCAGCTCATCATAATTTAGCAGGTTGTTTCCCGAGGCGTAATTGCTGGCGGTTACGTACCAGTCCTTGTTGAATACATTGTTGAAAAAACGGCATCCGTGCAGGTCGGGTTCGTACTGGTTCCCCCAGGCCGACCGGAAGCCATTGCTTCCCGCCGAGAAGGTGTTGTTGTATGCCAGATGGTAGTATGCATAGTGGTTGATCAGGAATCCGCTCCCCGGTATATCCCAGATCACATTGTGATGGCTGATGATATTCTGGGTCCCGTGGTCATAATAGAGGCCCATGCTCACATGTTCGGCCCGGTTATCGTACATCCAGTTGTAGCGTACCTCCGAGTTCCCGCCCTCTATGATATTCCCGTATGTCAGGCCGGTATCCCTGGTCAGCAGGGCACACTGGCTCATCCTGCAGAACTGGATCAGAGCCTTGTACATGCCTCCGTAATCGATCAGCGACCGCCCGGTCCTGCTGAGGGTGCAGTGACTGATGATATTGCCCTCTCCTCTTAACAACACACTGCTGGCATAGGTCCCGATATAATCCGTGTCGTGGATGTAGCAGTTGTATACAAAGTTGTACCTTCCTTCCAATACGATTCCGCATCCCGAACTGTAGGCGATCTCACAGCCTCGAACTTCGCATTTCTCTCCCCTGAGACGTACCCCCTGACTGGTCTGAGTTCCGTAATATTTATTGGCCTCCGTGGAATGATAGGGATAGAAGATCTTCAGATCCTCCAGGAGCAGGTTCCGTGACTGCGGATCGGTCTCGATGGCGGAACCGTTGATCCGGATTCCCTCCAGATGGATATGGGATCGCCCGCTCAGATCGAACGCATTCATCCTTCTTTTCACATAATACGGCTCCTCCGGTAGGAGGCCGTCCTCTCTGTAGACATAAAGGTACCCTTCCGCCTCATCATAAAACCATTCACTTTCTGCATCCAGCGCGGTCAGACTGTTGTATATGTAATACTCGGCTCCCTCGGTGGCCACGTGCTGCCTCGGTCCGGGATAGGGGGCCACGTCCTCGATGTGCAGGTATCCTGCGGAATGAAACTCCACCCGGGTGGTCCAGTTCGCCCAGTACTTGGGAGCGTGGACCCATACCCTCGCCCCGCTCCAGTCCCCGGCTGGAAGGTCACTGTCGGAGATCTTTGTGGGTGTGGTACCGGCATCCATTACCGACAGAGTGGGATCGAGCAGATCGCTGCCGCAGTTGGGCCACCGGGCGGGTATCAGCATCTGTTCCCCCAGGAAAACCTGGTTCTCAAATCCCAGCTCCAGATTGACCGGTGCCCTGAAGAGATGATCATCCAGGGCAACCCAGTCGGATGGTTCGACCGGATCAGAACCGGTGATGATGACCTGGTGTCCCGGGCCTGCGGCCCTGTAAACGATGGGCTGGTCCGGGGTGCCGGAATGAGCGGGGAGGACGTTCTCGGCATAGACTCCGTCGGCGATAATACATTCATCCCCGGCCACCATGATGTGGGCCGCCTGCTGAATGGCATGGAACGGATTTCCGGCCGATCCGTCCCCTCCCTGTGGAGCGGAGGCATCCACATAATAGGTCTGCGCCAGGGCCACTGAGACTGAAAAGAGAACCCCACACACAAGCAAAAAGGCATTCTTCATTGAAAAACTGCCCCGGTTAAATATGCTCATTTCATCCCTCCTTTTTCAGGTAGACCAGTCCGCAATCGTCTACAAATACATTCCCGCCGCGTTCGCTCTTGCTCCGGACACTCACCTTCACCTCCCGCTGAGCGGGTCCGGTCCTGAACCTGACCTTAAGCAGGTACCATTCCCTGCTGGTATTGGCAGCATGGGGGCTTTCGAAAACAGACCCGTCCTCCAGTTCGGCAACCGCCGCAGCCCTGCCATTTCTGTCCGCTCTCACAAAGGCCGCAAATTCATACCAGGATCCGGGCTCAAGTCCGGTTACCCGCTGGGTTACCACCCCATCCTCCCCAAGCTTCATACTTGCACTGCCCATCCGTATCCTGGCAGTGTCGGGAGTGGTATGGTTCTTACTTCCCGTGACCACCTCTGCACTCCCATTGGTCTCCCAGGGCCGGATATGATCATTATATTCAAATGCAGAGTTTTTCAGACGATTCCTGTGGAGAGGCTTCGACCGGGTGGTATCCAGCCCAGGCGGATTTTCGAAGCAGTGTCCGGGCTCCCAGTCCTGGCCGCCGTATTCATAGGCCCCCAGGTCAGGTGCCGCCCCGGTATATCCGTCATTGATCCCGGGCAGGACCGTGCCGGCATCAATGGCGGGCGATCCCTGCGGCAGATACCGGAGTTCTTCCAGTTCCCCGTACTGCTGAAGGTTCGGTCCCCAGTCATAATTTCCAGCCGAGGTATGACTTGCTGCCGAAAAAACATTGTTGTAAAACCGGCATCCGTGCAGATCAGGTGCATACTGGTTTCCCCATCGGGAGGTGAATCCGCTTCGGCCCGATGTAAAGGTGTTGTGATAGGCCAGGTGGTAGTAGCCGTAATGATTGATATGGAACCCGGAATAGCTGACTCCCCAGATCACATTGTGATGAGAATAGATGTTCTGTGTGCCGTGATCATAATAGAGTCCCATATCGAGATGGGTGTCGAGGTTGTCGTGCATCCAGTTGTAGCGGATTTCCGAACCACCCCCTTCGATCACATTTCCGTAGGTAAGCCCGGTGTCGCTGGTCAGCATGCCCGAATGAAACATGTTGCAAAACTGGATGAGCGACTTATACATCCCTCCGTAATCGATCAGCGAGCGGCCCGTCCTGTTCATGGTACAGTGGCTGATGATGTTGCCCTCCCCCCGGAGGAGTACACTGCTGGCATAGGTGCCGATGTAGTCCGTATCGTGGATATGACAGTTGTATACCAGGTTGTACCTGCCTCCCAGTACCACCCCGCACCCGGAGCTGTAAGCGATCTCACAGTTGCGTATCTCACAATGGCTGCCCATCATCCGGACTCCTTTGTCGGTCTGTGTGCCGTAATAGCGGTTGGCCTCGGAAGAGTGGTAGGGATGAAGGATCTTCAGGTCGTCCAGGACCAGATGGGAAGATTTTTCATCCGTATCCACGGTCGATGCCCGGATCTCCACTCCGGTCAGCCGGATATGCGACAGACCCGAAAGGTCGAATGCATTCATCCGGTGCTTTACAAAATAGGGTTCGGCGGGCAGTTCTCCACCGGGCCGGAAGACATAGAGGTACTCCTCCTGTTCATCGTAGAACCATTCATTTGCAGCATCGAGGGCAGCCATGGCTCCATAGATAAAGAAATCGGCGCCCGGAGCGGCCACATGCCTTTTGGGTCCGGGGTAGGGTGCCACATTTTCGATCTCCAGCACTCCCTCCCTAAATCCGGTGATCACGGTGGTCCAGTCGGCCCAGTACTTGGGAGCATGGATCCAGACTGAAGCTCCGGACCAGTCCCGGTCCGGGATATCCGGATCTTCGATACGATCCGGGGTGGTTCCCTCCTTCATAACGGCCAGTGTGGGTTCCAGCAACACATGGCCGCTGTTGGGCCAGCGTGCTTCCAGTAACATCTGGTCGGCCAGAAATACCTGATTTTCGTGATCCAGTTTCAGGGTGAGTCTCGCCCGGTAGATATTCTCCCCGACCGTTTCCCATGCAGAACCGGGCACAGGGTCGGCACCGGTGACCGATACCCTTTCACCGGGTGACCAGGCTTGAAAAGTGATGGGGCTGCCGGGTTCCCCTGAGCGGACCGGGCGCACAGATTCCGGATAGATTCCCGGAGCGATCAGACAGACGTCTCCCGGTTGCATCCGATCAGCAGCCTGTTGAATGGTCCGGAAGGGTCTTCTCCGGGACCCGTTCCCCCCCGGGTCGGCGTTGGTATCGACATAATATTCCCTGGCCTGCAGCGAAAGAGTGGCCAGCAGCAGAAGGTAAACCGGCAGCTTCTTCATTGGGTGCAATTGGTTTAGTTTAAAGTAAAAATAGTGAAAGGTGCCGGCAGATCCTGAAGGATCATGCGGAACCGGTTCAGAGCAGCCACCACCTCCGGATCATCGGAACGTGTCACATCCAGGTATCCTTCTCCATTGCGGCTCTCCCCGCAATCGAAAAATTTACCGTCCCCTTTCAGGAGCCAGCGGTCACCGCATTTTTCAAATCCTGTGCAACTCTCCAGAAGCCACCTGTCATCCCTGAGCAACCTCCGGACATCCAGGTAACTGAAAATCCACTCTCGCTCCTGATAGGGCTCGCCCATGAGCAAGGGGGCAAAACTGTGACCGTCGTGGACATAGGATCCAGGCACCGTGGTGCCTCCCAGATCGGCCAGCGTGGGAAGTATATCGGTGAAATCGATCAACTCATCCCGCTGGCCCAGGGGAAGGACCGTATCCGGGCAATTCACCACCAGGGGCACCCGGCAACCCACCTCCTCAGGCCAGGCCTTACCTTCACCACCGGTGCCATTATCGGTGGTAAAAATCACGATAGTATTTTCCCGGAGTCCTAGACTGTCAAGGGCTCCGGTGATCCTCCCCATCAGAAAATCCATATACTCCACATTGGGCTTAAAATTCTTTCCTTTATCAGAGACCCACTTGTCATTTTCCGATACAACGGTAGCGGGTGTTGCAAAATAGGGGTGGTGAGTGAAGTTCATGGTATAATAGACCAGAAACGGCTCTGCTTTATGACGGCTCATGAAGTCGATGATGAAATCCACATGCATGTCGGGGCCATAGTCGTCCGGCTCCGTGGGCACGAACTCTCCGTTCCGGACAATGGAGGGATGCCAGTACCTGGAGGGGTAGTTGTAGTTGTAGTCATCGGGATCCCGGCTCTCAATGCCTCCGGTATACTCCACATCATCGGGGATCATGCCCCAGTGGGCCCTGAGCTGGTATTCATCGAATCCATACCCGGAAGGAGTTCCGGGCAGTTGCCATTTCCCGGCAATGGCGGTATGGTAACCGGCATCCCGGAGAATCTCCGTGAAGATCGTGTGTTCCTCCGGGAGCGGCCGGTCTCCTTTCATCTCATTGGCATACCACCCCGTCCGGAATCCGTACCTCCCGGTCATAATCTCGGCGCGGGTGGGACTGCAAAGGGGAGTGCACCAGGCGGTGCGGAACATCACTCCCGTTTCGGCCAGCTGGTCGATGACCGGGGTCAGATGCTCCTGGTTCCCGTAACATCCGATCTCACCGGCCGAGCAGTCATCGCCCATGACCAGGATTATGTTGTAGGGTTCACCGGCGGCAGCCGGAAATATCATCAACGTCAGAAAAGACACGATGCTAAAAAGGTGCTTCAGTTTCATCGTTTTTAGTTGGAGGGTTTATCTTTCAGTTTTCTTTTACGGCAGAGCTTATAAATACTTCCGGAAAAGGTGCCTGCTCCGATTTCTCCGGGTTCCTCAGCGGAAAGACATTTCCACGGTCTGGGACCAGAGGAATCTGCATTCCCCTGGTCTCTTCCAGCAATTCAAAAAGGCGCTCCCGGTGGGCATCGGTCAGGTCCCGGTGCTTTTCCGAATGGATCAGATTGACCAGCTCATCGGGGTCTTCCCGGAGGTCATAGAATTCATCCAGGTCCCAGATCCCATGGTATCTTATGAACTTGTACCTGCCTGTGATCAGTGCATGGGTGGTGGGGGTGTAAGGATAGTTCCGTTCCCAGTAATACTCGTAGAGTAGTTCCCGGCGCCAGTCCGTTTCGGCTCCCTCGATAAGTGGTTTCATGCTGCGGCCGTCCATTTCTGCGGGTACTGCAGTACCGGCGATATCCAGCAGGGTCGGTGCGATGTCGATATTGGCTACGATCTCACCGATGGTCTGTGGACCCCCGATCGTTCCGGGCCACCAGATCAACATCGGTATCCGCACAGAGGCTTTGTATGCGGTCCTCTTATCGATCAGTCCCTGTTCCCCGAACTGGAATCCGTTATCACCCATGTAGAGAAGCAGGGTGTTCTCCGCTTCTCCCGATTCTTCCAGCCAATCCATGATCCTTCCTATGTTCTCATCGACCGAAAGAAGTGTTTCGCAATACCGCCGGTGATACTTCTGAAGATCGAAATCAGGCAGGTTGTAGCCGAACTCCATCCCGTGGCGGCTGTTGCGCTGGTTGATCAGCCACATGGGCTTGTCCCGTCCTCCCCGGCTGCTGACCGGCACAGGAATATCATCGTCCCGGTAGGTGCCCAGGTGCCGGTCGGCTGCCACGAAATCGGAATGGACGGCTTTGTGGGAAATATACAGGAAAAAGGGCTTCTCCGATATCCTTTCCTTGAGCCACTGCAAGGCATAACCGGTCAGTTCGTCCGTGATATATCCCTTTTGAGGGACCCATTTCCCGTTGATGTTGTACCCCTCCATGTTGTTCTGGGGAACGGCCCTGCTCGTTCCGTGTCCGTCGGCCCAGTAAGTACCCTGCCCCTTGAAGCTCAGCCAGTGGTCAAATCCGGGTTGCGGATGGTCAATCTCCCCTCCCATGTGCCACTTGCCGATAAAGGCAGTCTGGTAACCGGCTTCCTGAAGATATTGGGGGAAGAACCGGAGGGTGGTGTCGACAGGATGGTAATTATCCACCACTCCGTGGTTATGCGCATACATTCCGGTAAGGATAGAGGCCCGGCTGGGTGAACAGAGAGAAGTGGTAACAAAGGCGCGGCTGAATTGAATACCTTCCCGGGCGATCCGGTCAAGGTGAGGGGTTTCGAGGTAGGGATGACCCATGAATCCCATGGCGTCGTACCGGTGATCATCGGTCAGGATCAGGATGAAATTGGGACGTTCCTGTCCCACTTCCTGATGAGGATCCTTCTGATGGTTTACCTGCTGGTTCCTGCTGCAGCCTGCAAAGAGAAGGGCCACACAGCAGACAGCCAGAACAGTGTCCAGAAGGAATCTGGTTTTCACGAACCTCCCAATGAAGCAATGCTGCTCCCTTCGGTGTTGATCGCAAGGAATCATTGAAATAAAGGTACTGAACCCTCCCGGTCGCTCGGGGGTGGAAATTCTCCTTTAAACAGGGAGAAACAGGTATCTGAACGGTGATCCCGGGACTAAGTCATTCACCCGGGTCGCTGGTCGATCAGAAAACGATAAAGTCCGGCTAAAAAACACAGGTTATCGCAGAACCGTCCTTATGGAGTTGAATCTCATAATTCTTTGATTGCCCATCATAAAATACCCTGATCTCGTAATCCCCCATAAAACCCCGCAATGAGGCCATTCCACTCTCATCGGTGGTGAGTGTATCATGGGTGGTCCAGACTTCGTTCCACAACCTCCGCCACATCTCCCCGTTGGGTTTATACCCCCCGTCTTCATCGATCATACCAGCTTCAGGATTCGCTGTGCAACCATGGGGGTGCCAGGTGAATTGTGTGACCCGGGTGACCGCCGGATAGCTGAAAAACATGGTCACCGCATCGCGTGTATAGCGTTCCTGAAGATCCTTATCCAGTGTGATGCTTTCAAATTCGGTGATCTGCAATGGCTTTTGAAAGGTGGTATCAGGTTGTTCTTCCAGTTGTTGTATTGGTATACATGCGGAATGAATCCCACCACGCTTACAAAACTATTGAACAGCTCCAGGGCCCAGTCACTATAGTCTTCATAGTTCTGAAGGGCCGATGCGCATACACTTCCGGAAACATTAAAAGCGTGATTCTTCAGCTTCACTTCCACTGCTGTCTGAAAGTGACTACCAGATCGATCGGTCTGCTGGCATTGCTATATTGGGAGGCCTTGATCTGCATCCTCATCCTCCCTTCTGCAGTTTCCTCCTCAGTCCACAACACTCTGGCCCAGATTTCGATTAAAAGATTATCTCCATTCTCCACCCTCCTGTTGGCTGTGCCACCTACTGAAACGGAATAGGTGGGCCAGTCCCTGCCCATTTCCGCCATCTCCAGACGCATGACCCGGCCACCGCCCGGGTTGCCTGTGGTATCTATCCTTGTCAGGGTCAGTACCTCATCCCTGTTGCCGGTCACACCGATCTGATCCAGTGAGATCAGGATGTTACGAGGAGTTGCATTGGGGATATCGATGGTATCCGAAGAAGGACGTTTTTGATTTCATCTTTCTTATATTGATATCTCAGCCTCACCAGAATATAAAACAACAGCAGCAGCGGATGGTCACTGAGATCAGGAAACCCGATTTCCCCCGATTGATCGACCGGGAGGGCAATACGCTGAATGAACGCTTCACTTCCACACATAAGTTCGTTTCGCCACGCAGGGAAGCATCCCGGTGTAGAGGAAACAGGGCATTTCGAAACGTACCGTCTCCCAGTGGCCGATCGGTTCTTCCGCTCCTGAACTGGCTTTTGAAACAGAAGCCAATACTACAACTAGCACCATTAAATGCAGGTATTCAGACATCAATATCGAAATATTATCAGTCAATCTTTCAGAAGTGGAAAGAATTGTCCCTCCATCTTATGCCCTTTCGGTATCGCGGGCACTCCCTCCAACAGCTCATCGTCCGAATCAGAAAGCGTCCCGTCTGCGAACGCATTCAGAACGAAGGCCCTTCGCTGCCGGGGACTGTTGTTTTCGTAAGAGCCATGAACCAGCAGCGGGTGGTGGAAAGTTCCGTACCCCTTCTTCAATTCGATGGGAACCGGCCTGAATTCGGCCTTCTGCTCCTCTGACAGATAGTCCATCAGTCCTTCCATATCCCCGGCAAGTTCCGGTTTGTCCAGCAGACCCCAGTTATGACTGCCGGGCACGTAGTGCAGGCAACCATTTTCAGTGGTGGCATCATCAAGCCCGATCCAGCAGGTCAGGTGCTGCATCGGTTTGGTCCGGGTCCAGTATGAATAATCCTGGTGCCAGGCCACCACTCCTCCGTGGCGGGCGGGTTTACAGAAGAGCTGGTCATGCCAGAACCGGACCGGCCGGTTTCCCAATAACTGTTTAGCGTGCATGACGAATGCCGGATTCCAGAGCACATCATGAAATCCCTCTGTCACTCTCCAGGCGCCCAGGGCATGGAACATCACACGGGCCGGGTGAGCCGACTCGTTTGCCCTGAACTCATAGAAAAGCTCATTTCCCGGGTGAGCGGGATCCGTGATTTCCGCGAGCTCTTCGTTCAACCGATCCACCTGCCACTCCTCCAGCATTTTGATTCCGGCCACATATCCGTTTTCCCGGTAGAACTCCAACTGCTCCTCCGTCAAACGGTATGGCTCCCACGAGCGAAAGTCATCCGGCCATTCGAACATCTCTCCGATCAACTGGCCCTTCTCCGATAAATCTCTTATTTTTCCCATCTTTATCTGAATTGGTTATAATCCACTCAGTCCCAAACCCGGCAGGCCGGCCATTACAGATATGTGACTTATAGTATGACCGGAATTAGCCACCTGGCTGCGGAACTTTCCCGGGAAGGAAAGAACGGGTAACCGAGTCGGTGTCCCCGTAGTGGGACCGAAGCTCTTCCAGTTGCTCGTGCAGCCGGTCCCGCACCTCACTGTAGGAGGGCTCCGCATAGACGTTGTTCAGTTCCATCGGATCCTCCTGCAGGTCATACAACTCCCACTCGTCGATATCATAGTAGTAATGGATCAGCTTGTAGCGGTCTGTGGTCACGCCATAATGCCGCTTGACGTTATGGGTGCCGGGGTACATAAAATAGTGATAATAATGGGCAGTCCGCCAGTCGTCCGGAACGGTTCCTTTCAGGATCGGGATCAGGCTCTGCCCCTGAATATCCTCAGGAATCTCTGTTCCGGCAGCTTCGAGGAAGGTGGCGGCAAAGTCTAGGTTAGAGACCAGCTCCCCGCAAACAGAACCTGGTTCTACCTGAGCGGGCCACATCATTAAAAGCGGAGTGCGAAGTGACTCCTCGAACATAAACCTTTTATCGTACCACCCATGTTCTCCCAGGTAGAACCCCTGGTCCGAAGTATACACGACCAGTGTGTTTTGGTCAAGTCCGGAGCTTTTCAGGTAATCGAGCACCTTTCCCACGCTTTTGTCCACTGCAGCCACGCAGCCCAGGTAATCCATCATATACCGCTGGTACTTGAAACGGACCAGGTCATCCCCATCCGGCTTTTCCGAATAGAATTGCCGAATGATGGGATCATACACTGCATTCCAGGCCTCTGCCTGTTCGGCTGAGAAATCGGTTGTCCATCCATACCTGCTGGGTTCCCCGTTGTACCCCGGAAATCTTTGAGGAAGCATTTTCAGGTACCGGTCGGCCGACATTTGGTCCCGGATGGTCATCTGCTGTTCCTGTACGGCCGTTCCACGGTTGCTGTAATCCTCCAGGAGGGTGGCAGGTTCAGGAAATTCGACCCCGGCAAACATTCCCACTTCATTGGGTCCCGGGGTCCAGGGACCGTGGGGAGCCTTGTGCTGCATCATCAGCATAAAAGGCCTGTCCGATTCCTTTGCCTTCTCCATCCAGGCGATCGATTTCTCCGTGATCAGCTCGGTGCAATATCCCTCGACCGTATACTTTCCCTCTTCGTTGATGAACTCCGGGTTATAGTACCTGCCCTGCCCTGGAAGGATGTCGTATGTATCGAATCCTGTAGGCCTGGTGGCCAGGTGCCATTTGCCGATCATTGCGGTCTGGTATCCGGCTTTCTGCATCAGTTTGGGAAAGGTTTGCTGACTGCCGTCGAAGCTGTCCCCGTTCCCGGTAAAACCGTTTTGGTGACTGTATTTACCGGTGAGAATGGTGGCGCGGGACGGACCACAGATCGAGTTGGTGACCAGGCAGCGGTCGAACCTCATCCCTTCCCGGGCAATCCGGTCGATCTGCGGGGTGGGTGCAAACTTCGAGATCGTCTCTCCGTAGGCACTCAACGCCTGATAGGCATGATCGTCGCTCATGATGAAGAGGATGTTGGGCCGCTCCGGTTCCTTTTCCCGGCAGCCAAAAAGCACTACCACCAAGAAAATGACTACAACAAAATTCCGCATTTTAATTATGTTTAGGTTAATGATTCATTGATTCTGAAGCACTTCGATCATGGCGGCCACATTCTCCGGCCTGGCATCACCCGGGACCTCATGGGAAGGGCTTGCGATGTAGCCTCCATCCTTCCCCAACCTTTCCAGCAGAAGATTGACCTCCTTTACCGTATCTTCCACCGTCCCGAGGGGAAGCGTTCGCTGTACACTGATCCCTCCGAAAAAACTGAGCTCCCGGCCGAATTCCCGTTTGATCTCGAAAATATCCATTACTTCAGGCTGCAGCGGGTTGAATATATCCAGTCCGCACTCGATCAGGTCGGGGAGTATTTCGGTGACCCTGCCGCAGGAATGCAGCATCACATATTTGCCTTTCTCTTTGACTGCCTGGTACATCATCCGGATCCGGGGCTTCAGGAACTCCCTGAACAATTCTGCTCCCATGATCAAACCATTCTGCTGACCGTAATCGTCGCCGAACCTGAATATATCGATATCCAGGCTGCAGGTGTGCTCAACGATCCCTAAATTGACCTCCAGGATCCGATCCAGAAGTGCATGGACGAAATCTGGCTCGGAGAGCATGTACATCAACAGGTTCTGCATCCCGGTCATCGACCAGGCACGCTCGAAAAGAGCGAAACCCCAGCTGGCCAGAACAGTTTTTTTACCGCGCGACCCGATGTTACTATTGATAAATTCATACCGTGAGGGATCATGAGGATCGGGGAACCGGGCTTGATCGAGGTTTCCGGGATGGACTACCCGGTTGGATACCCCTCCGACATCTTTGTCCACCCTCCGGCCCCACACCACTCCGAACTCATCCTCCCAATGGTCGGGTTTCACTTCCCTGTAGCGCACGTTACCCGGATGGGGACGCACCCAGGTGAAATAGTTACCGATCTTCGACTCGAACTCCGGATCTCCATAGTTAGCCGCCATATGGTTGCAGGCCGGTTCTGTAAAACTGATGTCATACGGGACCGGCCAGGTGTCTTTGGGCTGCAGAGCACTGTACAGGATCTCTCTTTTATTCATCGGATCTGACTTTTTCCCGCAATCGTTTACCCGGGAAACCGGATTCAGCTGAACCACGGACGTTTACGGTCCAATGGTCCGTTCAGGATCTCTGTCACCAGGTTCACATCCTCGACCACCTGGAAATCCATCATGCCCACGCAGATGAAGTCCGCCCCGTTTTCAAAGGCATACCTGAACCCGTCTTCCGGGAGGATCGCCCCGGCAGCCAATACCTTATAGCCTATGACGGGTACATCAAGCCTGTTTACCAGCTCATTGGTTTCTTCCGGGAAGAGGTCGAACATATTGTCATGGTACGTTCCGTATTCCGAGGTGTATTCCTGGCTGATCACCTGGAATTCCTTCCGCTGTTCCCGCGGATGCGCCGACCAGTAGTTGTCGTGATGCATGGTCTTCATGTAATAGTCGGGCTTCAGGCCGGATTCCTCGCAGGCTCGGATCACCTCGATCGAATGTGCCCCGATGCCGGCCGAACAGCCCTGGCTTCGGATATATTCCACTGCTTCGTGAAGGATCTCGGTGCGTCCGTTCCGGACGATGTTGTCGCAATGCGCACCGTGGGCATATATAGTTTCCACCCCCAGGTCCACAGTCCTTTTCATACCGCGCAGTTTATCTTCCCCCTCCATATAGAGGTTGATCATAGGCAGGCATTTCATCCTGCTGCCTGTCATCTCCCGGTATTTGTGGAAGAGGGGGATCTTTCCCTGGGTCAGGTTAATCATGTTGATCCCGGCCTGTTCCGCCAGGGAAAAGGTCTGGAAGATTCTTTCCTCCGTGTTGTACTGAAGCAGCAACTGCCTGACATAGTGCAGATCCCTCGCATGCGCAGTTCCCCAGATCAGGTTGTGTCCCATGATCAGCCGGCTCACCTCCATCTCTCCTAGCTTCCCTTTCGGCAACTCACCCTTCAGTTCAGATATGTCTGCCTTCTTGAGGGTGATGGTTGCACCGGAAAGCACATCGGTGTGGCGCTCCCTGGCCCTGGCGGCGGTTCCGATAAGCATACCGCCGAACACAGGCAGGGTGGCCAATCCCTTGATCAGTTCCCGCCGGCTCCTGAGCTGCTCCCCGGAGGGGGACGGCCTCCGCTTTCCAAGATACGACCGGAGCCTTTCCAGACTGTATTCCCTCTGAGGAAACCGGATGATCAGCAACAGCATGAACATTTCAAGAAGGTTCCGGTTAACGATCCAGAAGTGACCATCGGGTCCCGATCCGGCGTAAGCATTCCCGAATGGCGGGTATGCCAGGTAGTAAAGGGCCAGCAGAAGGATCCCCCCCCAGGCGGATACCCGGATGAACAGTCCCAGGAAAAGGCCTGACCCGATAAGGATCATTCCCCAGATGTTCAGAAAATCAATTACCTGGAGCAGGGCCGGATCAGCGGCCATCCACTGATAAAAACCCGACAGAAATCCGTAAGATCCCTGAAGGTAGGCTTCGGCCGACCAGCCCGGCTGCATCAGCTTGGTCACCCCTTCAACCAGAAAGTGCCACCCAATGGCGATACGCAGTGCAAGCAACAGCAGTTTTGTTGAATTCTTCATATTAGCTTGATTTTATTCCGGCATGATAGGTATTCCTGAGAACCCTCAGGCTTTCCAGGAACTGAGATTTCTGCAATTCCCGGTTGAATTCTTCCGGGTCCTCACCCGCAGGAGGTTCGGGCACATTCACCCGGACCCCCTTTTTCAGCAACCGCAGAAAGCCGGCCAGATCAGCCGCCAGGACATCCGGGTACCCCTCCCAAAATCCGCGTTCAAGGTAGGGTATGGTGCGAACTTCCGGTGTGATCGTCTCAATGTGAAGGGGGACACCGGGACATTTTTCCGCCATGTGTTTCATCACCAGGTTATAATCCATAAGCCCCTTCCCGATCACGGTATTCTGAAAGGCCGCTCCATCCTCCATTTCCCATAGATTGAAATCTCGAACACTGGTGCAAATGATTCGTGAACCCAGTTTTACCATGCTCTCCATCGGATCTTCCATAGCCCAGGCGGCGTTGGAGGGATCGAAAAGTGCACCGCAAACCTCCGGTCCGGTCTCTTCGATCAGCCCGATCAGTTCATCCGTCCTCAAATCCCCTGCATGGTTTTCGAAGGCGAATTTGAGACCGTGTTCCAGGGCCTTCTCCCTCTGTGACTTCATAACCCGGACCGCTTTCTCGATCTTCGGGCCGATCCCCCCGCCGGTATAGCGGTCCCTGAAACTGCCAATCCGGCAGGAGACGACCGGGGAGCCGACCGCTGCGGCAGCTCTTATTCCCATCTCCAGCAAAGCTTCCGGACTCCCGTACTGTTTAACGAACCGGGCATTTTCATTGGTTATGCTGCCCACACCCATGTAGATCCGGATATCGTGAGAGGCAGCCCGGTCACGGTAGCGGTTCAGATACGCCGCGTCCAACTGTTCGAAAGCACTGTGGCTATTGAAAAGTATGGCATCCAGCCGGTGTTCGATGGCAAAGTCGAGATGCTGCTGTGCTTTCCAGTTCCAGCGGTGAAGCGACCAGTCGCAAAGTCCCACCGGAACGTTCTGCTTCGGAGTTGCCCGATGAAGCTCTGAGAGACTGTACCTGCCCAGAAGCGGAACCTGCGATGAAACAGCCCCGAGGGCGATCAGTTTTGAAAATTTCCGGCGATTCAGGGTCATAGTTGCTCTATTTTAATATCCATCTCAATGAAAACAGCAGAATGACTGGGCAGGTCAAACTTGAACCGGTTACCGGCCTGATGTATAGTAAGGCAGGGATTCACCAGTTCGGACTTATCCTCCAGCAGCGCACCTGCATAGGGATCCCTGTGGCGAAGCATGACCGATCTTTTACCCCGGACCTCTGCATTCTCAATGGAAAACTCACAGGGTACCTCCGCTTCCTCGAAACCATTCACAAGAATCATAAACAGTTTAGTTTTCTGATCGTTAACGGTAATCAATACCGGGGTTGCGGGACCTTGAAGGGAATTCATCCGGGTCTGGCCGAACAGGTCCTCGTTCCCGTCGAAAGTGCCCGTATAAAAGGGGCATGATCCGGAGAATTGTGGAATGTCAGTCCCACAATGCCGGTTGAAATAGTAAAACATCCAGTATGTAAGGGTGCTTTTTTCCGGGCTCTGTCTGGGGACCATGCCAAACCCGATCCGCTGGTCGTTGTAGGCGAAAAGTGTCCAGGCTGAAGTACTTTTCATATAATCACCCTGAGCGTAATGCATGATCCTGACAAGACGGTGCATGGCAGAAGGATATGCCCCATTGAAGGGATTGCTGTCCCTGTTCTGTCCCCGGTTTATTCCCCACTCTGCATCGCGCTGGAAGATCTCCTTTCCCGTATTGAAGTCATCTGCCATGGCTTTGACCTGTTTGCAGAGGTTGACCATTCCCCAGTTATTCGCCAGTACCCTGTCCTCGTAGGTTTCAGGCCAGTTGTCCTTGCCCGGATTATATGCATTCGGGATAATGAAGTCGTATTTACCCCGGAGTTGGTCCAGAATGTATCCGCGCCATTTTGCATTGTTATCACTTGCTTTGATCTTAATGCAAACCCCCAGCTGTGCCTCCGGGTAATCCTCCTTCAGGTAGTCGTAAACCTGTTCAAATTGTGTGATATAGGTATCAGGTGTAAATCCACCGAAATTAAAAGGCTCATTGACGATCTGCCAGTACCTGAATCCGTATCCCTGATCCATAGAATATTTGATAAGCCGCCCGGTCTCTGAACCCGGCTTTAGCTCAAGCTCGATCATCATATCTTCCTCGGGGATGCTCCATTCAGATGATAGCTCGTGCATCATGTCAATCCCCTCCTCCCTCATCTGATGTCCACCCGGGACATGCCCCAGTGTGGCTGTGATTTTGTTGCAGCGCATAAAAGGGATCCGCAGATCGAGTACGCGCTCCTCCAGTTCGGCAGGCATGTTATAGGTATAATAAGATTTGGTGAACGGAACATCGGTCTCGACAAGACCACTTAGCGAGATGCCCCCCACTTTGGAATGGGCCTTCCGTTTGATAACTGCAGGATTTACAGTGAATTCAAGTTTGCCATCGCTGTTCTCTTCCAGCATATGATGGTCATTCCCCAGGAAATCAGCATTGTACTTCAGATAGGATGAGACATCCTGTCCAAAAGGTATATCCAGTTCCACATAGACAATCGAAAACGGTGGCTGGTCGGGCCAGCTTAGACTATTACCCGATAAGGTAATGGCGCCGGAATAGTCGCCGACAAACTTCCCTGTGCCGCCGATTTCACCACCCGTCGCATCCAGTTTGCCATATTCCATCCTCCCGCCGGTCCAGGTGTCGCGTGTATTATTCTCGATGGCGCTGATAATCCTGGCACATTTAAGGGACGGTTGTCCACCACCCCAGTCGCGGCCCTCCAGGGTAATATTCACATCCCTGGATGTTGTCAGGTCGGTATTGGCAACAATTACATAAAGCTTATCCTGATCCTCACTGACACTGATATGCGGCACCATCACCGGGAAGGGTCCGATTACATCAGGGCCCTGATTGCCGAAGTAATACTTATTTGGTTTTCCTGCAGCAGCGAAGGGCGTTGTGCCCGAGGTCACAGGGCACGCAGCGCCCCAGTGATCCTGCAACGTTTTAAGTCCCCAGTAGTGGGCAAAAGTGATATTGTCATTGTTCTTCCAGATCATCTGGCCATTACCTGTCTTGGGATAGTTCGTCGCGTAGTCATTGGACATCGTCCCTGCCACGTCCGCCCAGGTGCAGGCGTTACGGACGTTGGGGATCTTGGACAGCTCCTGCAGGAACAGGTACTTGTACATGACACCAACCATCCCGCGAAAGACCACGCCTCCATCCCGGCCCGTGGTGCTCCCGCTCCTTGCGAAGTCGCCGACGTACTCACTTCTCGGCGCCGACCATTCTCCGATCTCCACCCAACGTGTTATGGTGTCGTCAAGCGGACGACCGTACTCGTTGCGCCCCAGTTTCGCGAAATGCGCAACACGGTTCGCCATTCCGAAGGCATCGCCCACTGCCCAGTCGCGGATATTCGGGGACTGATGATCGAAATCCCCACGTGTAATGGTCCCGAAAACATAAGCATGCAAGTCGATCACATTGCTGAACGGGCGAAGTACGTCTGCCAGGAAGAGGCCCGTGGATTCGGTGCCCTCGTTGTTATTATCGCCCGTCGCCCGGCTCGCGGAGAGTTTGACCTGAAAAGGAACCCCCGGCGCGTTGGCTTCGAACCAATTCTTAATGGCGATGGCACCCTCCCTTTGGTAATTGATGTGCTGTGCGGAGGTCATGCCGTAAGGCTCGGAAACGATTTCCAGGTTGCGAATGTCATAGCCCCTCGTTTTTCGTCCGTAATCGAGCATGCTGGTGAGCTTGGCGGCCTGCGCGGAAGGCGAGCCCGCCGTCTTACCCGCCGAAAAGGGGGTGATGAAGAACTCATTCAGATCGATGTCGAGCTCATGGGCGTAGAAGAAGATCTCATCCAGTTCGCCGTTGGTGTCA
>CAZRZY010000031.1:5089-36901 GCA_964604655.1 uncultured Bacteroides sp. | reverse complement strand
AATGTGAATATTGGTGAGTTTTATGAGAGGATGGAACGGGACCGGTCAAAACTTCTTTTTTATCATCAGGGGGCCCTCTCCGCCCATCACTTCAGTGAGCTTCCAGGACTACTCGGTCCTGAGCACTGGCTGGTCTTCAACAATACACGGGTCATTCAGGCGAGATTGAGATTCCGGAAAACTACCGGTGCGGAGATCGAGATTTTTTGCCTGAAACCACTGGATCCTCCGGGATACCAGGAGAGTTTTGAATCGGCCGGATCCTGCAGCTGGATCTGCCTGGTAGGGAATGCCAGGAAATGGAAAGAGGGGGTGTTACATCTGGAGACCGTTTCCGGAGGGTCAAAGGTGCAGGTGAGCGCCGTCCTGGAAAGCAGAAGCAGGGAGCACTTTCATATCCGGTTCAGCTGGGATCCTCCCAGGGTTGCCTTTGCGGCGATCGTAGAGCAGACCGGTCTCACTCCCATCCCTCCCTATCTCAACAGGGAAGCAGAGGAGAGCGACAGGGAGCGGTATCAGACCGTTTACGGGCAATGGCTGGGATCGGTAGCCGCACCGACGGCCGGACTTCATTTTACTCAGGACACGCTTGATAAGCTTGCGGAAAGGGGGATCGAGCACCGGGAGGTAACCCTGCATGTGGGGGCAGGAACATTCCTCCCCGTCAAAGAGGGGGATGCCCGCAAACATTCCATGCACTCCGAGCAGGTGGAAGTGTCACTGAAATTTCTGGAAGAGTGGAGAAGAAGGCCCGGGGGACTGATTGCCGTTGGAACCACGGTTACCCGCAGCCTTGAATCCGTTTACTGGCTTGGAGTGAAAAAGCTGTCGGGGAGGGTGGAGCAGAACCGGTTATGGAGTCTGGATCAATGGGAGAATGAGAAGCTTCCCGAAGGTATTCCACTGAAAAAGAGCCTGGAGGCCCTGATCGGCCACTGCAGGGACCATCAAGTGGATCGCATCCTGTTTTCCACCCGCCTGATGATCGTGCCCGGCTACCGCTTCCATTGCATGGATGGTCTGATCACCAATTTTCATCAGCCGGGGAGTACCCTTTTATTGCTGGTGGCTGCCTGGACAGGGCATGACTGGAGAAGGATCTATGAGTATGCCCTGGACCACCAGTTCCGGTTTCTAAGCTATGGCGACAGTTCACTCCTGATCCCCGAGGGGAAAATCTCCCGGGACAGATCAATCCGTTAGCCTGGATCGCAGCAAAGCGGTGAATGATTCAATATCCTCCACGGCGGTATCATAGGAACACATCCAACGAACCTCCGATAAGTCCTCGTCCCATACGTAGAAGAAGAAGTGCTCCTGGAGTTCAGGGATCACCTTGGCGGGGATCCTGGCAAATACGGCGTTGGATTGCACCTGCCGGGTAACTTCCACTCCGGGCAGGTGCCTTACAGAATCGTAAAGTTTCTTTGCCATCTGATTGGCATGCAAGGCGTTCTTCCTCCAGAGGTCATTGGTGAGAAAGGCTTCGAACTGGGCTGCAATATAGCGCATTTTGGAGGCCAGCTGCATCCCCTGCTTTCTCCGGTATTTGAACCCATCCGCCAGTGAGGGATCAAAAAACACCACGGCCTCCCCGTACATCATCCCGTTCTTGGTGCCTCCGAACGAAAGAATATCCACTCCCGCCTCACCGGTCATTTCATAGAAATTGCAGCCCAGTTGAACGGCTGCATTGGAGATCCTGGCTCCATCCATATGCAGCAGCATATGATGCTCATGAGCATATCCGGCCAATTGGCGGATCTCATCCACCGTGTAGACTGTTCCCAGCTCAGTGGACTGGGTAATGGATACCACTCTCGGCTGCACATGATGCTCAAAACCGATCCCGTGCATGTGGCTGGTTATGCCTTCCACAGTCAGTTTTCCGTCGGGTGCGGGAACTGTCAGCAATTTGCAGCCGGTGAATTTCTCCGGGGCACCACATTCATCCACGTGGATGTGAGCGGTATCGGGACATATGACCGCGTGGTAGGGCTGGGTGACGGCCGATAATCCCAGCACATTGGCGGCGGTACCAATGAATACAAAGAATATCTCCGACGAAGAACCGAATATCCGTTTCATCTGTTCGATGGTCCGGAGGGTGACCGGATCGTCTCCGTAGGCAATCACATGGCCCCGGTTGACCGACTCCATCGCTTTCAAAATGACCGGATGTACCCCCGCATTGTTGTCGCTTGCAAATCCGCGATTCAGGGAAAGCGCTCCGTTGGTTTGATCAGGTGTACTCATACTTCAGGTATCAGAACTTTTCGTCATACCTGGTCCAGAGCATATCGCCCAGTTCCCAGGCTTTCTTTACCACTTTTTCTCCCCACTCCACGGTATAGGCCGTGAGCCTGGAGGCGACCTCCACCTCTCTGCCTGACGCATGCAACCGGACCATTTCACTCTCCAGCGAATCCTGGGCGGAGAACAGCTCCTCCTGCCACCGGTCCCAAACCCCGTTCACATCGAAGCGCATTTCTCCCCATCGCTGAGCGGTCAGAGTCCCCAGCCGGTTGAAAGCCCACCAGGCCGATTCCGTGGTATATCCGTTGGGTCTTCCGGGGGTTTTATAGGATTCGGGCAGATCGGTCACCGAACAGTAGATGGGAATATAGATGGAGGTGGAAACGTTATCCTGTGCCAGCCAGGCCACACCTCCGATCTCGTCGGGCAGCCAGCTCCGGCACTGGATGATAGTGGCGTACATGGTGTACCATCTGGCGATGGTCCGTTCACCACGCCATCCCCATCCCCCGTTGATGTCGAAAAGCTTGTTCATATCGTAGGGAAGATGGGGATTGGCCAGCGGGGAGACCGTGCACCTGCCCTCTTCATCGGCAACGGTCATGTGCTTTGTCATATCAAAGGGAGTACCCTCGTAATAATCTGAGAAAACCATGCGCAGATCGGTGAGGGTCACCGGCTGGTCCGGCTTTACCGAGAAGGGATAGTTTTCAGCATTCGGATCGAGTCCCAGGGAAGGTGCCAGCAGGTCGAATACCCTCCATTCGCGGCGTCTTGCGGCCAGAGAAGTGCGGCTATCGGGAGCATAGGCGTAGCAGAACCGGAAGGGTTCGCCCGCCTTCCACCATCCGTTCTCCGTTGCCAGGCGGTAAATATTATCACTGGCCATGAAATGATCGGGGTCGTTCAGATCGATCCGTTTGATGGTGCTGGCATTGGCGTTCACAGAAATATGTCCGTCCGGCACCCGCTGTGCCACCCATACCGAACCTGTTTTTCCCTTTCCGGGCCCGAGGATCTCCAGGTGCCAGACCTCGGTTTTGTCAGCGATAGTCAGGCACTCTCCGTAATCATTCCACCCGTACCGGGCTGTCAGCTCCCCGGCCAGTTCGATGGCCTGCCGGGCGGTTTTGCACCGCTCCAGCATCAGCTGGCAGAGGCGCTGACAGTCTATGAGCCCCTCGTCCGACTGCAGCTCTTCTCTTCCTCCGAAAGTCGATTCACCGATGGCCAGCTGATGCTGGTTCAGGGAAGGATAGGCTGTATTCAGATACCGGTAGGTTTCCCGAACCTGGGGAATCTGTCCGATGGGTACGTGGCTGTATGTGGGCATTTGAAAGGAGTCACACGGCACCCGGTCATACATGGTGACCATGGCCCCACGGGAATGTTTCCGTGCAGGCCGGATATCCATCCAGGAACGGGTACGATGACTGTCATCGGTGTGAGAAGTGATCACCGAGCCATCGGCCGTCGCCTCCCTTCCGGCCGTAACAGTAGTGCATCCGTCTGCATATCCTCCTTCCCAGTCAGGCCTTTGAGCAGGCAGTGACAGAGCGATCAGGAGAAGTAGAGTCAGCAAGGTTCCGAAATGTCTCATGGATCTTCGTTTCAGGTGGAATGCGCTAATATAAGAAAATTCCGTTGCTGGAATCCTCCCTGCACTGCAGATGATCAGTCTAATGCTCGGAACTGAAATGAAAGGTGATCTCGGGAAATTTCTCCTGGGCCATCTGAAGGGCATAGGGTGATTCTGCCATGTACACCTCCCTGCCTTCCTTGTCGGTGGCCAGTTGCTGGTATTTCCGCAGCCTGAAATCTTTCAGTTTCTCCGTGTTATCGCTCTCCATCCAGCAGGCTTTATACATGGGCAGTTGCTCGTACCTGCACCGTGCACCGTATTCATGCCGGAGCCGGTACTGAATAACGTCAAACTGCAAAGCCCCCACCGTCCCGATGATCTTCCTGCCGTTGGCCACGCTGACGAATAGCTGTGCCACTCCTTCATCCATCAGCTGATCCAGTCCTTTGGCCAGTTGCTTGAATTTTATAGGGTCGTCATTCTCCACATAGCGGAAAAGTTCGGGAGAAAAGCTGGGTATTCCATTGAAGCGCAGCTTCTCCCCTTCCGTGACCGAGTCCCCGATCTTGAAGGTCCCCGTGTCGTGAACACCCACAATATCTCCGGGATAAGCTGAATCGATCACCGATTTTTTTTCTGCCATGAACGAAGTGGGGCTGGAAAACTTTACCTGGCGGCCGGAACGCACATGAACATAAGCTTTGTTTCGTTCGAATTTTCCCGAGGCGATCTTTATAAATGCCAGCCTGTCGCGGTGGTTGGGATCCATATTCGCATGGATCTTGAAAACGAAGCCGGAAAACTTCTCTTCTTCGGGATCGATCCTTCGATCTTCCGTTTCCAGGGGACCCGGCGAAGGGGCAATGTCCACAAAACAGTCCAGTATATCCTTCACCCCGAAATTGTTCAATGCACTGCCGAAGAAGAGCGGAGCGTTCTCTCCTTTCCGGTAGGCTTTTCTGTCAAACTCCGGGTAAACCCCGTCGATCAGTTCCAGCTCCTCCCGGAGCCGTTCTCCGTGTGGTTCCAGGATTTTCAGGAGTTCAGGATCGTCAAGCTCGCTGAAATCGGTGATCTCCCCCACCGTCTGCTTGTTCATATCCCTGAAGGTCCGGAACAGCTTTTCGTAGCGGTTATAGACTCCCCTGAAATCATTTCCCATCCCCACGGGCCAGCTCAGCGGATGGAGGTGAATCCGGAGCTCCTTCTCCACCTCGTCCATCAGTTCAAAAGGATCGAGGGCCGGCCTGTCCAGTTTATTGACAAAAATCATCACCGGTGTCCTGCGCATGCGGCAGACCTCCATCAGCTTTCTGGTCTGAGCCTCCACTCCTTTGGCCGCATCGATCACAATGATCACACTATCGGCTGCTGTCAGTGTCCGGTAGGTATCCTCAGCAAAATCCTGATGACCCGGGGTATCCAGAATATTGATCTTTCGGTCGCGGTATTCGAATCCCATCACGGATGTGGCCACGGATATTCCCCGTTGCTTTTCGATCTCCATAAAGTCGGAAGTGGCCGTCTTTCTGATCTTGTTGGATTTGACCGCACCGGCCACATTGATCGCCCCTCCGAAGAGAAGAAATTTTTCGGTAAGGGTGGTCTTGCCAGCATCGGGGTGACTCACAATGGCAAAGGTCCGCCTCCGCTCAATTTCCTGTTGTATCTTCATGGTCAATCAGTCGGCAAAGATAGTAATTCTCCTATTTTTACAGAGCTAAAGAGCTGTTTACGACCACAGGGGGACCATCGCGGCAGTTCCGGACGTTGATGCAGACCGATCCGGGGCATTGAAGAACCTCGAAGCAGAGCTGCGGGGAACCGAGCCTGCGAGCTCGGCGAAGCCAATGCGCGAGCGGGATTCAACGATACCGACAGGATACACCTGGAGTGCATAAACAGTCTGATTCATAGAAAGATCCAATAAAGAAAATTAACTCCCGGAAAAATCCTGTATCTTGGATTTGATCTTCTCCACGGAGTAGGGTTTGGTGATCAGTTCGTCAAAGCCCACCTCTGCGTAGTCCTCAAAAAACAATTCCGGATTGTGGGCTGTCAGGGCGATTACCGGGATCACATTGAGAGGTGACGGAAAGTTCTGCCGGATGTGATTGGTGGTTTCGATTCCGTTCATGACAGGCATCTCGATGTCCATAAAGACGATGTCGATCTTCTCGCTTTCCAGGATCTCAATGGCCTCCTGGCCGTTTTCCGCCAGCAGCACCACATTCCCTGTAAGCTTGATCAGCTCCGACAGAAGGTAACGATTGGTAAAAATGTCGTCTACAACCAGGATTCTTAACTGCCCCATAGGAATTCCATTCGGGGAACAAAAATAGAAAATATTGACTAATTTTAGTGATTTCACTCTTCGTCGGATGGCAGAACCGAAACGCAGGGAAATGATCATATTATACAGCGCCTCAGGCCTGGTGTTCGGCATCGTTATCTCTCTCTCATTTTACCTCCTGCTGCTTCGTTTACTGGAACAGCCCTTTACCTTCCGGGAAACAGCCCTGCTGCACTCTCAATTCGGGTTTCTTTATCTGATTGACCTGCTGCCATTGCTTTGGCTGTCAGCAGGATATTACGTGGGTCAGCGGCGGTTCAGGCAGATGGATTTTCTGGCCTCCCGGGTGAGCCTGCAGGCGGAAAAAAATCAGGAAATCGAGGGGTTCATCCAGGCCCTGATTGCGGGTGAGCTCACCACCGATGTTGAACTGAGGAAAACTGACAGGGCACTTTCCGAAGCATTGAATAAACTGAAAGAGACCCTGCTCAGGAACCGCGAGCTGGAACAGAGGCGCCGGCTGGATGAACAGCAGAGAAACTGGATATCCACCGGGCTGGCTGAGTTTGGCGATATTCTCCGCCTCCATGCCCGTGATCTGGAGACTCTCACCTACTCGTTGATCGCAGCCATGGTCCGGCACCTGGATGCCAACCAGGGGGCATTCTTCCTGAAGCAGGAGAACGGGGAAGGGAAGTTTCTGGAGATGGTTGCCTGTCATGCCTACGACCGGAAGAAGTTCCCGGACAGACGTGTCCGCTGGGGGGAAGGCCTCGCCGGGGCAGCAGCCATGGAGAAAAAAGGATACTATACCGACAAGATCGGCGACGGCTATCTGAACATCACCTCCGGGCTGGGAAAGGCCAATCCCCGCTACCTGCTGATCGAACCGCTTATCTGGAACGAGAAAGTGTTCGGGATCATCGAGATCGCTTCCTTCAACCCACTGGATAATTACAAAATCCAGTTCGTTCAGAGAGTGGCCGAGAACATAGCCACCACCATCAATACCATGGAGAGCAATCTGAGGACGGAACAACTGCTTAAGGAGACCCAGGCACAGGCCGACCAGCTGGCCCGTCAGGAAGAGACCGTCCGGCAGAACATGGATGCCCTTAAACTGGCGCAGGAGGAGGCGGCCAAGCAGGCGGAGATCTTCATCAGTTTCACCAACACAGTGAACCACACTTTGATGCGAGCTGAATATGACACGGAGGGAAAGCTGATCTATGCCAACACAAGGTTCCTGAAGAAACTGGGATATTCGGGAAACCGGGAGGTGGAAGGAAAACATATCTCCATGTTCATCAATGAAAAGGATCTGCCCTGGTTCAACCAGCTCTGGAAAAACCTCTCGAAGGGAGGAAAGCACTTCGAGGGGTACATGAAGCACGAAACGAAAATGGGACAGGACCTCTGGACCATGGCCACCTATACCTGTATGAGGCGTGATGACGGGAGTGTGGAGAAAATCCTGTTCCTGGCTATCGATTCGACCGGGCAAAAGAAACAGAGTCTGGATTATGAGGGTCAGATCGATGCCATCGACCGTTTGAACGCCAAGGCACTCTTTTCCCCGGACGGGAAGCTGCAGCTGAGCAATGATCTTTTCAGGGAAGCATTGAAATACACCAATCTGGAGCTGGAACAGATGAATGTTTTCGACTTTTTCGGCACCGGAGAGCAAGAGCGTTTCAACGAGATATGGGAAAAGGTGATACAGAGAGAACCCTTTCAAGGTCAGCTCAAGATGCGATCGAAATATGAGGAGGAGTTATGGTTCCGGGCCACCTTTCTTTCGGTGGATGACATGTACGGTGAGGTGGAGAAGGTCATCTTTCTGGCCAGCGAAATTACCAAAGAACGTGAAATGGAACTGGCCGCAAGAAAACAGCATGATCAGCTGGTACGCAAAGAGGAGGAGCTGCGCATATCAAGCCTGGACCTGAGAAAGAAGCTGGAGGATACACAGGCTCTGAGAAAATCGGACCGGTTACGATTCGAACGTGAGCTTCAGCCCTACACCGATATCCTGGAAGGGCTCCCCTACCCGGTGATAACCATCAACAATCAGGGTTTCGTTCACTTTGTGAACAAGCCTGCCGAAAAAATGTGCGGGGTCAGGAGAGCCGGGATTCTCAACACCAAGGTCTCAGAAATTCTGGATGCCGCAAAAAGTTCCGAAGTAATACAGAGCTTCGCGGATCCTGCCAGGACTAAGAAGCAGGGGACGTTCAAAAACCTGAAAGTCCATTTCAGTGATGGCCGCCAGTCCATTCACCAGGAGGCCATTATTATCCGTACCGACCTGAAAGAGGAGCGATATTTTTCCCTGCTGCTTATCTGAGGAGGCTGTCAGGACTTCTCCAGCCAGGAAAGGATCTCGCTGGAGTAGGGCTTTTTCCTGGGAGGAACATGGCCCACCAGCGAACCCTCCTCATCGATCATATACTTCTGGAAGTTCCATGAAATTTTGCTGTCTTCCAGCCCATTTTTTTCCTTTTCGGTCAACCATTGATAGAGAGGGTGCTTCTCATCCCCCTTCACCGCAACCTTGGACATCATCGGAAAGGTAACGCCGTAGTTCAAACTGCAGAAGGCGGCAATCTCCTCATTGGAGCCCGGCTCCTGGTTGGCGAAGTCATTGCTCGGAAATCCGATGATCATGAAATTCTCGTCGCCATACTCCTGGTAGAGACGTTCAAGATCCTCATACTGAGGCGTTAAACCACATTTGGATGCCGTGTTGACCACCAAAACTTTTTTCCCTTTCAGCTGGGAAAGTTCAAATTCATTCCCCTGAATATCGGTCACCGTAAAATCGTGAAAGCTTTTCTGTGCATCCACCCAACCGCCGGAAATCAGTCCGCCCGCCAGAGCGGTCATTATCACATATTTTTTCATGACGTGAATTTTGTACATTAGCTGAAGAATTTATTGATCGCTTCACCATCAATAACAAGTTCTCTGGCAGCTTGTTCATGGCATGGAAAAACAATATGAAATAATCGTCTACGGGCGCGTGCAGGGAGTGGGTTTCCGCTATGCCGCACAGGCAAAGGCCCGCCTGCTCCGTCTCAGGGGTTGGATAAAAAACCTGCCCGACGGTTCGGTCAAGACGGTTATTAAGGGAGAGGAGCAGGCCTGCAGGGAGTTCATTCAGTGGTGCAGAACCGGCACCGGTTACAGCTGGGTTGAACGTCTGGATGTCCTGGAGCAGAAACCCGAAGGTCTTGGACCGTTCACCATCACCCGGTGAACAACTCTCCTCCTCCGCTTATATTCTCTGAAATTCGAAAATCCTTCCGGCTGGCGGCAACTGCAATGGCTGCGATTCATTTGATAAACGCCCTTATGCTGCTGATGGTCAGCCATGCGGTAAGACCCAGGATCAGCGTGGAGAGAATGACCAGGAGGATCTCTTCGTTCTCCAGGAACATCAGGAGATTTTCCGTCATGGCCCACAGTGTGAGCGTCAGGATGATGACCATGGGAACAAGCGTATAGAAAACGGGTCTCTTTTTGGTGGCCATGTACGCAGTGACCACCCCCAGGGCCAGTGCGGCTACCAGCTGGTTCAGGGAGCCGAAAAGGGGCCAGAGAATCATGGCCCCCTGCCCTCCCGGTTTATAAAAGGTCATGGAAGCAGCGGCGATCACCAGCAGGAGGGTGGTCACATAGCGGTTGTTCAGCGGCTTGCGGATCTTACCATCCTTCCCGGTGAAAATCTCCTGGAGGGAAATCCTCTGGATACGGGCCGCAGAATCGAGGGTTGTATTGGCAAAAGAGACAATAAAGACCACGACAAAAGCGGCACCATACTGAACCGGGATACCCAGAACCTTGAACAGGTTGGCGGAGCCGACAATGAAAGCATCGAGCTTGGCCGAAAGGCCATTGGCGGAGCTCCAGGAGGAGTAGTGGTGATGGTAGGCATCCAGCCCGGTGAATAGCTGGCCATCTGCTTCCAAACCCATTCCCAGACCTGCGCCGGCAGCCACAATGACCAGAACGGCCAGGAAACTCTCCGTGATCATCGCGCCGTACCCGATCGGGAGCGTATCGGTCTCCCGGTTCACCTGCTTCACCGTTGTGCCCGAACTGGCCAGGGAATGGAAGCCGGAAATGGCACCGCAGGCAATCACGATGAACATCAGGGGAGCCAGGTCCGGTACATCGGAACCGGGGGCAAATGCCTGTTCATGCACAGCAGGGGCCACCATGACCGGATGGGCCAGGATCACACCCAGGATCAGGAGCGCCATGGCAACCAGCAACTGGTGGGAGTTGATATAGTCGCGGGGCTGCAATAATTTGTGGACCGGAAGTGTGGAGGCGAAAAAGACGTACAGGAAGAGGATAATGCACCACACGACCACCGAGGTGGATGGCGGCCAGGGAAGTTCGACCGGAAATCTGACACCCAGCAGTACGAATCCATAGAGCATGAGCAATCCGGCAACGGAATAAAACAGGTCGTTTTTCCCCTTACGGATCTGCCAGCCCACCCATACTGCCACCGGTATCTGGGCCCAGACCGGTATCACCGACTGGGGGTACATCACAAACAGGGAACTGACAATCATGGCGAATACTGCCAGTACGATGAAAAGGAGCAGCTGCATGATAAACTGCAGGGCAATACGCGTGGAGGGGCTGATGACCAACCCGGTAAGTTCGCCAATAGACCTCCCGTGGTTTCTGGCGGATACTACCAGGGTGGAGAAATCGTGAACAGCTCCCATGAAGATACTGCCAAGGAACACCCATAAAAAAGCGGGCAGCCATCCCCAAATGATGCCGATGGCCGGCCCCACAATGGGACCCAGGCCCGCAATGGTGGTGAAATGATGGCCAAAAACGATATGGGGCCGGGTAGGGACATAGTCCACTCCATCCTCCAGCTGGCGGGCCGGCATCCGGCGGGATACAGAAAGCCGGAAAACCTTTCTGCCAAGGTACCTGCCGTAAAGCCGGTAGGCCAGCAGATATCCGGCCAGAGCCAGGATCATGAGGATCGCACTGTTCATGCCGCCTAATTTAGCAGTTTTAGCTGAAACTCCCCCCTTACGCCTATGCTTCCTTCCACCTGGATCACACATCCCCTGATCTCCTTCGCAGCCGCCGCATTCTCCAGGACGGTTTCGATGTCACGGGAGGAGTGCACCTGATTGGCCAGGGCGGTGGCCCATGCATCTGCAAGGGGGGCGCTGCGGGCTACCACGGTCACCGCATCCGCCCTGCCCATGCTGAAGGAATGACCCAGAGAACCGGAGGAGGTGCATATTCCCCAGGTTCCGGGAGGGATTTCCAAACCGAATCTGCCGGAAGGGATGGCCGGGCCGGCATATATTGAGACCACCAGAGCGGATTCACACCGGAGATAAAGGTCCCCCCCGTTTTCCACCAGAAGCTCCCGCAAGTTGAATTGATGTATCAGAAGCTCCCCCACCCTCTCGGCAACCAGACCTGCCACCGAACTCATGGGACCGGTCCCTGTCTTCTTTGCACACTGGATCATGGTCTCCAGCTCGGGAGTGCTTTCCTTTTCAGGAGTGCTTTCCTTTTCAGGAGTGCTTTCCACATGGGTGTCAGGGGGTATGAGGGATGTTTTGAAGGCTGGATCCGCCTGAATGATACCGTCGAGCAACTGGTGCAGTCTCCGGAGCTCCTGTGATGCTAAGGCGGCCATCTCCGGATTGTAGTCACCCGGTTTCACTCCGATGAGCAGGTCTGATTCACGGAAAAGGGCCTGGAAAAATCGGAATCCCCTGTGATTGAACTCCTCACGGTATAGCCGTGGCTGGTACAAAGCCAACGGGGATTAGTTGACCCCGAAATTTAATTCGAAAAGCTGAAGCGGGCAGGCACGGATGCAGAGCTCACACGCCACGCATTTTTCGGGGGCGAACTGGAGCTTTCGGGTAACCGGATGCATACTCAGAGCACCGGGAAAGCAGACCGAGGCACAGGCCCCGCAATCAATACAGGAGGATTCATCGAACAGAATGGTTTTCACTACCGGCGAGACCTCCACATGTTTCGATTCCAGGTAGACCAGAGCTTCATGGATGCTGGTCTCCTCTCCGTCCATTTCGATCAGCAGGTTGCCCTCCTTTCCGTGCGTGATATCTGCATTCAGGATATTGATCACCACATCGAACTCCCTGATCAGGTTATAGGTGATCGGCTCGTTGACTGTCTCGGCGGGAAACCTGAGGACCAGTCGCATCCGGGACTTCTTGCTCATGGGCATCCATTTTAAATGTTCAGGGAGTTCAGCCCCTTCTCCTTCGGGAACATGGCTACCGGTTCGGTCAGCAGAAACTCTCCGCTGGAGATTTGCATTTTTAGCAGACGGGCGATCTCCCTGGCCTTTGCCAGGCTGGAAAGAGAGGAGGTTTTAATCTTTTTCCCCTCCAGTTCTATTTCACCGGACAGAAGCGTTCCATAATCAGTGATGCCCACCTGGGGATGATCGGGATCACCGTAATCCAGTATCCGTGTGGTGATCTGGTCATTCCGGACCATCAACCGGCGTGCCATCTCCTCGTCCACCACCGGGATGGGAATCCCTAGCCCCACAAACAGCGTCACTCCATATTTTTCGAAATAGGCTGCCCGGATAAAGGAAGGGGACATCTCACGGGCATTACCTACCACAGCCAGGGTCGCCGAGTGCGGGAGAGGAACACCCGCATCATTGACTTCACCATCACTGCGAAACTGGGTACCATGCCAGCTCACATATCCGGTAGTTCCTCCCAGGAAGATCCGGGTGCCCATTCCGATGGTCCGCAGCTGAGGATCGTTAAGCAGGGGACTCAGCTCGCCCGAAGTGCTGAAATTGGCATTACCCATCCGTGGCAGAAGGCTCCCCATGTACGTGTACTTGATCCGGTTTGACCTGTTTACCGCCACCGGGTAATTCTGGTAGGCATTCCGGGGGTTGAACATGATCATTTCATTGATCCGGTCACGATGGATAGAGGTCTTCAACTCTTTCCTGGGATAGCAGTCGGTCCCTTTTCCGTGTGCTTCCAGTTCAATCTCTTTGCCCGATATCAGCTCCTCGATGATATGAGCCCCTCCATAGGATGGCTTTTCCGGATGGTCTTCCGTAGCCCCGATATAAAGGTCCACGGCCGCAATTCCCGTGCAAACCGGTACTCCGTTCAGGGTAGCCCTCTCCATACGGATAGGCGGAGAAGGATGCCCGGTATTGATAATAACTCCTGAAGAGCACATGGGTCCGAAAGTGGCGGTGGTCACCACATCTACCATTCCGGCCACCTGGGAGGGGGAATGGTTGCTGCTCATGGCCGACACCTCCTCGGCAGTGAGAACTACCGCTTTTCCCTGCCGGATCTTTTCATTGATCTCCTGAATGCTCTTTGTTTTATTCATGAGGGTTATACAGGTTCAAATGCTCCGGTGGTGATCCATCCTTCGCGTCCGTCGATTACCCGGATGTTCTGCCAGCCGGCAACGTTTTCATTTACCTCCACCTTGGTGCCTTCGTGCAGGATGAACAGTTCGGTACCCGATTGACTGGGAGTGCTTCTCACCACCACCGAAGGGGCGGTTATCACCGCTGCGGCCGGTTGGGCAATTCCCCGATACCTGGAGATCGCACAGGAGAGGGAGACGGTAAAGAATATGACCATCACAAGGGCGGCGAAAAAGCCTGTTTTTTTCATGGAAAGCCTTCTGGAGAAGAGGTATATCACGATACTTATGGCTATGAGAAGGAAGAGAATGATGCTTATAAGGCTCCATGTATTCTCCGAAAGACTGTTAACCAGTGACTGGATCCAGGCCCTGTGGAAGAGTTCAGGCACTTCATCGAAAGCATCCACCCGATACCTGGAGACAAATTCGAGGTTATGCCTGGCGTTGTGGTGGTACGGATCCAGCTTCAGCGCTTTTTCATAGTACAGGATGGAATACCCGATGTTGTTGGACCTGAATGCCGCATTGCCCATGTTGTAGTAAAGGTCGGGCGATTCGAATCCTGCCTCGATCACGTGTCTGTAGAGATCCAGTGCCTCTTCATAATGCTCCTGCTGATACAGGTCACTGGCCCGGCTGAAGAGTGCTCCGGGATCGGTAGAAGCAGATTGTCCCGATCCGGCGGCCGGGTTACCGGGAGCATCTGGACCGGTCAAACTATCGTTCAACTGGTTGGAGTCGATTATGGCATCTGCGGAATCGCCTTGAATCCGGGAATGGGTGGTATCAGGAACCAGTGAGATCTCCTGGGAGATCACCTGGAAGGACATGCCCAGCAGTAACCATATGGTAAGCAGGCTCCTCATTTCAAGTTGTTTTCCAGGTTTTTGATCAGTTCAGAAGCCTCATTAAACAGCTGGTTGACTTCACTCTTTTCAGAAGTGGGAGCGAACCTGGAGAATTCACTGTTATCTAAAATCCGGAGAAAATCATCCCTTACCTGTTCGCCCATCCCTCTTTGCTGAAGCATATCGAGAACAGCATCCCTGGAAAGATTCGAGGTTTCGATACTCAACTTGTCGGAAAGATATCCCCAAATGGTCTTGCCGACCTCTTCATAGAATTCATCCTGCTCGCCGGTCCTGCGAAAGCGGTCTGCTTTCTTAAGTCTGGAGTGTGCCATTCTGCTGGCCCTGCGGTTTTTGACCAGAGTGAGATCCGCATTCTTTCTGGCCACCAGTCTCAGGGAGACAATGGCCAGCAAAGCCAGAAATGCTATGGCTGCATAGGCCCAACGATAGATCCTCTGACCCATCAATGCATAGGAAAGCGGAGAGAACTCCTGGGAATCGCGAGAGATATCCCGGATGTCGGTTCCGATATTTTCCACATTTTCCTGCATCACTCCGGGAATGAAGACCGGACCGGTCGATTCAACCGGTTCTCCTTTCAGGACAGAGAAGTTAAATTCGGAAGTGGTAACGGTGCGGTAGGTCCCGGCATCCGGATCGAACCAGGCGAAATTTACGGGCGGGATTCTGAAACGTCCTGCGTGCCTGGCTACAATGGGATATTCAAAGGTGACACTTCCCCGCAGTCTGTTCCCGGATGTGGAGATATTCAAAGACCGGCTGGTTTCATACAGGTCATGATCGGGAGGAAGGTTCACCTCCGGTTCCTCCAGAAGAGGCAGGTTTCCCGACCCGGAGATGGTTACACGAAGGCTCAGAGCCTCATTTTCACTCACCTCATCCTTTGATAGCTCCGCTGTCATGGTAAAAGAGCCTACTGCTCCACCATATCCTTCCGGAGCTCCACCCGGCAGGGGTTTTACCCGGATCGTGACAGGAAGGGTGGATAAACTCACCTGTCTATCCTGGAAACTGTCAAAAAAGGGATCGTTAAAGAAGTCATCGAAAACATTGCCGGGGGTTCTTCGCTGGACGCGCTGGGGCACCATCCACTCCGATTGGTAGGGCGCTATGGTGATCTCCCCTGATTTCTGGGGGATCAGAATATGCCGCTGGATGACCTGGGTGACATACTGCTGCCCGTTAATGTCCTGACGCTGAGCTGTCGCATCCGCATCCACCGATTTCTTATAGAATCCCTCATAGGCAAGATCGGCCGATGCACCTGCAGGCCGTGTATTCACGCGTGTAAAAACTTTCAGTCCGGAAACAAATTGCTCTCCCACGTAGACTTCTCTTCTGGAGGGAATCACCCTCAGGAACACCGGTGGCTCTTCATCTGAGACCCTCCCTTCGGCCTGTTCCTGACTCTGTCCGCCTTCGGGCTGAGCCTGTCCTCCCTGAGCCGCGTTCCCCTGTCCCTTTCCCCGGGAGGTTTCGCCTTCCGGAATGACCTCGAGGTTCACTTCATTGGTCTTCATCTCTTTTCTGCCAACAGTGATCGTGGAAGGGGCAATGGTATAAGAACCCGCCCGCGTAGCCCGGAAAACATAGGTGTAAGTGACCAATGTCTGCATGGTCATTTTTCCGTTGATCCACTGGGAGGTGGATGAATAAGAGGAAAAAGGCCCGGCCAGAAGTTGAAAACCGGCCAGGGGCGGCAGCATCACCTCACCCCGCTCGGAACCCTCCACTTTATATTGGAACTGCTCACCGACATTCACCGTTGCAGGAGCAGTGGCCGTGAAACCATCGTTCTGTTGCCCGTAGGCAACCCCGCTCTCCATAACCAGGAAAACCACCAGCAGAAATGGCGTGATCAAAACACGCAACTGATATGAATTGAATATGTTAGCTACGGTGGCTCTCATCCTGTCATCCGACCTTCGAAATTACCAATCCTTTTCCGTTTTAACCCTCGAGGGAACCGCTTTTTTCTGATCCACTTTCTCCTTTACCTCTTTCTCCTGCTGCAGAATGGCGTTCAGCATTCTTTCGGCATCCTCCTTTGAGATTTCCTGGGGTCTTGGCTGACCTTCCTCCTGTTGTCCGTCCTGCTGATCCTGCTGCTGATCCTGCTGCTGTTCCTGTTCCTGATCCTGTTCCTGATCCTGTTGCTGGTCCTGCTGCTGGTCCTGATCCTGTTGCTGGTCCTGCTGCTGGTCCTGCTGCTGGTCCTGGTCCTGCTTCTGGTCCTGCTGCTGGTCCTGATCCTGTTGCTGGTCCTGATCCTGTTGTTCCTGATGTTGTTCCTGCAATTTTCGCTTCGCGTAAGCCAGGTTGTATTTCGCATCCATGTCGTCCGGATTCAGTCGGAGGCTTTTCTTGTAGGCCTCCACGCTGGGCCCGTATTGTTCAGCTTTCAGAAGACTGTTTCCTATGTTGTGCCAGGCCCGGGCAGCAATTTCAGGATCGGTCGCACCATCGACCATCGCCTGGTACTCACGCACGGTCTCCTGGTACTTCTCCTGGTTATATAGGGCGGTTCCCGTATTGAATGAGGCCTCCACGGACTCCGCGTTCAGGTCCCTGGCTTTTCTGAATTGTACTTCAGCCTCACTGAAATTGCCCTCTTCGTATGACTTTACCCCTTCCCGGATCACTCTCCTTTCGTTCTGCGCGGAGAGGACCAGCGGCATGCTGAGCATTAACCATATGCACCATGTTCTCATCATTCTGTCTTAAATAGGTTCAATCGTCTGATGAAGGGATTCTTTCTGGAGCGGATGAAGAATTCGATCAGCAGGAAAAGCAGGGAAAATCCGGCGAAATACTGGAAGCGTTCTGCAAAATCGGAGAAAACCCTCGTGGTGAGCTCGCTCTTCTGCAGATTATCCAGCTCATCGATCAGCGTATGGATCCTGTCGCCTGATATATAGGCCCCGTTCCCTGCACCAGCCACTTCAATCAGCAGCCGCTCATTCAGTTTGCTGACCACCACCTGCCCGTCGCGATCCCTCCTGTTCTCGGAGCTTCCAGGTGTAATGGGTACCGGAACCCCATTCGGATCACCCAGTCCCACTGTAAATACCTTGATTCCCTTCTCAGCCGCCTTTCGAGCCTCCCCTACCGCATCATCTTCGTGGTTCTCCCCATCGGTTATTACCACAATAGCCTGACTGGAGGCAGACCGCATATTTTCATCCTGGTTATCCCGGGAAGTAAACGATCGGACAGCCAGTTCTATGGCCGAACCGATAGCCGTCCCCTGTTTGGAGACCATATCGGGTCCCGCACCGGAGAGGAACATTTTTACACTGGGATAGTCATCTGTAATGGGTATCTGAGTATAGGCATCCCCTGCAAAAACGATCAACCCGATCTTATCGTTGGACATCCGGTCCACCATCCGGTTGATCATCTGCTTAGAGCGCTCGAGCCGTGAGGGAGTGATGTCTTCAGCCAGCATGCTGTTGGACACATCGAGTACAATGATAATCTCTCGTCCCTTTTGCTCCACCTCTTCCAGTTTGGATCCCACCCGTGGCCCTGAAGCCGCAATGATCAGAAGCACCAGGCCGATAAACAGAAATACGAACTTCCAGTGATGGGCCGACCAGGAGGCATCGGGCATCAGACTCTCCATCAGAAAACTGTCGCCGATCTTCCGGAATGAACGCCGCCGGTGACGCAGGTACAGCAGGTAACCAATGAGCACCAGTCCGGCGCCGGCCAGAAGCCAAAGGATCTCTTTATGTGCGAACTGTATCATCTGTCAAGGTATGGTCCTGAATGCGGTATACCGCAGTAATAACTCAAGAAAGAGTAATATCAGGGCACCCAGCAGGAAAGGGAAATACTCCTCTTTCTTCTTGCTGAACTGTTTTACATCCAGTTTGGTCTTTTCCAGCTCATCGATTTGCTGGTAGATCTCCCGGAGCTTGTTATTATCCGTAGCTCTGAAGTAGGCGCCATCGGTAGTCTTTGCAATAGTCCTCAGGACCTCCTCATCGATTTCCACGGGCATGTTCCGGGTTATGGTTCTTCCGAAAACATCCTGTACCGGGACGGGCGCGCTTCCGCGGGATCCGACGCCAATGGTATAAACCCTGATGCCGAAACTGGCAGCTATCTCCGCCGCGGTCACAGGTCCCACATCTCCCCTGTTATTGACTCCGTCTGTAAGAAGAATGATCACCTTGCTCCGCGCCCTGCTATCCTTGACCCGGTTCACGGCTGTGGCCAGACCCATACCGATGGCCGTACCGTCCTCGATCACCCCGAAGTCAATGTCTTTCAGAAAATTGACCACCACAGCCCTGTCGGTAGTCATGGGACACTGGGTGAAGCTCTCCCCCGCAAAGACTACAAGTCCGAAACGATCGTTCTGTCTGGCATTGACGAATTCAATCCCCACATCCTTGGCCGCCTCCAGCCTGTTGGGCCTGAAATCCATCGCCCGCATACTTCCCGAGATGTCCAGGCACATGACAATGTCGATCCCTTCAGTGGTAACCTCTTCCCAGCGGTTGGAGGACTGGGGTCTGGCCAGCACCACAATGAGCAGGGTCACCACCCCCATCCGCATCAGGAAAAGCATGTGGCGAAGCCAGATCCTGGAGGAACCCAGTTTTTCATCCAGGTTCTCGAATCCCGATAATTTCATGGCTGCCGTTGCCCTCCTGCCTCGCCATACATACCAGGCTGCCATCAACGGCAATAGAATGAGCCCGTAAAAAAAAGCCGGATATGCAAACTCGATATTACTCATCACTCATGGTCACTTCAAGATTCTTCGTCACTTCTTCCCTGTAAAACAGCGGGTAAGTCTTCTGCACAAATAGGTAAGCGTTATTCAGGTTGGTCTGGTTATCCACCGGCGGCGGATCCTCTTTGGCAAATTTGACCAGGTCGGCCATTTCAAGCAGTTCTTGCAACATCTCATCCAGCAGGTTATCTTCTCTGTTGAACCGGTGAAAATTGGAAAGGATCTCCGAAGTGGTACTCTCCATGGCAGGGATGGAATACTGCTGTTCGACATATTCCCTGACAATGTTGGAAAGCCGGATATAGAATAATTTCACCTCCCCTTTTTCCCACAATTTGGCCTCCTTCAACCTGTCCAGTTCCCGGAACGCTGCCACATGGGCGGGTTCCAATGGTTTCGACCGCAACCCTTCCGGATCTTCTTTTCTCTGCCGTATTTTGCGGATCCACAGGGTGAGGGGGATTCCGATGATCATTGCTGCCAGTCCCAACCCCATCCATGGCAGGATTTCCATGAAAGTCAGCGGTGTATTAATAGGGGGTTTGATCGGTTTGATCTCACCGGCCAGATCCACCTCGGGTTCATAGACCCGGACCATTACCGGCATGCTCAGAGCCGTATCGGTGATCGTTCCTGTAGCATAAGGAACAGGCTGAGCGGGGATCATATGTACTCCTCCCTCAAATGAGGTGATCAGGAACCGACGGGTAATCTGTTTCATCCCATCTGAGATGGTGGTGTCGGATCCCACCTCTGTCAGAACCTCCAGCTCACTGCTCAGGGTATCCTTGATCTCCGGCAGACTCAGTTCTACATTGTCTCTGGCCTCCACCAACAGGGAATAGACCACCTGGTCGCCGATCATCAGCGAGTCGCTTTCCACCTCTGACCTCACACTGATCAACTGTCCGCTCAGACTCAGCGGCCATATCAAAAGGACCGCAAACAGGTATCTGCACATGGGTATCTCTGATCTCACCCTCATTCTTTGTGGCATTATCTCTGTTTGAAAAGTCTGATAAGGGGTTTTACATAATCCTCCCCTGTCTTAAGGGAAGCGTGATCTACTCCTGCACGGGTAAAAATCTCTTTCATCATTTCCACATGACTCTCCCATTTCATGGCATAGCTTTCACGAACCACACTCCGGGAAGTATCGATCCATCGTTCCCTGCCGGTTTCCGCATCTTTCACCCTGATCAATCCGACAGGGGGAAGGGAGGTTTCGCGACGATCGTAAATGTGCAGCGCGGCGACATCGTGCTTGTTATTGGCTATCTGCAGGGACCGTGCATATCCCTTATCCCTGAAATCGGAAATCAGGAAAGCGGTACAGCGTTTCTTAATGGCATTGGTCAGAAATCGAAGACTTTCGGAAATATCCGTTCCATTGCTGGATGGATGGAATTCAAGGAGTTCCCGTATGATCCTCAGGATGTGCTGACGACCTTTCTGGGGCGGGATAAACTTTTCCACCCGGTCGCTGAACATGATCACACCGATCTTGTCATTGTTGGCAATAGCTGAAAATGAAAGAAGTGCGGAGACCTCCGTGATCAGGTTCCGTTTCAGGTGCACCTGGGTTCCGAAATCGCCCGATGCACTGAGGTCGATCAGGAGCATCACCGTCAGCTCCCGTTCCTCCTCGAAAACCTTCACATAGGGATGGCTGAAGCGGGCTGTTACATTCCAGTCGATGCTGCGGATGTCATCCCCATACTGGTAATCTCTGACCTCCGAAAAAGTCATCCCCCGACCTTTGAATGCGCTATGGTATTCTCCGGCAAAGATTTGCCTGGAAAGTCCACGGGTCTTAATCTCTATCTTCCGTACTTTCTTTAAAAGTTCTTTGGTCTCCACTTTGAATCGGCTAAGGCTCTTTTGATTCGCGCACTGTAAAATACCACTCCTGCCTGGTCAGGGTCACATGTACCGTATCGGAATCCAGGGTATACTCCCACCGGGAATCCCCCACTTTGCGGTAACTATCGGTCAGTTTCTCCACCACATCGTCGAATTCCGAGTAATCGGAAACCAGTTTGGAGGTCTTACAAATATCCTCCTCCGTGAAATAGAGTATCCAGGTGAAGGTCCTGAGTCCATTCACATATTTCAGATAGTTGAATTGCTGCCGGACCACCGACTGATCTTTCCGGAATTCTCTGTGATTTTTCCTGACCAGTTCTACCAACTCCTCTTTTTCCATTCCGATCATCGATTCTCCGATCATGGACTGACTGGACACCGCCGCCAGGTTGATCAGCAGGAAAACTATGATCAGTGCTGCAGATAGCCCTCCCCGGAATCCGGGTCTGCTGGCTGATGTTATGGGAGAAATGATATTCATCCGATGATCTCTATGAAATCCCTCTGACTTATGGCACCTCCACCTGGTTCAAAATCTCGGTGATGATATTCTCGGCGGTGATATTTTCCGCTTCCGCTTCATAGGTCAATCCGATCCTGTGCCGCATCACATCGAGACATACGGCCCTGACATCCTCAGGGACCACATAACCACGGCCCTTGATAAATGCAAAAGCTTTGGCAGCTTTTGCCAGGTTGATACTGGCCCTGGGCGATGCTCCATACTGTATCAGTGGCACAAACTGTGCCAGTTCCACCTGCTCCGGATTTCTTGTGGCAAATACGATGTCCAGGATATAGTTTTCGATCTTTTCATCCAGGTAGACCTCTTTCACCACCTCCCTGGCCCTCATAATATCTGCCGGCTTCAGGATGGCGTTAGGTCTGGGGAACTCCTTTTGAAGATTTTCCCTTACAATCAAACGCTCCTCATCTCTTGACGGATAAGTGATCACCACCTTCATCATGAAACGGTCCATCTGTGCCTCCGGAAGCGGATAGGTCCCCTCCTGCTCAATGGGATTCTGAGTAGCCAGTACCAGGAACGGTCGCTCCAGCGGGTAGGTCACCTCCCCGATGGTAATCTGCTTTTCCTGCATGGCTTCCAGCAGAGCACTCTGCACCTTGGCGGGCGACCGGTTTATCTCGTCGGCCAGGACCAAATTCGCAAAGACGGGACCCTTTTTGACCACAAATTCCTCATTTTTCTGGCTGTAGATCATCGTTCCCAGTAGGTCGGCGGGCAGCAGATCAGGGGTGAATTGAATCCGGCTGAAAGACGCATCGATAGTCTGAGAAATGGTGGTCACTGCCAGGGTTTTGGCAAGCCCGGGCACTCCCTCCAGAAGCAGATGGCCATCGGAAAGAAGTCCGATAAGTAACCGCTCTACCAGTGATTTCTGCCCCACGATTACCTTCTGTATCTCCATATTGATCAGGTCTACAAACTCACTCTCCTTCTTGATCCTTTCGTTAAGTTCTTTTATGTTCACATCCTGGCTCATCAGCGGATTCTTTTTAGTTAATAATCATTTCTTTAAGTTTGTTTTTTCGGAGCTCAAAAATAGCCTCATAAAAGAGGAATGAAAAGAGCCTCCTGGTTAAAAAATGTTAAGAAACATGCACCGCTATTTCATCCAGATGGCATATGACGGGACCTCCTACTGCGGATGGCAGGTACAGCCCGGCGAAACCACGATACAACAGGTCCTGGAACATTCCCTCTCCACACAGCTCCGCCAGGAGATCCAGGTTACCGGTGCGGGGCGCACCGATACCGGGGTGCATGCCTCCTATTTTGTGGCCCATTTCGATACATTCGCTGCTCTGGAAACCTCCGTCGAACAGTTTATTTTCAGGCTGAACCGGTTCCTGCCTCCCGATATCGTGGTCTACCGGATCGCGGAGGTCCCTGCTGACATGCACGCCAGGTTCTCGGCTACCCACAGGACCTATCACTACCATATCTCGACTGTTAAACCCCTTTATACCCGGGCCTATTCCCACCACCTCTACGGTTCCCTGGATATGGAGGAAATCAGTCAGTGCTGCAGGATTATCCGGGAAAGCATCGATTTCACCAGTTTCAGCAAGTTGCACACTGATGTCAAAAACAACGACTGCCATATCATGCAGGCCGATTGGAAACAGGTGGACAATGGCCACCTGTTCGAGATCAAGGCCAACCGTTTTCTTCGAAACATGGTGCGCTCGCTGGTGGGCACCCTCATCGACGTGGGACAGGGCAAACTGGATGCAGACAGGTTCCGGGAGATCGTTGAAGCCAGGGACCGCTCCAAGGCCGGCCAGTCCGTCCCTGCAAAGGGCCTGTTTCTTGTCGATATCGGCTATGAAGGCACCCTCTTCGGATAGTTCCGGCCTTTCATCCGAATACCACCTGTGCCCGCAAGATCTTCTGTTCCGGTTCCTGCTTCTGCTTCACATCCTGTTCCCTCCATGCCTGTTCCCTCCATGCCTGTTCCCTCCATGCCTGTTCCCTCCATGCCTGTTCCCTCCATGCCTGTTCTCTCCATGCCTGTTCTCTCCATGCCTGTTCTCTCCATGCCTGTTCCCTCCATGCCTGTTCCCTCCATGCCTGTTCCAGATCTCCCAGGAGGCCTCTGCCTGGTATACCAGCATCTGGTAACCATTTACAATGGCAGCACCGCGCGCCTCTCCCATTTCCAGGAACCTGGTTTTAACCGGATTGTACACCAGGTCAAAAATAAGGTGTCCCGGACGAATGCCGTCATAGGGTATATCGGGGCATGTTTCCACCCGGGGGTGCATCCCCAGGGGAGTGGTATTTATGATCAATCTGGATTCCGTCACGTGTAGCGCGGTGAGCTCCTCATAGGAGGTCTTTCCCTCAGATTTTTGACGGCTGACCCATCGGTAATCGATCTGCAATTCCTTGAGCACATGAATAACTGCGGCGGAGGATCCGCCTGTCCCGAGAACCAGGGCACAATCCTGATCCGGGTGGCGATTTTCTTCCAGCGACCTGCGGAAACCGGTCACATCGGTATTGTAACCTATACTGGCCGCCCGGCCTTCCCTGCGGCAGAACAAAATGGTGTTTACCGCCCCGATTGACCTGGAGGTCTGATCCAACGCATCCAGGTAAGGAATGATCTTCTGCTTGTAAGGTACTGTCACATTCAATCCGTCCAGCTCGGGTTCCTCTTTCAGCAAGGATTCAAAAGCAGCGATCTCCTCGAGTGGAAAATTTCGATAGCTGGCTTCGATCCTCAGTTTCTTAAATTTCTCGGCGAAATAAGAGGCGGAGAAACTGTGTTCCAGCGGGAATCCGATTAATCCAAATTTTCTCATTCAACGATAAACTACACCTGTTCATTGGTGGAGACTGACTGACGATTCAGAACCAGTTCGATCGTCAGGATCAATAAGATCCCAATCATCGAAAAGAGAAGTGCCAACCAGAACTGGTGCTCGCCTCTGCCAATCATCGGGAGGATGTTTTTCTCCACCAGAGGTTTGATCTCGCCATCGACCACAATGGTGCGGATCGTTTCTTTCCATGGCCAGATCTTGTTCAGCGATCCGATCATGAATCCAACGAGAACCGCAACTGTGACATCATGGTAGCGCCTTAACAACCAGGAGAGCAGATTGGAAAAGGAGATGATCCCCACACCGGCACCGGATGCCAGTAAAAGCAGGTCTGTGATAATCCGGTCATTGACCGCCTCCAGGGCAAATGCATATTTACCCAGGAGCAGCAAGATGAAACTACCCGATATCCCCGGCAGTATCATGGCGCAGCTGGCCAGGGCACCCGACAGAAATACGAACCAGAATGCATCCGTGGTGGTGGCAGGAGTCACACTTGTGATGTAAAAGGCCAGTCCGATTCCTCCTGCCAGCGCCACCACCCGGGAGTACTCCCAATGGGCGATTTTCCTGGCCACCACATACGATGAGGCCAGGATAAGCCCGAAGAAGAAAGACCACAGTAAAATCCCCTGGTGCTCCAGCAGGTATTCCAGTATCCTGGCAAGAGAAAGCACCGATATAAAGATCCCGGCAAACACCGAAAGAAGGAAATTCCCGTTTACCTGCTTCCAGAAAGACTTCCATTTCCCTGTGAGCAGCAGCCTGACTGCCTTCAGATTGATGCTTTTTATGGAATTCACCAATTCCTCATAGATCCCGGTAATGAATGCAATGGTCCCGCCGGACACGCCGGGTACTACATCGGCTGCTCCCATCCCCATACCCCTGAGTACTAGCATCAGGTAATGACCGATACGATTCTTCAAAAGATTCTGTTTTAGGGCTTATTGCTTTTTCGAATGAAATTTTCCCGGCAGCACATCGAAGAATGTGTCTCCACGCATACCGCAGCGAAGGGCTTCCAGCGCCACCACCTCATCGGGAGAAATATTCCCCAGATTGACATTGGGACCGACCAGCTTGATGAACAGTACCTGCTGGGCCTTCTTGGGAGCTTCCCATAGGACCTCCTCCACCGATACCTCCTTGATAATGTCATCAATTAAGGCCTTGTTGGCCGAACCGTCCGGATTATATATCCCAATGGTTCCGCTCTCCCTGGCTTCAGCAATCACCTTCCACGCCCCGGCTCCGATTTCGTTTTTCATATGGGACACCCATACCGAATTGGAGAGCTCCACCCCTTTCACCTTGCTTCCCACCTCCGACAGAACTTTGTAATCCCTGGAGAGGACCTCGATGCATTCGATCTTCCTGTCATGGTCAATGCGAATGGTTCCGTCCGATACTTCGACATACTCCAGTCCCGTTTCTGCCACAAACTTCCTGTACCCGTCAAACTGGTCCCGGATAAAGAACATTTCGAAGAGTGTCCCTCCGAAATAAGGGTTGAGTCCGGCCGACTGATATAACTTCACTTTTTCTTTGAGATCTCTGGCTATCAAGGCAGTTCCGAAACCGAATTTTACCAGGTCGGCATAGGGTGCACTGGAATCGATAAAATGTTCTGCCTCCTTAAGGCTGAGGCCTTTGTCCATAACCATAGTGATCCCATTATTGCGATCTCCGGAAGTTCTTTCCGGAAGATACGCCAGGTCGAAATTATAGCTGTTTTTCATCCATTTGTAATTTTCAGTTGCATCTGAAACGATCTGATAGAGGCATCAGATCTTAAGCTTTCGGATAATGCGTTCCACATCCCTTCCCCAACTCTCTTCCGGATAATAATATTTAAACTCAGTGACCAGACCGGCATCTTTTTCCAGCGCTTCGGTCAGAAACCGGGTCGCCAGCGATCGTTTCCCCAGCTTGAACTGACATACGGAGATCTTTAACTTGATGGATGGTTCATCGGGATGGTGCACATAGGCCTCCCTCAGGAAATTCAGCGCCTGTTCAAAATGCCCCTCTTTCATCAGTAAACCGGTCAGCGCCGTCCATCCGTCCAGATCGGATGCATCGGTGCGGGTGACATATCCATAGCACTTGACCGCCTCTTCCAGCAGGCCTGCATCCTCGTTAGCATATCCCAGATTGATCCAGTAATCCAGGTTGCTGTGATCGAACTCGATGGATTTGAGGATATAGGTTATAGCTTCCTGGTATTTTCCAGTCCGGTGATAGATCATTCCCGCTCCAAACCAGCCTTCCGGATCGGTATTATCCAGCTCTATCACCTTCTGAAAAGACTCCAGTGCATCATCCAGGCGATTCATCTGTTCGTAACAATCGCCCATGTAACAATACGCCTGGGTGCTTTCAGAGTCGATTTCCAGGTAGTCCCGGTATGACTCGATGGCTCTGTCAAACCTCCTGGTGTGTACCCATACGCTGGCCTTGTTGAAATAGGCAGAGGCGTAGTCGGGATTAATGGCTATGGAAAAATCATAGGCTTCTACCGCCAGGTTGAATTGTTCCAGTTTATGGTAAACAATCCCCAGATTGTACCATACATTATCAGAGTAAGGGTCCAGGTCAAGGTATTCCTGGTAATACGCCAGGCTCTGGTCGAACCGGTGAAGCCTGTCATAGAAATATCCCATGTCGTACAACACAGAAAGGTTTTTTGGTTGCTGGTTGTATGCCTGCTTCAAGTATTTGATGGCCAGTTCAAAATGGCGCACATTCTCAAAGGCAATGGAGATATTGATTAATGCATCATAGGTATCTTCCACCGATAGTTCCAGTCCCTGGTCAAACTGGACTTCTGCTTCCTTCAGTCGGCCCAACAAAGAGAGTGCCGTGCCTTTCAGAAAAAAACGCTCGGGATTAGATTCCTCCCATGCCGGAATCTCCTCCAGCATGGTCAGTGCCTTTTTAGGTTGTCCCTGCTCAATGTAAATGTGAATGAACTTATACTTAATCTCCACGGAGGTGGGGTGCTGCTTGTTTCCCAGATGAGCCGCCTCTTTTGCCTCATCATACTGAAAATCATCCAGATAGTAGTCGATGATCTGTTCGAACTCCTCCACATCGAAGAAAATCGATTGGGAGCCGGTCCTCATATCCTCATACTTCCTCAGAAGAACGTGAAACTCCTCATTCTCATATACATGCTCTCTGTTCTCACTCATCTAAACGTTCGAATTAAAGGATGTAAAGATAGTTGATATTTGTAAGATATATAAATATGCCCCCGGCCCCGGATCAACCTGTTAAATAGATATCAACTATTTATTAAGGTTGCATGGCCTCCAGACCGATAATTTCCTGCTTACGAAATACATAGGCGGATAGCGGCCCTGATGCCAGTAATTCCCGGGAAACCCAGGCCGCTTCTGAAGAACTTGAAAGAGGAGTACCCCTGAAAGATGAATTACTTTCCGAAGAACAAGCCAGGATCCAGAGGCGATACGAATATACTGCTCCAGCTACTCAGGAGGCACTGCTTCAGCTATTCAGAAGGTACTGCTCCAGCTACTCAGGAGGTACTGCTTCAGCTACTCAGGAGGTACTGCAAAAAATACAAACCTCCCTCGATTTGCAAAGAAGGGTTTTGATTTTCGGCATAACAGGGTTCACATTTTTAACCATCTCATGTAAGGAAAAATCCTCTAAAAAGTTTTTAGACCTGAAATTATACCGTGGTATTATCATGATTGTACTTCTAATACATAGAGAGCCTGTTTATTGCTTTCCCTACAGCTTAAATGAAATAGTACTTAAAAATTTAAAATGAATTTTTTGAGCCGGGTTTCTCCCGGTAAGAGAGCAAAGGCTATTGAAGAACCTCGAAGCAGAGCTTCCTCATGTTTTCCTCCTTTCTATGTTATTATGCCGCTTCGAAGAGCCTGTCAGGCTCTTCCAAGGCGTCTTTGTAAAAATGGTGTTCATACATTTTCAACTCAACTTGATGCCCGCTTCGAGTTATCTTAGCGGGCACCGAAATAAACCAATCGATAAAACTCCGGTGTTCCGGTCTTTTGCACTTGTCATTCTTCTGACGCATCATCCCAAGATGTTGTATGCAAATACGCTTAATTGCCATAGTATGTCCTTGCCTTGATTCCAGGTTCAGGGGAAACGCTATGTTCAGCTCGGAAAAATGATGAACCTTTAATCTTTAAGTATTTCTGCGTGAAAAGGGGATGAATTGGTTATGAATTGGGTATGAATTGGTTATGAATTGGGGATGAATTGGGTATGAATTGGGTATGAATTGGGTATGAATTGGGTATGAATTGGGTATGAATTGGGGATGAGGTCTGCACGCGAGCAGAGAGACCTTTATTATCTGTTTGTTATACTTTTTAAGTTTTTTCCCGATAATTTACATCTTTTTAAAAATGTTTTTTATCTGAAATGACAGCTAAAAGGTTAATAGTACGATATTTTATATCTTTCGCGGCTAGATCAAACGCCCGGAAGTGTTGAGATACACCCTGAAATGCTGATGAACACCCTGAAATGCTGATGAACACCCTGAAATGCTTATGAACACCCTGAAATGCTGATGAACACCCGGAAGTGTTGAGATACGCCCGGAAGTGATGATGAACACCCTGAAATGCTGATGAACACCCGGAAGTACTGATGAACACCCTGAAATGCTGATGAACACCCTGAAGTGCTGATGAACGCCCGGAAATGCTGACGAATGTCCGGAAGTGCTGATGAACGCTCGGAAGTATTGATAAATTTCCCAAATGATGATATCTGAATTTAGTCCAAAGCCAGCGAATGTTTGGTTCTTATAATTTTGGAGTATCATTCAGGGGTATATCCAAAATAGGTATATCCGAAACAGTTAATCCAAAACTCTCCCATTTGATTCGAATTCACCAAGATTGTAACTTGTACTGACTAATCATCCGACTCCAATGTCCGGCAATCCCAACACGCTGTCTCATTTCTGGCAGGAATTAAAGCGGCGAAGGGCAGTGCATGTGATCATTGTCTATGCCACCGCAGCCTTTGTATTCATCGAGATGGTCGGGAATGTATTTGAAACCCTGAGACTATCGGACCGGGCCCCTGCATCGATCCTGCATATCCTGCAATAATTTTTAACTTGCAATAAGAAATTTATACAAACCTGCCATGAAACTATCCATTGCTCTCCTTTCTATTTGGTTTTGCTTTTCTATGTCCTGCACCACGAGCGCTGACAATAACGGGCGCATCCGGCCTTATCCTGAAAATCCCTTTTACTGGGAATACAATGGCGAACCTGTATTGCTGTTGGGCGGCTCACGTGAGGACAATCTATTCAACCATCCCGAAGGATTGGCAGCGCACCTGGATACGCTGGCTGATTGCGGCGGTAACTATATCCGCAATACCATGAGTAGCCGCAATCCCGGCAACCCCTGGGCGTTTAAAAAGCTCGAAAACGGATTGTACGACCTGGACCAGTGGAACCCGGAGTACTGGGAGCGGTTCGAGAACCTCTTGCAACTGTGCCGGGAACGCGACATCATTGTCCAAATGGAGATCTGGGATCCCTGGGATTATTTTAAGACCGAAGCGCCCCTCGGATTCGGCCCGGATAATGTCGGTTGGGAAAGCTGTCCGTTTAACCCTATGTTAAATATCAATTATACCGCCGAAGAGTCGGGGCTTGCAACCGGGATCGATTACTATTCATCCGACCAGCCCAGCGATCATCTGTTTTTTCATACCGTACCAGCTTTGCAGGATATTCCTTTGATCCGGCAATATCAGGAAAAATTTGTCGGAAAGATCCTTTCCGTTTCCCTCGACTTTCCAAATGTATTGTACTGTATGAATAATGAAATCGGTGAACCTCCCGAGTGGGGAGAATACTGGGCACGCTTTATCCGAGGCATGGCAGAGGTGGCGGATAAGAACGTTTATCTGGCGGATATGCGCCGCAATACAAATTTCGAGTCGGAAGAGCAGGTCGGGCTGCTGCATGACCGGGAGCATTATGATTTTTTTGAAATTTCCCAAAACACCGCCAACAACGGGCAGCGTCATTACGATCAGATTCTTTTGATTCGCTCTCAATTGGCAGATGAACCCAAACCGGTCAATAATATTAAGATCTACGGCGGTGAGATCGGCAGTTGGACCACAAGCGTCCAGGAAGGAACCCGACGTTTCTGGCGTAACATTTTCGGCGGACTTGCTTCTTCACGGTTCCACCGTCCCGGTCCCTCCAAACATTTTTTCGGTATCGGCCTGAGTGAAGTAGCGCAGATGCACATCCGGAGCATGCGCATGCTCACCGACGCGATGCGGGTCTTTGCATGTGAACCACATAATGACCTGCTGACCGGTCGCGGGGACAACGAAGCCTACTGTCTGGCCGAACCGGGCAAGCAGTATGCGGTCTATTTCCCGGACGGGGGTGCGGTGTCGCTGGATGTCCCAGACGGGGGTGCGGTGTCGCTGGATATCCCGGCAACCGAAGGTATGCTCACCATACAATGGCTGGACATCGGCAGCAGCGCCTGGCTGGAACCGGAATCCGCATCCGGCGAAATACTGCAGCTCCGGGCACCCGGCGTCGGTCATTGGGTGGCGCTGATATCACCCGCGAAGTAGAACGATCGTGGTATCTAATCATCCGGAAGACCAATATGAAAGACAGAAGCGATCGCTTACTTTATTATTGAGGAGGCTGTCTTTGACTTGGTCTCATTTTTGGAAAAGGAAAAACCTCTCTGGAAGGGAATCCACCCATCATCTGCGCGAAATCAAACTTAGTAAGACCTGCGCTAAAGATATGGTGCATAGACCAACCTTAATATCATACTTTGTGAAATACACTCTGAGGAGAGAATGAGAAAGTTCAAACCACTTCTTCAAGCGAAAACTGAAGATGTCCCCAATTCTTCAACCGGCTGGAAGACTACAACTCTGCCATTGAGGTATCTGAATCTGCTATTCAATCCAATGATCCATCTGTTCTGCAGACCGGAAAACCTGATTCCGCCTTTTTCTGGCTTAGAAAAGCTTTCCATACCAGACGCCCTGAAATACCCTGACTGAAAATAAATCCCGGTTTTCGCACCCGGAAAGATGATCCCCGTTACTACGACAGGAATAATTGAAGAACCTCGAAGTAAATTCGAGGAATCTTCGATCCAGTATTCATTTTATTTGTGCTCGCTAACCCTCGCAGCAGAGCTGCGGGGAACCGAGCCTGCGAGCTCGGCGAAGCCAATGCGCGAGCGGAATTCAGCAAGTTGAGAGAACCGGCAGGTATTTTTTTACGAAATCAGTCCGGGTCGAAACGGTCCAGGGCGAAATCAGTCCGGGTCGAAACGGTCCAGGGCGAAATCAGTCCGGGTCGAAACGG
>CAZRZY010000031.1:0-4989 GCA_964604655.1 uncultured Bacteroides sp. | reverse complement strand
TCCAGGGCGAAATCAGTCCAGGGCGAAATCAGTCCAGGGCGAAATCAGTCCGGGTCGAAACGGTCCAGGTTCATGACCTTGGACCAGACGGCTGCAAAATCGTTCAGGAATTTTTCCTGAGAATCCGTGCATGCATATACCTCGGCCAGGGACCTGAGCTCTGAGTTCGATCCGAAAACAAGATCGGCCCGTGTACCGGTCCACTTCAGATCGCCGGTTTTGCGATCACGGCCCTCAAACTCTTCCTCTTCATCGGAAGTTGCTTTCCAGATGAGTTCCATGTCGAGCAGGTTAACAAAGAAATCATTGGTAAGTTTCCCGGGGCGATCGGTGAATACACCGTGCTTTGAACGGTCCCAGTTGGTGTCCAGCACACGCATACCACCCAGCAAAACCGTCATCTCCGGAGCGGTCAGCGTCAGCAATTGTGCACGGTCAACCAGCATCTCTTCCGTTTTACCGAGGTACTTGATCCGCACATAATTGCGAAAACCGTCGGCCATGGGCTCCAGCACTTCGAATGCTTCTGCATCCGTTTGCTCTTCCGTGGCATCGGTACGACCCGGGTCAAAGGGAACGGTTATTTCAAATCCGGCATCTTTCGCTGCCTTTTCAACCGCGGCACATCCCCCCAAAACAATCAGGTCGGCCAGGGAAACCTTTTTATTATCCCGCTGGTTATTATTAAACTCCTTTTGGATAGCTTCCAGTTTCCCAAGTACGGTCTTTAATTGGGCAGGATTATTCACTTCCCAGCCAATCTGCGGTTCCAAACGGATGCGAGCACCGTTGGCACCTCCCCTTTTATCGGAGCCCCGGAAGGTGGAAGCAGAAGCCCACGCAGTGGATACCAGCTCGGAAACAGTAAGCCCGGATGACAGGATCTTTTCCTTCAGGGACTGAATATCACGTTCATTAACCAGCTTGTGAGTTACTGCAGGAATCGGATCCTGCCAGATCAGGTCCTCCTCTGGCACTTCGGGTCCGAGGTACCGGGATTTGGGCCCCATATCGCGATGAGTCAGTTTAAACCATGCCCGGGCAAAGGCATCCTGGAATTCCTCCGGATTCTCGTAGAACCGGCGCGATATCTTCTCATAGGCAGGGTCGAATCGCATGGAAAGGTCAGTGGTGAGCATGGTCGGTTTGTGCTTTTTCTCAGGATCGAAGGCATCAGGGATGATATCGTCCGCACCTTTGGCGACCCACTGTTTGGCACCTGCCGGACTCTCCATAAGTTCCCACTCGTAGTTAAACAGGTTCTCGAAGTAATTATTGCTCCACCTGTTCGGCGTTTTGGTCCAGGTAACCTCTTCACCGTCGGTAATGGTATCCGGACCTTTTCCCGATCCAAAACTGCTCTTCCAGCCCAGTCCCTGTTCTTCCATGGATGCCGCCTCCGGCTCCGGTCCTTTGTGTGCCGTATCCCCCGCACCGTGCGTTTTGCCGAAGGAGTGGCCTCCTGCAATGAGGGCCACCGTCTCTTCGTCATTCATGGCCATGCGCCGGAAAGTCTCCCTTATATCACGGGCAGCCAGGACAGGATCGGGATTTCCGTTGGGACCCTGCGGATTGACATATATCAGACCCATCTGAACTGCGGCCAGTGGATTCTTCAGATCACGGTCACCCGAATAGCGTTTGTCTTCGAGCCATTCGCTTTCTGAACCCCAGTAGATGTCCTCCAGGGGTTCCCAGATATCTTCCCGTCCGCCTGCGAATCCAAAGGTCTTGAATCCCATCGATTCCAGAGCTACGTTACCGGCCAGTATCAACAGGTCGGCCCATGAGATTTTCCGGCCATATTTCTGTTTGACGGGCCATATCAGGCGACGTGCCTTATCGAGGTTGGTATTGTCAGGCCAGCTGTTGAGCGGTGCGAAACGTTGTGATCCTGTTCCGCCTCCTCCCCTTCCGTCTGCGATCCGGTAGGTACCTGCGCTGTGCCAGGCCATGCGGATGAACAGGGGCCCGTAGTGACCGAAATCGGCCGGCCACCACTCCTTGGAATCGGTCATCACTTCCAGAAGGTCTTTTTTCACAGCCTCCAGGTCGAGGGACTTGAATTCCCCGGCATAGTCAAAATCCTCGCCCATCGGGTTGGACAGGGAGGAGTGCTGGCGTAAGATTTTAAGGTTCAGGGCGTCGGGCCACCAGTCCTGAACCGATTTTCCAGTATGCTCTGAACTGCCTTGTTGCTCTTTGATTTTCATAATTATCAGATTTAAGTATTTACAAATTGGACACTTGAAATTTTATCCAAGATACAGAATAATGAGGAACTGGCCCAGACTAGCATGACTGAAAAGAGAGAATGCTGGCAGGTCAATTGTAAAAAACACAGGGAGATGAACTGGCAGCGGATTACAGAAAGGCCGGAAAGCTTACACGATTGTTCAGATGAGGTTCCCTTGCTGAAAGGTCACCCGGAGAACTATCCGGAGGTTTCGATAAGGCGGTCCAGTTCCTTCCTGTCCGAATCCGACAACTCCCCGATGCGTGATTTCAGCTCCGGGATATGGTCCGTCTCCCCAAGCTGCAACTTTTTCCTCATCTGCCTGAACATAGTGCCGGACAATATCTTGTAAGTGGTGAAAAGGGCCAGTTTCGTGTTTGCCGGAACCCGGATCTTTCCGGCAAAATCGCTCCAGGGTTTATCGGGTCGCTGAAAAAGTACGAACAGACCATGGGTCCAGCAACCCAGGAATAGGTAATCTGCCCGGTCCAACAGCCCGTCGTGATACTCCTCCAGCCGGTGCCAGGTAGCATCCAACTCCCTGGTTTGCAAAAATCTCCCGATTTCTTTGGCATACTTCTTAGTAACTCCGGTTCTGCTCTGGTAGATAATGACCGCTTTTTTCATAACCCAAACATAACTCATACGGAATGCATTTACAAAATCTGTATCCCCGGTGGCAGCGAAGCAGGATATAAATGGTATTATACCTCAGGGCAAGCCCTGGACCCTTCTTTCCTGGGCAAGCCCCGGGATATTTAACCACACCCTCTCGTCCGCCAAAGCGGAACGCGAAGGTGGATTAAAGCCGCCATTCAGGCAGCCGGACCTGTGAAAGAGATGGTCATGATCGAATCAAACGGTCAATTTCGGCGGAATGGTCCGGCAGTAGACAGCCTCAACCGGGCCCATTGGGCGGGATGGGACTATCTGATCGCCGAGCAACACACCAGGCTGTATCAAAAAGTCATTCAGTCCTTTTTACAAGGCTGTATCATAAAGTCATTCAGTCCCTTTTACATAGGTATCAAACCAGCGGAGCTGCTCCCACAATACATGCTCAATGCTCTCCTTCGCCCTGTATCCGTGATCTTCGAAGGGAAGAAGGACCAGCCGGGTAGTACCTCCAGAACCCCGGACTGCCTCGAAGAATACTTCGGACTGAAACGTGAGGGTTCCGGGATTGGAATCATCCTTCCCATGGATCACCAGTACCGGTTCATTCACCTGGTCGGCAAAGAAGGTGGGCGACACCTGGATATATACATCCCTCGCCTCAAAGAGAGATCGGCGCTCGGACTGAAAACCGAACGGCTGGTTGGTCTTGTTGTAGGAGCCGCTCCTTGCAATCCCTGCCGAGAACAGATCGCTGTGGGCGAGCAGGTTGGCTACCATCAGACCACCATGACTGTGTCCGATGATCCCGATCCGTTCCCGATCCGCCACCCCCATCTCCACTGCTTTGGCCACCGCTGCATCGGCATCGGCCACCAGCTGGGGTACAAAAGTGTCATAGGTGGTTTCCGGATCTCCGATCATGGGCATGGCAGTCTGGTCGAGCACTGCATAACCCCGGAGCAGGAAATAGAGATGAGAGGCTCCGTAGATGCGCATAAAGCGGCGGGAGGATCCCCTCACCTGCCCGGCGGTCGCGGCACCTGAATACTCCAGGGGATAGGCATAGATCACCGTTGGCAAGGGAGTGCCTTCCTCATAACCCGGCGGAAGATGAAGATGAAAGCTCAACGGAATCCCATCGGCTCTTTCATAGCGCACAATTCGTTTGGTAATCTGGCGGAGTTGCGGAGTGGGATCCTCCAACCTGGTAATGGGTTGGCTCTTATACCTGCGGGTAGCTTCTCCCTCGGGAGCATCGGTTTTCCTTCCGAGCGTGGCCAGATAATAGTTTGGAACATCCGTGGGTGACTCACTTTGAAAGATGAACCGTTCCTCATCTTTTGCAAAAGCCACAAAATACTCGTAGCGATCGGGATCACAACGGAACAGACGCTCGGTTTTATCGGAGTTCATATGCCTGAGATCCAGGAACGGCCGGTCACCCTGGTCGGTAGCACCGCTCCCTCGGAAATAGATGGCATCTCCTTTCTGACGAAGCACCCGGTGACCGTTATCAAGCGGCCGGGAGAGCGGATACCCTGGATCGCCATACCTGTCGTCTTCGTCCAGGTCGTACCAGAGCCGCGAAGTGCCCTCCTCCACATCCAGCAACCAGACATACTGCCAACGCCGCATCCTCTCCCTCTGAGTGAGCATCAGCGTATTTCCCTCCCCGGTCCATTCATTCCGCCAGGGCAGGATCCGGTGTTCGGCCCGGAATATTTCTTCGGGTGCATCTTCAAAAGGTGCCGTCTGTCTCATCAGCCTGTCACGGTGAGAAACCCCGGCTAAGGGATCACCCCCATCCAGAGCTTCCACCCAGTAAAGAGTGTGCGGGGCAGTGGGACGCCAGGACACAGACCTGGGCCCAAGGGGAACACCGTGTACGGGAACTTCATCGGCCACCGGCAACGAGGCAATGGTTGCAACCCGGTCGCCCTCCCTGTCCCACACCTCGATTTCCATGGCAAAGCGCCACCATGCTACCTCATGAGACCAGGGTGCCAGGAGCCGTTCCACCAGAATAAAGTTTCCATCCGGTGAATAGCGGACGGTGGAATAGACATCCGGTTCACCGATCAATATTTCCGTTCCTGATGCAGGATCGATCACCACCAGTTCGGAGATGGTGTAGT
>CAZRZY010000030.1:3243-38114 GCA_964604655.1 uncultured Bacteroides sp. | reverse complement strand
AGTTCCCCCGTTCCACATATTGAACCAGTAATCCTTTGATGGCCAACGGATAGCTATCCAGGTCCAGGTTCATATACATACCCATGGATCCATCCGCAAAATCATTAAACCTGGAGTCAACCAGTGAATTATTCAATCCCGATCCCGTGGCGTTATCCTTGTAGCCCTTGGCATTGGTGATGACCCAAAGATCTCCGATCATACCGCTGTAGATCTCGTTCCCCTGAAAATTGATGATAAAGAAATCGCCCTCCTTTTTTACGGGGGCCATGCTCTGCACCGTTTCCATCAATTTCTCCTGGATGGCTTCGCTGTTCACACCCAGTCCGATAAAAAGCTCCAACGGGATCATCATTTCCTCTTCCAGTGCATTGATAGCGACGGTGAAATCGCCTGTCAATGCTTTCATGAGATCCTTAGAGGGGATCCCGGTGATTGCTTCCATCCTGTTTCCCACCGAATCCAGTTGGGGCGGTGCAAACTTTCCGACCGTGTTGCTTAATTTCTCCATGTCCACGGAACCGGCCAGGGCCATGAGCAGATTGCCTCCGGGGGCTAGCTTCAGCATCTCGGCATTCAGCGAGGGTTTCATAACCAGTACCTCTTCGATATTTTTCTCCACCTCCTCGCTGAAATGGGTCTCGCCGGTTATGTGCATTTCTCCATCGGCAAAATCCACAAAAACCTGTGCATAATTGTTCATCAGTGACAAAGGGAACTGAGGAATCTCAGCGTCGGTTTTCTCCGATATCTCTTCCACCACTTCCATAAGCTCATCAGAAGCCATCCAGAGATTCAGGTCCTTCATTTTGCCCGTAAAATCCCTGAAGTCGACCACACTGGTGACCGATTCCTCCTTGATGGGATTGAACATTACATGGAGGCTGGAAAGCCAGTAGGCGGATCCAAGTTGGTCACCGTCAGGGGCCATCAGCAGGATCATCTGCTCGTCATTCCAGGCTATAATCCCTTCCTCATCGGGAATGATATACGTATAATCCTCCGCTTCCTTAAATTGGGCCTGCATCGATCCGTCAATCCTGGAGAGGGTCGCTTCGAATTTTTCCACATCCTTCATGCCGCTCACCACTCCGAATACCGGTGTCTCCGCTTCCATTTTCATAAACACGTAAAAGTATTCATCCATCTGAAGGCCGGTACTGAGCGGATCTTCTATGATTTGTCCCCAGATCTCATCCTTTGCCCTTTCTTTAAGCGACTCCAGGGAATTTATCTTGCCTTTAAAGTGTATTTTCATGGGATGAAGTGTCGCCACGCCGACTACATCATCGGGGATGCTGTTCACAAAGTCCGGTATTTTCTTGGAGCAGGAGTTGAGAAGGAATCCTGTCACGACAAGAACCAATATAGGAAATCTCTTCATGGAGCGGTGTTGTTATTTGGTTTAGAACGTAAATATACAAGAAACAAGTACCCACTGAAGCGGAATTATGAAACGAATTGCAAATCACTCAGATTTCGATACTTACCCTGAGGAATCCGCATCAGTTCCTCATGGTTACCGCTCTCCGCCACCCGGCCGCTCTCCATCACGAAGATCCGGTCCGAATTACGTACAGTACTCAGCCGGTGAGCGATGACGATGGAGGTTCGCCCTTTCATTAAATGTTCCAGGGCCTCCTGCACCAGTTTTTCCGATTCTGAATCGAGCGAGGAGGTGGCCTCATCCAGGATCAGAATACGAGGATTCTTCAGCAGCGCCCGGGCTATAGCCACCCGCTGCCTCTGTCCTCCCGAGAGCTGCGTACCCCTTTCGCCCACAACGGTATCGAGCCCCTCAGGAAACCGCTCGATAAACTCCAGGGCATTGGCCTGACGGGCAGCCTCCTTTATCTGATCTTCGCCGGCGGAGGGATCGCCGTATCCGATATTCTCCCTGACCGTTCCCCCGAAAAGGAAAATATCCTGCGGGACCAGTGCGATCTGGCTCCTCAGGCATGAAACAGGGATCTCCCGGTGGTCGGTCCCGTCGAAAAGGATCTGGCCACCGGTGGGATCATGCAATCGAAGAAGAAGGGAGGTAAGGGTCGATTTTCCAGCCCCCGATGCGCCTACCAGTGCCACTCTCTGATTTCGTTCAATCTCCAGGCTGATATCTTTGATCACCAATTCGTCGGGCCGGGAGGGGTAAGCGAAGGTCAGGTTTCTGAAAGCGATATGTCCGTCGATTCGGTGTTTCGGAACCCTCGGACTTACCTCGGTCAGTTCCTCGGTTTGTTCTTCGAAGATCTCAAAAAGGTCTTCGGTGGCTCCCAGAAAGCGCTGAATCTGACTGAAAACTGCAGCGAGGCCTCCGATGGTGCCTCCTATGAATCCCGAATAGAGCACAAAAGAGAAAAGTTCCCCGGCATTGATCTCCCCGCTGGCCAGCAGAAGGGCCCCTCTCCAGATCACTGCTACCAGTGCCCCAAAAAGGCCCAGGATCAAAAAAGCGGAGAATGCGGCCCTGTATCTTCCTCCCCTGATCCCGATCCGGGCGATTTCCAGGGTCCGGTTCCTGTAACGTTTCATTTCGAAAAATTCGTTGGTATAGGCCTTCACACTCTGAATTCCCTGGAGGGTCTCCTCCACGATCGTATTGGAGACGGCCACTTCACGCTGGGCTTTTTTCGAGAACCGCCGGATATATCTGCCGAAGAAAACAGCCAGAAGGACCGCACCGGGGAGGACCGCCAGCATGAAGAGGGTCAATTGGAATGAGGTGTATACCAACAGGGCGATCCCTCCGACAATAATAATGATCTGCCTGACAAACTCAGCCAGGGTGGAGGTCATGGTATCCTGCAGGAGGGAAATGTCCGAGGAGATACGGCTGTTCAGTTCTCCCACCCTCCGCTTATCGAAAAAGCGGACAGGGAGCCTGATCAGATGATTGTAGGTATCCTGTCGAAGATCGGCCAGCGAATGCTCGGTCACTTTTACAAACAGGATGGTTCGGAAATAGGAGAAGATGGATTGAAGGACCAGCAATCCGGCCAGTATCAAAGCAATTCTGTTCAGGTTTTGAGCAAGGCTGCCTTCATTCCCGGCATTGACAAGATCCCCCAGAAGTTTTGGGAAGGCCAGGTTGGTCACACTGGAACCGAACAGAAAGATCAACCCGAGGATATAGATTGCCCTGTAGGGCCGGATGTAACTGTAGAGCCTGAAAGCATTTTTCAACCCGGACAGGGTGATCTTTTTCTTGGGAACTTCCATCACGCTTCGTCACGTATGATAACAACCTGTTTTGTGATGGGTTCAAAACGCTCCCAACCTTTTCAAAACAGGCTCTTCCATGGAGAGGTTGGAGGTAAGAAGGGTATTCAGTTTTCCCGGGTTGGCAAGGAGATAAAGCTGTAGCCTGATCTGCTGGCCTTCCATGGGCCAGGCAAGGTAAGTACAAGATCTACCAGGTACGGTCCTTCAGGTAGTCGTTCAGCGCCTCTTTGGTCATGGGTAGTCCTTCCGGATTATCTTCGACCCACTGCAGGAACGCCTCCTTGATTTCATCGGTCCACCGTCCGTCAATCTGGCCAGGAGTGTAGGTGCCTTTCTTCAGCATCTCATGGCCGAACACATCTCTGAGCATGATGAATTCAGCTCTCTCCACCACCTCTTCGGCCAGGTGGGCCGGGATGAACAGCACTCCGGTCTTTTTGGCCAGTACCACATCGCCCGGAAAGACCGTCGCTCTGCCGATCCGGATGGGAACATTGATCCCCATCAGCATGCTTTCCATCAGGTAGGAGGGATCAAACCCCCGCACGAAGGCATTGAAACCGTCGATACGGGATAGGCCTTCCAGGTCGCGTGATCCTCCGTCAAAGACCACCCCGTTACCCGAATTGGCATAGATCGCATTTCCCAGGTTATCTCCGATAAGGGTGCCGTCCACCACCTTGCCGAAACCGTCGGCCACATATATATCTCCCTGGACCAGGGCATCGATGGGCCAGGAGTTCATGGCACCCACCTGTCCTTCCTGGTGACCTTTTTCGGTAAACCGCTCCATCACTTCGGGACGACTGGGCATGTAGTGTGCTGTCAGCGCCCTTCCCACCATGGGCTGGTCCTCGTGGATCATTACCCATCCGCTTTCGAACTGGTTGTAATACCCTTTGGAACGAAGCACCCCCCAGGCCTCCTCGATGGATACTTTTTCCATCCGCGCAAGGATTTCGTCGGGCACCATCGGTCTGCCATCTTCAAACCTTTCGCCTTCCCACTCCCGGGTGTAATAGGTCAACTCTTCTGCAGTATCAAAGAATTGGGCATTTACCGGGGCAGTGCACACCGCTGCCACCAAACCGAAGAAACAGAGTAACTTTTTCATAAACTTTCCAACTTTACAGACTTTACAGACTTTACAGACTCTTATGGGCTTTACAGACTCTTATGGACTTTATGATTTTCTTCTCCACCAGGTAGCCAACGAGCTCCCGGTGATGTTCATCATCGGTCCGAACACAGCCGGTGCAAGACCCACCGTGGCTACTTTACCCATCTGTAGGGCGATACCCGAGGCCAGCCCTCCATTCTGCATTCCCACTTCCAGAGCGATGGTCCTGCAGGATGCTTCATCCATCCGGGCCAGTTTACAGATCCAGTACCCCAGAAAATACCCTGTCGTATTATGCAGCAGGCAGGCGAGGATCAGAAGGAACCCGATTTCCAGCAGACTGTCCCGGCCGGCTGCGGTGATCACCACGATAATTACACCGATCCCGGCCATGGAGACAAAAGCCATGATCTTGTCCAGCCCTATCTTATTTCCTCCCATCAGTCGCCGGAAGAGCAGGGCGCCCAGCCAGGGCAGGAGCAGGAACCAGCCCAGGTCCTTCCCAAACTGCAGGAGCGTTCCCCCCGGGACCAGATCGGAGGTCTGAAACAGGATCAGGTTCTTCAGGGCGATGATCAAAAAGTATACCAGGGCCTGAATACGGATGTTGGCAGCCTTCTCCTTACCATAGGCCACCGAGTTGAACATCAGACCGCCTACAATGGGCAGGATCACAATATTGACGATCCCCAGCATCATATTCCAGAAATCGATGGGAACGAATTGACCGGCCAGCAATTTCATCAGTGAAGGGGTGATCAGCGGGGCCAGCATGGTGGCAACGGCGGTCAGGGTAACCGAAAGGGCCAGGTTAGCTTTGGCAATGAATGACATTACATTGGAGGCCAGTCCGCTGGGTGATGAGCCAACCAGGATGATCCCTGCCGCCACCTCGGGCGGAAAACCGAAAGTCGTGGCGATGGTAAACCCCACTACCGGCATAATGGTGAACTGGCAGACCAGCCCGATCAAAACGCCACGGGGCATTTTAACCACCCCTGCGAAATCCCTGTAGCTCATCTGGGAACCCATCCCGAACATGATAATCTGTAAAAGGGGTACGATGGTGGCCTGAAGCTCGAAATCTCCCCATTGAATAAAAAGTCCGGGATAGAACATGGCAATGGTGACTGCGGCGAAGATCATAATCGTATAGGAAAAACCTTTCAATAAGGCATTTCCGCGCACCCCGAATGCAAGCGAGACAAAGAAGGTTATAAGCAGCGGACCGAGGAACCGGTGGTATCCGGTGAAGTAGGCGATCAGGAAAAGCAGCGCCGTCAGTGAAGACAGACCCAGGAGAGTTTTATAGAGAAATGAACTCTTCATAGAATCAGGGATGGAAGATATAAAGATTTTAATAATTTGTAGGCTGAAAACCTTCGATGATTTTCAGAAAGGTTGAAAATGAATTGAAAAAATGAAAATATGAAACAAACAAGTAATTCTCCGGGCTATCAGGACAATTCGAATTCCAACCGGCGCACCTTCCTGAAACGTGCAGGGCTCGGAGGGCTGGGCCTTGGCGTCATGGCGCACGCTTCTGCAGCCCATCAGGTCGAATACCTTTCACAGGGTGTCACACGGTATGGAAGCCCGACGGACTTAAAGATCACCGATATGAGGATCGCTCAGGTGGGCAATGTGCCCATCGTGAAGATCTACACCAATCAGGATGTCTACGGACTGGGTGATGTGCGGGACGGAGCCGACAAGCGGTATGCCCTGATGCTGAAAAGCAGGATACTGGGGGAAAATCCCTGTAATGTGGAACGGCTTTTCAGAATCGTCAAACAGTTCGGAGGGCACGGCCGGCAAGGTGGCGGTGTTTCGGGGGTGGAGATGGCCCTTTGGGACCTGACCGGGAAAGTCTTCGGGGTCCCTGTCTATCAGCTTCTGGGCGGAAAGTACAGGGATAGGGTACGGATATATGTGGATACTCCCACCGTCAGGGATCCGGAGGACTTTGCAGAACGAATGAAGGGGAGGCTCGATAAGGGATTTACGATCATGAAGATGGATATCGGGATCGGGCTTATCAAGGATATTCCCGGTACACTGACCAACACCTCCCCCTGGGGAGAGCTGAGGGGCTGGAGCCAGGAGCAGGGATCCTACGGACTGACCATGCACCCTTTTACCAGGGTCCAGATCACAGAGAAGGGGATTGAGGAACTGGTGAAATATGTGGCTGCCATGAGGGAATCTATCGGTTGGGAGATCCCTGTGGGTATCGACCACGTGGGGCATATGGGGGTCAATTCGATGATCCGCCTGGGCAAAGCATTTGAACCTTATAACATCGCCTGGCTGGAGGACCTGATCCCGTGGCAGTACACCGACCAGTGGAAGGAGATCTCAAGGGCCATTGACGTTCCCACCCTTACCGGAGAAGACATCTACCTAAAGGAAGGCTTTAAAGACCTGATTGATCAGCGGGCGGTAGATATTGTCCACCCCGATCCGGTCTCGGCGGGTGGTTATCTGGAAACCAAGAGGATCGGCGACTACGCACAGGAGCACGGGATTTCCATGGCACTGCACCATGCCTCATCCCCCATCTCTTTCATGGGATGCGTTCATGCTGCAGCAGCCACGGAGAACTTCATTGCACTGGAGCATCACTCGGTCGATAAGGCCTGGTGGGAAGAGCTGGTGACCGGATTGGAGAAACCGCTGGTCAGGGACGGGTACGTTCAGGTTCCGGATAAACCCGGAGTAGGGCTGGAACTCAATGAGGAGGCGGTGAAAGATCACCTGCACCGCAATGAGGAGCTTTTTGCGCCCACTGAAGAGTGGGACGAAAGAAGGTCCTGGGACCGGGAGTGGAGTTAGGTTCATACCCTGCGGATCCGGTTTTCCAAATCAATGAACAGCCGGCACGATCGACCTGCATAACCAATGAAAATAAAACTACTGTTCTATGAAGATACGAGTCCTTCCCTGGGCGGTTATCCTGCTTCTGGCCGGATTGTCCGCATGCAACCCGGAACAATCCAAAGCTGATCTGGTTCCCCGTCACCTTACCTGTGAATACCTGAACAATCCTTCTGTGGTGGATGTGAGGCAGCCCAGGCTGTCCTGGATTAACCTGGCGGAACCGCAGCAGCGTGGTGAGAAGCAAACCGCCTGGCAGGTCAGGGTAGCCAGTTCCAGGGAGTCACTGCCGGATCCTGATCTCTGGGACAGCGGTAAAAAAGCCTCCGTGCAGTCGACCCGTGTGGTTTACGACGGAGAATTACTGGCCTCCAGGCAGGAGTGCTGGTGGCAGGTCCGGGTATGGGATGCCGAAGGGGAAGTTTCGGGATGGAGCGACCCGGCATTCTGGCGAATGGGGATCCTTGATCCCGGGGAGTGGCAGGCAGAGTGGATTGGCGCACCCTGGGAAGGAGAGGATGCGTTGCCCAAACCGGAGGGAGGACCCGATGCCCGGCCCGAAAATTTTGGCCCTCCTGCTCCCTTGCTGAGAAAGGAGTTCGCCATAGAGAAAGAGGTGAAGAAGGCAGTCGTTTATGTGACGGGTCTGGGTTATTTTGAACTGTACCTGAACGGTGAGAAAGTGGGGGAGGATGTGCTGGTGCCCAACCAGACCAACTACGGGAAACGTCCGCAACTGATGGATGCTCTGATCTATCTGCCCGATGAATTCAGGGAATACAAGGTGATGTACCTGGCATACGATGTAAAGGATCAGTTACAAAACGGAGAGAATGTACTGGGCTCCATCCTGGGGAATGGATTTTACAATCCCGCCAAATTCTGGGCAGCAGCCTATGGCTCCCCCCGGTTCCTCTGCCAGTTGCACCTGACCTATTCCGACGGGACCGAAGAGATGGTGGTCAGCGATCCCTCCTGGAGGGTATCCAGAAGCCCCATTCTGATGAATATGGTTTACTATGGCGAGCAATATGATGCCAGGGATGAACAGCCGGGCTGGAATGTTCCCGGTTTCGACGATTCCGGCTGGATGGAGGCGGTCACAAGGAGGGCACCGCAGGGGAGATTGGCGGCACACACTGCCTTCCCCGACAGGGTGACGGAAAAAATTCAGCCGGTATCCATAGAGAAGCTGGGGGAGGGCCATTTCCGGGTTGATTTCGGGGTGGAGATCTCCGGATGGGTGAGGCTTAATGAGGTAGAGGGTCCTCCGGGACATCAGGTGGAGATCAACTATATCGCCAACCTCTATTCGGGCGATCACACCTACACTTTCCGCGGAGATGGACCGGAATCGTATGCTCCGCGGTTCAACTGGTTCGTATTTAGCGGAGTGGAGATCGTCAACTGGCCGGGTGAACTGGAATCTGAAGATCTCACCGCCGAGGCCGTAAATACGGTGCTTCCTCCATCTGCCACCTTCGAGACCTCCAACAAACTGTTCAACAAGATCAATACCATCTGGCGGAGGAGCCAGCTGGACAATATGCATGGCGGCACCGCCAGCGACTGTCCTCATCGTGAGCGTTCACCCTACACCGGAGACGGACAGATCACCTGCATTGCGGTACTCCATAATTTCGATGCACGGAATTTCTATCATAAATGGATGCAGGATATTCACGGAGCACAGATCGAACGGACCGGATATGTACCCAACGGGGCACCGTGGCAACCCGGATGTGGGGGAGGACCTGCCTGGGGTGCAGCTATTTGTGTGATCCCATGGGAGTTTTATATGCACTATGGAGCCCGCGACATGCTGGAAGAGCATTATGAAGGAATGAAGGGGTATGTACGGTACATGCAGACATGGGTGGATGAGGAAGGGATCATGCACTCCAGGCGGACTGCCAGGGACGGGACGGTGCTGAAATGGTTCAACCTGGGTGAGTGGGTGGCCCCGGGGGAGACGGTGCCAGATGAGATGGTTCACACCTTTTACCTGTGGTTTTGCGCCTACATCACCTCCAGAAGCGCAGAGATCCTGGAAAGGGAAGATGAGGCGGCCCGCTACAGAGAACTGGCGGATCAGACGAAGAAGGCTTTTCACAAAAGGTTTTACGATCAGCAGAAAGGAAGTTACGGGAACGGGGGTGGCAATATCCTGGCTCTTCGGATGGGGGTTCCGGAGGATCAGCTTCAAAAGGTGGTGGCTGCCCTGAAAGCCGGGTTGAAGTCCAGCGGGGGACACCTGGATACCGGTATTATCGGTACCCGTTTCTTTTTTGAAGTGCTTGCCGATCACGGACTGCATGAAATGGCATATCAGGCCATGAATAAGCGGACCGAACCCAGCTACGGAAGATGGATCGAACTGGGTTCGACCACCACACGGGAGAAATGGGATGAGGGAGGTTCTCATAACCATCCCATGTTCGGGGGAGGACTGGCCTGGTTCTACCGCCACCTGGCCGGAATGCAGGTCGATCCGGAGCATCCCGGTTATCGGCACATCATTTTTCGCCCCATGCCTGCAGGCGACCTGGAATATGTGACCTATCACAACATGACCTCCTATGGCCCCGGTGGTATTCACTGGAGCAGGGGAGTAAACGGATTGGAGATAGAGGTGACCGTTCCGGTCAGCTGCACCGCCACCGTATACGTACCGGCAGGAGATGCAAAAATGGTCATGGAAATGGGAATGGATCGCGATGGTACCCCGAAAAAAGCAGTCAATGCCATGAAGGCCGAAGGGGTTAGTTTTGTGGGGATGGAGGGAGACTATGCAGTTTTCAGGACCGTCAGCGGGAACTACCATTTCAGAGTGGATCTCTAGTCCAGCTCCCGGTGCCAGATGGAAATCTGGACTGACTGACTCTCCCTGAGATGGGCGGCAAGCCGTTCCGCGCAGTAAACCGACCGGTGCTGGCCGCCTGTACAGCCAAAACTGACCATCAGATGAGTGTAGCTGCGCTCTTCATATTTATCGACCGACATATCGACCAGGGAGAAGGCATTATTGAGAAAATCTGTCACATCCGTCTGCCGCCCCAGAAAATCGATCACCGGCTGGTCCCTGCCTGTAAGCTCCCGGTATACGGGTAGTTTTCCGGGATTGGTGATCACCCGGCAATCGAAAACATACCCCCCTCCGTGTCCGTGAGGATCGTCCGGGATTCCGCGCAGATAGCTGAAACTGTTAATGGAAACCGTCAGCGTGGATTTTCTGCCTGTTTTGTCCCGAAACCTTTTCATTTTCGGGGCGGTTACCAGCTCTTCGTATACCCTGAACAATGCAGGAATCTGAACAGGCAGGGTTACATTCTGCAGAATCCATTTCAGGTCGTTCAGGGCATAGGGAATACTCTGGAGGAAGTGGGTCTTTTTTTCATAGAATCCCCGGAATCCGAAAGCTCCCATGGCCTGCATGATCCGGATCAGCACATAACCGTAGTAGGATTCCCGGAACCCTTCCCTGTTCACGGCCGGGTAGCCGGAAAGGCCGTCGACATAGTGCTCCAGCAGGTCTTCCCTGGCCTCAGGGGGAATGTCCGCCTTCGAATCGAACAGAAGGGAGGCCACATCGTACTGAAGGGCGCCCTTTCTTCCACCCTGGTAATCGATGAAATAGGGTTTGCAGTCCCGAAGCATGATGTTCCTGGACTGGAAATCGCGGTAGAGGAAGTATCCGGTATCCTGCGAAAGCAGATAATCGATCAGGGTCTGGTAGTCGTTTTCCAGCCGCTGTTCATTGAATGGGATGCCTGCCAGCTTCAGAAAGTAATATTTGAAGTAGCTGAGGTCCCATTGCATGCTCTGCCGGTCGAAGCTGTCCCTTGGGTAGCAGACCGAGTAATCGATCCCTTCCGATCCTGTGATCTGGAACTTCTGGAGTTCTGTCAGCACCTCTCTGTAAATCGCCTTGAGCTCATCCGGGAACCCGCCATTATCCCGGACCTGGAACAAATAATCGAAAAGTGTCATATCGCCCAGATCCTCCTGCAGATACACATGATGATCCAGATCAACCAGGAAGATTTCAGGAACGGGAAGTCCCAGGGAATGAAAATGACGGCTGAAGGAGATAAAAGCTTCGTTCTCCTCCCGGTCTGCATTGATAGCACCTATCACCGTGGAATCGGCACCTGCGATGCGGTAATACTCCCTGGGGGACCCGGAGGCAGGAAGTTTATTAACAGAGATCACCTTCTCCCCGCACCAACGACGGAACATATCACTGAGAAGGTCCAGTTTGGTATGGACAGATCTCCCCACGTTTTCCTGATCACCAGATTTTCCCAATAATCCTCTGTTATCTGTTTATCTGTTCTGCCTCGCATTCGTCACCAGCTTCTGTATATGCGCCGGCAGGGGAAGAATACACCCACCATGAGTTTCTTCCGATCTGATCAGTATCGAATCGATGGAAGTCTCTTCCGGGGATAAAGATAATGGATCTTCGATGGCTGTCAACCCGACCCCGGCCAGCAGAGCAAGATTTTCCGAGTGGATCTCCACCTCCTTCAGCCGTTCCGATTCGGCAAAGGCCTTTTCCAGCCGGTTATGATTGTTCTGCCATGCCTTCAGCTGCCGGATCAGTTCTTCCCTGAGGAGTGTATCCCCGGTTTCGATCCAGCGGTCTGCCCGGTTCCCGAAGTCCCAGGCCACAAAGCTCTCAGCAGGTGCGGCATCCACCATCCGGTTCAGGGGGGTGGTAGTGTAAAGCTGCGGATCATAGATACTCATCCGGTTATAGAATTGATCCTCCTGGAGTACTTCGGCCAGTTGATTCAGGGGTTCGAAATACTGTTCACCGGCCATGTCGAGGAGCATTGCCTTGCGGTAGGAGCGGTGGGTGAGCCCCAGTTCCTCCAGAAGGTCGTCCACCTTCCATAGCCGGCGGTACATATCCAAGTTTTCCACGGCCAGCTCCTGCGGACTCCAGAGCTTCTCCGCGATAGCCGCGGCCCTGGGCCATATCCGTGATTCGATGGTGAGGCTGTCGACCATTTCCGACCACATACATGCTTCGCCTCCCAGTAATCTGGTCTCCTCTTCGTCGGTCAGAGGTTCGATTTTCCTGAAACTGGGGATCGTTTTCCCTTCCTCCATGTCACTTCCTCCGGAACGGTGGCCATGAATATCCATCATGAACATGGAGAGCCTGGCATTCCCGGTGAGCGAATCACCCTTCAGGTCTGTTTCGAACCGGATCTCCCCAAAATTGGTAGCGAGGGAGAAGGAGAGGTGTCCATTATGGAGCGAGGCCTCCTTAAAACCGAGGCTTCCCCCCATAAATTCCATGATCCCCCGGAGGTGTTCGCCCTCTCCGAAAAGGTAGAGCGAACCCTCCATGACCAGATCGCTCAACTTCAGTGTACAGTCCCATGCCCTCCAGTTGGAGGAGTCGATGTCGACATTCACCGCGCCGCGGATCACCATTGGGTCTATCTGGTAATGGTAGCTGGCAGGTTGTTTGTAATCCAGGTAATATCCGGCCGACAGGACCGCCCCGTTACCGGTGCATGCAGCTTCCCAGAGAGAGGAATGGTCCCTCCAGGTCTGCACCACCACTCCCTCTTTAGGCAATTCCGGGTGGAGGATCTCATCCCATCCCATCATTTTTTTGTCATGTCCTTCCAGCAGCTTCTGAAGCCTCCTGTTGAAATAGGCCTGAAGTGCATGAGAATCCTCCAGAGCGTTTTGTTTCATAAAGGCTTGTATTTTCTTGTTCTCCCGCCAGTGGATATCTTTCACTTCATCTCCTCCGATGTGTATGTATTCGTCGGGAAAAAGGGTAGTCATCTCTCCGAAGAACCGGTCCAGAAACGAATAGACCATTTCGCTGGTGGGGTCCAGTGCCGGATCCAGAACCCCAAATACGGTATCGGGTTCATAGGGCCCGGGGGCACTTCCCAGTTCGGGGTAGCCCACCAGCCAGGAGGTGGAGTGGCCCGGCAGCTCGAATTCAGGAACCACCCTGATCCCCCGGTCCGCAGCGTATTCCACGATATGACGGATCTCTTCCTGAGTGTAGTACTGACCGTTCGATCCCATTTCATGCAACCTGGGAAAGATTTTTGATTCGACACGGAATGCCTGGTATTCGGTCAGATGCCAGTGAAAAACATTCAACTTCAGGGATGCCATAGCATCCAGGTTCCGAATGATCACCTCAGGGGGGATCCAGTGGCGGCATGCATCGATCATCACCCCTCTCCAGGGGTACCGGGGACGGTCGTTCATGGTCAGGGCCGGGAGTACCCATGTTCCCTCTCGGTCTTCTGCAAGCTGCAGGAGCGATTCCAGCCCGAAGAGAACACCGGTCTCAGTGGCGGCATTCAGGCGGATGGACCGGGGAGTGATCTTCAGGGTATAGGATTCATCATCATCCGGTGAGGGAACATCCATTGCCTCTCCCCTGCAGGTGATCAGCAATCTGACGCGGTTCCCTGCAAGTGATTCCATACCTGTCCGGTATGCGAGACGCTCCTGAAGACGCTCCACAGCTCCATTGAGCCGTTTGGTCATCAATCCCCTGAAGCGGACTTCCAGTCCCTGAGCCAGCTCAAATTCACCGTTTCGTAATTTCATGTCGGCCGGCAAAGGCATCAGATGGATGGCCGCCCTGTCCTCCGGGGAGACGGGCGGGGGCTCTGGCCGGAGGAAACCAAACCAGACGATGGTCACCAGGGTGATCAATCCGATCAGGATCCAGCCAATGATCTTTAAGACTTTTGACATGAGTTAAGTAATAAAACGTTTTTCAGATCCCATTCAATGGCCGTTCGGGTTCCTTCCGGCCCCATTCATCCGGTCCCGCCTCCAATTCCTGCAACAGGTATTCGATCAGGAGGTCATTGGTCTGTTTCCAGAACTGCAGCGACCCGTTTAGGAAATTGTTTGGGTTCATATTATCAGGATCCATTCAGGTATGGGAGGATCTTTTCTACGGGGAAGGGTTTCCCATGACTGGGATAGCAGTTTTTCGCCCCTAGGTCGATCACTTTTTTCCAGCTAATTTTCAGCTGTTCGATGTCATCCGCATAAATGGGAGGACTCGGTTTCATCGTAAAGGGGAGCCGGTTATGGGCCAGGCATCCGATGAAGGCATCGCCCGAATCCAGGATCACACTTACATGTCCGCTGGTATGACCGGGTGTATGGATGATGCGCCCCTCGATTCCGTATTCGGACAGATCGTGTTCCTCATCCTCCAGGATCACATCGGCAGTTACCGGAGGGAAGCCCGCAAAGGATGTAATCATGGGCTTGAACATGGCGCGGGAGATCTTTCCCCAGGGGGTGGCTCCTCTGGGCCAGTGGTAGATCCCCTCTTCCAGGCAGGACCTGTCATTTTTGTGAATGGCAATACGGGCCCCGGTAAGGGCTTTGATATCGTTGGCTCCCCCCACATGATCAAAATCTCCATGAGTGAGCACCACCAGTTTCAGCTCTTCCGGTTCAATCCGGTGCGATTGCAGGAATTTGGAGAAGGATCGGGAAGAGCGCGACCAGGCTCCATCCACCAGGATGGTTCCCTGCTGTCTGATCAGGTAGCAGGTGTTGATGCCGGAATGAAAGGGCAGGATCTGTGTGGACATGGGGAGTAGTTTGAATGGGTTTCAGATGGGTTATGGTTGCTTTATTGAAGAGAAAATACGGATTACAAGCAGGTGCGGTAGCCCTGGAAGCGTTTGCTTATTCCGGAAGTTGACCCCCTGCCATGTAGTCCCACCAGAAGGGTCCGTTGGTGATTTTGCCCGATCGAAGGTAAGAATTTTCCAATATTTTTGTTGCCTCCTCCTGTGTGAGGCCGGTCCGGAATTTGGGAACCAGGTATGCCAGCAATCCCCTCCTCAGATCCCTGATCATGATTTGCCCCCCGGGCCTGGCGACCCTCTCCATTTCATTCAGCATCGAGCGGCAGTCTTCCACGATGTGCACCAGGAAGGTATTCAGGACCACATCGAAGGAGTGGTCACTGAACCCCATCTTCTGGGCGTCTCCCTCCATCAGTTCAATGCGGTCTGTAAGTCCTGCTTCTTCCACCAGACTGCGGCCCAGCTCAAGAAGCGGCCTGCCAAGGTCGATCCCCTTGATCCTGACTCCGGGAATGGCCCGGGCGATTTCGATGGGCACAGCTGCGAATCCGCATCCGACATCCAGTATCTCTCCCTCCTTCAACCCGTTCTTTTTCAGGATGGCGGCGAAATCCTTTCCCACTCGGGAAATACTCCATTTATTCCTTTTATAGTATCCTTCGGCCCATTTCCGTTCATCGAACACCCGGGGATGGAAAAGATTGGCCTGTTTCATTATGAGGGTTTTGAGGTTTTTATGAACTACCACCAGTTCATCCAGTCAATATACTGGATTTTCAACCGGTTTTTCAGACTCTTCCTGTAGTATTTGAAGTCTTTATGATAACCATAATAAGGTTGCCTCGACTGGTTGGTCTCCCACTGGTTGGCATGGGGGAAAGGCACATCCGGAATCTCCAATCCGAGAAACGGACATAATTTTTCCCATCCGTCACCTGAAGTAAAATCCACTACCAGCAAATCGCCGGGCCGGTTCCTGAAATACTCCTTCACCTGCGAATTATGCTCCCTGTAGATCCTGATGGTATTGTCCCTGTGATGGATCGGAAGCCCTTTCCCTCTTCCGTAGATCCATTCATGATTCGCATTTTTCAGTAGTCCGATGTGCCGAGAAACACTTGTATACCACGACTCCTCTTCCCTGAGGGTGAGGATAAATTTCGATCCGGGCAGCCTCCGGTCCAGCTCCTGATAGATCCTGTACCACGGAGTATCCTCCACAGCATCGTAATCTCTGATCATATGCAGCAGCCTGTCATAATTGCCTCTCAGGATGGGGATCAGGGCCCTGGAACTGGTATCCTTTACTTTATACCCCAAAGTTTTAAGGGCTTCTCTCAACGAGGAGGTGCCGGTTTTTTGGAATCCTGCTCCAATGATCTTTCCGCTCATCGCGCAGCAATTTACGGAATATCCAGTGAAATGAAGAGGGTGCTACACCGGAAGATTGGATACCTCTAATGTCTTAGCAGGATCTTACGTATACGGGTCTCGCCATCCCGGCAGATACATTTAACGAAATAGCAACCATTTGGAAAAGTTTGCAGATCAATCATATGGTTTTGTGAATGAAGGATTTTACTGCCGAACAGGTTATAGACCTCCACCTCCATGACCTGACTACTGTAGATTTGCAGAATCCCTGCGGTAGGATTGGGAAAAATATAAAACGCCTCACCGGGATCTTCGACGGGATAGGTTGAAGCGCACAGATCCACAGTCAGTTGTGTGATGATCAAGCTGTCACATCCTGAAACAGTGGTGAGTGTATCATAATATATGCCGGAGGCCGATTGGTCCATACCACCTGCAGGATAGATCTCCCCTTCACAGATGCTGGTATCGACTTTCACCTCGTAGGACGGAATGACGGAGAGGTTTACGATATCGATACTGTCGACTCCGTTGGCAGCTTCCAGGGTATCCGTGTATTCACCGGACAGTTTTACATAGGAGTCATTGATCAGGATGCTGTCCCCTTCACAGATGCTTTTTTCTGATTCCGAAATGGATACAAGCCTTGCATTAGTCAGCGCATACACCGGCTTTCCTTTTTCCATCGTACCGATCAGTCCCACATCCGGAGCAACAATCAACCCGGTGGAATCTGCACTCCCAATTTTCAGGAAATAGCAATCCGAAAAGGATCCATATGGAACTGAATAGTCTCCCAGGAACAGGGGGGTGAGTTGAAACGGATCCTCCCCGTACGTCTGACCCGAGCTGTAGGTGTGCTTGAAGTACTTTAAGTCCGTGAAGAGGTTTTCATCCATGAACGTTCTGATATATACTGTGTTCGGATCAGAGATTCCATTATAGAACAGGTTCCTCTCTGTCATATACTCCCCGCTTCCACCGGTGAAGGTGATGTAGTTGACAAATTCGAAGAAGACAGTATCACCAGAGGCATAACTCCCCTCACAACGCATAGAGTCTGTCCCTAACCTGATCCCGTCGCCGTCGTAGATTTCATAGATCCATTCATTCCCCACCATAAGAGGGATGTAATCCTGGGCTACAACGATGGATATCCAGCTTGCCAGTGAAAGGAAGATAGTAATCCGCTGTAGAGTTTTCATGGGTGTGGCTTAATGATTTTTAAAACTAGCCTATTACGGATTGGTCTGTATTAAGGATCTATTACCTTTTTGTCAATTCAATTTCGCCGAACCGTTTTCTTTCTATTATTGCAAGAGGAAGACAAGGAATCTTTGATGATCCGGCAACCAACAGATTTTCAAAAGTATATTTACCATTTCACCACAGCGAAATCGGCGGTTTCACGGATTATTCCAAGTGGGCAGCTAAAATTCAGCAAATTTACCAGGCTGAATGATCCCAAAGAGAATCTGAGTTTCGGATTCTGGTCAATTCTTGACACGATAAACCTGGAGATAGATCCCGAGCTGCTAAAAGAAATTAAAAATCAGATCAGAAAACGGATCAGAGTGCTTTGCTTTACGCAGGATTACAGAGAACAGTACGGAAGCAGGAATTTCGTGGAGAGTGGGTTTAAGCATCCCCGGATGTGGGATCGTTATGCCTCAAGGAACAGGGGAGTCTGCCTGGTATTTCACAGGGAAAGGCTTATCCGAGAATTATCTCAACAGCTGGGAACGGAGAATCTCCACACAGAAAGGATCTATTATACCCCTAAGCTGAATTTTCCCAGATTCTCGGTGGAGTCCTACACCAGGGAGAGGCGAGCCTTTGTGGAAGAGTACATCCGCAGGCATACCCGGGAACTATTCTTCATGAAGCATATTGACTGGCGCACCGAACATGAATTCCGTATCCTTTACAGGGGGCAGCAGAAAGAGGCCTTCATCGGAGATTCTCTACATGGGATCATTTTGGGAATGGATTTCAATCAACAGGATACGGAGGAGTTTCTGAAGTCCGTTCCGCCAAGAGTGCAAACAGGCAGGATCGGATACCGGGAGGGAAACCTGGTATTGATATCAATTGACAAATAGTACCTGAAGGTTTTAACGGAGCAGGTTGGATTCTGTAAGCAGGAAGTAACTAAACGGATCACTGTGTAGAACTGAACTCTGTACCGAGTCTGGTCTGAAGGCCTGCAATATCTGAAAAGAGCCGTTTCAGGACAGCGATATCCAGATGGCTTAGCTGCTGCAGTGCAACGGTATTTTCGGGTGGATTATTCCTGGAGATCTGATGTGCCTGTTGCTGGATCCGCAGATAGGTAATATAATTAAACGCCTGCGAGAGCTCATCGAACAGGGATTTGTCGAAGATCTTCTTCGAGTAAAGTTGTTCTGCCCGCTCCAGGCTGTTGGTTACCTGAAGTTTTTCCCGGATAGCATAGAGACGGACATAGGAAGAGACCGGAAGAAGCACCTTCTTAAGATCCAGATAGTTTTCATTGTCCTGAGATTCGCTCTTGATATGACCAAAAAGCGTCACGGGTGATTTCATTTTCGTGACCGATTGAGCCAGCTGGTAGAAAAAGACCGGTTGATGCGAAGCGGTCTCATTCACATGCTTGCGAAGCTGTTCAACCAGTCCGGGATCACCAAAGATATGCCTGAAATCAAACAGGATCGCAGCATCCATCACCGATTGGGGATCACTTTCACGCATCCATTTACCGAACAGGTCCTTCCAGGTATCCAGGCTGTGGACCCAATCGGGATTACCAGCCATGATCCCTCCCTTGCAGTAATGGTACCCCACACGGTCCAGATCATCATTGACCTTTTTTCCCAGTTTCCGGAAGTAGGAGCGGACCTCCTCTTCCCTTTCCTCAGGAACATTCTCGAAGATGATGGCATTATCCTGATCGGTCAGAAGGGTCTGTTCGCCCCGACCCTGACTGCCCATGACCATAAAGGAGAAGGAGGAAGGGGGCGGTCCCATCTCCTCCATGGCAAGTTCAACTATCCTTTCATGAATGGCATCCGCAACCGAGGTGATGATCCTGGTCACATTCCTGGCCTGACTGCCGCTTTCGAGCAACGCCTTGACGATTACCGGCAATCTGGGATAGAGTGCAGCCAGTTGGGCCACCTCCTCGGCCACCCTCACCTCGTGAATTAAAAGCCCGGCAGTATGATTTTGCGTCTCTATCATCTCCTCATAGCCGACTACACTTCGAATCTCGCCAGCCGGAGAGTGCAGGGCAATGTGAGAGATCTGTCTTTTTCTCATCTCCAGCAGTCCTTCATAGAGAAGGGCGTTTTCAGGCAGGGAGATCACTGGAGAGGACATGATCTCCATGATATTCCTGTCCGGGTTCAAACCGGCGACCAGCACCCTTTCATTCAGATCACCGGAGTTGACCACCCCAACGATCCTGTCTCCGTGCTGTACGAAAAGCAGATCAGTCTGTTTTCGAGCCATCAGGGTCGCTGCTTCCCTGATGGAGTGGTCAGCGGAGCACCTCTTCGCTTCCCTGGCAAAGGAACTCAGGGGCAGGTTCATCATGGTCAGGGCACTCTGCAGGTCTTCAGTAAGTTTTTCTTCCTCCTTCTCCAGTTGCATTTTCTCACTCACCTCCTTGATAATGACGATGTAACCAGTCTGTTCGGAGTAGTTGATCCGGGATGCAGTGATCACCACCTCCTTGGTAGTGCCATCCTTGCATCTGATGGTAGTCTCCAGCGAGACCGATTGTGTGGGATCCTGGAAGGAAGTTTCCAGTTCGGACCATTTCAGGCTGAAGATCTCTTCGAATCCAAGCTTTCCCATTTCCGAAAGTCCATATCCGGCCAGCTCACTGAATTTTTGATTGGAAAAAGTGAGCGATCCGTTTACCCACATCAGTGTTCCCTGGTTAGATGCCTGAACCAGGGTCCGGTATTTTTCCCTGGAAAGCCGGAGGGCCTCCTCAGCACGTCTCCTGCGTGTTTCAATTCCCAGGCTCTGCCGGATCATGTATGCCAGAAGAGCACTGATTATTAATGTAATCAAGAGCCCCACCCTCAGCAGGCGGCGTTTCAGGATGGAGATCTCGCTTCGGACATCTTCCAGGTAGATTCCGGTTCCCACGATCCAGTTCCAGGGAGTGTATGCTTTCACAAAGGAGAGTTTGGGAACAATACGGGTGGAATCGTCCTTCCACTGCCACATGTAATCCAGAAATCCTGTTTCCTGCTCCTTCACGATGCGGACCGACTCCACAAACAGCAGTTTTCCATCCGGATCCTGGTAGTCCTTCAGGTCCTGCCCGATCAGTTCGGGCCGGTAGGGATGCATGATCATCCGGGGCTGCTGGTCAATGATCCAGAAATAGTCCTTCAGCTCCTCCCCGTAACGAATCTGACGGATTCGTTCAATGGCAAGAGTTTTGGCCGAGTCTGCAGAAATAGTCCCTTCCTGCGCCTCCTGGTAGTACTCCTCAATCAGGCTGATGACAGAACGTGTCAACTCCGAGATCATCTCCTTTTTTCCATTCATGCTGTTTCGTTCGAAGGAGGGGAGAATGACCACAAATATGGAAAGGATGTACAGACCGATAGCCAGGATCGACGGCAGGACGATGGAAAGAAAAAACCGGTTCAGGTTCCGTTTCGACATTGAATGGCGGGTCTATTTTACTGCCTGGATAGTCCGGCTGTGTGTATCAAAGATACAAAATCCTGAACGCTTTTTGTGGCGGGTTACAGGTGGAACTCCTATAATGGCAGCTTCTTCGGGGGTTTTCAGCTTCCGGTAAGGATAGTGCCTGAATCGCTGAGGGGTGACCATAAAGCATCCGCGGGGGTGTGCATGTCCTATAAAACCAATGGCGCAGTGGTGTGATTCCATGAACCGGAAATGGGATTGGAACTCACTTCCCCAGATGTAAAACTGCTTCCTGAATCCCGATAAATTGGGGTATGCGTAATGACTAAGGAGAATCCGTTGCTCTCCGTTCTGAAGGATATGGTATTCCGGAAGACCTTCCAGGAACTGCAACTCCTCCCTGCTGTACCGGGGATCCAGGTCCTCTTCATGCAACCATATCTCCCGGTTGGTCAATTCGATTTTTCTTTGGAGTTCCAGGTCGTACCAGTCAGGTGGAAAGTCAAATATCCCGGAATGTTCCGGGATCCGGCGAGCACCATGAAGATCGTGATTCCCCGCAATGATAGTGTCACATCTGTCCCTGATCAGATTCAGGCATGCAGAAGCATTCCTCGATCGGTGATACCGGTAATGGGAGGAGCTGAATCCGGAGATATCACCCAGACAGGCCAGATGATCATATCCCTTTCTTTCCAGTTTCTTGAGTACTTTCTGCAGATTACAGTAGTCCTCATGGATGTCGGATATGATTCCCAGGCGCATACTTGTCTGATTCCTCTGAGGGGACAAAAACCAGCAATTGCAGTTTGAGTTTATTCAAACCGATCATGCTGATTTAATGACTTCAGACAAAGATACAGTAAAAACAGGATGATTTAGGGTTCGTCGCCACCATCATCTGGAAGCCAGCATCCACTCCTCCACTACGATCCGGATATGGCTTTTCTTTGCTTTTGTTGCGAAAGGCTCCTTCATCCACGGTTCAACGGAAAGCACCTCCTCAGTAATAGTTTCGAAAGGGGTGACCATCCAATCCTCCAGTGCTATTCCGTTGGATTCTTCCCCGGTGGAGGAAGATTCGGATACCATTGTGGTCTCTGCGCGGCACTCCTCACCCGGATGATCGGGTTCATCCAGATCGGCTTGTCCGATGGCAAAGGTGGTGATTGCTGACAGCAGTATAGCAAAAACGGCAGGTTGTGTTTTCATCTCGTTCAGGTATTTGATTCACATCGCTATGCAGGCTTAATCATTTTCTATGCCAATTAGAGTAAAAAATTTATAATCAATACTATATGGCTGTTAACAAATACTTTAACAATTGGATATTTGAACGGAAATGACACAATAGGTGTTCGGAAACGCACATCACTGGCATGCATCATTCACATTACACGGGGTTCCAAGATCGCCTGTGCTGTATGGACTGGTGGAAGTGCACCAGGAGCTTCCGGTTGCAGCATCTATGGCGTTGAATGAGGCAGGATCCAGACAGATGGAAGCCCCCGAACCATCGGGGAAGCCCGACAGGCCATAGTCGACCGAGAAGATGAGCGATCCGGGCACCTCTTCGCTTCCCTCGTTGAAAAGGGAAAGTACTGCGCCTGAATTGGTTAGTGTAAGATCTGTCCCGTAGGTATAGGAGGAAGCTGATCCGGTGGCCTGGTCGCTCCTTTCAAATACCAGGAACTCTCCCGGAGCCAGGTCGATCTCTTCTGATATCGTGTGTCGGTTGGAATCGTCTCTTCCCAGAATCAGATTCAACAGGGGAAGGGTGCGGTTCGATGCATTGAAGATTTCGAACCATTCTCCCTCGGTATCTGAGAGCGAAGAGGGATCATACATGATCTCTGTGATCAGCAATTCACCATATTCAATTGCGCCCTGCGGAGGGGGAAGGGAACTTCCGGTTATTTCCACCACTTCGACCACGATCTCCGACTCATCCAACAGGATCTGAAAGCTGGCCATCCCTTCGTCGATGGAGGCATCCACATGAATTTCATAGTGTCTGTTGGAAAGGGGAGCAGGGATGCTGCCGGTCATGGATTTACCTGCCGGGGAACCATCGGGTTTCAGGTATGTAAGATCCACGGCTATGTCCAGGGGCAGGGTCCTGAAATATCCCCAGCGTGTTTCTTCCCTTGCATACAGCAGGGAGCCTGCCGGGGAGGAGACCACCGTGGAATAATCCGTGAATTGGGCAACGGTCTGGCCGGAATAGGATACAGAAACGATGGTATTGGCCAACTGACAGTTGACCAGCACTGTCTGCTGCTCATTGCTGTTGATGCTGAACAGGTCTGAAATTCCATAATAGTAGGGATTCTCAAAAGCTGCCGGCAGATCATTATCGGAATGGGCCTCCACATAATACTCTCCCGCGGTCAGTTCGATCACATCCGGCATTTCTGTCACCGTATTAAACGTCAGGGCCTCTGATCCGTCACCATAGAAGATCGTCACCTTAAAATCTTCCGTTTGCTGGGCCGATTTCAGCTGATTCTTTACTTCGTTTTCACTGATGAAGATTCCTACATCGATGTGAACGGTGCCCTTCTCTTTTTCCGGTTTTTCCTCCTCTTTATTACAGCCGGCAAGACCTGCCAGCAGCATCACAAGAAAGAGGTAATGCATTCTTTTCATGAGATCTGATTTTTTAAGTATGGAAGTTCTTTATGGCTTGATGGGATCAGCCGGAATAAATCAGCGCCGGCAACCGGAATAAATCAGCACTGGCAACCGGGATTTTCGGCTGGCCGGATGATGAATACTTTGAGTATCGCTGCGTCAGAGATCAGACAAACAGGCTGGCCAGCAGGGTAAAGGCGAGTCCGCAGAAGGCAATGATCGATTCCATCACCGTCCAGGAGCGGAGGGTCTGTTTCTCATCCATTCCGAAGTATTTGCTCACCAGCCAGAACCCGCTGTCGTTCACGTGTGAAAGCAGGGTAGCCCCGGACGCAATGGCCAGAACGATGAGTGCCAGTTCCGGTGCACTGGGTCCGATAAAATCAAGTACCGGGGAGATGATCCCGGCGGCAGTGATCATGGCCACGGTGGCCGAACCCTGGGTTACACGGACAATGGCAGCCAGCAACCAGGCAAGGAAAATGGGAGGCATGGCTGAACCTTCGATAGACTGGGCCATCAGTTCCCCGATACCGCTGTCCACCAGAATCTGTTTGAGTACCCCGCCGGCTCCGGTGATCAAAATGATAATACCGGCCGGGGCAAGTGCCTTGGTGCTCAGGTCGAGCAGCTGCTGCCTGGTCCTGCCCCTCCGGATCCCGAGGAAATAGATCGCCAGCAGGGCAGCAATGATCAGGGCACTGAAGGGATGACCGATAAAAATCAATCCATCGGTGATCAGAGAATCTCTGAACACTTTCTTGTCTACGGCCACTGATGTGAAGGTGTTTACCAGGATCAGCACCAGCGGTACAGCGATCAGCAGGGCAATGGACCGGAAAGAGGGAAGGCTTTCGGTAGTCTTATCTCCTTTCGGGAGGCTGACAAACATCTCCTCCGGAGGCTGAATATCGATCTTCCGGGAAATATATTTGCCAAATACTGGACCGGCAATGACCGCCGTGGGGAAGCCCAGCAGAAACCCGAAAAGGATCACCCATCCCAGCTGAGCATCCAGGATCTCGGCTACTGCGATGGGTCCCGGAGTGGGGGGGATGAAACTGTGAGTAACCGCCAGCCCGGCCAGCAGGGGGATTCCGTAATAGAGCAGCGATCGTTTTGTATCCCTCGACAGGGCATACAGGATCGGTACCAGGATCACCAGTCCCACATCGAGGAAAACCGGTATGGCCACGATAAAGCCGGTGATGACCATGGCCCAGGATGCGCGGTCCGTGCCAAACTTCTTTACCAGAAAGTGGGCCAGTGATTCTGCTCCGCCCGAGTCCTCCAGGACCTGTCCGAAGATGGCTCCGAGGCCCACCACGATAGCCACAAAGCCAAGGGTCCCTCCCATGCCCTCCTGGATGCTTTCCATGATAGTATCCAGAGGCATTCCGGCCATGATCCCCACCAGGATAGAAGTGATCAGCAGCGAGATAAAGGCACTGATCTTCAGTTTCAGCACCATCAGAAGCAGAAGGGATACTCCCGCGAGTACGATGATCAGGATGTAGGCGTTGGACACGGCAAACAAAGATATGGATTATGTTTCCGACTCCTCTTTCTCCCTTCGGTCACGGAGTTCTGACTCCATCAGCAGGCATGTCTTCTGATCGATCGAGTAAAAGAAGAGCAGAATGGCACAGGACATATAAAGGACCCCGGGAAATACGGAGATCATCAGCTTGATACCCGAGATTGCCGTCTCGGTCTGCGCCACATTGGGTTCGAACTGGAACAGTGCCAGCAGCCACCCAGCCAGGGCACCACCGATCCCCCATCCGGCCTTCTGTGCAAAGGTGGCGGCCGAAAATACCAGGCCGGTGGAACGCCTTCCCGACTTCCATTCGGAGTAATCGGCCGTATCGGCCAGCATGGTCCAGAGAAGGGGTACTGCCGGGGCGTAGCACATCTTTGCCAGAATATTGAAGGTGTAAATAAGACCCAGGTCGTCTTTTCCAGGAATGAAAAGCAGGATGAAAAACAGGCCCGAAGAAAGAGAACTGGCCAGGTAGACATTTCGCTTCCCGAACCATTTCGAAAGAGGTTTCGAGAAAGGGATCACTACGATCAGGGCGGCAGTCCCTATGACGTTGAATAGCTGTACACCTCCTTCATTCCCGATATAGTATTTGAAATAGTAAGCCACCGACAGATTTTGCATGGCGAACATGACGAAGGATATGATCCCCACAAAAAAGAGAATGACCCAGGGCCGGTTTTTCAACAGATTCCGGAAGTCCTCTTTTAAAGACTCCTTCTGGGCTTTGGGAGGTCTCACCCGTTCCCGGGTGGAACTAAAGGTGATCATAAAGAGAATAAAACTGATGGCGGCGAACAGGATCAGGGTATACTGGTATCCTTTCGACTGGTCCCCTTTACCGAAGAAATTGGCCAGTGTGAGTGCAGTGCCAGTCACAATAAACTGCCCGATAAAAGCGAAAATGAAACGGTAGGAGTTTAGCCCGGCCCGCTCATAGGAATTAGAGGTCATCACCGCCCCGAGGGAAGAGTAGGGGAGGTTGATGGCGGTGAATGCGGTCATGAGCAGAAAATAGGTGATAGCGGCATAGATTATCTTCCCGGTATCGCCGAAGTTGGGTGTGGAGAATGTCAAAACAGCCAGGATACTATAAGGCAGGGCCATCCAGAGAATATAGGGCCGGAACTTCCCCCACCGGGTGTTGGTGCGGTCGGCGATGATGCCCATGACCGGGTCGCTGACCATGTCCCAGGCCCTGGCGATCAACATGATGGTTCCGGCTGCCGCTGCAGAGATGCCGAAGGTATCGGTGTAGAATATGAGTATCCAGAAACCCACCATATCCCAGACGAAATGGGATGCGGTATCTCCCACACCATAACCGAGTTTTTCCCTCAGGGAGAGTTTCGTACCCTGATTAATAGCAGCCTTTTCACTATTCATGGTCGTTTCGTTTAAAGGTTAGATTCAAAGGGGGGTTTTGTTCGATGGAGTTTCATGGGTATATGTCAGAGAAAAGGGGACTCATAGGTGATGCTTTCCACCTGGCCGGTCCGCCGGAAAACCCGGTTACTGGTCTCCCGGTCAATGGTATGCCCGTGATGAGTCATGCGGTCTCCATTGTGGAATCGGACCACTACCTGCTCCCTCTCTTTTCTGCGGCAGACCAGAGGGACCTGGCAGAACGTAAAGGCCAGTTGTCCAGGATCCAGGTCCAGCCTTCGGGCCTGGCCTTTCAGGTCTATATATTCCAGGAAGCTCTTTTCTTCCAGCAGCTCATCCCGGTTCAGCAGGGAAAGGTCGATCATGATTTTCCCATCCTTAATTCTCACCCCCATCTCCATCATCCTTGAGAGTACATCCTCTTTGACCTGTCCGGTCATAGCCGGTTGCTTCACTCCTGAACCTGCCGGAGTATGAGAATAGGCATCGGTGGGGAAGGCTCCATACAGTTTAGGTGATTTGTAGAGACCGATCCCCGCCTTTATCTCGTAATAGTGCTCCTTGATCCTTCCCATCAGTTCGGCATTGGCCTCTGCCTCCGACGCTTTCTGATGACATTCACCCACAGCGAGCAGTAGCTTGGATACCATGTGCCAGTAAATGCTTCCCAGGCCTTCATACCCGAAAAAGGTTCCCGAACGGCCGGTGAAGGATTGATGATCAAAAAGTTCCTCGTAGATCTCAAGGATGAGCCCTTTCTCCTTCTCTGCCAGTGCCCTGTAGGTGGAGTTGTCCAGTTTTTCCAGTTCTCTTTCCAGTTCAAATTCGTTCCTGAGGTTTCCATTGAAGAATCCATTTCCGGAACGGTCGGTAAGGACAATCGACCGGTCATCGTTCTCTGCCAGTTTGCGAAGCAGGGCAGAATCGTTCAGACGGTTTTTGGGGATCCGGTTCTTTTCGGTGAAGCGGGGCAGCTGCCTGTCAGGATAGAGGAGATAGCTGTATTGATCTTCCCGGAACAGACGGCTTGCTTTCAGTGAATCCAGCACGGAGAGAGACTCCTCCGGATCCAGGTAACCGGAGCTCAGAACAGCGACCTGGCCCTCCAGCATTTCATAGAGGGTCCTGATGGAGATTCCTTCCTTATGGAATGAGACCAGGTTGTAAGCATGATACAATCCATCTTCGCGGCGGTTCCATTCAATGGATTGGTCCAGGTAAGGAAGGACCAGTTCCATGAAATCACCCAAATCTGCCAGCATCATCTGATTCTTTTTCCCGGAGAGGGACCGGGAATAGACCGTTTCCCTGTAGCGGGCTCCGGCCTCACCCAGTTGCCGGGTAAGATGCCACCTGCGGTTATCGGAAAAACCCTCTTTGACCCCGGAGCGATGTTCTGAAAATATCTCTCCCATCTGTCTGAAAAGGGTATGGATCTCCTCTGATATCGGTATCTCTTTGTTAGCGGCTTCGGCTAAAACAGAGTGCCAGAATTGGAGGAACCTTCTCAGGTAATACAGTGTGACCATGGATGTACCGTTACCCACCAGCGCATTATTGGCATCGTTCCATTCAGGGCGCTGGGTATTCATCCAGATACCGGCCCCCGGGATGAAGTTGCTCAGCTTGGCCAGCAGGGTCACCAGGATTTTCTCGGCCAGATTGGCCCGGCAGAGATTGTCGTTTGTATCGCGAAGAAGACATCCATCCGCTCCCTCCCGGGTCATTCGCTCACGGAGCTCCCGGTCCAACTCAAAGTCGAATTCAATGGTGTCTTTGGGATTTTCCACGATCTGTCCGAAGGACTTGATCCGGTAGGGGATATGAGCATATACAAAAAGCTCCTGTTGGAGCAGTTCTTCCAGCAATCCGGGATGGTAGGATTTCGCCTGTTCGAAAAACTTCTGCAGATAGATGATCTGGTGGTCCCCCCAGTAGCCGATAAATGCCCACGGCTCATTGGGATCCGGAACCTCCCAGTCGATCCCCTCCCGGGTGATCCGGTAGGGATTGTATCCGTCTGCGCTGGTGGCGTTCAGGAATTTACTGATCATACTTTCCAGGAATCCGGGATAGGAAAGCGCCAGGGCCTCCCAGTTTTGAAAGATGTCCCGCCAGTTGCCTTCGTAGTACAACCGGGTGGAACCGTCCGGATTTCTGTTTTCGATGGCAAACCGGTTCCATGGCCTGCTGGGATCGCCATGCCTCCGGCTGAAGGTCAGTGGCAGGTATTCATGGGCTATTCGTTCCATATCCGGATCGCCCAGTTCCCGCACCTTTCTGACCAGGTCCTGTAACACCAGGGACTCGGGTAAACCATCGATCCAGTTTTCATGGGTGTTGAAAACGCCTCTGCTGGTCTGCTGGATAAAAAGCCTGAAATCGGATCTTTCGAGATGGTAGTGGTTGTGAAATACACCTCCACGCATGACGTTATAGAGGGTATTGGAGAAATGTCGGATGCAGGGTATCTCCTCGTTGCTCCTCTGAAAACCGTCGGCGGAACCGACGATTCGCTTCAGGTTCATGGTCCCATCTCTCTGGTCTTTGATGATCGTCTCCTCTGCCTTCTTCCCCTCTTGCAGGAACCGGGTCAGGTCGGATACCTGGCTGCTGTCCTGGTCCAGGTTGGACACCATCATCCAGTCTGCCGATGCATTCGCGTTCAGCTGAATGCTTGAATGGAGGTAATAGGCCCCCCGGGTGGCACGTATGTCCACCTCGGTCTCGACGGCAGCTCCCTCCACAAACCGCTGCACCTGGTTATCGGAAAGAAGGATCCTGCAGTCGCTTCCCATTCCGGTCGACCAGACCGTATTGGCTTTCAATGCTTCACTGGGTTCGGCCCGGTCCACCGGGATGGCGCTCAGCAGATAGAGCCCCAGGGTGGTCTCCTCCACCAGTTCACTCTTCTTGTATGCATCCAGCAGGTTGCTGAATTCGTTCTGGAAGGTGGCATCCGCACCACTGGGCAGGATATTTCCCAGGCCGTCGAGCAGGTCAATTTCCACTGTCCGGGTTCCCAGGTTGGTGATCCGTGAACTCCGGATGAAACCATATTTCGCACTGTTGCTCCACCGGTACCGGTATCCCACTTCCAGGTCCAGATTGAGCTCCTCGAAGATAAGGCTGTTTGCATAAATGCTTTTGTAGAGGTTCCTGCGGATCCGGTAGATCCTTTCGGAGGAGGAGGTGAAGGGCTCCCACAGGTATGTCTTGCCGGACCTGGTGACCAGGAACCAGCTTCTGGAGCCTGTAATCCCTCGATAATCATGAATCTTATCGTCGGTGTAATAGGGAAAAAGAGCATGGTCCCGGTCCTTTCTTCCCGCCGATAGGGAACCATTGCTCGAGATGAACATATAGTGATCGGAATCACTGATGATGGACATGAGGAAATCGGGCATCCGGTGATATTCGGATATTCGATAATACCTTTCACCCTCCACATCCATAAAGTCCCCCGTTACCCCTTCTGTGCTTCCCTCCGTATTGGGCGTATTCTGCGGAATCCAAGTCTGACCGGGAATCATTTCCGAATTCCCCAGAAAGATGGTTTTTCTTTGAACTGGCATGATCCGAAGGAACTGGTTACGATTCTTGGCGTTGATAGATGCGGACGAAATCCACCGCCATGGTTTGCGGGAAAGCCTCCTCGTCAATCCCTTTGACACGGCCCCATTCTCCTCCGACTGCCACATTCAGGATCAGGAAGAACGGTTTGTTATAGGGCCACTTGGACTCCCCCAGACCCTCGTTCTCATAATGGAAATAGAGACTATCGTCCACAAATGCCTTCAAGGCCCCGGCGGTCCATTCCAGCGTGTAAGTGTGGAATGATTCGGATGCGTCGGGGACCTGGATGGTGGCCGTCTTCTGTGTCCCTTTCTTCCACTGATAATCGCCCGAATGTGCCGATGCATGCACAATACCGGGGTCATGCCCCACATGCTCCATGATATCGATCTCCCCCACATCGGGCCATCCGCCATCGTTAAAGCTCCAGCCCCCGGGCATCATCCAGATGGCCGGCCAGGTGCCCACTCCATCAGGAACTTTTGCACTTACCTCGATCCTTCCATACTTCCAGGCTTCGGTCGAATTCAATCGGGCAGAGGTGTATTGCTTTCCCTGATGATCCTTCTTCAATGCAGTGATATAGAGGACACCGTTTTCCACCCGGGCATTCTCCTCCATTGCCTCGGTGTAAAACTGTGCTTCATCATTTCCCCACCCCACATCATTTCCTTCCGTATCGAATTTCCATCTTTCAGCATCAGGAAGACCGGTATAGTCGAACTCATCGGCCCATACCAGTTGATACTCATTGTCCGGAGTCTGATCTGCGGGGGGTGCTCCTTTCTTTTGCCCGGTGCAGCCTGAGGCTAGCAACGGTATGCACAGAAGCAGAAAATTGGTCCTTAGTTTCATATCGGTAGGTTTGGTGTTGGGTCAGTCGCTATATGGTCCTTCAAAGTACTGATTTTTTTTTATCCCGGAAAACAAGCCGGCCTGCTAAGATATTCCAGGAAGACAGGAATTGACAATGGGGGCTTTTCGCAGTAACTTTGTGTTCCCCTACTCTATATAGCCCGATCATGAAAACAATCACACCCATACGAATCATGCCCTTGATTCTGCTATCTCTTCTTACCATGTGTTCGATGGAGGTAAAAGAAAAGGAGATCCCGGTCACTACTGATTCCGAAGCTGCCCTGGCTCTTTACCAGCAGGCCATGGTAGCTCTGGAGGATGTATACTTTGACGAGGCCTTCGAACTGTTCGAAAAAGCACTGGCAGAGGATCCTGAATTCTTCATGGCGTCCTACCGGCTGGCCACCATCCATTTCTGGTTTCAGGACATGGAGGCGTTCGATAATTATGCAACGATCGCCCTTCATATCGAAGCTGATCTCAGTGATGGAGAGAAGATCATGCAATCGCTGCTGCAGGGCCTCCAAATGGACCCGGATGGAGATTTTGCCGGTCTGGCCAACCAGTTGGTAAACCTTTACCCCGATGATGCGGTAGCCCACTTTCAGAAAGCATATGCACTGGGCATCCAGGAGGATATGAACGGTGTCCTGGAATCCTACTACAGAGCCCTGGAGTTGTCGGAAAACAAAGCTCCCATCTACAATATGCTGGGATATACCTACATGAGCCTGGATCGATACGATGAGGCCGAGTCAGCTTTCAACAGGTATATCGAACTGGAGCCCGGTCTGCCCAATCCCTATGATTCCAAGGGGGACTATTTCATGGCTGTCAAAGACTATTTTAATGCCTATGAAAGCTTTATGAAGGCTTTCAGGCTCGATTCCACCTGGAGTTATGGCAAGGCCATGAAGGCGAAGGCCCATCTGGACAGCCACCTGAGGGCTGAATAACAGGTAAAACTCTACAGGTAGATCAGAAATCCGATTATCAGCATCAGGGAAAAAAGGAGATGGATCTGGACCGTCATCCCTGCCACCTTTTTTAGCTGATCGGGATCGGAATGGTTTCGAAGTACCATGGAAGCTGCTCGTGGAAAGATCGCCAGGTAGGGGATCAGTGCAATCAGGAGGATCAATGAAGATCCTTTAAAAGTGAGGGACATGGCAACCACAATGGCCACAATAGTCAGTTGGGCAAGCACATAGATCAAAGCGGCGGGGAAGGTGCCAAGCCGGGAGGCGACGCCGTGTTTTCCTCCCTTTTGGTCGGCATCCAGGTCGATCAGCTGACCGATCAGGAGGATAGAAAGTGTGCTGAGACCCGAGACCGGCATCAACAGGATCACCTCCCCGGCGGGGATCACATTCTGACTGATGGTGGCAATGGCAATGGCCATAGGGCCAAAAGCGAACCAGACTGAAAACTCGCCCAGTCCTCTGTAGGCCAGCTTGATGGGTGCGGCAGTGTAGTATTTGCTGAAGAAGGCGGAAAGCAGGTATAGTCCCCACAATGGAATCCACAGATCCCGGTTCACAAAGAACATCAGTCCCGCAGTACCCAGCAAAGCAATAATCAGTCCCGACCTTGCCAGCCAGTACATCCGGTTCATCAGTCCGGGGTTGTCCAGTAATACCCCCGAGCCGCCGCTGAACTCATTACGGTGCACGTTCACCTTATCAGTGCCCTGGATCGTATCGTATATATCATTGTAGACGTTGGTGGCTATGTGCAATCCGAGTCCGGTGAACAGGACGATTATAAATGCCCAGACACCGAAGGTGCCGCCGGTTTTTACACTCAGAAGTGTCCCGGTAACCATCGGAACGATGATGGAGGAGAGGAAGGGGGCTCTGATCATCCGAAGGAGGGAGGGATTCTCGTTTTTCATAGGGCACATGCTTTACGGTGAGGGCATGGATTAATCCGGTATATTTGCATAACCGGGTTTTCCGGTAGCAAATATATGAATTATCAGGCAGTCGTCCTTCTGCTCCTCTACATGGGAGTTATTATTTTCCTGCGTTACTTCAGGCCCGGGAGCCCTCGCAGAAAAAACCTGATCCGTAAAGCGATTCACCTGGTTACCGGGATTGTCCTCTTTTTCCTCACCTACCAGATGCCCCGTCAATCGCTGCTCTTCCTGATTGTGGCAGGCACATTGTTCTCCTTCATCACCTACTTTATCCGGAGGATCAATTACATCCATCTGACCTCCCCTGTCAGCCTGGGGACCCTTTTTTATCCGGTGGGAATCCTGCTGTCATTTCTGCTGCTGTACGATCTCCCCATGCACTATTTCCGTGTTACCCTGTTATTTCTGGCCATCTCAGATACCATAGCCAACCTGGGGGGCTATCTTGTGCGTGGTAATCCACGCTTCCGGATCTTCACGGAGGAAAAGAGTCTGGCGGGTATCCTTGGTTTTGCCCTTACCGCTTTTCTGATCCTGATCCTGCTGCTTCCCCGGTCCTCCTTTGCAAGTACCCCCTATCTGCTGGTGATCGTGCTGGCCGGGATCCATTTTGAGATCTTTTCATACCGGGGATCAGACAATCTGACCGTCCCGGCGGGAACGGCACTCATTTTCTTAACCACCCATGGCCGGGACCTGCCCGATGTATGGTTACTTGCTCTCGTGGCCTTGCTGGCCCCACTGGTCTACCTTCTTTTCCGGTATCACATTCTTACCAGGAGCGGTTCCATCCTGGCCTACCTCCTGGGCCTCTACTTTTTCGGAATCCTCGGGCCGGCATGGGGCATTCCGGTGATTTTCTTTTTCCTGACCTCCGTAGGGTTGACCATGGTCAACAGCAGGATCCATCAGAAATCCAGCAGGACCGGTCACAGGAACGTCTGGCAGGTGACCGCCAATATATCCGCCGGGTTCCTTGGATCGATACTGTACTTAATCTCAGCAAATGAATTGTATATGATGCTGTTTATAGCCGGAATTGCCGCGGTCACCGCCGATACATGGGCCAGCGAGACCGGCCCGGTTTTCCATAAGAGATGTTTCTCACTGGCCACCGGGTCCATGGCCGGTTCAGGAGTTTCGGGAGGAATTTCACCGGCAGGAAGTCTCGGGGCCTTTGCGGGTGCCTTTTCTGTGGCGATGATCAGCTGGTTGCTGCTCATGAAGGAGTTCGATCTGAACCGTATCTTTCTGCTGACCCTTTCCGCGTTCCTGGCCTCCCTGGTCGATTCGTTGCTGGGAGCTTTCCTGGAACCCCGAATGGATAAGATGCGCTATTTCCGCTCAGGAGCTGCCCGTGAAAAGATCTCCCCCAATGATGTGGTCAACATCCTGGCTTCCCTGTCGGGCTTGCTGATTTTCCTGCTGGCCAGAAGAATTTTTTAAAGTCCGGCCTTTCTGCGCTTTTTTCCATTATCAGCACATTTCTGCTATATTGCTCAAATTACGCAACAGAACGATCCGATGACAAAAATTTTCTATCCTTTTCTCCTGGCGATGGCCGGTATGATCCTTTTTTCTGCCGGAGCGGATGGCCAACAAACTTCTCATAAATCACTGACTCTGGAGCAGATTTACCGGGACGGTGAGTTCAGAATGAAACGTTTCGGTCCGGCCAGGTGGCTGCAGGACGGTTCCGGCTATACACTGCTGGAGGATTCGGAAGAGTTCAGTGGCGGGAAAGAGATTGTCCGGTATGATCCCACATCGGGAGAGCACCAGGTAATGGTCAGTGCCGGTCAGCTTATTCCGGATGGTGCAAAAGTTCCCCTGAGGATCGCTGATTACCACTGGTCGGCAGATGGCCATAAACTGATGATCTTCACCAATACCGCACGGGTCTGGCGCTACCATACCAAGGGAGATTACTGGGTCCTCGACCTGACTTCCGGCCGGCTCACACAACTTGGCAGCTTTGCCGAACCATCCACCCTGATGTTTGCCAAGTTCTCGCCGGATGCCTCCAGGGCGGGATATGTAGTGAAGAACAATATTTTTGTGGAGGACCTGGAAACTTCAGAGGTGATCCAGATCACACAC
>CAZRZY010000030.1:0-3233 GCA_964604655.1 uncultured Bacteroides sp. | reverse complement strand
GCTTGGGTATGGCGCCGTGATAATGATCGGCTAACAAGGCGTCAATACCGCCTGAACGAATCATTAACGGGACCTTTGACTGGGTATACGAAGAGGAGCTGTCATGCCGTGACGGATTCCGCTGGAGTCCCGATGGGGAGCAGATCGCCTACTGGCAATCGGATACGGAAAGAACAGGTACCTTCTACCTGATCAACAACATCGATTCCATCTATTCCCGGCCGATTCCACTTCCCTATCCGAAGGCCGGCACTGCCAACTCGGCAGTAAAGGTCGGAGTGGCTCCGGCCTCCGGCGGACCGACCAGGTGGTTTGATATCCCGGGTGATCCAAGGAATCACTACCTGGCCCGGATGGAATTCATCCCCCATTCCAACGAGGTGATGATCCAGCAGCTGAACCGACTTCAGAATACCAACCGGGTGTGGATCGGCGATACCCGGACCATGACACTTTCCAATATCATGACCGATACGGATGAGGCGTTCCTGGACATTCATGACAATGTGCAATGGCTGAACAAGGAGAAGTATTTCACCTGGTCCAGCGAAAGGGACGGATGGCTTCACCTCTACAAGGTGTCCAGGGACGGCCGCAAAATGGAACTGATCACCCCCGGGGAGTTTGATGCCATTCGCATCAACCGGATCGATGAGAAGGGCGGCTATGTCTATTACATGGCTTCCCCGGGGAATTTCACACAGCGTTACCTGTACCGGAGCAGGCTCGACGGAAAGGGCAAAGCCGAAAGGATCAGTCCGGCCGGAGTGGAAGGACAATTCTCCTACCAGGTCTCCCCGGATGCCCGGTGGGCGATCACTACTTACCAGAATGCTTTGACCCCCAACCGGATATCCCTGATCAGCCTGCCGGATCACCGGGAGATCCGCCCCCTGGAAGACAACGCCCGGCTCAAGGAGAAATATGATGCACTGGGTCTGAATGGGAAGGAGTTCTTTCAGGTAGATATTGGTGAAGTGGCCCTGGATGCCTGGATGATCAAGCCGGTGGGCTTTGATCCCGAAAAGCAGTATCCGGTCATCTTTTACGTGTACGGAGAACCGGCGGGATCAACAGTGCAGGATCAGTGGAGTGGTGGTCAGCTCTGGGAGCAGTATATGGCACAGCAGGGATATGTGATCATCAGCGTGGACAACCGGGGCACCAAAACTCCCAGGGGACGCGACTGGCGGAAATCGATTTACCGTCAGATAGGGATCCTGGCCGCCCATGACCAGGCCAAAGCAGCCCGGAAGATCACTCAGATGTTTCCCTTTGTGGATCCTGACAGGATGGGAATCTGGGGATGGAGCGGCGGTGGCCAGATGACCCTGAATTGTATGTTCCGCTTTCCTTCCATCTATCAAACAGGCATTGCGGTGGCATTTGTGTCTGATCAGAAACTATACGATACCATCTACCAGGAGCGGTATATGGGACTTCCCGGAGACAATCAGGAAGGATATTACAACGGTTCACCGATCAACCATGCCTCCAAGCTGGAGGGGAAGCTTATGCTCATTCACGGAACGGCGGATGACAATGTGCATTATCAAAGCTTCGAGATGCTGGTCAATGAACTGATCAGTCACAATAAACTATTCAGCATGATGTCCTATCCCATGAGGTCTCACGGTATCATGGAGAGGGAAAATACTCCTCTGCATCTGCGCAGGACCATGGAGCGTTTCTGGCTGGAGAACCTGGAACCCGGAGGCATCGCCATACCTTAGATAACCCGGATCACCAAAAGGCATCGGGATATGAAGAACACCGATCGAGAAAAGAATAGTCGCGCACCCATGGTGTTGATCCGTAGAGGGGAGATGGAAGCGAATTTCACCATGGAAGAGGCCATCGAAAGTATGGCAGAAGCCTTTTCCGGTCTATCCTCCGGAGAGAGTTCCGTTCCCGAACGGTATGTGGTGGATTCGACCGACGGAGCATTAACGATGCTGCTGAAGCCGGCCTTTACTCCTGATAAGCAAACTTCCGGTGTGAAGATCCTCTCACTTAGAAATCTGGATCCTCTGCCAGGTATTCCCAGGATTACCGGAATAGTGCTGCTTATGGACAATGAATCCGGTGAGGTTCTTTCTCTGCTGGACGGAGAGTTCATGACCGCTCTTCGTACGGGTGCGGCCAGCGGACTGGCCACCCGGTTACTTTCACGGGAAGATTCCCGTACCCTGGCCATTTTCGGATGCGGAAGACAGGGCAGGACACAATTGGAAGCGGTCCATGCAGTCAGGGAAATTGAACGAACCTGGGTCTTCGATACCTCCCGTGAAAGTGCCGAATCTTTTGTTCAAGAGATGAAGGATCAGGCCCGTGGTGTGCTGGAGATCGCCGGCGACCTCTCGGTCCTGAAAGAGGCGGATATCATCTGCACCGCCACCAATTCTGAGGAACCCCTGTTCGGCAGGGCGCATTGCAAAGAAGGAACCCACATCAATGCCATAGGTTCTTTTAAGCCGCAGATGCAGGAGTTGGAACCGGACCTTATCCATTCTTCGAGGATCTATCTGGATGACAGAAAGGCCTGCCTCCACGAGAGCGGGGACCTGATAAAGGCGAAGAATAAATACAACTCACTGGAATATAAGGTGATTGGCGAGATCGGAGAACTGGTAACAGGAAAGATCCGGGGAAGGGTGTCACAGGGAGACATCACCCTGTTTAAAAGCGTGGGTACGGCTATTCAGGATATGGTTGTGGCCGACAGAATCTATCAGAAGTCCCGCACCATAGGATTTGGTGAAGAGATCAGGCTCTATGAGTGACTACCCCAGCATATTCAATGATGTGATCGGCCCTGAAATGAGGGGACCTTCCAGCTCACACACCGCCGCTTCATGGCGAATAGCCAGAGTATCTCTTCAGATCCTGAATGAACCACTGATCAGAGCTTTGGTGGAGTTTGACAAAAATGGAGCATGGAGCACCAATTACCGGGAACAGGGAACGGTGATGGGGCTGAGCTCCTCTCATCGATCAACATGCATAAACATTTTGGAGAGAATACCGCCCATGTGGAGATCCACGGTAATAAGGTCCTCGGTTCGACCCTTGTCAAAGGGCTTACGATTGATGTAGATGAACAGAGTGAGGGAATTGATGCCAATCTTAAAGTGGAGCGCGGGTATAAACTGGAAAATCCGGTCCATCTCTGTTTCGGTATGATCCCTGAGGAGGGGATCCAAAAAATTAATTTGAACGTTGTTATTGAAGAA
>CAZRZY010000029.1:4822-39105 GCA_964604655.1 uncultured Bacteroides sp. | reverse complement strand
CAGCTTTCCAAGGTTCTGATAATTCGTAAACTTACTGTCAAAAACCAGGTATTTCAGATTTCCACTTCCTGTAGAGGTATCCTTACAGAAATCGAGGAACTCCAGAACGACAGCGCTTTCATTTGCATGCATTACACCGGCATTCCCGTAATCGATTATTCCCGAGTCGGGATCATTTGCCAGAACTGCAAGCATGCTGGCCAGGGCATGCCTCCGTTTTCCGGACCAGTTATTTTCCAGGTGGTCATCTTCACCCCAATAGGGTATAGTGGTAAAGTCCAGGTTTGACGTATTGCTTAAAAGGCCCTTGGAAAGCCATCGCTGGTGAAGTGCTTTTAAAAACTCCCTGTTCATCTGAGAGGTCACACGATGAGAATAAGTGGTATACCAGGCTGCCTTTGGCAATACGTTTAATCCGGCAAACAAACCCATCCCCCTGTCCATGCACCATAAGTTGTCTGCAGTGTAGCGTCTGGCATTGGAAGCCTTCAGGGCCACAAACGACAAGATTGAGCTTATCCTGTTGATGCCTTTCGTATGGGGAAAGGAGGAATACTTGGCGTTTCCAATTGTTGCTTGACCAATTTTGTCCTCCTGGGAAGACGTGAAAAACCCGCAGAATGCAGAATGTTATAGATGGTCTTCTCGCAGAGATTATATCCTTTGCTGTCCAGGACAACCTTAATGTCCTAAACAGAATAATACTTCTTTCGCAGATCAATCACAACGTTGCTTGCTTCATGGGTTAGATCACTACGTTTCTTCCCTTTCTTCCTCTCCACAAAGTAATAGTCATGCGTATTCTCCTCCTTTAGCTTACCCCTGAAATCACTGACCAGGGTTGTAAACCCCCTGTAAGTATATCCAAATCTGTAGGCAACTTCCCGAGCAGGTTTCTTCTCAACAAAAAACAAACGCAATGCTTCATATTGTCTCTGGGCCAGTACTCCAGGTTTCGTGAAAAATTGCTCAGGCGTCGTTATTACGTCATATTGTACTATGATATATATACATTAGATATTATTAAAATCATAGTAGTTTATTAACAATGTCCTGTAAAGTCTATAATTAATACAATACGGGGGTCTATATCAAAAACAAAGATGTCAGTAATGCGTTCTCTGTAATCAATATCTAATATAGTAATACGTACTTGAGAAAAGTTAAATGGAGACAAGACATCACAAAAGACTCACCAATAATGGCTTTCAGAAAGATCAGCCTGCTTTTCTGGAAATATTAGTACGCCTTATTATTTCCGTGAATATCCGTGTTAATATTTACGTTGCCTAATTTTATTTTCAGCGATTACGGTAAGCATTTTCGCAAATTCCAGTTCAGATGATTTTAATAATTCCAATAAATATTCCCCCGGTCGTTCTGGAGTAAAACTCTCCCATCGCAGATATATTACTCCTCCAGAAGGCTTGAGACCTTTTTTAAAAATTAGCTCACCATAATCCCGATCAAAGGTAATTATGGTCCTGCTATCTTCGTTTGCGAAATCGATAACTTCTTTATCGCTTATACCTGAATAGTCTAGTCCCACACTAAGAATATCATATCCTGCGTTTGATAAAACCTTAACACTTGTAATAGGGAAATTTTCGTTAGCTAAAAGCTTCATCAAGCAGACTTAAGAGGCTCGTTGAACATAAGACCATCTTTAAGGCAATCTTTTATGTAAAGAAAGACTGCCTGTATTTTTGGTTTGTCTAATCTTGGATAGTTTTTGATAAGTTGATCTTCAGTCCAACCATCTGCAAGAAGATTGATGACATGCTCCACGGACAACCTGGTATCTTTTATAACAGGTTTTCCTGCTAGAATTTCTTCATTTGTGATTATATAATCTTTCCAATCCATGTAACAAATTTACGACTTTTGTAACTACTCAGGTCTCAAATGCTGAGTTTTAGTTTATGAGAATCGAAAAAAGTAAATCCGTTTTTATTACAGGTGTCGAAGATGGATCGGATTACGGCATAGGAGTGTATTCCTTGTGGAGACTTAAACATTGTTGACACTTTCTGTTTCACTTTCACATTTCTGATGGCTCTTTCGAACCCATTATTTGAAGGTGGGACATGTTTATAATAGAGGAATTCTTCAATAGTCAAGGCTAATATTTAGCAATTACATTAAGAAGTCAAGGCTAGATTGCCAGTATTGAAGCTAGTTTCTGTTCGAAACTTTGGCCCGCGCACAGGGAATCAAACGCTCCCGATAAAGGTCAATATCCAGACCATACAATTTGAAAGAAAGATTCCGGAAGGGCAATACCAGGAAGTTGAAAAGAAATTTTCAGTTTATCGCCGAAAACCGGCCGGGGCAGAAAGCGGCTTTACCCACTGCCTGCTTTGTAAACGGCGTTGGCAAAAAGTAAACCCCCATCGCATATTCTGGGTTATCTTATAAAATCCAGGTAGTTCTCACGGTTTAACAACAGCACATCTGCCTTGTAGGTCTCGGTCCAGGATCTGGGGATGCGAATACTCCTTTTTCCCCACTTGATCTCATACCCTGTCAATACCCCCTGGTTTTCCTCAACGTAGTCTATCTCAGCTCCTGTGTAAAGCCGCCAAAAGTATGTGTTCGCTAAGAATCTGTGAATATTTAACCATTTCTGACGTTCGGCAATGAGGAAGTTTTCAAATAAGGCTAATGAATCATTTCTTTGATCCAGACGATTCATATTACCCATCAAATAATTCCGGATTCCAGTGTCCCGGAAGTAAATCTTACTCGATTTTTTGATCTCATTTCTCAGATTCCGGCTAAATCCACCTAAGCGGAAAAGGACAAAAGTCTTTTCAAATAGTCCTATGTAAGATTCTACTGTTTCACGGTTCAGTTTTAAGGATTGGCTCAGTTCATGTATTGAAATTTCGGAACCGATTCGAAATGCCAGCATTTTCAATAGTTGATAAGCCTTTTTCGTCCTGTCATTGGCTCTTCAATTTTAGTTGCCAGGTCAAAAGATGATGAACCAGTAACAACAATCCTTAATGAGAGCAATTCATCATGGAGGATCTTTAAATGAATTCCCAGATCCGTATGAATGATGCTATCAGCTATGCTATCACGTCAAAAAGGACGTGATTTTTATGATTCCATTTTTCTGCTTTCTCAAACGAAACCAGATTATCAGTCCCTTGCTCAAAAACATGGTATCCATAACCTGGAGGAACTTAAAAGTGTTGCCGGGAAAAAATTGAAAAGAGTGGACCTGCGGATAAAGAAAAAAGACTTCGAACATCTCCTATTCAACAAAAAGAACAGTGAACGCATACTACATGTAAATGAGTTTATTCAAGGTTTGTAAAATACTCAGGAACAATCTGGAGGTTTCAATCAGTTACCTATCTTTATATACTCACTAATTCCACTGATATGGACACCTTCGTTATTCGCCTGTTCGGCATTTGTGTTTTTCCCATACTGATGTTACAGGGTTGCTCCGAGAAGCAGATCTCTCCCATGGAAGGTGCCTGGAAACTAAGCTATGAATATGAGATAAGGGGTGATGAGACCACATGCATTTTTCCGGGAACGGCCAGAGGGAGCGAAATCAAAATGTGGGCCGGGAACCGATGGTCGCTGGCGGGAGTTTTTATCGAGGATTCCATGTTGACAGACAACTATGGCGGAGGTACCTTCACTCTCGATGGTACCGATTACAGGGAAATCGTCGAGTATCACAGTGCTCCGGAATACCTGAATCAGACGGTCCGGCTCTATCTGGAGATCAGGGGTGATACGCTCACTCAGATCTGGCCGGTCGATGAAACAGGTGCACCCGTCCCCGGGCATCATTATATGGAGAAATGGGTCAGGATGGAATAATGCGATCCTGAAATCCACCCTGCCAGGATCCTGAAAACCTCAAGACCAGGTTCTTATAGGCAGGATCCTCCGGTGAAAATTCAGGTATTGTGTGATCCTCAGAACTCCCGGTACTCCGCATCCAGGAACCGCATGGCCAATCGAGACGGAGCCGCGCACTAGATCGCTTCAAGCAGTTTGTCCAGGCTGAGCTTATGGCGGTTGTAGACGGGAATGCTTTGAGATATCCACTATATTCTCATCTTATTGAGCTAAGAGATAGCCTGCCTGTTTTAATGTAGCGCAACGTAAATTGGCCTTTTACAGAAGAATGCTTCTTTACAGAAATATCAGAAATGTACAACAATGCATTCACTGAATAAAACAAGGCATAGTATAACCTCTTAATAGCTGAGTTCTAATAGCCGTTTTCGGCAAGGACTTTTGCTGCTTCGAAAGTCTTCCTGGAGGACTAGCCTGTATTGAACGTATTCCTGTTTATTTACAGGCTTCATATCTGCAGTCCTTCTCTACTAACATTCTGGTAGAATGGTGTAATATATTGCCTTTTATGCCAGTCGTGCTTTGAATATACGAATACAGAGAAGGATTCACCCGTCTCCAGTTCAAGATCATATAACTTCTTTCTGAATTTCCTCTCTGTAGCGATATCTGATCGATTTTCTACTAAAATCAAAATATCCCAATCAGAATCCATATGATCATCACCCCTTGCCCTGGATCCATATAGGATCACTTCAGTTTTGGGATCAAGTTCTGATACTCTTTGTTTGACCAACCTACTGATAGACCGAGTTTTAGTCTTCTCAATTTCAAAGACAGCAATTTGATAATCCAATACTTAATATGCAACTATGAAAGATAATAACTATCCTGGGGTATACTCTAAACTCAGAACTCCCGGTATTCCGCATCCAGATACCGGTTGGCCTCTTCCTCGCGGAACCGGGATGCCTCCCTGTCCCACTTCAGGGTGGTGTCCGGGAACCGGTGGGCCACCACCCCCGGGAGGATGGTCTCGGTGGGCCTGGAAGCATAGGAGAAGGGGGCGCTGCATTCTCCTTTCCCCAGACCGGAGACTATGATCGTGCGATCAGAGATGCCGGAAGTAAAATGAGCAATGAAGATCTCTTCTTTCGGCTGGCGGCGGAAGATATCCAGCGAGCTGCCGATCTCTTCAGGCCGGTATTTGAAAAGGCCGGCGGAATGGACGGATTTGTTTCCATTGTGGAATATTCCTGAATCTTATCAGTATTCAGGTTTTTACATACTGGATTTTTGCTGCCGCTTTTCTAAGCGCCAGACACTTTACCATTGAACCCGGGATGCTCATTTTCTTTGCGATCTGTTGTAAGGTTTGATTGTTTTCACGACAATTACTCCAGACCAGAATTAGAATGACACTTAAACGAAATTGAAAATGAAAGAGATAGCGAAAGAAAACCTCGAACAGTTGCATGACTTGTTGAAGAAAATACCCTCCGGATCCTACACAGCCAGGCCCAAGGTGTTGTATGGGGCATCCGTGGGACAGCATATACGGCATATTTTGGAATTCTATCTTCTGATGATTTCCGGATCGATCGAAGGAGTCGTCAGCTATGATAAGCGCAAAAGGGACCTGCAGATCGAGAATGAAACTGCTTATGCCATACAGGTTGTCAGGAAGATTGTCAAAAGCCTGGATCTGTTGAGTGAGGATGAACCGGTGATGTTTGAGGGTGATTTTTCTGTGGATGATTCAGGAAATGACCGTATGATAAGTTCTGTGGGGAGAGAACTGGCTTACTGCATCGAACACAGCATTCATCATCAGGCATTGATCAAGGCCGGTCTTATTGATATGGGGATGTCCCGGCTTACCGATGAGCATTTCGGAGTAGCGTATTCTACTATTCGTTACAGGGATAACTCATGTGCACAGTAACTTATATACCTCCACGAGAGGAGGTGGAATTCATTCTCACTTCCAACCGGGATGAAAAAGTGCGCAGGAATACGCTAGCGCCCAGGCTTTATAAGATCGGAGATGTTCAGCTCTGTTTTCCGAAAGATGTATTGGCAGGGGGTTCCTGGATAGCCGCCAGTAACCGGGGTCGCCTGGCCTGCCTTCTGAACGGAGGATATCTTCCGCATGAAAAACGGTCCCACCATTCACACAGCAGGGGGAGGGTTCTGATCGACCTTGCCGCCTCGCCGCATACTCCAATGGTATTTTTCAGTTATCAGGATCTTGGCCATACAGAGCCGTTTACCGCCGTAATTCTTGATCTGAATGGAGGCCGTATCGCTGAATTTACGCAATTTGTCTGGGATGGTTCAAAGAAATACCTGAAAGAGCTGGATCCGCAGACGGCCTATATCTGGTCCTCTGTCACACTCTATTCGGATTCGGAGCGAAGATTCAGAAAGGACTGGTTTGACCGGTTCCTGAAGGAGGAGGTTAGCAGTATTACGCCGGATAAGGTCTTTGCATTCCACGCCGGGGACCATACCGACGATAAACGGATCAATCTGGTCATGCAAAGGGATGAAGCGTTGAGAACGGTGAGTATTACTCAAGTCAAATCTGAAAGCGGTGCCTTTACTATGAAATATCTGGATCTGGCAGGAAAATCAACGCATGTGCAAAAAATATGGGAAGAACATTGAACCATTCAGGGTTTGCCATCGCTCTGGCCTGGCCACAGACCTATTGTAAAGAACCCGGTTCATGGTATGATCCGGTGACCCGTTGGATGGGGATCAACAGGAATAACTACTATAAGGCAGGGCATGCTGCGCTGGTTTTGGTGGACCGTGAAAATGAAATATGCCATTACTTTGATTTCGGCAGGTATCATGCTCCTTTTCAATACGGGAGGGTGCGTTCGGCAGAAACGGACCATGACCTGGTTCTTACCACCCGTCCCGAAATCTCCCCGGACGGGGAGTCTATCCTGAATTTCTATGCCATTCTTGGAGAATTGCAGAATAATCCAGCCTGTCACGGGGAAGGAGCACTGCATGCATCCTACAGCAGAATCAATTTCGGTGCGGCTATAAAGAAAGCCCGCCGGATGCAAGCAGAATCGCCTATTCCATACGGACCATTTATTGCGGGTGGCAGCAATTGTTCGAGGTTTGTCAACAGTGTGATCATTGCCGGAAGGCCCGGTTGGAGGGAGAGTGTGCAGCTTCAGTATTTTATCCCTTTAACTCCGACCCCTCTGAATAATGTCCGCTCGCTGCTTCACAAAGAAGTGATGCCTCCGTTGCGGAATTCTGCTATATTTCAGCCAGTTCGGCCTTTGAGCAGGGGAGAACGTTATTCGACACTTCCGCAGCCCGGCCGCCATCCCGGCATTCCCGAGAATGCACAATGGCTAAGCGGCGAGGGAGCCGGATCGTGGTTCTATTTCATCCCTGAACAGGACTTTTTGCGGGTGAACAGATACGCTCCGGACGGCACCCTCGAGTGCAGAGGGATCTATCAATGCCCCGGAATCCCTCTACCGCTCTCCTGGAAGAGCGCCAGGTTGGATTACCCGAGTAACTGTAGAGAAGTGATTCTGACACTGGATGGCCGAAGGGAGCGATTCGTAAGGATATCCGAAGGGGTGCCTGTTCCTGAGACCGTTGATTTGGAGTCTTTCCAGGGAATCTGATCCTCGGCCAGCCGGCATTCATGAGCGGGTTTTATGTGGATCATGTCCTGATGATTTCTTATCTTTCAGCAAAGTAATTTTTCATGCAGCAGACTTCCACCTCCAGGTTATCCGAATGGGTCGAATTACACACGGCAGAATTGTATTCATGGGCGTTGCATAAGGTTTCCGATCCCGAACTGGCCGGGGACCTTGTTCAGGATACCTTTCTTGCTGCGGCGGAAAAGGTTTCGGCTTTCAAGGGAAACAGCACTCCCAAAACGTGGTTGTTCTCCATTCTGAATAACAAGATCATTGATCACTACCGTAAGAAAGCCCGGCAACCTGTTCATCTGGATAACCAGATATTCAGTGAAGTGTTTGACCAAGGGGGAGACTGGAAGAAGGAAAAGCGGCCTGCGGACTGGCACGAGGAGGAGTCGAACCTGCTGGATGACGAAGAGTTTCAGCAAATCCTCAAAAAGTGTATGGATGAACTGCCGGAAAGATGGAACGCCTGTGTCAAACTGAAGTACCTGATGAATAAAAATGGCGAGGAGATCTGTCAGGACCTGGATATCACTCCTACTAATTTCTGGCAGATCATACACAGGGCCAAGCTTCAATTGAGGAATTGCGTCGAAACGAATTGGTTTTCAATTTTATAATAGTTATGAAACCTATCATTCACAGATTATTCCTTTCCTGCCTGAAAGCCACGGAGCTGATCGAGAAAAGGATGCATTTCCGGCTCTCATTCAGAGAACGGCTTCAATTGCGGATGCACACCGCGATGTGCAGTGCCTGTACACGTTATGAGAAGCAGAGCACCTTTCTCGAAATGGGGATCTCCATGGATAAGGAGGTCACCTATACCCCGGAAGAGATAAAAGAGTTAAAGTTGGTCATATCCAGGAAGCTCTCAGAACTCTGATCTCTTCGTATGTCAGGAAAGGCCTTTCAGGCTGACTATCTGTTCAAACAAGCTACCATGCTTATGAACAGATTTTTTTTTATGATGACCCTGCAGGCAAATGATGCCTATGATCGACAGCATGAAGGTCGCTTAGGGAGATAGGGTGCTTGTGGTGAAAATAAATGCCGATGCCAGTAAGAGGCTTATCAAAGAACTACGAATAGGAGGGGTCCCCTATTTCCAGATGTACCACAACGGCAGGGAGGTATTCACCCACTCAGGAATGTTGAGCGGAGCGATGATGACAGAGCTTTTCAGGACTTTCCCATAGTTTTTCTCCTTTCCTGTCAGGAATTCAGAAATTTCCGTCTTTTCTCTCAGATTATTAAAAATAAAAAACAGAATATCATGAAACGATTAAGTCCCTTAATGTTCCTTGCCGCGGTACTTCTTTCGGCAGGTTCGGTGGTCCGGTCGCAGGACCGTTATGTGAGTTCAAAAACTCATATTCAATTTTTTTCCACCACTCCGGTGGAGGATATCGAAGCAAATAATTATGCTTCAGTAAGTACCATCAATACAGCCACCGGGGATGTGGTATTTTCCGTCCCCATGCAGAGCTTCGAGTTTGAGAAGGCTTTGATGCAACAACACTTTAACAATGAGCATTTCCTGGAGACCAGTGTCTATCCGAAGGCGAAAATGACAGCCGACATAACGAACCTGGAAGCCATCGACCTTGCCGGGAATGGGGAATATCCTGCCACCATTGAAGGGGAAATGACCATCAAGGATATAACAAATCCTTTCAGTGCATCGGGAACGATAACGGTCATGGATGGTCAGCTTACGGTGGATTCGACATTTGATCTGATCCTGGCAGATTATGGCATTGTGTTTAACGAATCGGAGAAGGTTTCCACGAAGATCTCCAAAACCATCGAAATCACTGTGGTTGCTGAGTATACCGCTGATAACAATTAGACTGATGAAGATGAACAGGAACTGCTTCATTCAACTTCAACGGACATACCCATCGGGGTTTACTGGGTGGACCCCGGTTACCCTGACCGCAGGGAGACCATCGGGATGAATATGTCCGCACTAAAGATGATGATAAGATGAAAAGACACATTATTACATTGATGATGATTCTGGGTATGGGAAGCATATATTCACAAACCAGCCGGAGTATAGAAGATGCGAGGGGGTTGCAGGTTGGTGCCATGGCCCCGGGGTTTACCGCCTTGGAGGCAGGCGGAGGATCATTCTCCCTCGAGAATGCCCTGAAAGAGGGTCCTGTGGTGCTGATATTTTACAGGGGCTACTGGTGTCCGGTCTGCAACAAACACCTGGCACAGATTCAGGACAGCCTGAACCTGATCATCGGGATGGGAGCCACCGTGGTGGCGGTTTCGCCTCAAAAACCGGAATACCTCCGGAGAATGGAAGAACAAACAGAGGCAGAATTCCGGCTGTTGTACGATGAAGGGTATGCCATTGCCGATGCCTATGATGTCACCTTCAATCCGGATAAGAAGCAGTTGTTCATGTACAATACCGTACTGAATGCCAATCTTAAAGAGACTCATTCGGATAAATCTCAGCGGCTTCCCATACCTGCCACTTACCTGGTCGGCAGGGGGGGCAGAATCGCATGGCGGCAATTTGATCCGGATTATAAGAATCGTTCCAATGTAGCTGATATCCTGGGAGCGCTCAGTGAACTGTGATGGTAAGAAAGATTCGAAAAATCGACCTGTTTCTTATTGCCATCCTGATAATTGGCATTAATTTACCCCTTTTGGTCATGGAACATTACAGAGAGAGGCACGGGTTGAGGTTCTTTGAAGGAACCTGGGAGGATGCCCTGGAGGCGGCTTCGAGGGAGAATATACCGATATTTCTGGATCTTTATTCTCCTTTTTGTATTCCCTGTAAAATAATGAAAAGCAACACGTATCCCCGCAGGGAGGCAGGGGACTTTTTCAAAACGCGTTTTATTTATGTCTCGGTTAACAGGAAGAGTACAACCGGGCAAAAACTCGCAGAGCGGTTGAAGATAGAGGACTATCCTGCTTTATTGATACTGGATCCAACCGGAGAACCGGTTCTTCGCAGAGAGGGGAAGCTGTCTTCCGGCGAACTGGTCAGGTTCGGACAGGAAGGGTTTGAAAAAATGAGCAAAAAACAATGAATGATGGAAGCTATCCGAAACAATCAGATCATTGCGGAAACAATTTATATACCAGTAACTTAACATTTGTCACGGCAAAAGAAGATGACAGTCACACCAGTCTTTTTTTTGATGCCATGGGATCCAGGATCTTCGGCCGTTGGATTGATACCCCGGAGGGGAATCGAATTTTGAGCTGCCGTCTGCCGGTCCGGCGATTCGAATGACTGGATGACCACGGTGCCATCTCATCTTTGGAGTTCGGTGGCAAGGACAATGACACCCTTATCATGGATATTACAGGGGTATTAAAACCGATCCATGATGAGATCCCGGAAATCATCAGCCAAGGCTTTTCAGTGGAGAAGTCGATCCCCGTTTACCGGCAATGAAACGGATAATTGACATTCATGTGGATGGTAAGTATAAGATTTATCCCAGGTCGGTTATCAGTGATAGAGGAGTGATCAATGACTGTTTTGAAGGTCAGAGATCATTGGGTCAGAATGATCGAAGAATAGCGACCTGGAATAGCCCTTATCAGCCGTTACGGTAACAGCTGATTTTGAGCTTTGCTGAGCAATCTTCAGAACTCCCGGTATTCCGCATCCAGATACCGGTTGGCCTCTTCCTCGCGGAACCGGGATGCCTCCCTGTCCCACTTCAGGGTGGTGTCCGGGAACCGGTTGGCCACCACCCCCAAAAGGATGGTCTCGGTGAGCCTGGAAGCATAAGAGAAGGGGGCGCTGCATTCTCCTTTCCCCAGACAGGCATCCACGAACTGGTGATAGTGTTTTTTGCCCTCCCGGTCGTAATTCCTCACGGAAGGCTCCGGCTCGAAGGATTTTCCGATCTCTGCCATATCCAGGGGTTCATACTTTCCGCCGATGATCAGCCTGGGAAGCTCCATGAAATGGGGAAGCAGGAGTCTGCCCTTCTGACCGATGAACATGGCGCCCTGTTCGGGAAGTTTTTCATGGCCCGGCAGGAGGAGGTCATCGTGTTCTTTGGGTGCGCCCATGCCATCATACCATACCCATTTCAGGCGGCGGGTGGTGAAACGGGTACCGGGAAATTCATAGGTGACCACATTTTTTTCGGGATGTGAGAACCCGTTGGGTTTCCGGCAACTGTTCCTTACGGTTTTCGGAACGTCCAGATCCAGAGCATTATAGGGAGTGTCGAAAATATGGACCCCCATATCCCCCAGGGTTCCGCAGCCGTAATCCAGGATTTTCCGCCAGTTCTGCGGGTGGTACAGCTCCTTTTTGTATGGTCTTTCGGGAGCGGTCCCCAGCCAGAGATTCCAGTCCAGGGTTCCGGGTACGGGATCACTGCCGGTGGGATCACTGCTGGTGGGAGCAGGGCCGTCAATTCCCCAGTTTTTCGGCGACCACGCTCTGACGGTGCTTACCTTTCCGATGATGCCCGACCGGATCAGGTGGGTGGCCAGCCGGTAATCGTAAAAGGAGTGCACCTGGATCCCCATCTGGGTGACCAGGCCTTTTTCGGAGGCGATCCGGGCCATTTTCCGGGCCTCACTGATATGGTGGGTGAGGGGTTTCTGGCAATAGATGTGTTTATCCATCTCCATGGCCATGAGGGAGGCCGGGGCATGGGTGTGATCCGGGGTGGAAACGATCACCGCATCGATGGCACCCCTCATTTCCTCCAGGAGAAGCCTGTAATCGGAATAGGCCCTGGCGCCGGGATGAAGCTTGCGGGCAATGGCCAGGTGGTTGGAGTCCACATCACAGAGTGCGGCCACCTCTACCTGCGGATGAGAAGCGATGGACGACAGGTCTGAAGCACCCATTCCTCCCACGCCGATGTGGGCGGTCCTCAGTTTACTGCTTCGGATCAATGCCCAGGCAGAGGAGGGCAGAAGGGCGACCGAACCGATTGCGGCGGTTCTCTTCAGAAAACTTCGGCGGCTAATTCCTGGTTTTTGCGGATTCATAATTGGTTTGTTATTGGTTCCCAGAGATGCTGTATTTTTCAGGGGAGCTTTCCCTTGTGAACCAAATATATCTAATTTTCCCATGCGGTACCATGCAGGGCATTGGAAGGTCAATAACGGCCGGAATTAATGGATCATTAATCCGGAATTAAGCATGCGATGCTATTTTTAGTTGAATATTGAAGAACCTCGAAGCAGAGCTTCGAATCTTCGATCCAGTGTTCATTTTATTTGTGCTCGCTAACCCTCGCAGCAATAGCTGCGGGGAACCGAGCCTGCGAGCTCGGCGAAGCCAATGCGCGAGCGGGATTCAAAAATACTGCGTCATGAAACAAAACTTTCTCCTTTCCCATCCTGCTCTATCCATCCTGCTTCTGATATTCTTCCTGCTATTCATGACTGGTTGCAAGGATTCTGCAGACCCCGGCCAAATGCCGAATGTATTGATCATCCTGACCGATGATCTGGGATATGGGGATATATCCTGCTATCATGAAGAGGTGGTTCCTACGCCAAATATTGACCGGATAGGGTCGGAAGGAGTGATGTGTACGGATTTTTACGTACCTACCCCTTACTGCGCTCCCTCCCGTGCAACGCTGCTGACAGGCCGATTTCCTCTAAGGCATGGACTTTACAGGAATCCCACACCCGATGCCGGGATCGACGATATCGGGATCAGCCCGGATGAGATCCTGTTGGGAGAAATGTTTCAGGAGGCCGGGTACCGTACCGCCTGTCTTGGGAAATGGCACATGGGGCACAAGGCGGAGTACTTCCCGGTCCGGCATGGGTTTGATGAATATTTCGGGATTCTTTATTCCAACGACATGAGGCCGGTCCAGCTTATTGAGAACAACGATACGGTCGAATACCCCGTAGATCAGCAATATCTGACCCTTCGATACACGAAAAGGGCGGTTCAATTCATCCGGCGGCAGGACCATCGTCCATTCTTCCTGCATCTCTGTCATGCCATGCCGCACAAACCCCTGGCTGCTTCCCCGGATTTCTATACCCCTGAAACCAGGGATGACCTCTATGCCGATGTGATACGGGAACTGGACTGGTCAACCGGCCAGGTATTGAAAGCCCTGGAAGAAATGGATCAACTGGACCGCACCATCGTTATATTCCTGTCGGACAACGGAGCTACATACGGCGGGTCCAATTTGCCGCTGAAGGGGAGGAAACACTATACCTGGGATGGTGGAACCCGGGTTCCGTTTCTCATCAGGTTTCCCGGGGTGTTGCCCGAAGGCAAAACGGTTCACTCACCCTGCTGGTCGGGAGACCTTTTCCCGACCCTTCTGTCGCTTTCAGGCATCGATGTACCTGATGATCTGGTGCTCGATGGGAGGAATATCAGTAAGCTGCTGAAGGGAAAGCAAATGGATGACAAGGCCATATTCACCATGCGGGGCGATCAGATCCGGACGGTCAGGAAAGGGGACTGGAAACTGTTCATCGGAACCCCCAGGTTTCATCAGCTGGTGGATCTGGAGACCTGGTCGGACTGGCGGGCACCCGACGGGGAGACCATCCTGGCCCCGTTCGAACAGGCCACCCCCGCCCAGTACCCCGGACTCATCCCGGAAAAGATGGAGGGAGAGGTTTTTCTGTTCAATGTGAAAAAAGATCCGTCTGAAATGGTCAATCTGGCAACTGAAAATCCTGAAAAAGTAGCAGAACTTGAAAAGGAGTATGAAGCATTCAGGTCCACATTGAACTAAGAGGCACAGGAGTTTGCGGACCTGCATATGTGCACTGTTGATAGAGTTTGGAGCCACTTGGGAACCTTTCGGACAGGCAAACTGCAAAAAATAATTGTACTTTTAAAAGATATAGTCTTGTTGTCGCATCATGGAAACAGACCATCATCTGCAGCCGGATCAGTTCCTACAGAAACTGGAGAGATTCTGGGCACTTTCCGGAGAGAAGATCCTGCATATTGAAAAGGAATACAACCCGGACAAGGGATCTCCTGTTTTTACAGTGAACGGGAAATACGCCACACGGGGCTGGACAGAGTGGACCCAGGGATTCCTGTTTGGCTCTTCTATTTTGCAGTTTGACGGGTCCGGGGAGGAGCATTTCTTTCATTACGGAAGGGATCATACCCTGAAATCCATGTCACCGCATGTCAGTCACACAGGTGTTCACGACCATGGATTCAACAACCTCAGCACCTATGGCAACCTTTTGCGACTGATGCGGGAATCCAGGATTCCCCGGAATGATTGGGAGAAGAGTTTTTATGAGTTGGCACTTAAGGTAAGCGGAGCAGTGCAGGCTTCCCGGTGGACCCATACGGAGGATGGGGGTTACATCTATTCGTTTAATGGTCCGCACTCGCTGTTCGTGGATACCATCCGGACCATCCGGATCCTGATGGTCAGCTATTTGCTGGGGCATGCACCGCAGGGGGAGGGGGATCGTCGGATCAACCTGCTGGAGCGGAGTATCCGGCATGCCCGCTCCACCGCGGAGTATTCCGTATACTACGGAAACGGGAGAGATGCTTATGATGTGAGGGGAAGGACGGCCCATGAAAGCATCTTTAATACAAATGACGGCAACTACCGTTGCCCGAATGCCCAGCAGGGATTCAGCGGATATACCACCTGGACCCGGGGCCTTGCCTGGGCCATGTGTGGTTTTGCAGAGGAGCTGGAGCTGATTGAAAAGTTATCCGATCAATCCTTTGGCGATTTCGGCGAAAAAGAGCAGGTGCTGAACTTCATGCTGGAAGCGGCCAGGGCCACCTGCGATTTCTATCTGGAGCATACCGCCCTGGACGGGATCCCCTACTGGGATACCGGTGCTCCGCAGTTATACAGGCTGGGCAACTGGCGGGAGAAAAAGGCAGATCCCTTCAATCCTTATGAGCCTGTGGACAGTTCCGCTGCTGCCATCGGGGCACAGGGGTTGCTGCGGCTGGGCCGGTTCCTGAAGAAACGGGATCCCGAGGCCGGCAGGAGGTACTGGCAGGCTGGGTTGACCGTTATGGATACACTCCTCGATGAGCCCTACCTGAGCACCGGTCCCGGTCACCACGGCATCCTGCTGCATACCATCTATCATGAGCCCAACGGGTGGGACCACCAACCCGATAAAAACCTGGCAGCCCATGGGGAATCCAGTATGTGGGGTGATTACCACATGCGGGAAGCGGCACTCTACCTGTCAAGGATAGCAAAGAATGAGGAGTACTATACCTTTTTCGGATGTGTGGATCCGGACATGGTTACATAGGAGGAATATGTCAAGCGAGATAAAAGATTTGGACAGGCTGTGTGTTCACACCATTACCACCAAACCTCTGAAGTTCGAAGAGGCATGTTCCACATATGCCGGGTTTGGAATCAGGGGAATCTCCATCTGGAGGGATGCGGTGGAAGGCATTCATCCGCAGAAGGTGAAAAAGATCCTTTCAGAAAATGGCCTGGAGGCGGTTTCCTATGTGAGGGGAGGTTTTTTCCCCTCATTCGACCCATCCGGGCGAAGGGCGGCCATCAGTGATAACCTGAAAATGTTGCAGGAAGCTTCCGATATGGAAATCCCCCTTCTGGTACTGGTGTGCGGATCCGATCCGGGACAACCGCTTCAGAGTTCCAGGAAGCAGATCCGGAACGGGATAGGGGAGATCTTGCCTGAAGCCGCGAAGCTGGGTGTCCGCCTGGCCATCGAACCGCTTCACCCCATGTATGCCGATACCCGCTCTGCCATCACTTCACTGCGTCAGGCCAATGACATGGCGGAATATTTCCGGAATGAGTGGCTTGGTATTGCAATGGATGTATACCATGTGTGGTTTGATGATGATCTGGAACAGCAGATTTTCCGGTGCGGGGCAAATGAGAACCTCTATGCCTATCACATCTGCGACTGGAAGGTTCCTACGACAGATATGCTCAATGACCGGGGAGTGATGGGTGAAGGATGCATCCCCCTTCAACAGATCAGAGGATGGGCGGAAAAAGCGGGATTCTCTGGATATCATGAAGTGGAGATCTTTTCCAACACCTACTGGTCCATGGATCAGGTGAAGTTCCTTGATAAGATAGTATCGGCCTATCGCAACAGCAGCTAGGTAAATTAAATGAATAACGCTCGTACTATGAAAAATCACCGTGTAGGTATCATCATGAATGGTGTCACCGGCAGAATGGGTAAAAACCAGCACCTGCTGCGTTCCATCGTTGAAATCATCAACCAGGGCGGCGTGCAGATCTCCGGGAATGAACGGATCGTTCCGGATCCTGTCCTGGTGGGCAGGAATGAAGCAAAATTGAAGGCACTCAGCGATCTCTCGGGAGTGCAGAAGTACACCACCGATCTGGACCAGGTAATGAACGATCCGGCCTATACCGTCTACTTTGATGCCCAGACCACCGGTCGCCGCGCCGATGCTGTGAAACAGGCCGCATCCAGAGGGAAACACGTCTATTGCGAAAAACCGTCCGCATCCGATTTCAGGACCGCCATGGAGATCTACGAGCATTGTGAGCGCGCAGGTGTGAAGCATGGAGTGGTGCAGGACAAGCTGTGGCTTCCAGGGATAATAAAACTGAAGAGGTTGATACAGAAGGATTTTTTCGGAAAAATCCTTTCAGTCAGGGGAGAGTTCGGGTACTGGGTTTTTGAAGGGCATACGGTGCCCGCACAGCGGCCTTCCTGGAATTACCGGAAGGAGGATAACGGCGGGATCATCCTCGACATGCTATGCCACTGGCGATATGTCCTGGATAATCTCTTCGGGGAGGTGAAAGCTGTTTCCTGCCTGGGGGCGACCCACATCAGGGAACGGGTGGACGAAGAGGGCAAGCCCTATCCATGTACGGCGGATGATGCCGCCTATGCGAGCTTCCAGCTGGAAGGAGACATCGTAGCCCATTTCAACTCCTCCTGGTGTGTGAGGGTGCGCCGGGATGATCTGCTGACCATCCAGGTAGACGGTACCCTGGGATCGGCGGTGGCCGGACTGAGGAAATGTTATACCCAGCACTACGGGAACACTCCCAAACCTGTCTGGAATCCGGATATCGATCAGCCCATCCATTTTTTTGAGGGGTGGTCCGAGGTCCCCGAACAGGAGCATTTTGATAATGCCTTCAAGGCCCAGTGGGAACTGTTCCTGAAGCATGTGGTCATCGATGATCCCTTTCCGTGGAACCTGAAGGAGGGCGCCAGGGGGGTCCTGCTGGCTGAGAAAGGTCTGGAAAGCTGGGAGAAACGCGCATGGGTCGATATCCCCTCCATTTAATTTCTTGGTATGAAGAAAAAGATCAAACAGGTGGCTCTGATCACCGGGGGGACCAGGGGGATCGGTCTGGGGATAGCGACTGAACTGGCAAAAGAAAGCATATGCCTGGCAATTAGCGGAATGAGACCCGAAGACCAGGTAACCGGGGTCCTGGATGTGTTAAAGGCCTTTGGAGCCGGGGTGATCTATTGCCGGGGAGATGTGGGAAACGGGAAGGACCGGGAGGCTTTGATCGCCAGAGTCAAAAAGGAATTCGGGCAGCTGAACTTTCTGGTCAACAATGCCGGGGTGGCCCCCAAACAGAGACTGGACCTGCTGGAGGCCACAGAGGAAAGCTTTGAGTATGTATTGCGAACAAATCTCCAGGGGGCCTATTTCCTGAGTCAGCTGGCGGCCAGGTATCTGATAGAGCAGAAAACGAAGGAGGCAGATTTTTTTGGTTCCATCATCAATATCAGTTCCATCTCGGCCACAGTGGCTTCCGTGAACCGCGGAGAATACTGTGTAAGCAAGGCAGGCATGGCCATGATGACAAGTCTGTATGCATCACGACTGGGTGAATATGATATTCCGGTCTATGAAATACGTCCCGGGGTGATTGAAACAGATATGACCTCGGCGGTAAAGGAAAAATACGATCAGTTATTCCGTGAAGGCCTGAGTGTGCAGGCCCGCTGGGGGAAACCCTCGGATATTGGAAAAATAGTGAGGGCCATTGCAACCGGGTTGCTTCCCTATTCCACGGGGGCAGTGATCATGGCAGACGGAGGATTAACGGTTCCGCGACTCTAAAAACTAAACCGGACAGTTGAATGAAACAGCGAAATGTGCTTTACTGGAGGATCTGCGTGGCCATGGTGCTGCTGCTGATAATTTTCGGCTACACGCCATGGATGATTCCCGCGGGAGTATATAAACCCATGTTGTTCGGACTTCCTTATTCATTATGGCTGGGCATTCTGGTTACAGCCATCCTGGTCTTGCTCACCTACATCGGATCCAGGGTACATCCGGGGTCCGATGAAAAGGAGGACGAGGCATGAAGGTATGGATCTATCTGTTTTTCGGGATCTTTTTCCTGTTGCTGGGATTGGCCTCATGGCGATCCTACCGCCGGCACCGTTCTGCGGAAGAGTTTATGCTTGCAGGGAAAAGTATTGGGCCCATTCTGGGATTTCTGACCTTTTCGGCTGCACTGTTCAGTGCATTCACCTTTATGGGCATGCCCGATTTTTTCAGGAATCACGGGATCGGTGCATGGATTTTCCTGGCTTTCTCCGACGGCGTCATGGTCTTTTTTATTCTCTGGTTCGGGTATTTATTAAGGAAAAAGGCCCGGGAGCACAATTTTCAGGGAGTGGCAGGATTGATGGTGTCGTCCTATCAAACAAAGTGGGCCGGGATTGCCATGTTCACCAGTGCCTTTATCTTCCTGATACCCTATGTGGCCATTCAGATCAGGGGTATTTCCATTTTCCTGGAAGCCGCTTTTCCGGGCATGCTGCCCTCCTGGGCATGGTCACTGTTCATGGTCATTATGATGCTGGTATATGCAGAAATCGGAGGTCTGAAGGCCATCGTTTACAGTGATGCCATACAGGGTCTCATCCTGCTGTTGGTGATCTGGTTAATCGGCAGTACCTGTATTGCTTCCTTCGGGAATGTATCCGGTCTTTTCGCTGCCGTCGAAAAAGTAAATGCAGACCTGCTATCCATACCCGGACCCAATGGCTTGTTCTCATGGCAGTTCTTACTGGGCTCCATGATCGCTGTGGTGATGATCCCGGTCACTCAACCACAGCTCACCAAGCGTCTGGTCATTGTCAAGAACCTGGCTTCCATGAGAAAAATGGCCTATGCCGTGGGTTTTTTTGCAATTCTGGTGATCACTCCGACCATCTTTATCGGGATGTACGGTGCAGTGAAGTATCCCAACGCCTCCACTTCCGATTTCCTTTCCAGCGCCCTCTTGTTCGACCAGGTGCCTCCTGTTGCCGCCCTGGCCATCGTGGGGCTCTTTGCCGCATGTTTATCCACGACGAATGCACAGATCTTTGCACTGGGTAACGAGCTTCGTTCCCTGATGAAAGGGGAAGAGAAAAAGGTGATGTTGATCACCCGTATCTCTCTTTTCTTTTTCGCTGCCATCGTGATGATGTTTTCCTCCTTGATGAGTGACGAGCTTGCTTTGCTGGCCCGGGTCAGTTTTACCGGTACGGCCATGATGGCACCCATTGTGCTGATGGCTGTTCTCAGCAGGGGAAAGCCTGCAAAAGAGCACATCGTAATTTCATCGCTTGCCTTTACATGCTATCTGCTTTCCCTTGCCAAAGTGGTGCCCGAATCCCTTGGGGGTGTGCGGCTGGACTTGATACTCTACCTGTTTCTTTTTATCTCTACCCTCACCATCATACTCCTGAAAAGGGCGGCAAAAACTGCATAAAACGGAGTACTGAAGCGATCCTGACAGGCTCTTAAAGCTATCCTTACACGTTAAAGCTGCATGGTCAGGACCTGGCTGTTATTCAGTCAGCATCCTGGAGTGATCCGACCTGAAGCCCGGGTCGATACTGGTCAGACTACCCACCTCCATCCTTCTGGCGTACCTCCGATACGCAATAGATCACGCTTTCGATCTCGTCGCTGAGATTTACGTTATTGACGATAATGTCCTCGGTTACCTTCAGGATGACCGGAGCAAAATTGATGATTCCTTCGATACCCAGGTCCATCAGCTGGTCGCAGACCTCCTGTGCGGCTATATCGGGGACCGCAATGATGGCGCACTTTACCCGGAATCGTTTGATCACTTCACCCAGCCGGTCCATGGCATACACCGGAACGTCAGAACGCATGCGTTGTTTGGAAGGATCGATATCGAAAGTGGCTACGATATTGATCTGCCGTTTGGCAAAATTAGCGTAAGTGGTAAGTGAGGAGCCGATATTCCCCCGGCCAACTACGATAATGTTCTGCTTCCCACCGCTGTAGAAAATAGCTTCCATCTCCATGATCAGGTCATTCACATGGTAGCCACCCCGTTGGTTGCCTTTGATCTGGTACTCCGAGAAGTCCTTCCGGACCTGTTCTGCGCTGATACCTGTTTCCTTTCCCAGGGTGTAGGAGTATACTCGTTTTACGCCCAAAGCCTGGAGCCGCTGAAGTGTACTCCGGTAGAGAAGGATCCTTCTCAGGCTTTTTCTTAAGGGGCATTTTGTGTTTTTTTTCACAATAAAAATTGTTATTCAGTGCTTCGGACACTGATGCAATGACTGATTATTAGACAAGCTACAAATATAAATAATTGGTAAACAATAGTTTCGAAAAATACTTTCATGTTGTTCGACATATTTGGTGAGGAGTCTCCTTGACTCATATTAGCCTCGATGATACTTTTATGGTTATATTATTCACATAAAATGAACAGAATCTCGATCCCGAAGCATGAATGGGATGAGAAGCTCTTAAAGCTGATCGGCTCATCCATACTCTATGCACCGGTGAAGAACGAGTTCAGTTGTGATTACGTGAAAGTGGGGTCGGAAGTCATTCCTGAAATCGTTTACAACCAGCCCAAGCCGGTGACCCCGCTCAAGCAGTTCTTTTTGCCAGTCAAGGAGAATGTGACTTCCGGAGAACCGGCAGAAGGATCACGCGTCATTATCGGAGCCCCCAATTGCGATATGATGGCCCTGGCCTTTCTGGATGAAATCTACCTGGATCCCGACTACCCCGATCCTTTTTACAGAAGATGGCGCGAGAACACAACGGTGGTTGTCACGGACTGCCATTCCATCCTGGAGCATTGCCATTGCACCAGTTACGGGATCGATCCTTCGGGGAATGATCACGCCGATCTTTCCCTGGCACTGGTTCAGGACCAGGTGATCCTGACCATTTTCAGTGAGAAAGGAGAACAACTGCTCGACCGGTTGGGGGTGGTGGTCAGAGTAGCCCCCGACCAGCAATGGGTCGATTCGCTGGAGGAAATACAGAAACAGGTCCTGCAGGAGCTGCAGGAGCAGAATATATCCCTTCCAGGTTATGAGGATACGGGGAATCTGATCCGTTCCGCAGAAGAATCCATCTGGACGAAATACGCTTCCACCTGTGTCTCCTGCGGAGCCTGCAGTGCTATCTGCCCTACCTGTTCCTGTTTCCTGCTGATCGATCGCCCCGGTTTCGAAAAAGTGCGGCAACTGGACACCTGCCAGTATCCCGGGTTTGAGCGGGTGGCAGGAGGGGAGGACTCCCTGGGTCCCCTGCCGGAACGTTTCAGGAACCGCTATATGTGCAAATATGTATGGAAACCGGAGAAGTACGCTCTCAAGGCCTGCACGGGTTGCGGACGGTGCATCGAGACCTGTATCGGACAGATTAACAAGAATGAGCTGATCCTGGAGTTGTCAAATTAAGACCCACATGGGATTAAACGGGAATATATACAAGCCATTGCGATCAGAACTGATCGAAGTCATTGACGAATCTCCCCTGATCAAGACCTTCGTACTGGTCCCGGAACAGGAGTTCTCATTTGCCACCGGGCAGTTCATCGAGGTAACCCTCGATGGCGTGGGAGAGGCACCCTTCACCCCTTCCTCCTCCCCCCTGAGGACCGATCAGTTGGAGATTACGGTCATGAAAACAGGGTATGTCACCGATCTGATGCACGAAATGAAACCGGGAGAGCAGATGGGGATCCGCGGACCGTTCGGACGCGGATATCCGGTGGAACGCTTTCATGACAAGGAGGTGTTGATCCTGGGGGGGGGATGCGGATTTGCCCCTATCCGCTCCCTGCTCTACAACCTGATCGCCATTTCCGACCGGCTGAAGAAAGTGACGCTGTGTTATGGTTCCAAGACCCCGGAGGATTGTGTGTACAAGCCTTATATCCAGGAGCTGCGTCAAACTCCCAAGTTTGAGGTTCTGCGAAGTGTGGATGAGCCCAATGCCGACTGGACGGAACGGGTGGGTGTGGTTACGGTGCTGCTGGATGATGTGGAGGTGGATATCCCTCATTCAGTGGCAGTGGTATGCGGACCTCCGGTGATGATGAAGTTCGGAACAAGGAAGCTGCTGGAAATGGGGTATCCCGAGACCGATATTTTCCTGTCCATGGAGAAGAACATGTCGTGCGGGCTTGGAAAATGCGGTCACTGCATGATGGGGAAATACATGGTCTGCAAGGATGGTCCGGTGTTTTCCTACGATGAGATCAAAGAGCAACCCCATATCTGGAACTGACATGGCACAGAAAATACTGATCGATCTGAGCAAGTACAGGGTTCATGCCGGTAAACCGGGCGACGTTGCTCCCCCGGAAGGCCTCTTTGCCACCCTGACCAGTGAAGGGGGGCTGAAGAGCATACGCGAACTGGCCATTTTCCGGTTCAGCTGCCGAAAGTGCACCGAAGCTCCCTGTATCGATGTCTGCCCGGCCGATGCCCTGGATAAGGATGAGGCGGGGATCCTTACCCGTTCCACCAATCTCTGTATCTCCTGCAAATCGTGTGTGGTGATCTGTCCCTTCGGGACCATGATGACCGATTTTTTTGCCTATCACAGGGATAAGGAGAACTATTACGATCTGAACGACCGGGCGGAGCTGGATCATTTCATCAGGGACTCCCCGGAAGGGGCGGTCACCCTGGTCGATATGGAGGAGGATCCGGAAAAGCATATCTATCAACTAAACGACCATATCCTGATTAAAGAGCAGGTGTGGGATCAAACGAACCTGTAAAGTAATTACCATGGGAGCATACCTCTTCTATTTCCTGGTCTACCCCGGCTTTCTCTTTGCAGCGGTCATTGGTGGTCTCCTCTCCTGGTTCGACCGGAAGATCACCGCCCGGGTCCAGTTCCGCAAGGGGCCTCCGGTGTTGCAGCCTTTCTATGATTTCTTTAAGCTGCTGCTGGTCAAGGAGACCATTCTTCCCGCACGCGGGGCGCCGGGAGTCTTCCTGGCCGCTCCTGTGTTCGCCGTATTCGGCGCCACCCTGGCCGGGGCATTCATCTTACTTCCGCTGATGGGGATCTCCACCGGTTTCCGTGGCGACCTGATCGTGATCTTCTACCTGCTGACCATCCCTTCTCTGACTTATGTCATAGGGGCACTGGCGTCGGGAAATCCCCTGGCTGCCGTGGGCGGATCCAGGGAGATGAAATTGATCATGAGCTATGAGCTGACCTTCCTGCTGGTGATTGTCGGGGTGATCATCAAAGCGGATCAGAGCATCGATCTCAACCAGATTATCCGGCTCCAGCAGGAGGGAACGAGTTTTATCGGCAGTGCTTCCGGAGTGTTGCTGTTCATTGTCGCCATTTTCTGCCTGCAGGCCAAACTGGCCTTGGTCCCCTTTGACCTTCCGGAAGCGGAGACGGAGATCTCCGGCGGGATCTTCATAGAGTATTCGGGGACTCCATACGCCTTGGTGAAATTGTCCAAATACATGTTGCTGTTCATTCTCCCTGCCTTCGTGGCCGCCCTTCTGATGGGCGGTTTCCGGCTGGAAGGGATCCATATCCTCTGGGCTGTTCTGAAAGTGGTCGCAGTAGTGCTCCTGCTGACCCTGATCCGGAACACCAATCCCCGGGTGAAGATCAAACAGGCGATCCGCTTTTTCTTCATCTGGATGAATCTTCTTGCTGTGGTTGCCATCGTCCTGGCGATCTTTGGTTTATAATCGGTCCTGTCGTGGGGTTTAAATCGTTTTGCTTCAAAAAGTCACTCTGGCTCTTCCACTTCGGCGGGGCCTCATGCAACAATTGCGACATCGAGATACTCGATTGCCTGACTCCCCGCTACGATGTGGAGCGGTTCGGGATGGTTCTGGTGGGAAGTGTGCGGCACGCGGATGTATTGCTGGTGAACGGCTCCATAAACAAAAAAGATAAGCCCCGCTTGCTGGAGATCTACCAGCAGGCCCCCAAACCTGTCCTGGTGGTGGCCATCGGGGCCTGTGGCTGTACCGGGGGCATCTTTGCGGAGGGGAATACTTTTGCAGGCCCGGTGGACCAGATCATCCCGGTGGATGCCTACATCCCCGGCTGCCCTCCCAAACCGGAGGCCATCCTGGCAGGAATTGTCAAACTGATGGGTAAAAACTGATTGCCATGATCCTGAAAAAAATACAAGAAGCATTCCCGAAAGAGATCCTGGAGATGGAGGTACGGAACGACCGGCGGGTGACCCTGCAGATCGATCCGGCCGCCCTGGTGTCCATAGCGGAATCACTCTACCGGGTTCACGGCTTCAGGTTTATCATTGCTTCGGCCCTGCATACGAAAAAGGGATTTGAGATTTATTACCATTTCAGCCTCGATTCAAACGGACTGGTCCTGAACCTTCACGTCTTACTGGATGCCGTAAAGCCGGAAATTGAGTCCCTGACCTCACTGTTCGAAGCGGCCAACTGGATCGAGCGGGAGATGCACGAACTGTTCGGGATCATTTTCCTGAACCATCCCAACCTGGAGGAGCTGCTCTCCGAAGGGAACTGGGCCAAAGGAGTCTATCCCTACCGAAAGGAATTTAAAAGCAAAGGGGAGGTGCACCATGGGTAAGCCAACTATGATACCGGTAGGGCCCTACCATCCGCTCCAGGAAGAGCCCGAACTTTTCAAGCTGTATTGTGACGGGGAGATCGTCAGGGATGTGAAATGGGAGACCGGGTACAATCACCGGGGCATCGAACAGCTGAGCGAGAAGAAAAGCTTTGACGAGGTCTTCTTCCTGGTGGAAAGGATCTGTGGCATCTGTTCCACTTCCCATCCGTTTGCTTTTGCCAACAGCGTGGAGGAGATCGGTGGAGTGGAGGTTCCCGACCGGGCCAAATACATCCGGTCCATTATCGGCGAGCTGGAGCGTATTCACAGCCACCTGCTGTGGGTGGGTCTGGCCGGCCATTTTCTCGGCTACAACACGGTCTTTATGTGGGCCTGGAAATACCGGGAGCCGGTTCTGGAATTGTTTGAAATGATCACCGGGAACCGGAACAGCTACGCCATGTTCAAGATCGGAGGGGTCAGGCGGGATATTGAGAATTCGAAGATCCCGGAGATCCGCAAGGTGCTGGCATTGTTGAAGAAGAAGACCGACCTGCTGGTGGGAGCGGTCATGGATGACCCGGTCATTCACGCCCGTACCAAAGGAGTGGGGGTGCTGACAAAGGAGGATATCATCGATTTCGCGGCCGTCGGGCCCACGGCCAGGGCCTCGGGGGTCGATATTGATGTAAGAAGGGATGACCCCTATGCCGCCTATCCGCTGGTCGATTGGAAAGTGATCACCGCCACTGAGGGAGACGTGTTCGCCAAAGCGGAGGTGAGGCTGCTGGAGATGTACGAGTCGGTCTCCATCATTGACCAGTGCCTCGACGGGCTGCTGAAGGAGAAGGAGGGGGATACGGAGGCGAAGGTCAGGTACATCCCCGAGGGGTACGGCACCGGACATGCGGAGGCTCCCAGGGGGGAGGTCTTTCATTTTGTGGTCTCCGACGGTTCCAACTCTCCTGTCCGCCATAAGATACGGGCCCCCAGCTATACCAATATCGCCACCTTCAAGAAATCGTGCATCGGGCAGAGCATCTCCGATGCCACTATCTCGCTGGCAGCGGTCGATCCGTGCTACTGCTGCACGGAAAGGCTGGCGGTGGCGCTGGACAGTACCTCCGGGAAGAGGATCATGAGTGCCAGTGAGATCATCGAGTATTCGGCCCGGATAACGGAACGGTTGAACCAATAAGATAATCCCCGCATATGAACCAGAGCACATATCTCATCATCATTCCCATCCTGGCAGGATTGCTGCTACTCCTGTTTCCGGGACGTCTCAGGATTCTCAAAGGGATAATTGCCCTGGTGGTAACCCTTTCCTCAGGTTACCTGGCCGTGGGGATCTACATCGGCAGGGAGGTGATCCGGCAGTCCGGCAGCTGGATAAATCAGTCCGGACTGCAGCCTGTTCCCGATAATCTCAGCAGACTGATCCTCCTGTTCACCCTATTATTATCCATTCTGATCGTGCTCTATACGCTGGCATACAGAGCAAGGTCCATACGGAATTTTCATGCATGGTTCCTCCTCACTCTCGGATTTACCTCAGGTGCCATCCTGGCTAATAACCTCCTGCTGTTCATGGTTTGCTGGGGTATTCTGGGAATCACCCTTTACCTGATGGTCAACGGGAACAGTGAAGGAGAGAGTGCGACAGCTAAGAAAACCCTGATCATGATCGGGGCTTCCGATGGGATCATGATATTGGGAATTGCCATTATCTGGAGGTTGACCGGCACTTTGAACATGGACGAGATCTCACTGGGAACCACCGATGCGGTCAGGGTGACTGCTTTTCTTGCCCTGCTGGTCGGGAGCTTTACCAAGGCCGGGGCATTTCCGTTTCATTCCTGGATCCCCGATTACGCGGAACATGCTCCTTCGACATCTTCAGCCTACCTGCCGGCTTCCCTGGACAAACTGCTGGGCATCTATTTCCTTGCCCGCATCACTACCGGTCTGTTCATCCCGGGCGAATGGATGCGCCTGATCATTTTGTCCATCGGAGTGATCACTATCATTACTTCCGTCATGATGGCTTTGGTGCAGCATGACTACAAGCGGCTGCTCGGTTTTCATGCCGTATCGCAGGTAGGATATATGGTTGTAGGGTTCGGATTGGGTACTTTAATAGGAATTGCAGGCGGACTTTTTCATATGATCAATCACGCCATTTACAAGAGTGGCCTGTTTCTCACTGCCGGTTCAGTGGAACAGCAGACGGGAAAATCTGATATGGAAGATTTGGGTGGCCTTTCCAAAGCAATGCCTGTAACCTTCCTCACAGCGGTGGTTTTTGCGCTTTCTATTTCCGGAATCCCGCCATTTAACGGATTTGCATCCAAGTGGATGATCTACCAGGGAATCATCGATTTCGGAACAGGAGCTGGCATCGCCAGCAGACTTTGGGTTATCTGGCTTGGGCTGGCTGTTCTTGGTTCAGCCCTCACCCTGGCGAGCTTCATCAAGTTTACAGGCGGGATCTTCCTGGGCCGGCGCAGGGAAGAGTTCGAGCAGATCCGTGAGGTTTCACCTGTCATGTGGATACCCGCTGCAGTTCTGGCCCTGGCATGCATCGGGTTTGGTGTATTTGCCAGCAACCTGGTAATTCCCGGGCTTTTCATTCCTGTAACAGGGGCATTCCAGTTCACGGGGGTATGGGCTTCTTCGGCCGTAGGAATCCTGGTCATGGTCTCCATTTTTCTGGGACTGCTGGTCTATCTGGTGGGAGGTATTAAAAATGTCAGGGTGGCCGACAGTTTCGTGGGAGGCGAAGGTTTTCAGAATGTAACATCCTACTCAACCCTGGAATTCTACAAGAGTTTCCAGGAATTTGGCTTTCTGGGATGGATGTACCGGAAAGCAAGAGCAAAATGGTTCGACCTGTATCATCTCCTGGCAAAATTCTTCTTCTTCCTGGGTGGACTCTTCAGCAGGGTCCATTCCGGGATCCTGCACGATTATATTATCTGGGTCCTTGCCGGTTTGCTGATCCTGCTGACTCTACTGATAACCTGAACAAACCATATGGAACTGACAATATCCATTCTTCTGGGATTCATGATCATCGGTGCTATTTTCGCGATCCATGTCCGAGACCTGCTATCGGCCGTTATTGCGATGGGCATCGTGGGCTACAGCCTGGTCATCTGTTTCCTCCTTCTTAAAGCACCCGACCTGGCCATCGTCCAGATCGTGATCGAGACCATCACCCTTGTGATTATGGTGGCCGTGATCCTCGACAGCACCAGGGAGGAGATATCGGGACTTTTCAACCGCAGATCCGTGGTCAACATGATCGTGTCGCTGATCATCTTTGCCGGTCTTCTCTTTTTTTATACAGCCGCCATCGGAGACCTCGAACCTTTCGGAAGCCATAGCCTCCGAATGTCGGAAGTCTATGTGGAGGGTGCGGTGGAGAAAACCGGAAGTGTAAACCTGGTTACGGGTGTTCTGTTCGATTTCAGGGGATATGATACCCTTGGAGAGGCAGTCATTCTCTACACAGCTGCCCTGGGGGTGATCACTCTTCTCAGGCTCAAAGGAAAAAAAACGGAATAATATGACCGGAATGTCAACCATCGTCAAGAGTACTGCCCAGCTGGTGTCGGGACTGGTATTCACATACGGAATCTACATCATCCTGCATGGCCATCTGACCCCGGGGGGAGGTTTTGCAGGGGGGGTCATTATTGCCGGCGCTTATATACTGCTGATCCTGGCCTTCGGAAGTACGGATGCCGGTCTTAAAACAGAGATGATAGGATCCTCCTTAACCGAGAGCCTGGCGATCCTTGTGGTGATCCTCCTTGCCCTGGCGGCCTTTCTGATCGGAACGGGGGTCTTTTTTGCAAACTACCTGCCTCCGGGAGAGCCCGGGAGACTTTTAAGTGCCGGAGTGATCCCCCTTTATAATATCTTCATCGGGATCGAGGTGGCAGCGGCAATTCTTACCATCTTCCTGGCTTTGATCATCTTTAAAGAAGAGAGTTCAATATGACGGTTTATATCCTTTGTTTCATCCTGTTCCTGGTGGGGCTGTACGGAATGATCACCAGGCGGAACCTGATCAAGATCGCTATTTCTCTGTCGATCATGGAATTCAGTATTTTCCTTCTGCTCGTTATGATTGGATATGTGGAAGGAGGAGAAGCTCCGATTGTGGATCCTTCCCGGCCCGGAGCCAGTTATGTGGATCCCCTGCCACAGGCCATGGTGCTGACTGCCATTGTGATCGGACTAGCCACCACCGCCATGCTAATGGCCATTGCTATCCGTTTGTACCGCAAATACGGCACCTTCGATATCCGGGAAATAAAAAATCTAAAAGGCTGAAAGATGGAATCACTGCTCCCCCTTTTTGTTGCCATTCCCCTGATATCCGCCTTCCTGGTCATGGTCATCGGGAAGCCTCTTCCCCTTTTCCACAGGATTCTTGCTCCTTTGATAATGGCGGTGTTACTGGTTATGGCCATCATTGCACTCCTGCAGTCCGAAACAGAACTCACCTATGCCATGGGCGGATGGACTCCCCAGAAAGGAATTCCCATCGGAATACACCTGGTCCTTGACGGTTTATCGGCAATCATTCTTTGCGTGATCAGCCTGATTGGATTCATCGCACTCTTCTATTCACTTTCTTACATGAAGAAGTACACCGCGGAAAGCAACTATTATGCTCTGTTCTGCGTGATCATTGCAGGAATGAATGGAGTGGTTCTCAGCGGAGACCTGTTTAATCTATTCGTTTTCCTCGAAATGTCGGTCATTGCTTCCTATGCACTGGTTGCCTTTGGAGTGGGGAAGACCGAGCTGGAGGCATCATTCAAATATCAGGTGTTGGGCGGGCTTGCCTCCATGCTGATCCTGTTGGCGGTGGGACTTATTTATTGGAAGACAGGGACCCTTAATATTGCCGATGTCAAAGAGGTATTATCGGCAGGATACAGCAGGCCATTCTATATTTTCATTCAGGTACTGCTGATCTCAGGTTTCGGACTGAAAGCTGCCGTTATCCCCTTTCATGCCTGGTTGCCCGATGCCCATTCCTCCGCACCCTCACCCATATCCGCGATGTTATCAGGGGTTCTCATTAAGGCAGTGGGCATTTATGTGCTGATCCGGCTTTTCTTTAATATGTTTGAACTATCCCGGGAAATCGCGATAGTGATCACTGTTCTGGGTTCGGTTTCCATGGTGGTTGGAGGAGTGGTGGCACTGATGCAATGGGACCTGAAACGCCTGCTGGCTTATCACAGCATCAGCCAGGTAGGATATGTAGTGATGGCCTTCGGCATGGGTTTGATCCTGCTTTCGAAAGGACAAAATGACAGGGCTGCATACCTGGCCGTTGCCGGAAGTCTTTACCACCTGGTCAATCATTCCATATTCAAGGGACTGCTCTTTCTGAATGCCGGTGCACTTGAGCACAGGCTCGAAACCCGGGATCTCAAGCAAATGGGAGGATTGTCGTTATCGATGCCGTTGACTTCCACTACCTCTTTTATTGCCTCCATGTCCATCTCCGGTATCCCGCCCTTTAATGGGTTTTTCAGTAAGTTGATCATTATTCTGGCAGCCATCGGAGGCAAGTTTTACCTGCTGGCGACCCTGGCCATTGTGGCAAGCATCATCACCCTGGGATCATTTTTAAAGTTCCAGCGGTTCGCATTTTTTAACAGGACACCCGGCAAAGTGTGGGAAGGAGTGCGTGAAGCTCCGTTTTCCATGGCTTTCAGTATGGTCTTCCTGGCTGTACTTTGCCTGGGCCTGAGCATGCTGGTGTTCCCAACTGTAACAGATACCGTCCTCGGACCTGCAATCCGGGTGTTGATTCAACCCGAAACTCAGATCACAAACCTGATAGGCTTTTAAAATGAAATTCCTGGGACTCTTCATCCTCGCATTCCTGTTCTGGCTTCTGGTCACCTTCAATCTGAGTGTGACCAATCTTTTAGCTGGATCCCTGGCAGCACTGATCACAACACTGCTGTTCGGCAGGCATTTTTTCCGAAACACTGTCAAGTTCATTCAACCCCGGCGCTATTTCTGGCTCCTGGTCTATCTGTTCATCTTTACCTGGGAGTGCATTAAGGCCAATTTCGATGTGGCCTACCGGGTACTGCATCCGGCCATGCCCATTAAACCGGGGATCGTTCGGGTGAAGATGGGAATAAAATCCCCGTTTGCGCGGGCCATGCTGGCCAATTCGGTCACCATGACTCCCGGGACCATCTCCGTGGATATTGTCGGCGATGATCTGTTCGTACACTGGATCTATGTCAGTACGGACGATCCGGCCCTTTACAGCCGCAAGATCGTCGGCCGTTTTGAGAATTACATCAAAAAGATCTTTGAATAATGGAAGCGCTTGAGATTCTCCTCTATATCCAGATCGCCCTGGCCGCCTTTTGTCTGTTCAGAGTGATTCGCGGACCCTCTATTGCCGACCGTATGGTGGGCATCGATATCCTCGGTATCCTGGTAGTCGGGATTTGTGCCATTCTGTCCATCCAGACCCGCCGGACCTTTATCCTGGATATCGGCATCGCCTGGATCATTCTCAGTTTTATCGGAACCCTCACGCTCGCCAAGTATCTGAGCGGAAAAAAACTCAATGAATAGTATGATACCTCTCATCCTGATCTGCATCGGCGTTCTGTTCAATGTCTTCGGCTGTATCGGATTGATCCGGCTTCCCGATGTGTATAACCGGTTGCAGTCGGCCACCAAGTGTGTCACCCTGGGCACCTGCAGCATCCTGGTGGGGGTGGCCGTCCACTTCGGCCTGGTGGAAGCGGGAGTGAAAGCACTGGTTGCCATTCCACTTCTGTTTTTCGGTGCTACCGTGGCCGCCCATGCACTGGCAAGGGGCGCTTACCATGCAGGGATCCAACTGGGAGATAAAAGTGTCAAGGACGACTATAAAGAAGTGGTAAAATGAGATATCCGAAAATCAGAGAGCTGAAGGAGGCGGTGGTTTCCCTGTTCACCCCGGCCTACACCACCTCATTTCCGGCAAAACCCCATACCCCGTTTGAGAACTACCGGGGTAAGCCTGAGGTCAATGACGAGGGATGTGTGGGGTGCGAAACCTGTGCCAATGTATGTCCTCCCAATGCCATTTCCATACAGGATGACCGGGAGAGCGGGATGCGGGTGATCACCCGCGACTACGGGAAATGTATCTTCTGCGGTATGTGTCAGCAGCACTGCATTACCGGGAAAGGGGTAAAGCTTTCCGACAAGATTTTCGATCTGGCCGTATTCGAGCGGGACCGGGTGGTGGAGACCCAGGAGAAAAAACTGGTCATCTGTAAACATTGCAAGGCCATCATTACCACGGAAGAACATATTCAGTACATGCACCGGAAACTGGGACCCAAAGCGTTCTCCTCCATACTGAACCTGAATATGCTGAACGAGAAGCTTAAACTGGCCTCCGATGCGGCCACCGATGTGGATGTCAGGGATGGGCTCAAGCGCAAGGATATGTTCAATATCATCTGCCCCAACTGTTTGCGGTCGGTCCTTGTGAAATATATGTGACAGATCATGGCGGAACTGTCCGATATATGGAGGGATTCTCACAACCTGCTTTTCGTGGGGGTGGGCAATGTACTGCGGAGCGATGACGGGGTTGGGGTCCATATCAGCAGGCAGCTTCGGGAAAGTGGGAGGTTGAGCGTTCTAACGGCGGAGGTCAGCCTGGAGAACTATATCGGGAAGATCCGCTTCATAAATCCCGACAGGCTCATCATCATCGACTGCATGGAGCTGGGGGCAGCACCCGGATCCTACCGGCTGCTGAAAATAGACCAGGTGCAGGACCAAACCTTTCATACCCATAACATCTCCCTGAATAAACTGGGAGGATTCTTTCCCTGTCCGACCTATGTCCTGGGGATTCAGCCGCAGAATGTGGCATTCGGAGAAACACTCTCGCCGGCTGTCCTCCGAACAGCACGACGCCTGGTACATATCATTCATCAACGAAATACAGAAGCCATGTCCAACAACTACTATTGCCCCATCTGCAAAAGCAACATGAATATTGGCAGCTCCCTGGTATTCTCTGCAAAATCGCCCGACAATGAGAAAGGATTGATCTTTCTGGATACCGAACTGGGAAATTACACCCGGACCACCCATCCCGGTTTTGCACTCCGGGAGGGAGTGGAATACAAATTCTATTGCCCCGTTTGCCATGCGAAACTAAACAAGGAGGATCACCCCAACCTGGTCCGTGTGGAGATGGCCGATCAGGAAGGGAAAAAGTATGAGATCAATATCTCCAACATTATCGGCGAGCAATGCACTTACCAGATTGAGGAAAAAGAGGTCAGGGCTTACGGACCGCATGCAGAACGCTACCGCAAGTACCTGGATGTTCCGGCCGAGTACAGGAAATACATATAAGTGGATGCATTCCGGATTCCGGAACTTCCTCAGCAAATCCGGGGCAGCTGCTCCCCGGTGATCATCTCCACGATTCGTTCAGTACCGAGGACAGTTTTCAGTTTCAGTATGCCTGGATGATCCCCGGTTACCCTTCCGATGGTAACTGCCCGGAGGCCTTCCGGAAAGGTGCGGAGCACCTCCAGAACGGCCTTTTCATCCTCTTCCGGGACAATGACCAGCACCTTTCCTTCATTGGCGATGTAGAGCGGATCAAATCCCAGTATTTCGCAGGCTCCCCGCACACTTTCGCTGACAGGCAGCCGGTCTTCGAACAGTGTCATACCGGTACCGGAGGCATCGCAGATCTCATTCAGAGCACTGGCGACCCCGCCCCTGGTGGGATCCCTCAGGACATGGACCGAGGGACAGGCATTCAGCACCGCATGGATCATATGGTTGAGGGGGGCGGTATCGCTGGTCATCTCCGTTTTGAAGGCGAGTCCTTCTCTTTCGGACAGGATGGCAATCCCATG
>CAZRZY010000029.1:0-4812 GCA_964604655.1 uncultured Bacteroides sp. | reverse complement strand
TGATCACATCACCCGGCTGGCAGGCTGAGGGGGAAATGGCGGTTCCCGGAATCACCTCTCCGATTCCGGAAGTATTGATAAAGATCCCGTCGCCTTTGCCCTTCTCCACTACTTTTGTATCGCCGGTCACCACCTGAACCCCGGATGATTCAGCGGCGTCCCTGATCGACAGGATGATCTCCCACAACTGTTCCAGGGGAAGACCCTCCTCGATGATGAGGGAGAGGGAAAGAAATCGTGGAACTGCCCCGCAGCAGGCCAGGTCGTTGACCGTTCCGTTTACTGCCAGGTCCCCGATGTTCCCACCCAGAAAGAACAGTGGATGGACCACGAATGAGTCGGTGGTGAAAGCGAGATTCTCCTGCGGCATATGGAGAAATGCTCCGTCATGCCCTTTCCGAAGATATTCGTTGCCCAATGCAGAATGAAACATTCTCTCGATCAGATCTTTTGAGAGCCTTCCGCCTCCGCCGTGGGCCAGCAGAACCCGGTCGTAATCCGATTTCGGGATTGGGCAGGATCGTTCATATGCAGTTGGTGCGGTCATCTGGCTTTCATGTGTATTGATCAGGCTGTGCGGGCGTACCTGAAGTAGGCGGCACAGGCACCTTCCGAGCTGACCATCGGGGCACCCAGTGGTTTTTCTGGTCTGCACAGAATCCCGAAGGCCGGACATTCATCGGGTTTTTTCCTGCCGGTAAGGATCTCGCCTGCGATGCACCGATCCGACTCTTCGGAAGGAGTATCTCTCAGCCTGAACTTTTTTAAGGCGTTGAATGCTTCGTACTCCGGTTTCAGGTCCAGACCGCTTTCCGGAATGGATCCCATGCCCCGCCATGTGCGGTCCGTGGTCCGGAAGACGTTCTTCATCATCTCCCGTGCTGCCGCATTCCCCTCTCTTTTTACGGCCCGGGTATAGGCATTCTTCACCCCGGCCTCCCCGGCTTCCAGCATCCCGATCGTGGTATCGATCCCCAGCAGCAGGTCCACCGGCTCGAAGCCCGTAACCACCATGGGTATCCCATATTCTCCGGCAATAGGAATGTACTGCTCATACCCCATGATGGTGCAGACATGACCGGCGGCCAGGAATCCATCAATCGAATGATCCGGTGCGGATAAAAGCGCCCGGATGGCGGGCGGTACCAGCACATGTGCCACCAGCACAGAGTAGTTGGTCAGCTTTTTCTGCGAGGCCTGTAACACTGCCAGAGCGACGGCCGGCGCTGTAGTTTCGAAACCCACTGCAAAAAAGACCACCTCCCTGCCGGGATTATTCACGGCCAGGGAGACAGAATCGATAGGGGAGTAAACCGACCTGACATCTGCCCCCTTTGCTTTCGCCGAAAGCAGATCCTCTTCGGTTCCGGGCACTCTCAGCATATCTCCGAAGGAAGCAAGGATCACCTGATCTTCCAATGCCAGATGAATAGCCTGATCGATCAGTGAAACAGGCGTCACGCAAACCGGACAGCCCGGTCCGTGGATCATGGTGATCTCGCGAGGCAAAAGATCGGGGAGTCCGTATTTCATGATCGAGTGGGTCTGTCCGCCGCAAATTTCCATAATGTTCCACGGACGGGTCACCCGGCCGGCGATCTGCCGGATCAGTTTACTGGCCAGTTCACGGTCCCTGTATTCATCCAGGTACTTCATAAGAATCTATTCTGCGCGGCCGGGGTTCAGATCTCCCATCTCCCGAAGGGCGTCCAGGGTGAACAATGCATCCTTTTCATCAAGGGTGTTCAAAGCTGTTCCGGCATGGGCCAGAATGTAATCACCCACCTTCACATCCTCCAGCCATTGAACAGAGATTTCCCGGACGATCTCTCCGAACTGCACCTGCGCCATCTTCCGGTCAGGGTCCGACCGGTCGATGGAAACCACCTTGCCTGGAACTGCTAAACACATATGTATGAAGAATATTTCACTAAATATATGGCAATCTCTGGATATTGCCAATTAAACATGGTAGCTTGTATCTGACATCAGATGCAGGCCGGGTTCCGGCCTCCATTGAGCGGTTCCATGGCACACGAGAAGGAAGAATCAGTAACCACGTTCAGGATCGGGATCACCGGAATGGTGCAGGGTGTCGGGTTCAGGCCATTCATTTACAGACTGGCTTCGCAACTGGGCATCTCCGGGTGGATCGAAAACAGGAATGACGGAGTGACTATTGTTTTCAATGCCACCTCCGCAGTGACGGAACGATTCAGACAATCGATCATTGAATGGTCTCCCGGGCCGGCGGATATTCACCAGATCGATCTGAAATCGATACCGTTCCGGGCATTCTCCGGATTTGAGATCAGAAGCAGTTCCGACCTCTCTTCTGAGATTACCGAGATCAGTCCCGATATCGCTGTGTGCCAGGAGTGCCTGCGGGATATGGAGACCCAGCCGCACCGAATTGCTTACCCGTTTATCAACTGCACCCACTGTGGTCCCCGTTTTACCATTGTCCGCAATCTGCCCTATGACAGAGCCGGCACGACCATGGATGCCTTCCGGATGTGCGAAACATGCAGGTCTGAATATGAGGAGGTGACCGACCGGCGGTTTCATGCACAGCCAGTGGCGTGCAATCGCTGTGGTCCTTCATACGCACTGGCGACTCCGGGAGGAGTTATCCGTGATCTGAACCGGATCCTGGACCGGCTCGGCGAGATGGTGGGAAAGGGCAGCGTTTATGCACTGAAGGGCATGGGTGGTTTCCATCTGATGTGTGACGCTTTCCACCAAGATGCCGTGATGCGGATTAGGGCGATCAAGGAGAGGGATGGGAAGCCCTTCGCCATTATGGTGCAATCACCGGAAGCGGCCCGATCGCTGGTGAGACTGGAAAAGGAGGAGATCGCCCTCCTTGAGTCCTGGCGCAGACCCATTGTCCTTTTGAAAGGCAACAAGCAGATGACTTCCGGACTTGCCGACGGTCTCTCCACTCTGGGGGTCATGCTGCCATACATGCCGTTCCACCACTTACTTTTGGAGAAGTTGAATACGAATGCCGTTGTGCTGACCAGCTGCAACCTTTCGGATGAGCCCCTGATGAAGGAGGAGGAGCGGGTGACGGAGCATTTCGGGAAGAAGGTGGACGGGATCCTGACCTATAACCGGGAGATTTTCAACCGCTGTGATGATTCGGTGGCCATAGTGGCGGGTGGGAAGGAGCGGCTGATTCGCCGGGCGAGGGGATATGTTCCGGCGCCGGTTCGCACTTCCATGGAAACAGAAGGTATCTTTGCAGCGGGAGCCGAACTGGTCAACTCCTTTGCCATGGGAAAAGGAAAGAGTGTATTTATGAGCCAGTACATCGGTGATCTGAAGAACTGGGCCACCTTTCAGTTTTACCGGGAGACCTATGAACGGTTCAGCCGCATGTTCCGTTTCCGCCCCTTGGTGGTGGCCCATGACCTGCATCCCGACTACTTATCCAGCCGGTTTGCACGGCAGCTGGCGGAACTGGATCCGGATATCCAACTGATTCCTGTTCAGCACCATTATGCCCACATTGCCTCGGTCATGCTGGAGAACCGGCTCGACGGCGAAGTCATCGGATTCAGCCTGGACGGCATGGGGCTGGGCGATGACGGGACCCTCTGGGGTGCCGAGGCGCTGATCGCCGGACTGAGCGGGTACAGGAGGAGGTTCCATTTCGAGTATATTCCCCTTCCGGGTGGTGACCGGGCCAGCATGGAGCCCTGGAGAATGGCCGTTTCCTATCTGTATCACTATTGGGGTGAAGGATTCAGGGATCTTCCCCTGGCGTTTCTCAGGCGGATCGAACCGGATGATCTGGATCTTCTGGTCAGGATGATGGAGAAGGAGGTGAACTCACCCCTGATCTCCAGTGCCGGGCGGTTGTTCGATGCGGTATCGGCCCTGCTTGGACTCGTGCTGAAGAGCACCTACCAGGCCGAAGCTCCTATGAAGCTGGAATCTTTGGCCGATCCTTCCGAGAACTCCTCATACCCCTTCGAGATCAGGGAAGAGGAGGTCAGTTTCAGGCCCATGTTCACCCGGATCCTTCAGGATATGGAACAAAGGGTGCCCTCTTCCCGGATCTCGGCCAGGTTCCACCGTACCCTGGTCCGGGCCGTGCTGGAAATGGCATTGAAAATCAGGGAAGAAACCAACATTAACCGGGTGGTTTTTTCGGGAGGAAGCTATCAAAATCGTATCTTAACGGATGAGACGGAAAGGCAGTTGTCGGAACACGGCTTCCAGGTTTTCGGCCCCGGGGAGATCCCTGCCAATGACCAGGGCATCGCTGTCGGGCAGCTGGCGGTTGCAGCCTGGAAGATGCAGCATTGATAGGAGGATACCATGCATGAAATGTCCATAGTGCTTCAGCTCATCGATCTGGCCACCGAGCATGCCGCCAGGGCAGGTGCACAAAAGATCCTTGAACTGGAGCTGGATATCGGGACACATTCGGGAATAGAAATAGAGGCTTTTCAGGCAGCTATGGAGGTTGCAAAAAAAAGAACCCCGCTGGAGAATGCTCAGCTTAAGATCAACAGGATCCTGGCCAGAGCCGAATGCGGTGAATGCGGGCAGCTTTTTGAAGTGGAAGAGCCGCTGACCGGCTGTCCCGTATGCGGTAATCTGAGCGTAAGGATCAGCAGTGGCATGGAATTGCAATTGAAATCATTATTGGTCGAATAGTATAAACAAGTACTGGAACGAAAACCGTAAAACTATGTGCGACACTTGCGGATGCGGAATGCCCGGAGATCAGGTAACCATCAGAAAACCAGGGGAGGAGAAGGAGGAGCCCGAACATGCCCACGGCCACTCTCACGATCA
>CAZRZY010000028.1:0-39152 GCA_964604655.1 uncultured Bacteroides sp. | reverse complement strand
ACATGGCCACCTCCTTCATGCCCGATCCGGAGTTGCTGATCCGCACCAGCGGGGAGCGAAGGATCAGTAATTTCCTGCTCTGGCAACTTGCCTACACGGAGCTGTACTTTACACCGGTACTCTGGCCCGATTACCGCAAGGATCATTTCTTCGAAGCCATTATCGATTTTCAGAGACGGGAGCGACGATTCGGTATGGTTAATGAGAAATCCAGAGCAGTCACAGTGAACAACTAAAAGCGGGAATGATACAACGGACTTTTCTTACTTACTTCCTCCTGATTGGCCTTTCCGGCCTTACTGGCCTTATCGGCTTTACTGGCCTTTCCGGCCCGTTCAGCCTGATGGCCCAGGATCCGCCCACTGTCCAGGAGCTGCGCACTGACCAGGATCCGCCTACTGACCAGGATCCGCCCACTGTCCAGGAGCCGCGCACTGCTGAGGAGCCGCGCACTGCTGAGGAGCCGCCTACTGACCAGGATCCGCCTGCCGCTCAGGAAACGCCCTCCTTCGATCCGGACACCCTGGAGGTGATCGACTACGAGAATCCCCGTGAATATACTATTGCCGATGTGAAGGTAAGCGGGATCGAATTTATTCAGAAGGAGGTACTGATCAGCCTGTCCGGTCTGAAAAAGGGCCGGAAGATCTTCCTTCCGGGTGACGATGTGACCGATGTGCTGAATAAGTTCTGGAGCCAGGGGCTCTTTTCCGATGCCCGGATCACCGCTACGCAGATCCGGAACGACAGTGTGTGGCTCGATATCTACCTGACCGAACAGTCCAGGATGTCACGACTGGTAATCAACGGGATCGGAAAGTCGGAGCGAGAGGATGTGATGGAAAAGATCAACCTGCGCACGGGTCAGCAGGTGACTGCCGATATCATGGACAATACCCGCCGGATCATCCGCGACCACTTCATGGAGAAGGGTTTCCGGAATACCGAGGTGGGTATCCGCCTCCAGGATGACACCCTGAGGGTGAACATGGTGGAGATGCAAATCGATGTGGCAAAGAACGAGCGGGTGAAGATCGACGAGATCTATTTTACCGGCAACAAGGCGTTCAATGAACGGGTGCTGAGGCGGAAAATGAAGGATACCAAGAAGGTGAATATCAATATTTTCAAGGCCTCCAAGCTGGTGGTTAACGCCTTCAGGGACGATAAGAAAAAGCTGATCGAGTTTTATAACGAGAACGGCTACCGCGATGCGAAAATCATCTCGGATTCAGTGGCTCCCTCGCCCGAGAACGAAAAACGGATTGACCTCTTTATCAACATCGAAGAGGGAAACCAGTACTATTTCGGCGACGTCGAATGGGTGGGGAATACCAAGTATCCCTCGGAGCTGCTCGATGCGGTGCTGGGAATTGAAAAGGGGGACATATTCGACCAGACGGTCCTGGATGAACGGCTTTTTATCGATGAGGACGCGGTAAACGGGGTTTACCTGGACAACGGTTACCTCTTTTTCCAGGTGACCCCGGTGGAGGTGAGTGTGGAGGACGACACCATCGACTTCGAGATGAGGATATACGAAGGGGAGATTGCCACCATCAACCAGGTGATCATCAAGGGAAATACCCGTACCAACGAGCACGTTGTGCGTCGGGAGATCCGGACTCTTCCGGGGGATAAGTTCAGCAAGCAGGAGCTGATCCGTACGGTAAGGGAGCTGGCCAACCTGGGCCACTTCGATCCGGAACAGATCGAACCGAATCCCATTCCCAACCAGGCCGACGGAAGCGTGGATATCGAATACAAGCTGGTGGAGCGCGCTACCGATCAACTGGAGGTGTCGGGCGGGTACGGGGCCGGGATGCTGGTGGGAACCATCGGGATCCGCTTTTCCAATTTTGCTGCCAGCCGGCTCTTTGATCCCAAAGCATGGCGGCCTGTGCCTTCGGGCGACGGGCAGACCTTCTCCATCCGAGCCCAGAGCAACGGCCGGGTATACCAGGCTTACAACTTCTCTTTTGTGGAACCCTGGTTCGGCGGGAAGAAGCCCAATTCTTTTTCTGTTTCAGGGTACTATTCGAAAATGAACCGGAACCCCTACGCCTTCTATTACGGCGGAGATGCCAGAAACATTCCCGATGAGTTCTATTCGGTAACCGGAGCTTCTATCGGATTGGGGCGCAGGCTGACCTGGCCCGACGACTTTTTTACTCTCTACAATGCATTTTCTTACCAGCGCTACCGGGTGAAGGACTATCCGGGACTATTCATTGTCGATAACGGATATTTCAACAACTTCAGTTTCACCACCACTCTCGGACGGAACTCGCAGACCCAGATCATCTATCCCCGCGGGGGATCGAACCTGAGTCTGAGCCTGCAGATCACCCCGCCCTATTCGCTTCTGAACGGAAGGGATTACACCAATATCGAGGATGACGAAAAATACAAATGGGTGGAGTACCACCGCTGGATGTTCAAGGCCGACTGGTACTATGCGCTGATCGGTGATCTGGTGTTGATGACCCGCTTCCACTGGGGCCACCTGGGGAACTACAACGATGATATCGGGCCCTCGCCCTTCGAGGGATTCGATCTGGGAGGGGACGGACTCTCGGGGTACAACCTGTATGGACGGGAGACCATTGCCCAGAGGGGATATCCCAACCGCAGCCTGACTCCCCGTGATCCCCAGGGCCGGCGATCCGGAAACGTTTACACCAAGTACACCCTGGAACTGCGGTATCCGGTCTCATTAAATCCGTCGGCAACGATCTTTGTGCTGACCTTTTTGGAGGCAGGGAGCGCATGGTACTCGTTCGATGAGTTCAATCCCTTTATGGTCAAACGTGCCGCAGGGGTAGGTGTGCGTGCCTTTTTGCCCATGTTCGGATTGCTGGGGATCGACTGGGGATACGGCTTTGACCCGTATCCCGGATCGACCGGCATCAGCGGTTCCCAGTTTCACTTCACCATCGGGCAACAGTTCTGAGAATGGCCTTATCAGGATCAGATCATCAATCCCCAATATCGGAGACATGGCCTGGGTTTCAAGCTATGAAGGATTATAATCTTCAGCTGTTAAAGAGATTTTGGTACGGAAATTGAACTGAAATAACTGGATTCGTTCTTTAAAAGTGTTTCGGGGTTCTTTTTCCCATGCAGGCAGTTATACTATATTTTGATACTATAAAAAGATACTATAATCAGAACATCACCAAATAAAACCATCACCAAATAAGAACATCGCCAAATCAGACCATCACCAAATCAGACCATCATGAAAAAAATAGCCATCAGCGCACTGGTCCTTTTGCTAACCGCAGGGGTGACCATGGCCCAGAAGTTCGCCTTTGTGGACACCGAATATATACTCACCAATATACCTTCCTACAATGCCGCGCAGGAGCAGATGAACAAGATCTCCGAGCAGTGGGAGACTGAGATTGCCACCGAGTATGAGGAGATCGAGAAGATGTACAAGACCTATCAGTCGGAACGCGTGCTGCTTACCGATGAGATGCGCCAAAAACGCGAAGAGGAAATCATGACCATGGAGCGGGAGGTGAAAGAGCTTCAGAATAAGTATTTCGGACCCGAAGGGGAATTGTTCACCAAGCGACAGGAGCTGGTCAAGCCGATCCAGGACGCCGTCTACACGGCCGTTAAAGAGCTCTCCGCGGAAGGCAGTTACGCGGTCATTTTCGACACTGCCTCGGGGGCTTCGATCCTCTACTCCAATCCCCGCTATGACCTGAGCGACGAAGTGCTGAAAAAGTTAGGTTATAAGAATTAATATCTTACATTTGTAGGCGTTTTTTTAGCAAGCAATCAGTTAAATACGGACAATAATACCCATGAACACGATGAAACGATTAACCCTTGCTGTAGGAATACTCTGTATGTCCTTTGCGGTTCATGCCCAGAAATTCGGACATATCAATTCCGAGGAGCTGTTGCAAGCCATGCCTGAATACGACTCCGCCCAGGCTCAGGTTCAGGATCTGAGGTCGCAGTACGACCTGGAGATCGAGAATATCCAGGTGGAGATCAACAAGAAGATCGAGGATTACAACCAGAATGAAGCGACCATGAGCAACCTGATCAAGGAGGCGAAAGCTTCTGAGATCCAGGAGATGCAGATGCGTCTCCAGAACTTTGCCCAGACCGCACAACAAGACCTGCAGCAGCAGAGCATGATGCTGGTCCAGCCGGTGATGGACAAGGCCCGAAAGGCGATCAATGATGTAGCCAAAGAGAAAGGTCTGCTCTATGTGTTTGACCTGGCACAGGGAAATCCGGTATATACCGGTCCTGCAAGCGAGGATCTGCTGGTTGCTGTCAGGGCGAAACTCGGCCTTTAATATAGTCCAAACCCGGCCTTCAAAATTCACAAGTCAAAAAAATCAGACGGGATCATAGGGAGGAACCTCATGATCCCGTTTTTTTTACCTTTGTGTAAACAGATCCATTAAGATCCATACAGATTCATTAAGATCCATACAGATCCATTAAGATCAATGGGAAAATCAAGACCCATAGGATTATTTGATTCAGGCGTCGGAGGGTTGACCGTCGCCCACGCGCTCCATATGCTGCTGCCCTCAGAAAAACTGGTTTATTTCGGGGATACTGTGCATCTGCCCTACGGGGATAAATCGAAAGAGACCATTGTAAGCTATTCCGTTGGAATAGCTGATTTCCTGCTGAAGCAAAAGTGTAAAATGATCCTGATCGCATGTAACAGCGCTTCGGCCAACGCCTACGAGGAGGTGAAGAAGCATGTGGGTGACCGGGCAGTGGTCCTGAATGTGATCGACCCGGTGGTGGAGCATGTCTGCCTGGAGCAGGCCAATGGGCCTGTAAGGTCCGATTCCTTTGGGAATCCGGAGGCAGGCAAAAGTGCGGTGGGCATCATTGGCACTAAAGCTACTATCGATTCCGGAACTTATCAGAGGAAAATAGAGGAGTTGAGCCGGAGGACCCATGCCACGGCTGGAATAGATATTCAGGTGAGTTCCCTGGCCACGCCCTTGCTGGTGCCCATGATCGAGGAGGGATTCGTATTCGACGATATCTCCAATGCCATTATCCGGGCCTATCTCTCACGCAAAGAGCTGCAGGGAATAGACTCCCTGATCCTGGGATGTACCCATTATCCCATCATCCGCAATCAGATCAGCCGCTTTTTTAATTTTGAGGTCAATGTGCTCGATACCGCGCAGATAGTGGCTCAGTCGGTCCGCAGGTTCCTCTCCCAGCACGATCTGCTCAGTACCCACAAAAAGGGGGAAGACCAGTTTTATGTGTCCGATTACACTCCCTATTTCGAAACGATCGCCAACATGTTCTTCGCCGAGAAAATCCACCTGGAGCGGAAGAATATCTGGAAATGAATTCGCAGTCCTGCCAAAAGCAGATCGGTTGAGCAGTTCAGATCCGGATTCCGATCACCACCATGTCGTCGATCTGCTCCTGGTCGCCCTGCCATTCGGTGATGGTCTTTTCCAGGACCTGGAGCTGATCCGACATGGGCAGGCCCGAGTTGTCCAGCAGGAGCTGACGGAACGCCCCGTATTTGAATTTTTTCCTCTGTTCTCCGCCAAACTGGTCGGCATATCCGTCACTGAACAGATAGAGCTGGTCGCCTTCCCGGAGGGGAATCTCCCGGGTTGTGAAGGGATCCATTTTCTGGTAATGGGAAACGGGCATCGTATCGGGCCGGTATACCACCAGTTCCTCATTTCTTATGAGGTAGAGAGGATTGTTTGCGCCTGCATAGCGGCACTTTTTGGGAGCGTTACCGGTGCCGGTCTCCAGAGAGATCAGCGAAAGGTCTGCGCCGTCCTTCTGCTCATGTGATTCCCCGCGCTGGAACAGTAACCGGATCACTTCCTCCCTCAGGCGGTTCAGGATCTCCCCCGGGTCGGTGATCTGTTCTTTGACGACGATCTCACGCAGCAGGGAGATTCCCAGCATGCTCATGATCGCTCCAGGCACCCCATGACCGGTGCAGTCGGTGGCTGTGATGACCAGGTGTCCGTTCACTTCACCCCACCAGTAGAAATCCCCGCTCACCATCTGTTTGGGACGGAAGAGCACCATATGGTCGGAGAGATAATTGTCCAGCAGCTCTGTCTCCGGCAGGATCGCCTCCTGCAGGCGGGTGGCATAATCGATGCTGCCAGTCAGTTCGTTGTGGACCTTTTCGATCTGTTCCTTCTGGAGGGAGACCAGGTTCCGCTGTGCTTCGATCTCATCGCGCTGTGCTTCGATCTCATCCCGCTGTGCGGTGATCTCCGTATTCTGATCTTCGAGTTTCCTGTTGTCTCTCTGTTTCCTGAGGTATGCTCTGGTCGAGATGATAAACAGTACCAATACAAATAGGATCCCCAGTAAAGCCAGCATTGCCAACAGGTTCCTCTGGCGCAGTTCGATCTGCGATCGTTGCAATTGCATTTCCTGGAGTTCTTGTCTCTGTATCATCTGAATGAGTTCATTCTCTTTTAGCTCCATGGCCTTTTCCGATTCCTTTGAAGCTAATTCCTGGATCAATCTGGCCTCGTTGGACAGGTCTACCCTGCCAAGCAGAGCGGCCAGCATATTGCCCTCAGTAATTAAGATCCGTTGTTTGATCCAGAGCAGATTGGTGAGAACTGAGGCGGTTGGAAGGTTCTCGAACATATAGGATTCCCAACTGGTGAGTTCTCCATTTTCGTCCTGCATATCACTCATATCCACCTCCACCGGCATCAGACTTGTATTCAGGTAAAAATCTCTTGTGAGCTTGTGCACGCCCTCCCGATATTCGACCAGAGCATGTTTTAGTTTTTCTCCATGGTTTCGATGGATGAAGAATTCAGTTCCATAAAAAATCTTTGTGAGAAGGAGTGGATGGATGGACTCTTCAGCAGAAGGGCTCATGTAGGAAGCACAGAAGGAGAGAAATTCTCTATGAATCGAATCATAGGTCCGGTAAAATTGACTGCTATGGGATCGTAATCTTTCAATGCCCACTTTTATTACCGGATCATCCTCCAGATCCAGTGAGTTAATGCTGGTATATATCACCCGGTTTGCCGATTCCAGACCTGCATTCTGTTTCGTATACTGATAGATAATCGCCATATGACCTTTCAGGTAATCTTTGGAAGGTCTTGGATTCATCAAATAGATGATGCATGCAAAGGCCAGAATGGTAATGAAAAGATCATCCCATTGAAATGAAGGAGATAGAACACTTTTGGATCTGAGATAAAAGTAGTAACCCAGATAAATAACGAGCATGACCTGGCCGATGGTAAGGAACAGATATCCGCCTGCCCAATGTTGGATCACGCATACCATACCCGTCATCAATAGGAAAAAGGTAATGAACCGGACAATGAGGTATGCCCGTTGCTGAATATGGTCAGAATTCCTGCTTTGATGGATCAACTGTACGGGAAGGTATCCGGAAAGAAATATTAGAGAACCGGCAACAAGGAGGATACTTCCCCCGGTGTATAACTGGTATTTGAATAGCAATCCCAGGACAAATAAGGAAGCTGCAAGTATTCCGAGAATATGCCTGGCCTTTTTCATGGTCATCCGTTTAGAATTCCTGACCGTACTGGTCTGCTATATCTGAACCCCGATCACTACCATGTCGTCGATCTGCTCCTGAGAGCCCTGCCAGTCGGTGATGGTCTTTTCCAGTACTTCGAGCTGCTCTGCCATGGGAAGCCCTGAGTGGTCCAGCAGGAGCTGGCGGAAGGCCCCGTATTTGAATTTTTTCCTCTGTTCTCCGCCAAACTGGTCTGCATAGCCGTCACTGAACAGATAGAGTTGATCGCCCTCCTTGAGAGGGATCTCCCGGGTCCTGAACGGATCCATCTTCTGGTAATGGGAGATGGGCATCATCTGCGGCCGGTAGACGGTCAATTCCCCGTCCCTGATGTGATAGAGAGGATTATTGGCCCCTGCATACCCGCATTCCAGGGTGCGGATATCGATGGAGACCAGTGAAAGGTCCATGCCGTCCTTCTGCTCGTGGGAGGCTCCCCGCTGATACAGCGACCGTATTACCTCCTCGCGGAGTTGATCGAGGATCTTTCCGGGGTCGGTGATCTTCTCCTTGACCACAATCTCACGCAGAAGAGAGATCCCCATCATGCTCATGAAGGCACCCGGTACTCCATGACCGGTGCAATCGGTAGCCGTAATAATCATATGACCCTCGGCTTCACCCCACCAGTAAAAATCACCACTGACCTTTTGTTTAGGCCGGAACAGGATGAAATGATCATGGAAATGCTCTTCCATCAGGTCTGGCAGGGAAAGGATCGAATCCTGGAGACGCATGGCGTAGTCGATACTGGAAGAGAGCTCTTCATGGGCTCTCTCGATCAGTGCTTTCTGGTCGGAAACCAGATTGCGCTGTGCCTCGATTTCGTCCCTCTGTGCCGCGATCTCCTCGTTCTGATGGCTCAGTTCCTCGTTCTTTTCGGTAATTTCCTGCGACTGCTCCTGAAGGGTCCGGTTATCCTTCTGCTGGCGCATATATGCGCGGGTAGAGATGGAAAAAAGCACCAAAACAAGGGCCACCCCGCCGAACCCGAAAATCGCCATCATCTTGTTCTGCCGGGTTTCCATCAACGATTGCTCAAGGAGTACTTCCTGCAGCTCCTGCTGCTGGCGGACCCGGGTGATCTCATTTTCCTTCAGCCGGATGGCCCGTTCGGATTCCCGGGATGCCAATTCCTGGAGCAGGACTGCCTCTTCCGAGAGGTCCATCCGGGAAACCAGCGCGTTGAGCAGATTGCTCTCAGTGATCAATACCATTTGCATCAGGAGGGAAAGGTTGACTATGACCGATCCCACCGGGACGTCCTCGAAAATATAACTGATCCAGGTTTGCGTGTAGCCATTCCCATAATCGATATCCGCCGTTTCAAGACCCAGTCCGATGGCACTGGACTTAATGTGGTGCTTCCTTGCGATCATTTCGGCTCCATCCCTGTATCGGTTAACGGCTTGCTTGATTCGCGGAGCGTTCTCCCGTTCGAAAAAGTATTCCTCTACGGGATGGTCGTTTGCAAGTGTTCCCTCCTGTATCCGCAGGTGATTGGAGCCTTGTTTATAATAGGCGCCAAGGATCATTCGATAAAATCCTTCTTTGATGGAATCGGAGGTTTGCATGTACTCCTGTCCCAGTTGCCTCAGCTCTCCGATGGTAGCCTTCAAAGACGGATCCGTTTCGGATTCTTCAGAATTGATGCTTGCGTAAATGAGCGAATTGGATGACTCGATCCCGGCAATCATCTGGAGGTACTGGTCCTCCATAAGCCGGTAGCCTTCCACAGCTGACCGACTGATCGTATTAGCGGTCACAAAGATCCAGATAAAATAAGCCAGTATGGCGAGCAGCAAGTCTCCGGTCAGAAAGGGAATCCGCCCCTGACCCTTCATCCGGAGGATGAAGTAAAACATCAGGTAGATGGGAATGATGAACATTCCCAGTGCGAGAGCCACGCCGGCGCCGGGCCAGTGCATAGTCTTTAAGCAGAAGCCCAGAAGGACCAGGAAAAAGGCGATAAACCGGACCACCGAATAAACCTTCTGAAGGCGGGTTTCTGCCTCCCTCCAGGAGAGGAACAGTTGCAAAGGCACATACCCGAAGACAAACAGAATGATCGCAAAAATCATCTGGATGGCCGCTGATGGATAGTGCATGAATTTGAACAGGATTCCACTGACCATGAACAGAGCACCGACCACCCCCAGTACCCGTTCCAGTTTCCTCAGGGGAGTAAGATCCCTGTATCCTCTCTGAAGGATGTAGGGTAAAAATCCAAGAATAAACATCAGGATACCCAGGGACCAGATGAGGCTTGCTCCCTCTAGGCTTCCGACCCTCAGAAACTGTCCGGTTGCTATCAGAACTACCCCGGCGATTCCCAGCACAGAGCCTGCTTTTTTCATGGAACGAAAGGGTTTGGCCCTTTAAATTAGTTGATTTCCACGGAAATTCCTACTTGGTGTACCAGGAGGCATATTTGATGTAGTCGCGGGCGATCCGTATGTTCATCGATTCCAGGCGCTCCGGGTCGATGGACTTGAGGCGGCGGGCCGGGGTACCGCCGTAGAGGCTGTTGGGTTCCAGGACGCTGTTCTCCAGTACCACGGAACCGGCAGCTACGATGGTGTGGGAGCCCACCACCACGTGGTCCAGCAGCACCGAACCGATGCCGATCAGGGCGCCCCGCTCGATGCGGGCGCCGTGAACCACCACGTTGTGGCCGATAGTCACATCATCCCCGATCTCCACTACCGATTTCTGATAGGTGGTATGAAGGGTGCTGTTGTCCTGGATGTTGACCCGGTTCCCGATACGGATCGGGTTCACATCTCCCCGCAGCACCGCGTTGAACCACACCGAGCATTCATCGCCCATTACCACATCACCGATCACCACCGCCGTATCGGCCAGGTAACAATCGTTTCCCATCTGTGGGGTGACTCCCCTGACTGATTTAATGATCCCCATAACAATAATTGGAGCAGTCCGTTAAAGGTATGGAATATTCATCTTCCGCCGAATGGAAATGGCCAAAAGTTAAAACCGGGGTTATCGTATATTTGCAGTTATGATGGGAAAGATATTTTTGATATTGGTGCAGGGTGTCCTGTTTCTGACGGTTGTTTCAGCACAGGAGCCCCTGAATGACCGGAACAGTTCGGAGGGGATCCGTCAGGTGACAGATCCGCCGGATGTATACCTGGATTGCCGGCGATGTGACTATAATTTCATCCGGACAGATCTGACGTTCGTGAACTATGTGCGCGATCCTGAACAGGCAGATATTCATGTATTTGTGACCGATGAGGGAACTGCCGGGGGAGGCAGGGTATTTCAGTTTACGTTTTTAGGACGGGAGGAGTTCAGGGCGATCGAATATACCATTGAACACTATATTGCACCGAATACCACCTTTGCAGAGCAGCGTGAGGCGATAAAACGTTTTCTGACCATGGGCTTTGCCTCTTTTATGTTACAGACCCCATTGGGGAAGAATTTCACCATTACCTACACAGACACTGCCATGGCAACCGGTAATGGCGACCCGGAGGACCCATGGGATCACTGGATATTCAGTTCATATATCGGAGGGATTAACCTGGAGATGGAGTCGAACCAGAGAAGCTTTAATTCGCGCTGGGGACTTTTTGCCGACCGGATCACAGAAGACTGGAAATTCCGTATCAGACCGTATTTTAATTACAATACGGGTTTTATTCGACCTTCTGAAAACACCGAAGCGGTTCAAAGCCGTCAGCACAGGCACGGGCTCGACAGTTATGCCATCATGAGCCTCAATGAACACTGGTCAACCGGCCTTTTCGGAACCTATTTAACCACCAGCAGCCGGAATATCAGGCACGAGTATACCATAAGCCCGGGTATTGAATACAGTCTCTTTCCCTACAGGGAAGCCACCCGTAAATCCATTACCCTTACTTACCAGGTTGGATACGGGTATTACGATTACTATGATGAGACCGTTTTCGGTAAAACAGAGGAGAATCTTTTCAATCACCTGTTAAAAGCTGAGGTGAATGTACAGCAGCCCTGGGGAAGTATTGAGTCAGGACTGGTCGGGTCAAACTACCTGCACGATTTTTCGAGGCGCAGAATTGAATTTTACCTTCAGACCTCCGCCAGATTGTTTGAAGGGTTTGCGCTGGCATTTCAGGCAGATTATACGGTGATCCGTGACCAGCTTTCCTTACCCAGGGGGGAAGCTTCACTTGAGGAAATATTGCTGGAGCAGCGCGAGCTGGCAACGGATTTTTCCCTCTCGGCAACCATTGCCATCACCTATACGTTCGGATCGAAATACACCAATATCGTCAATACCCGTTTTTAAATCAGCTTGCCGCGAAGGGTGTTCTCCTTACCGGCCCGAACAGCTGGCACAAAGACGGACTTCCGGCCTGATTTTCAGCCTTTCAAGGGGAATTTCCCGGTGACATTTAATGCATCTGCCAAAACTGGCATCGTTTCTCTGGGTCAGAACGTTCTGCAGCTGAATCAGCCTGTTCCGAGTATTGCGCAGGCTGGCATCATAAATCGTTTTATTGTTGATGGCATCCATCCGGGAGATGCGACCGATCGCATTATCGGGTTCTACAGGTTCGGTAAACTCTTTGATCTCCTCGACCTTCTTTTTCAGCTTTTCTATTTCCGCCTCGATGATGGAAACCAGGTTTTTCTTTTGTTCTTCTGAGTTCATACCTGCAATGATAGTAAAAATGTGATGTATTCCGGAATGTGTTAAGAATCATGTTAAAAAGTAGAAAAGATTAGGGAAGGAGGGACATAGCCGGAATTTAAAATCCCTAACTTTGAAATGGGGATTATTCATTGAAACACATTCTATTAATCAAACCAACTACTACTGATGGCTAAGAATCACAGGGTCATTGAATTAGAGGAGGTAGTCGTGAAGTTTGCCGGTGATTCGGGGGATGGAATGCAGCTGACCGGAACGCAGTTTTCCGACACCTCTGCATTCATTGGAAACGACCTTTCCACCTTTCCCGATTATCCGGCAGAGATCAGGGCACCGCAGGGAACCATTGCAGGGGTATCGGGCTTCCAGGTCCATATCGGCCACAAGGAGGTATCCACTCCCGGAGACCAGGCCGATGTACTGGTGGCCATGAACCCGGCGGCACTGAAAGCCAACATGAAATGGGTCAAGAAAGGGGCTACCCTGATCATCGACATCGACAACTTCGACAACAAGCACTACAAGAAGGCGGGATTCGTGGAGGATCCGCTTCACGACAATTCCCTGGAAGGATACAACCTGGTGAAGGCACCGATCTCCATGCTCTCCAAGAATGTGGCCACCCAACACGGGCTCTCCACGAAGATGGCTGAAAAGACCAAGAACCAGTTCGTGGCGGGACTCCTTTACTGGCTTTTTAACCGGGATATCAAGATCGGCGAGCAGTTCCTGAAGGAGAAGTTCAAGTTGAAGCCGGAGCTGGTGAAGGCCAACATTGCGGTACTGCGTGAGGGTTACAATTACGCGGAGACCATCGAGGCGCTCTCCACCACCTTCCATGTGAACCCGATGAAGGGCAAGAAAGGACTGTTCCGGAACATCACCGGAAACCAGGCCACTGCCTGGGGATTGCTGGCCGGGGCGGAGAAGGCGGGGCTGAAGCTGTTTCTCGGTTCATACCCTATCACTCCTGCCACGGAGATCCTTCAGGAGATCGCGAAAAGAAAGCATCTGGGGGCTATCGCCTTCCAGGCCGAGGATGAGATCGCCGGGATCAGCTCGGCCATCGGGGCCTCCTTCGCAGGAAGGCTGGCCTGTACCTCTACCTCCGGACCCGGGCTGGCGCTGAAGAGCGAGGCCATCGGACTGGCCGTGATCACCGAGCTACCGCTGGTGATCGTTAATGTGCAGCGCGGGGGCCCTTCCACGGGTCTGCCCACCAAGACCGAACAGGCCGATCTGTTGCAGGCACTTTATGGCCGCAACGGGGAGTCGCCCTGTATCGTGCTGGCAGCGTCCAGTCCGGCCAACTGTTTCGATTTCGCCTACCGGGCAGCCAAGCTGAGCCTGGAGCATATGACCCCGGTCATCCTTCTGACCGACTCCTACCTGGCCAACGGATCGGAGCTCTGGAGGATCCCCAAGACAGCTGACCTGCCGGAGATCAGGCCGCCGAAGGTGGAGGACAATGCGGCGAATTTCTATCCCTACCACCGCGATCCGGAGCGGCTGAACCGTTTCTGGGCTATCCCGGGTCAGCCGGGGCTGCGGCACCGGGTGGGCGGATTGGAGAAAGCTGATGTAACCGGCGAGGTGTCGCACGATCCCATGAATCATCAGGTGATGGTGGAACAGAGGGAAGAGAAAGTGCGAAAGGTGGTGGAATTCATTCCCGAACAGGAGGTGATCGGAGCCCGGGAGGGCGATCTGCTGGTGGTGGGATGGGGCGGCACCTATGGCGCCCTGGTCAGCGCAGTGAACGATCTCCACCAGGAGGGCAAGAGTATCGGGCTGGCGCAGTTTAACTATATCAATCCTCTTCCGGGAAATACCGAAGAGGTTTTCAGCAGATACAAGAAGATCCTGGTGTGTGAGCTCAACCTGGGACAGTTTGCCACCTACCTCCGGTCCAGGTTGCCCAGGTTCGAATACCTGCAGTATAATAAGATACAGGGGCTTCCGCTGTTCATTTCGGAGCTGAAGTTGAAGTTTTATGATGTTCTCGCATCCGTCCAGCAGCCGGAACAGTGAGGCGTGGAAGGATCAAACAGGCATGAGTGGATCAAACAGGCATGAGTGGATCAAACAGGCATGAGTGGATCAAACAACGAATTCAAAAAACAACAGAACATGGTTAACAATATTGAACCGGTATCCATAGCGACGAAGGAAGATTTCAAACTGGACGGGCCGGTGAAATGGTGCGCCGGTTGTGGCGGGCATGCGGTGCTTTCCACTATCATGAATGTGCTGCCTGAAACAGGAGTGCCGAAGGAGAAGGTGGTCTTTGTCTCCGGGATCGGATGCTCTTCCCGTTTTCCTTATTATATCAATACCTACGGTTTCCACTCCATGCACGGAAGGGCCAACCCCATTGCCTCGGGCATCAAGGCGGCCAATCCCGACCTGAGTGTGTGGATCGTCACCGGTGACGGAGACTCCATGGCCATCGGGGGGAACCATTTCATACACACCATCCGGCGCAATATCGATGTGAACATCCTGTTGTTCAACAACAAGATCTACGGGCTCACCAAGGGCCAGTATTCACCCACGACCCCCAAGGGCAGTGTGACCAAAACCTCGCCCGAAGGGACCATCGAAAGTGCCTTTAAACCCGGTGAACTGACCATGGGTGCCCAGGGCACCTTCTTTGCCCGCACGGTGGACAGCGATCCCAAGATGATGCGGCAGGTATTCAAGGCTGCGGCGGATCATAAAGGGACCAGCGTGGTGGAGATCCTGCTGAACTGCGTGATCTTCGCCAACCAGGTTCACCAGGACATCACCGGCAAGGATGTTCGCTACGACCACCAGATCTTCCTGGAGCACGGAAAGCCGATGATCTTCGGCAAGGAGCGGAACCGGGGACTGATGATGCGGCGCAACAAGCTGGAAGCGGTGACCATCGGGGAGGACGGGGTCACGGAAGAGGATCTGATCGTTCACAACGCCGAAGATCCCGACGATACCAGCCACTACCGCCTGGTGCGGATGGGATTACCCGAGTTTCCCGTTGCCATGGGGGTGGTGCGCTCCATCGAAAACACTACCTTCGAGCGGGAGCTCCATAGCCAGATCGATCACGCCCGGGAACATTCGAAGATCCAAACCGTGGATGAGCTGCTGCACAGCGGGAATGTTTTTGAATCGAAAGGGTGACTTTCGGCTGTTTTAAGGGCTTTACAGACTTTAAACTTTAGACTAACGTTGATTCTGAGATCGGAAGAGGATATTCAACGCCTGATTGCCGAGCGTAAAGAGCGGCTGAAGGAGCTGACCTGTATCAACGAGACCACCCAGATCATCAAGGAGAACCGCTCGGTGGAAGAGACGCTGAGCCAGATCGTCCAGATCATTCCCAGGGCGTGGCAGTATCCCGAGATGACCGTGGCCCGGATCTGGTTCGAAGGAAAATCCTATGCCAGTCCGGGGTTCAGGGAAGGGGACTGGAAACAGAACCAGAAGTTCCGGACCATCGACAACCGGAAGGGGGAGATCGAGGTATTCTACCTGAAACAGTTCCCGGAGATGGAGGAGGGGCCTTTCCTGAAGGAGGAGCGCCAGCTGATCGAAAACCTCTCCAGCATCATTTCCAATTTCCTGAACAGCCAGGAGGCAAGGAAGATCCTCCGGAAGACCATGGAGAAGGATACGGTCCGCGAGGAGATCAGCCAGTTCCAGCATCCCCGGGAGGTCAACTCGCGCAAGCTGCTGCAGAAGTTTCTGAGCAAGCAGAACGCCAACCGGGACATCTTCCACGATCTGATGCGGTACAAAGTGAAAGAGATCCTGCTGGTGGCCACCCTCTACGATGCTTTCAGCATCGAGAAGGAGGGGCGGTTCTCGGAACATATCCTGGGAGAGTATTCGCAGCTGAACCTCACCTCCATGCCGCGTGTCACCGGGGTGTCCAATTACGATGAGGCCATCGAGCAGCTCAACTCGCGCCATTTCGACATGGTGATCCTGATGATCGGTACCGACAAGGTGACCCCCATGCAGGTGTCGGCCCGGGTGAAGCGCGATTTTCCCTACATCCCCATTTATGTCCTGCTGAACAACGACCGGGAGGTCTCCGCCTTCAAACATACCAATCCCAGCCTGGAGAACATCGACCGGCTGTTCGTATGGAACGGCGATTCCTCCATCTTCTTTGCCATGGTCAAGCACCTGGAGGACAAGGTGAATGTGGAGAACGACACCCAGCTGGGTCTGGTCAAGGTGATCCTGCTGGTGGAGGATTCGGAGATCTACTATTCCCGCTATCTTCCCATGCTTTACAGCAATGTACTGGAGCAGACCAAACGGATCATCGACGATGTGAGTACCGATGAGCTTTTTAAAGTGCTGCGTCTCAGGGCCCGTCCGAAGATCCTGCTGGCCACCACCTACGAAGAGGCCATGAAGGTGGTGAATAAATACAAAGATTCGCTGCTTTGCCTCATCACCGATGTGAAATTCGACCGGGACGGAGTGCTGGATGAGAATGCCGGATTCAACCTGGTGGTCAATGCCCGTGAGACCATCAAAGGGCTTCCCACCGTAGTCCAGTCATCCGACATCGGCAACTCCCGCCGCGCTTTCGAACTGAAATCAACCTTCATCAACAAGAACAGCGAGACCCTGCTGCAGGATATCCGCAACTTCATTATGCACCACCTGGGATTCGGGAATTTTGTCTACCGGGACTCGGGAGGGAGGAAGATCGCCGAGGCCAAGTCGCTGAGGGAGTTTGAAAAGCATATCAGCACCATTCCGCCCGAATCGCTGGTCTATCACGGCAAGCGCAACCATTTTTCCCTCTGGCTCATGGCCCGCGGGGAGATCAAGATCGCCAAGATGATCCATCCGGTGAAGGTGACCGATTTCAAGACCCCCGCCGATTTTCGCAATTATCTCCACTATGTGATCAAGAAGTACCGGAACGAGTCCAATACCGGGAAGATTGTCAATTTCGAGGAGACTGCGGTGATGGACGAATCCAATATCGTCAGCCTGGGAACCGGGGCACTGGGGGGAAAGGGGAGAGGATGTGCCTTTATCAATACGCTCATCTACAACCTGAATTTCCAGGAGATCATTCCCGAGATGAATATCCGGACTCCGAAAACAGCCATCATCGGGACCGACGAATTCGATCTCTTCATGGAGCGGAATAACCTGCTGGATCTGGTGCACATGGAGACCGATTATGAGAAGATCCGCAAGCTTTTTCTGGACGGGGAGCTCTCCTACAACCTGGATAAGCGGTTGAAGGAACTGCTGAAGCTGGTCAACCGGCCCCTGGCGGTGCGCTCCTCCAGCCTTCTGGAGGATTCCACCATGCAGCCTTTTTCGGGGATCTTCGAAACCTACCTGATCCCCAACAACCACCCCGACTTCAATGTCAGGTTCAGGCAGCTGAAGGATGCGGTAAAGCTGGTTTACTCCTCCATCTTTTCACCCCAGTCGAGGAGCTATTTCGAGGCCATCCACTTCAAGCTGGAAGATGAGAAGATGGCCGTGGTGATCCAGGATGTGGTGGGAAGCTATCACAAAGATCACTTCTACCCCCATATCAGCGGCACGGCCCAGAGCCACAACTACTACCCGGTGGCGCACATGGAACCGGAGGACGGGTTCGCCATTGCAGGAGTAGGGCTGGGTCATTATGTGGTGAACGGTGAGCGGGCCTACCGCTTCTCGCCCAAATATCCGAATCTGGAGATGAGTTCGCTGCAGAGCCAGCTGCGCGATTCGCAGGTGGAACTGGTGGCCCTGGATATGATCCACTCGGATGTGGATTTCTGCCACGAAGGATCGGAGGCCAATCTCCACCGGCTGGCGATCTCCGAGGCGGAGAAGCACGGGGTGCTGAAGCATCTGGCTTCGGTCTACGATCCCGACAATCAGCGGGTGGAGGCCGGACTCTCCACGGCCGGTCCGAGGATCCTCAATTTTGCCGATATTCTGAAGTACGACTACGTGCCGCTGGCCAAAGTGCTGGCGCTGATCATGGATGTGGGAAAGGAGGCGCTGGGATCGTCTGTGGAGCTGGAATATGCGGTGGACCTGGATCCGGCCGACAACGGCAAACCCTCTTTCTTCATTCTGCAGATCAAGCCGATGATGGGTACCGGCGGGGAGTACACATTTCAGATCGAGGACCTGCCTGAGGAGGAGAAGATCATCTTTGCCGAGAAGAGCATGGGCAACGGGAAGGTGGACGATGTAACCGATCTGGTGTATGTGAAGCCCGGGAAGTTCGACAAGATGAAGACCAGGCAGATCGCCTCGGAAATCGAGCAGTTCAACCAGGAACTGGGGGCCGGTCACCGGAAATATATCCTGATCGGTCCGGGCCGCTGGGGCACCCGCGATCCGTTCATCGGGATCCCGGTGAACTGGGGTCAGATCTCCAACGCCCGGGTGATCGTGGAGACCAGCCTGGATGATTTTCCGCTGGATGCTTCCCTCGGCTCCCATTTCTTCCACAACGTCACCTCCATGAATGTGGGGTATTTCAGCATTCAGCAAGATTTGCCCGCCTCTTTCATCCGCTGGGAGGAACTGGAAAAGATGAAGGCGGTCAGGGAGACGGAATTCGTGCGGCACATCCGGTTCCGGGAGCCGGTCTGCATTATGATGGACGGTAAGAAGCAGGTCTCGGTGGTGTTAAAACAAGCCTGCAAGCCTGTTTTAAGTTCATAAAGTCCATAAAGTCTGTAAAGTCTTTAAAGTCTGTAAAGGTTGAGCATTGATGACAGGTGTTTTACATATAAGTTGAGGAGACCATGGATGGGAAAGAGAATTCAGTGAATGAGCATTCGGTCAGGGGGATTGCGATACCCACCATCGATTTCAGTCATACGGCCTTCAATCTGCTGATGCAGCGGCGTATCCGGACAGTGTTGATCATCAGCAGCAACTATGATTTCTTTATGCTGGAGGAGGATGGCCGCATCGACGAGCAGATCTTCAATGAATATGTTTCCCTGAACCTTCGCTATCCCCCGATCTTCATCAAGGCCACCAGCGCTGCCGAAGCGTTTGAGGTGATGGAGCGGGAGGATATCGATCTGGTGATAGAAATGCTGAACCTGGGAGATGACGATCCCTTCAATCTGGCCAAGAGGATCCGCACAGCGCATGCCGAAGTACCCATCGTGGTGCTGACCCATTTCAACCGCGAGGTGAGCATCCGCCTGCAGAATGAGGACATGTCGGCTATCGACCACGTTTTCTGCTGGCTGGGCAACGCCGACCTGCTGCTGGCGATCATCAAGCTCATCGAGGACAAGATGAACGCGCCCCACGATATTGAGAAGATCGGGGTACAGAGCATCCTGCTGGTGGAGGACTCGGTACGGTACACCTCCACCTATCTGCCCGAGCTCTACAAGATCGTCATGCAGCAGACCCGCAACTTTGTGAAGGAGGCGCTGAACGAGCATCAGAAGATGCTCCGCATGCGGGGAAGACCCAAGATCCTGCTGGCCAAAACCTACGATGAGGCCATGTCGGTCTACTCCCGCTACCGGGACAACATGCTGGGGGTGATCACCGATGTGAGTTTCAAGAAGGGGGATAAGCGCGATCAGGAACGGAAGCTGGGTGTCACACTGGTGAAGCAGATGCGTCAGGAGGATCCGCATATGCCGGTATTGATGCAATCGAGCGACCTGTCCAACGAATCGCCCGCTTTAGCACTGGGGGCAGGGTTCCTTCACAAATATTCCAAGACCCTCTCCCATGAATTGCGCAATTACATTATCCAGAATTTCGGATTCGGAGAGTTCATCTTCCGCAATCCGGATACGATGGAGGAGGTAACCCGTGCGGTGGACCTGCAGGCGCTGCAGCGGAAGATTCTGGAGGTGCCCGATGAGGTGCTGGCCTATCATGCCAGCAAGAACCATTTCTCCAAATGGCTCAATGCCAGAGCTATATTTCCGGTGGCGCAGCTGTTTAAGTATGTACACAGGGAGGATTTCAACAACATGAATGAGATCCGGACCTACCTGTATGAAGCGATCTCCAGCTACCGGATCAGCAAGGGGAGGGGCATTATTGCCAAGTTCGACAAGAACAGTCACGATACATACAAAACCTTCTCACGCATCGGACAGGAGTCTATCGGGGGGAAGGCAAGGGGACTGGCTTTCATCAACTCGATGATCGAAAAGTACCAGCTGTTCCATAAATATCCCAACGTGGTGATCACAGTGCCCAAAACGGTGGTGCTCAGCACCGATGTGTTCGATGAGTTCATGGAGACCAACGATCTCTACCGGATCGGCATATCCGACCGGTCCGACGAGGAGATCCTGGAGCACTTCGTGGCGGCGCGTCTGCCCGGGTGGCTCCACCAGGACCTCTACACGGTGATCTCCGTAACCGAGGCCCCGCTGGCCGTGCGCTCTTCCAGTAAGCTGGAGGATTCCCACTACCAGCCCTTTGCCGGTATCTATTCCACCTACATGATCCCGGTGAACAAGCAGGATACGGCCCAGACCATGGAGATGCTCACCAGTGCCATCAAGTCGGTCTACGCATCGGTCTACTTCAAAGAGAGCAAAGCATACATCGAGGCCACCTCCAATGTGATCGACGAGGAGAAGATGGGGATCGTCCTGCAGGAGGTGTGCGGGAACCGGCATGGCGATTCCTACTATCCCACCTTTTCAGGGGTGGCCCGGTCCATCAACTTCTATCCCATTGCACCGGAGCGGCCCGCCGATGGGATCGTTCGGGTGGCTTACGGTCTGGGCAAGTACATCATGGACGGAGGCATGTGCCTGCGGTTCTCTCCCTCCTTTCCACGGAAGGTGCTGCAGCTCTCCTCCACTAAGTCGATGCTGCGCGATACCCAGAAAGAGTTTTATGCCCTCGATCTGAAGGAGGAGAACTACCATGTTTCCACCGACGATGCGGTAAACCTGAAGCGGCTGAAGATCGACCATGCCGCCGGAGACGCATCCTTCAGGCATGTGGCCTCGGTCTACGACTATGATTCGGATGTGGTGCGTGACGGTACCCATTACCAGGGGAAGAATATCGTGACCTTTAACGGGATCCTTCAGCATGAGACCATCCCGCTGGCGAAGATCCTGCAGGACCTGCTGGAGATCGGCCAGAAGGAGATGAACCTGCCCATCGAGATCGAGTTCGCGGTGAACATGGAGGTTCCCAAGGGGATGCCCCACATTTTCAATTTCCTGCAGATCCGGCCCATCGTCGACACGGACCAGTCCAGTGAAATCCAGCTCGACGAGGTGGACCGTTCCGGTACGATCCTTTTCTCGGAGACGGCACTGGGGAATGGAGAGTTCAGCGGGATACGCGACCTGGTCTATGTGAAGCCCGATACCTTTGAGGCGGTTCATACCAGGAAGGTTGCCGAGACCATGGAACAGATCAACAGGGGATTCCGCGACCGGGGCCAGCGGGCCCGCCAGCTGATGGGGTCGGGTGAGCCCCCTCCGCCTGAGATCCGCGGACAGGGCTATGTGCTTGTGGGACCGGGCCGGTGGGGATCCTCCGATCCCTGGCTGGGGATCCCGGTGAAATGGTCGCAGATCTCCGAGGCGAGAGTGATCGTGGAATCGGGTCTGGAGAACTACCGCATCGATCCCTCCCAGGGAACCCACTTCTTCCAGAACCTGACCTCCTTCCGGGTGGGCTACATGACCATTAATCCGTATATAGACGAAGGCTACTACGATACGGCCTACCTCGAACATCTGCCGGCGGTCTATGAGGACGACTTCATCCGTCACGTGCGCTTCGACCGCGACCTGGTGATCCGGATCGACGGGCGGACCAACCGGGGGGTGGTGATGAAAGTCGAAAGCCCATAAAGTCTGTAAAGTGGAAAGTCTGTAAAGTCGAAAGTCGAAAGTCTGTAAAGTCTTCTAAACAAAATGCGGGTCAGCGTGTTAAGTATAGCAGCCCGTTAAAATATATCATCAGAGTTGAAGCAGCAAGAGTTGAAGCAACAGATGTTCATAACAAATAACTCTAACCCGAAAATAACCACACAAAAAATTTGATCCATGAACAAGCGTGAATTTCTGAAGACCTCTGCGATCCTGGGTGCCGGCACCCTGATCGCTCCCACCGTGGCATCCTCCTGCATGAATACTGCAGCTTCGGACGGAGCCACCGTATCCCTGGTTTCCACCGGTCCCGACGGAAAATTTTTGCAACCGGATCTGGGATACGACTACAACGCGCTGGAGCCCCATGTGGATGCCATGACCATGGAGCTTCATTACAGCAAGCATCATGCAGGTTATACCGCCAAGTTCAACCGGGCGCTGGAACATGAGGATTTTCATCCCGCCGACATCTACAAACTCTTTGAAACCATCTCCAACCACGGGGAAGATGTGCGCAATAACGGCGGCGGATACTATAATCACAATATGTTCTGGAAGTTCATGTCGCCCGATGGCGGCGGCGAGCCCACCGGCGATCTGGCTTCAGCCATCGATGAAACTTTCGGATCCTTCAACCAGTTCAAAGAGCTCTTTGCCGCCACAGCGGCCAGCCAGTTCGGTTCGGGCTGGGGATGGCTGATCCTCGACGCAGAAGGAAACTTGCAGGTCACCAGCACCCCCAATCAGGACAACCCGCTGATGGATGTGGCCGGGGTAACCGGAACTCCGATTCTGAACATCGATGTCTGGGAGCACGCCTACTACCTGAATTATCAGAACAGGCGCACGGCTTACATCGACGCTTACTGGAACGTGGTTGACTGGAGGTTCGTCGAGGCGCTGTATGCCGAGGCGATGGCCTGAAAATTTAACCTGCTTTTTATCATATATTCCGGGGTTGTATAATCTGGGCGGAAGAGCCATTTTTATAGTACCGTTTAGCAACGGTTAAACCACCTTTTCCAACTAAATTATATGGCTATGAATGTAGATACGATCATGAATGACCTGGTGAAGCGTCACCCGGCTGAACTGGAGTACCATCAGGCTGTTCGCGAGGTGCTGGAGTCCATTGAAGAGATATACAACGAGAATCCGCATTTCAGATCATCCAATATCATTGAACGGATTATCGAGCCCGACAGGGTTATTATTTTTAAAGTACCGTGGGCCGATGATCAGGGACGGGTGCATGTGAATCTGGGTTACCGGATCCAGTTCAATAATGCCATTGGACCGTATAAAGGTGGACTGCGTTTTCACCCCAGCGTGAATCTGAGTATTTTGAAATTTCTGGGCTTCGAGCAAATCTTTAAGAATAGTCTGACGTCCCTTCCCATGGGAGGGGCCAAGGGAGGCTCCGATTTTGATCCCAAGGGCAAGTCCAATTCGGAGATCATGCGTTTTTGCCAGTCGTTCATGCTGGAGCTCTGGCACAATATCGGACCCGATACCGATGTGCCTGCCGGGGACATCGGAGTAGGAGGAAGGGAAATCGGCTATCTGTACGGGATGTACCGCAAACTGGCCAGGGAAAACACGGGGGTGCTTACCGGAAAGGGGCTGAACTGGGGAGGCTCTCTGATCCGCCCGGAGGCCACCGGATTCGGTTGTGTCTATTTTGCCAAGGAGATGCTGGAGACCATAGGGGAATCATTCGAAGGAAAGAAGGTGGCTGTTTCAGGATTCGGGAACGTGGCCTGGGGAGCGGCCATGAAGGTGAATGAGCTGGGAGGCAAGGTTGTAACCCTTTCCGGTCCGGATGGATACGTGTATGATCCGGAAGGGGTTTCGGAGGAGAAGATCCAGTATATGCTGGAACTGAGAGCTTCGAACGAGGATATTGTGGCCCCCTATGCTTTAGAGTTCGAATCGGCCGAGTTTATCCAGGGGAAACGGCCCTGGGAGAAGGAAGTGGATATTGCCCTGCCGTGTGCCACTCAGAATGAACTGGACGGAGAGGATGCCGACCACCTGATCAGCAACGGCTGTATCTGCCTGTGCGAAGGGGCCAACATGCCGTGCACTCCGGAGGCCATTGAGAAATTCCACCAGAAAAAGGTCCTCTATGCACCGGGCAAGGCAGCCAATGCCGGAGGGGTGGCCACTTCGGGACTGGAGATGGCACAGAATTCCATGAAGATCAACTGGAGCCGAAAGGAGGTGGATGACCGCCTGCACCACATCATGACCAACATCCACTCGAACTGCGTGAAATATGGCACCATGGAGGATGGCTATGTGGACTATGTCCGCGGTGCCAACATCGCCGGTTTTCTGAAAGTGGCCGACGCCATGGTGGATCAGGGGATATTGTAGATCATAGCTGGTTCTAAAAAAATAATGGTATGAGAAATCTGTTTATCTTAGGGATTGCAATTCTTTTTTCCGCATGCAGTAAAGACGAGTTTGACATGAGCGAATTTCACAAATTGTATGGTAATGGGACCGACGATGTGGGTGCACTCATCGAGGAGGTGTCAGGGCTCAAGATCTACTTCGGCCATCAATCAGTAGGCAATAACATCATAGACGGCATAGAAAAGTGGGAAAGTGAAACCGGTACGGTACTTAACAAACTGGAGATCGAGGATATCGATGGGCCTTCCGATACGCCGTTTATTCACTACCGGGTTGGAAGGAACGGAGAACCGGAATCGAAGATCGATGAATTTGTTTCTAAAGTGAAATCGATTCCGGAAGAATCCGGTGCAGTGGCATTCTTCAAGCTTTGTTATGTGGACATCACCGGCTCAACCGATCCCGAAGCACTCTTTGATTATTACCAATCCGAAATCAATCAACTCAGGGAAAACAGACCCGATGTCCACCTTGTGCTGTTTACTGTCCCATTGACCTCCATCCAGAAGGGCTGGAAGGCTGCCGCCAAGAAAGTGCTTAAAAGGCAGCCGTCAGGGGTTGTGGAAAACATGAAACGGCATCAGTTTAATGAATTGCTGCGGAATGAATACGGGGGAGTTCTTCCTGTTTTCGATCTTGCAGAGGCGGAGAGCACCCTGCCCGATGGATCCTCTGAGACTTTCACCTACGATGGTCATACATATCCCAGCATGTCCGGTATCTTCACCTATGATTCCGGTCACCTGAATGATCACGGAGCCAAACAGGTCTCATATAATCTACTCGCATTTCTTGTCCAGGAGATCTAGCATCCGGCTATTCTCTTTGGTCAAGGAAAAAATGATCTTCATCCTACTTTTTGGAAGGATCACCGAGTGATCCAAATGGGAATTTTGCGTCTTTTTGTTTAATAGCTCCCCAATATCCACTTCTCAATCAATTCTCTCACTTGATCAAATTGAATTAGAAATACTTAAAGGTTTTACTAACTTAATGTTATGTTCATTGAAGTTCTAGGAAGAGCCTAATAGTTTAAAAATTAAGTATTTGTGATTTTGTTCTTGTGGCGATCTCACCTGCTTTTTTAAAATGTTTACTATCAAACCATAGATGATGGAAGAATTGAAGAAGGAACTTTTCAGTTACGTCAGGGATAACACCTTTAAGGATGTTTCTAATCTAACTTCCGACACTAAACTGTTTGTCGAAGGCATATTCGATTCTATGGGATTCGTGCTGCTGCTCGATTTCCTGGAGGAGAAATTTAATCTGGTTGCGGCAGATAGCGATCTGGTGGAAGAGAACTTCGAATCCATCGATGCTATCGCCGAATTTGTCACGAAGAAAAGCTCTTCGACAGTAGAATAATCAGTCGACAGATGTGCGGAATCTCCGGCATATTTCAACCTGAAGGCCAGAGTCTGCGACCTGATTGGATCAAGCGGATGCTGACTCAGATCCAGTACCGGGGACCGGATGAGTCGGGTATATATATAGGTGAAGGCATTGGTCTTGGAAGTGTCCGCCTGAGTATCATTGACCTGGCGCAGGGCCAGCAGCCCATGTCCACGAAGGAGGAAGATCTCTGGATCGTTTATAATGGCGAGATCTTCAACTATATCGAACTCAGGGAAGATCTGAAGCGGCGGGGTTATCAATTCCGGACAGACAGCGATACCGAAGTTCTACTCCTATTATATAAGGAATATAGAGAGAAATGTGTTGAAATGCTCAACGGGCAATTTGTATTTGCTATCTGGGATCCGGTGAAGAAAGAGTTGTTCATGGCAAGGGACCGGATGGGCATCAGGCCCCTTTACTATTTTGAACAGGGGGATCGGCTGATATTCGGATCGGAGATCAAATGTCTGACGGAGTCGGGATTCGTGGAAACAGAGATTGATCCTGCTGCTTTAAATCAGGTATTCACCTTCTGGACCATTCCTTCCCCCGGGACACTCTTCAAAGGGATCAAAGAGCTTCCTCCGGGGCATTACATGATCAAGAAGAAGGGGGTGACCACGCTCAGGCCCTACTGGCAGCTTGCCTTTCATCCTTCAGGCGTATCGGGGACTCCTGGTTCACTTGACAGGGAGATCGAAGAGTTTGAGTCACTGATCATGGATTCCATAAAGCTCAGGCTCCGATCCGATGTGCAGGTGGCTGCCTATCTGAGCGGCGGGATCGATTCCAGTGCCACTACCTATTTTATTAAAAAGGTTGAGCCGGGTGTGCTGAATACGTTCTCCATTGGATTTGAACAGTCAGAGTTTGACGAAACCTCTTTCCAGCAGGAGGTGTCCGGCTGGCTCGATACTTCCCACAGCTCCGTGACATGTTTTACCAGGGATATAGCGGCAAATTTTGCCGAAGTACTCTGGCATACAGAGATTCCGTTGCTGAGAACCGGTTCTGTGCCTATGTTCCTGCTTTCCAATCTGGTACATGAACACGGGATCAAGGTGGTGATCACCGGTGAGGGTGCCGATGAATTCCTGGGAGGGTACAATATTTTTAAGGAGGCCCTCATACGGGAATTCTGGTCCCGTCAACCGGATTCCAGGCTTAGGCCACTGCTGTTACAGAAGCTTTATCCTTACCTGGCGCAGTTCCAGGGTCGAAGCAGGAACCTGACCCGTTTCTTTTTCGGCTACCGGTTGTCCGACACCGGTTCACCGGTCTATTCCCACCTGGTCCGATGGAATAACTCCCAGCACGTGAAGGAGCATTTCTCACCCGGGTTCATGAACGGCTATGATACCGATCCATCTGGCATCATCGATCCGCTTTTGCCTGAATCCTTTGGGGAGTGGGACCTTCTTAGTCGGGCACAGTGGCTGGAATCGACCCTGTTTCTTTCCGGTTACCTGCTCTCCTCCCAGGGCGACCGGATGTCCATGGCTCACTCGGTAGAGGGTCGTTACCCTTTTCTCGATCACCGGGTCATGGAGTTCTGCAGCCGGTTGCCCTGGAATCACAAGATCAAGGGGTTGAATGAGAAGTATCTGCTGAAAAGAGTGATGAAGGAAAGGTTACCGGAGAGTGTGGTTTCGAGACCTAAGCAAGCTTACAGGGCTCCTGTAGCCACCAGTCTTTTATCAGCGGAAGCGCCTGGTTACCTGAAAGAAATGGTCTCAACCAGCCAGATCAGGAAATATGGATATTTCAAATCCGATTCAGTCGAGAAGCTGGTTAAAAAGCTGAAAGAAGGCAGGGCCGTGACCGAGAATGACAATATGGCGGTGGCGGGGATCCTTTCCACGCAGATCCTTACCGATCTCTTCCTGGGTAAGAATAATTCATTCAAACGGACATTCATGGAATCGGATTGCCCGGTTCGCTATGATCAATCATTATATACCAAGGCACAATGACAAAACCTGCTTTTCATCAAGATATTCTGAAGATCACCCACGTGGAGAAACTGGTAGAACAAATCACCGGGCGTTTAAGGCACGAGGTCGCCGAACATCTTCACCGGATGGGTGGAGTCATTGGATTAAGCGGGGGGATTGATTCTTCGGTGACAATGGCACTTGCAGCCAGGGCTTTGGGACCTGAAAAAGTGCTGGGGGTGATGATGCCGGAGAAAGATTCAAGTCCCGACAGCCGCGAGTTGGCCACTTTGCTGGCCGGTAAGTTCGGAGTACGGACCATTGTAGAGGAGATTACCCCGGCACTGGAAGGATTTCGTTGTTACCAGCGGAGAGACCAGGCTGTAAAAGAGATCGTCCCAGATTATGATCCCCGGGTGGATAAAATGAAGATCGGCATCAAACAGAGCAGCGCCAGCTCCAAATTACCTCCGGTTTTTTATCTCACAGTCGTCCGTCCGGATGGTTCGGAGGTTGTCAAACGATTACCAACCAAAGAAATGAGGACCATCATAGCGGCTTCCAATTTTAAGCAGCGAACCCGGATGTCCTTGTTGTATTATCATGCGGAAAGACTTCACTATGCCGTAGTGGGCACCCCAAACAAACACGAGGTGGATCAGGGATTCTTCGTGAAGTATGGAGACGGCGGAGCAGACCTGTTCCCCATCGGAAATCTCTACAAGAACCAGGTGTACCAGCTGGCTGAATATCTTGGCGTACCGCAGGAGATCATCCAACGAACACCTACTACAGACACCTACAGTGCCGAGCAGACCCAGGAGGAGTTTTTCTATCAGTTCCCATTCGAACAGCTGGATCTGCTCTGGTATGCCTATGAGCATGGGTATGCGCCGGAGGAGGTCGACCCTGTCATGGATATGACGGCGGACGATATTGGTATGATCTTCGCCAATTTCGAACGGCGAACCCAGACGACCGACTACCTGCGAATGTCGCCCGTCAACGATTTTTAATTCTGAAAAATGCGCACCCCGTCATGAACGTATATGACTATTTATTAGGAAAATCAGCATTTCTATACAAGAATGTGCTGCTGGGAAATAAGGAACAGTTGTCCTACTCCGACCTTCATTACCAGGCGCTCAAGATGGCCAGGCATCTTCGGGAGACGCATGGGCAGAATAATAACATCCTTCTGGTAAGTCCCAATTCGACCTTTTTCCTGGTGGCCTATCTGGCTATTATGAAGTCGGGAAATGTATGTGTTCCTCTGAACCCTTCCATAGAGGACAACAATCTGGAGTTCATCACTCGACTGTGCGATTCGGATATAGCAATCGTTTCTCCGTTATTGAAAAATAGCAAGTGGGAGTCGTATCGCTTTCTCTACTATGATCTGCCAGGGCAGTCGGCCGGCAGGAACGGGTTTGATATTAATCTGTTTGATGAAGAAGATTTTGATCAGGATAGATTGGCCGAGATCATTTTCACCTCGGGATCGACAGGCGAACCAAAGGGGGTGATGATCACCCATGGGAATATCATTGCCAACACTGACTCCATTGTCCAGTATCTTCATTTGACGGGCGATGACACCATCCTCATAGTCCTTCCATTCTACTACTGCTATGGGCTTTCTCTGCTCCACACTCATTTGAAAGTGGGCGGGAGCATGGTATTCAACAATAATTTTATGTTCCTGGGCACCGTGATCAATGATCTGAAGAATTATGAATGCACAGGGTTTTCAGGAGTTCCCAGTCATTTTCAGGTTCTGCTCAGGAAGTCCAAAACATTCAAATCCACCGATTTTCCTGGGTTGAGGTATGTGACCCAGGCGGGTGGGAAGCTGCATAAGGTTTTTATCAAAGAGTTTATCGATCATTTTCCAGACATCCGGTTCTATGTCATGTACGGACAAACCGAGGCCACAGCCAGGCTGGCTTATTTACCCCCAGAGAGACTGGAGGAGAAGCTGGGATCCATGGGAAAGGCGATCCCCGGAGTGGAGCTGGATATCGTGGACGATTCCGGAAAGCGGGTCGGCGATTCAGGTGTGGTAGGGGAACTCATAGCCAGGGGAGGCAATGTGATGAAAGGATACCTGGGAGATGAGGCATCGAACCAGAAGACCCTGAGAGATGGATGGCTGCATACCGGTGATCTCGCCTACCGGGACGACGATGGATATTTCTTTTTAACCGCCAGAAAAAAGGAGATCATCAAAGTGGGAGGCCGCAGGATCAGCCCGAAAGAGATCGAAGAGGTCATTGTGACCATTCCCGGAGTGGTGGATTGCTCCATTTCTGGAGTATTCGATGATGTGCTTGGGGAGGCCCTGAAGGCTGAGATCGTAGTTTCCGATCCCAATGATCCTTCCATGACTGCAGAATCCATTAAGAAAATTTGTGCGGATCGACTAGCCCCGGAGAAGATTCCACAATTGATCACATTCACCGGCAAGATGGTTATTGCTGCCACCGGGAAGAAGGTCAAAAAGAAGAAGCAATCCAGCTGATTCAGATCGCCTCACAGGAAAAATCACACCTCACCTGCCTGATCCAGCAGGTAAGACTTGAACCGGTCGAATTCCGGTTTCATTAGTATGGCATTCTTCGTTCGCTCCTGGAATGTGGCAAGCCGCTCCGGAAGGATCACTTTCTGATCGATCACCTCTTCCACGGTCTCCCAGAATTTGGCCGGATGGGCCGTCTCGAGGAAAATGCCGGTCATCTCAGGGTGCTCCTCAAGGCATGTCTTTGCCGCCTGGTAACCGGTGGCACCATGCGGGTCGCACAGATAGCCGGTTTTCTCATGTATTTTCCGGATGATCTCCCGGATTTGATGATCCGAAAAACTGTAGCCGGCCATGTGATCGGAGACCCATTCATGTTTTCCATCAAAAAGGTCCAGGATACGTACGAAATTACTGGGGTCCCCCACGTCCATGGCATTGGCAATAGTGGCCACCGAAGGTCTGGGCTCAAACTGGCCCGTAAGCAGGTATGCCGGCACCACATCGTTCAGGTTGTTGGCCGAAAGGAACATATTGACCGGGAGACCCATCTCCCTGGCCACCAGTCCGGCCGTCATATTCCCGTAATTACCGCTAGGGACTGAAAAGAAAAACTGCGTGCCCGGCTCCAACTGTGCCCATCCCCTGAAGTAATAGAATGCCTGGGGCAGGAAGCGGGCCAGGTTGATGGAATTGGCCGAAGTGAGCGTCAGGTGGCTGGTCAGTTCGGGGTCAAGAAATGCCTGTTTTACCAGGCGCTGGCAGTCATCAAAGGTGCCATGAATTTCCAGGGCGGTGATGTTCTGTCCCAGGGTGGTAAACTGTTTCTCCTGGAGGGGGGAAACCAGCCCCGAAGGGTAGAGCACATGCACCTGCACCCCCTCAACGCCCAGGAATCCGTTGGCCACCGCACTGCCGGTATCGCCTGAAGTGGCCACCAGCACATGAATATCCCCTTTGATGCCTTTGGTATAATATCCCAGCAACCTGGCCAGGAACCGGGCACCTACATCTTTGAAGGCCAGGGTAGGGCCGTGGAACAGCTCCAGGGAGAAAAGGTTCTCTTCCACCCGGATCAGAGGGGTGTCGAAATTGACCGCCTCAGCAGTGATCTCCCGCAGGTCATCGTGCGGAATGTCCTCCCCGAAAAGTTTCCCGGAGAGCACCACAGAAATATGGGAAAGGTCCTTTCCATGGAGTTCTTCCAGCTCATCCCTGCCCAGGATAGGAATGGAGGCCGGCATATAGAGTCCCCCGTCGGGAGCCAGTCCCTTCAGAACCGCTTCCCGCAGCGTCACTCTCAGTTTCTTGTTCCTGGTGCTGTAATAGTGCATATGAAATACTCGATCGTTCCCGAGTTATATGACCCGGCAGCCAGCCTGGCTGATTCTCGATATATAGAGTTCGCAGGGAATATCCCTTTGGATAAAATGGGCTTTCATCACCTCTCCGACCGACCGCGCCATCTCCCCGCCACGGCAGAGGCTGAAAACCGAGGGCCCTGAACCGGACAACCCGGTACCCACCGATCCGGCTTCCAAGGCGGCTTTGCGAAGGGTTTCGAAATCCTGTAACTGATCCACCCGGCAGGGCTCTGCGAACACATCCTCCACCGACCGGCTGATCAGCGGATAGTCGCCCGTTGTCAGTCCCGCCACCAGTCCGGCCAGGTTCCCGCACTGTTTCAATGCATCTTTCAGCGATACTTCCGTGGGGATCCGTTTTCGGCTTTCCAGGGTCTTGATCTCCAGGCCGGGATGCACTACCGCACACCAGAGATCATCGGGGTAGGGGATATGCTTGATATCCAGCGGATCATACCCCCGGATCAGCGTAATACCTCCCAGCAGGGCCGGTGCGATATTATCAGCATGATAGGAGCCACTGGCTATGAGCTCTCCCTCCATGGCATAAGGGATGAGTGCTTCCGGGTGAAAGGGATTGTCCAGCCATTCATTGACTCCCACCACGGCCGCCACACAGCTGGCCGCGCTGGATCCCACCCCGCTTCCCGGAGGGATCTTTCTTTTAAACACGATGTCAAAACCCTGACTGCTTCCCAGCTCTTTCAGGAGTGAAGCGGTGGCCACGGCAGCGATGTTTGTTGAGGGATCCAGCGGCAGGTGACATCCGGAAAGGTCCTCCAGAACGATGCTGCCGGTTTCGTTGGGCCGGATGACCAGTTCATCGCCCGGGGATTCCAGAGCAAAACCCATCAGGTCGAAACCCGGGCCCACATTGGAGACCGTGGCTGGCGCGAATACGGTGACCTCTTCTCTTTTCATCCCCTTAAAGCTGCTCCAGTAGTTCAAGTTTCTCCTTCCCGATCTCCGTGAGCGACTGAATTTTCAGATCCGCCGCTCCGTAACGGGCCTGCTCATATTCGGAAGGATCGGGCATGGCAATCACCTTCATCCGGGCCGCTTTGGCAGCAATCACTCCGAAAAAAGAGTCCTCGATAGCCAGGCAGAGGGTAGGGTCGATGCCAAGCAATTCGGCTGTACGAAGGTAGACCTCCGGGTGGGGTTTCCCCTGCATTCCGTCGGCAGCCGACACCAGCAGGTCAAAGTATTTTTTCAGATCATGCCGGTCCAGGGCCGCATCGATGTGTTCTTCGGTGGAACAGGTGGCCAGGGCCACAGGGAGCCCTTTTTCCCTGAAGAAAAGGATGGCCTCTTCGGCTCCTTCCATCAGTGACACGTCGGTTTTCATGGTCTCCACCATCCTCTGGTCATACTGCCGCATCAGCTCCTCCGGCGCCACATGGTCGAGACGGAACCGGCTGCGCCAGTGGCTCACCATCTCTTCGGTCCTCAGTCCGCGGGTCTGGACCAGCAATTCGTCGGTCAGCTCGATGCCGAGTTCACGGAACAGGGCCCGTTCGGTTTGCTGCCAGTGGTGTTCCGAATCGATCAGGATCCCGTCCATGTCGAATATGACCGCTTTGATGCTCATATTTTTCTATACATTGGCCACCCTGATCACATCCGCAAAAACTCCGGCGGCGGTCACCTCGGCACCCGCCCCGTACCCCTTAACGATCAGGGGAAGTTCCCTGTACCGGTCGGTGGTGATCAGGATGATATTATTGCTGGCTTCCAGGGGATAGACCGGATGGGAGGAGTCGACCTCCACCAGCCCCATTCGGCCCCTGCCCTCCTCCAGGGTAGCCAGGTAGCGCCACTTTTTTCCCTCTTCGGAAATGCGGACCCGCCGCTTCTCGAAATCGCTGTCAAGTTTTTCAACCTCCCTCCAGAAATCCTCTTCCGATCCTTCGAAAAGCACTTCCGGCAGGAAGGGGTCCACTTCGATATCCTTCTCTTCCAGCGGATATCCTGATTCCCGTGCCAGGATCAGCAATTTCCGTTTTACGTCTGTCCCGCTCAGGTCGAGCCTGGGATCCGGTTCTGAATACCCCTCCTCTTTGGCCATCCGTATCGCCCGGCTCAAAGGGATTTCGCTGCTCATCACATTGAAGATGAAATTGAGGGTGCCGGAGACGACCGCTTCCAGCTTCAGGATTCGGTCACCGCTCATGATCAGGTCATTAATGGTGCTAATCACCGGGAGCCCGGCTGCCACGTTGGTCTCGAAACTGAATTTCACCCCTTTGTGGATCGCCTTCTCCTTCAGGTGATGATAGTTACTGTAGGCGGAACTGGCCGCGATCTTATTGGCGGTGACCACCGATACATAGGCATCGAAGAGCTGATCGTACACCTGTGCCACCGGCTCACTGGCCGTGCAGTCGATAAAGACCGAGTTGCGAAGGTTCAGGCTGCGGATCGATTCGATCATTTTCCCCAGGTCGGCCGTTTCTCCCTTCTCCAGGCGCTCCTGGTATCTGGCCGGAGGAATGCCGGCAGGATCGATCACCATCCTGCGGCTGTTGGTCAGGCCCACCAGGTTCACCTTCAGTTTCAGGGTCCGGATCAGTTTTTCCTGCTGTTTCTCCAGCTGAAGCATCAGTTTGTGTCCCACGTTGCCGATCCCTGCCAGGTAGAGGTGCAGATCCCGGTAGTCGGACAGGAAAAATCCTTCATGGATCACATTCAGTGCCTTGCGCAGACTGTTCCGTGCGATGACCACCGAGATGTTCAGCTCACTGGAGCCCTGGGCCGTGGCGATCACGCTGATCCCGTTCCTCCCCAGTGACTTGAAAAGAATGGCGGAAATACCGGGAGTGTGACGCATTCCCTCACCCACGATGGCGATCACCGACAGCTCCCGAATTTCTTCGATTTCCATCTCCCTGCGGTGCACCATCTCCATTTCAAACTCCTCCTCCAGCGCTTTCACCGCTGTGGGGGCATCCTGCGGGGAGACGGCAAAGGAAATAGTCATCTCTGAGGAGGCCTGTGTGATCATCACCACATTCACCTCATGTCTGGCCAGGGAGCTGAACACGCGGGCGGAGGTGCCGGTCTTCCCCACCATTCCGGCTCCTTTGACCGTAATCAGCGAAATATCGTCAATGGAAGAGATGCCTTTGATCAGCTCATCCTCCATGCATCCGGCGTCCTTCGAGATAAGAGTGCCGGTGATCTCCGGGTTGAACGTATTCTTGACCCTGATGGGCACCCCCTCCTTGTAAGCCGGGGTCAGGGTGGGGGTGTAAATAACTTTGGCTCCGAAGTGGGAGAGCTCCATGGCCTCTTCATAACTCATGCAGTCGACCGGGTATGCCTCTGGTACGATCCGGGGATCGGCGGTCATGAATCCGTCCACATCGGTCCATATCTCCAGCACATCTGCATGCACGGCGGCTGCCACGATGGCGGCCGTGTAATCGGAACCCCCTCTGCCCAGGGTGGTAATGCGGCCGTGATCATCCGATCCGATGAAACCGGGAAGGACGGCCACTTCGTTGAGCCGGCCGAAGTGTTCTTTGATCTGGCGGTTGGTCACCTCAAACTGAACCATGGCATTTCCGAACCGGCTGTCGGTGTGGATCAGCTGCCTGGAGTCCAAATAAGTGGTATTGGATGCAAGCCTTGCGATGATGGTGGCCGAAAGCCGCTCTCCGAAACTGAGCAGGTAATCCAGTGTCTTCTCGCTCAGATCCTGCAGCTGGTAAACTCCATGAAGTATCTCCTGAAAATCGGTCAGCATCGATTCCACCTCCTCCAGGACTGTCTCCTGTTTTTTTCCCTGCATCAGGTTGCGGACCGCTTCCGTGTGCCGGTCGCGGATGGAAATTAGTCCGGACTGATAGGCTTTGTCGCGCGATGCAGCCTTCCGGGCCGTATCGATGATCTGGTCGGTGATCCCGCCAAAGGCACTGACCACTACTGCCGATCCTTTCTCCTGCGATTCGATGATCACCCGGATGGTCCTGATCAGTTCGGGGGAGCCCACCGAAGAGCCTCCGAATTTTAATACTTTCATAGGATCAGGCGCTTTGAGTTTCGATCTGGCGGTCCACTTTCCTGATCAGTCCCTGCAGCACCTTGCCGGGGCCCACCTCGGTAAATGAGGTGGCGCCATCTTCCAGCATTTTTTTTACGGTCTGGGTCCATCGGACTGGTGCGGTCAGCTGTGATACCAGGTTTTTACGGATCTGGTCCGGTTCTGTGGAGGGAAGGGCATTTACGTTCTGGTAAACCGGACAAACTGGTTTGCTGAACGGGGTGCTGCGGATCGCCTCTTCCAGTTCTGCCCTGGCCGGTTCCATGAGCGGGGAGTGGAATGCACCCCCAACCTGCAGTTTCAGGGCCCTTTTTGCGCCGAGTGCGGTCAGTTTTTCTACGGCGGCATCGATCCCGGGCATAGAGCCGGAGATGACCACCTGGCCCGGACTGTTATAGTTGGCTGCCACCACGATCTCGTCAATCTGCTCACACACCTGTTCCACCTGTTCATCTTCCAGTCCGATGACCGCGGCCATGGTGGAGGGTTCGGCTTCACATGCCTTTTGCATAGCCATGGCCCTTTTGAAAACCAGTCTGAGCCCGTCTTCAAAAGAGAGGGCTCCGTTGGCCACCAGCGCGGAAAACTCCCCCAAAGAGTGACCCGCCACCATATCCGGATGGAATCCTTCCAGGCTGGAGGCAAGAATGACGGAATGAAGGAATATGGCGGGTTGGGTGACCCGGGTCTGTTTCAGGTCTTCACCGGTTCCGGTGAACATCAGATCGGTGATCCGGAATCCGAGGATCTCATTGGCCTGTTCGAAAAGCTCCCTGGCCTGGGAGAACTGGTCGTACAGATCCTGGCCCATGCCCGAGAACTGGGCACCCTGTCCCGGAAATACATATGCCTTCATAGGGTTGCGATTAGGATTTCCCGCAAAAGTAGCGAAAGTTACCGCAGGTTCGCTCCGATCAGGTGTATAAACTCCTCGCGGGTCTTTTCGTGCCTCAGAAAACCGCCGGTGAAAGCCGAGGTGGTGGTCACCGAGTGTTGTTTCTGGATGCCTCTCATGACCATGCAGAGGTGCATGGCTTCAATGACAACCGCAACTCCCAGGGGTTTGAGAGTCTCCTGAATGCAATCCCTGACCTGTACGGTCAGCCGCTCCTGTACCTGCAGCCGGCGGGCATAGGCATCCACTACACGGGCGATTTTGCTCAGCCCGGTGATTCTTCCATCGGGGATATAGGCCACATGGGCTTTCCCGATAAAAGGCAACATGTGGTGTTCGCACATGGAGAAGATTTCAATGTCCTTGACGATCACCATTTCGCTGTAGTCCTCATGAAACACGGCCGATTTGATAATATCGGCGGGATCGGTACCGTATCCCTGGGTCAGGAACTGCATGGCTTTGGCTACCCGCTCGGGAGTTTTTGCCAACCCTTCTCTCTTTCCATCCTCACCCAGCAGGTCAAGGATTTCTCTGTAATTCCTGGTGAGTTCCAGGGTGGTGTGATCATCCCATTTGTCGACCCGGTCGTAGCCGCCATTCACGCTTTTCCCGAGGCCATTATTAATTACTTCCATGATAATCTGTTCTTGGACTTTATTGAGAGTTTCCGAAATATTCTGCGGTATTATTCTCTGTCTCCTGGATCTTCACGCAGTGCAATTCGCACCCCAGTGCACGGATATCTGCATCGATCTGGTCCCAGATCCCGATGGCCAGGTTCTCGGTGGAAACATACCTGTTCTCCATGAAATCCACTTCCGTATTGATATTCTTGTGATCCAGTTTGGTGATCACCCTGTCCTTGAGAATCTGACTGAGTTTTTTCAGGTCCACCACATAACCGGTATCGGGATCGACCCTGCCCCGGATCGTCACCCATAAAACATAATTGTGCCCGTGCCAGTTGGGATTGGAACACGGACCATATATCCGTTCATTTTCTTCATCCGAAAGTGCCGGATTGAAAAGCCGGTGGGCAGCACTGAACCGTTCTCGCCTTGTAAGATGTACCATATCTAAAGTTAATATAAATAAACGAATTAACCGGACTCCTTGTTCGAAGTTGTGCATTAATGCACGTAAATTCCACATTCGTGTAAATTCGGAGTCCATGAACATACCTATGGCCTGATTTCATATATCTTGCAGATATGATCGTAGTTACAGGTGCGGCGGGTTTTATCGGGAGCAACCTGGTGTCAGGTTTGAACAGAGCCCGGTACAAGGATCTGGTACTGGTGGATGATTTTACCCGGCCGGACCGGGAGCGGAATTATGCCGGGAAAACCTACACCCAACTGGTTCCCCGCATGGATTTTTTCAGATGGCTCGATCAGAACCACCGGTTGGTAGAGATGATCCTGCATATGGGGGCACGGACCGATACCGCGGAGTTCTCCTGGGAGGTTTTCAAAGAGCTGAACGTGGACTACTCCAGGGAGGTATTCCTGCGTTGTGTGGAGTACGGCCTGCCGCTGATCTATGCCAGCTCGGCTGCCACCTATGGTCTGGGGGAGCTGGGCTACGATGACAGCCATGCCCTGGTACCGCAATTAAAGCCGCTCAATCCCTACGGCAGAAGCAAGAACGAGTTCGATCACTGGGTGCTCAAACAGGACCGTACCCCCTTCTTTTGGGCCGGACTGAAGTTCTTCAATGTATACGGACCCAATGAATACCACAAAGGCCGGATGGCCTCGGTGGTTTATCAAGCTTACCGTCAGATCGAAGAGACCGGAGGCATGAAACTCTTTCGTTCCCATCATCCCGATTTCAGGGATGGCGGGCAGTCGCGCGATTTCATCTATGTGAAAGATGTGGTGGATGTCATCCTCTACCTGATGGAAAAGCGCCCCGCCAGTGGACTGTTCAATCTGGGTACCGGCAAGGCTTCCACCTTCCAGGACCTGGTAGAATTCACCTTTGCGGCGATGGGAAAAGAGCCTCGGATCTCCTTTATTGACACTCCTGAAGATATCCGGGAAACCTACCAGTATTTCACGGAGGCCAAGATGGAAAAGCTTCGGAAGGCCGCATACAGTCAACCATTTACCTCTCTAAGGTCCGGAATTCAGGATTACGTAAGCAACTATCTAAAAAACAGTAAAGTCAATTAAGATTAGGGTAACATAAATATCATGTTTCAGATAGATGCCTGCCTTTCTTTTTTCGTAATTAGAACAAGATTATTCCTATGAAAATGAAACTAATAAAGTATCCTGCAACTGTTCTGTTTATATTCTGGGGTTTGGGGATCGTGTCCAGTTTGTATTCACAACCTTACATTGCTGATTATACAGTGGCAAAGGAGTCGGTATTGCGAAGTATTCCAAAGGAGTACATTGATAAAGTACGAACGGAGCTGATTGTGGCCTACCAGCACACCTCTCACGGGACGCATGTGAGCCGGGG
>CAZRZY010000027.1:3421-39366 GCA_964604655.1 uncultured Bacteroides sp. | reverse complement strand
CCGAGCCCTGCAAGGAATGTGCGCGAGGCTGCCTCCCCCTGTGCGATGGGATGTGCGCGAGGATTGAGCGCAAGACTGCCCCCCCTGTGCGATGGGATGTGGCCGAATGCGCCTACAATTCGTGCAAGCGAATTTCAGCGCATGAGGGTATATCCCGAGCTTGAGCATCCCGAGCCTGAGCATCCCAAGCCCGAGCATCCCGGGAAACTTCAGCATGCGAGGCAGCATCCCGAGCATCCCGGGAAACTTCAGCATACGAGACAGCATCCCGAGCATCCCGGGAAACTTCAGCAAACCATGCAATATCCCGTGCATTTCCAATTTCATCACATGAGGGTATATCCCGAGCATCACAATTCGCTATATTTGTGCCATATGTGGAAAACACTCTTTGTGAGCATAATGGCAACCGTCGCATCCGTTGTTGTCGCACAGAACCAGCTGGATGATCAGGGAAGGCGAACGGGCCACTGGGAGGCGGAATACCCCAATGGTAAAATTCGATACAGCGGGAACTTCAACGAGGGGAAACCGGTGGGCGAAATGACCCATTATTACGAAGATGGTGGTGTGAGGGCCCGCATGCAGTTCGACTCGGCCGGCCGGCGCTCCTACACCCGACTCTACTACGAAAGCGGAAAAAAGGCAGCGGAGGGATGGTTCGTTGACGAGGAAAAAGATTCGGTCTGGACCTACTACTCGGAATATGACGGTCTGGTCCGCTTCCGGGAGCCCTACCGCGGGGGATCGCTCCATGGAACGCTGGAAAGGTATTACCAGCATGGCACGGTCTCCGAGGCGGTGGAGTGGAAAATGGATCAGAAGCAGGGAAACTGGGAACAATACTACCCCGATGGCTCCCTCAGGCTCCGGGGAACCTATGTGGATGATCAGCTTCACGGGCCATACCGGGTGTATTATCCCGACAGTTCAATCAAGATCGATGGCCGGTACCGGCAAAATCTTTCAGAAGGCAGCTGGGATTACTACGATGAATCCGGAGGACAGATATATACTATCGAATACGAGAATGGAAGAGCCCTGGACCAGGAGCGTTATTTGCAACTGATGGATGACAGTATTATGCAACAGGAATTAATTGCAGTACCGGAGAGTGGAACCCGTCCCAACTTTTAAGGAGCCTCCATTGTTACCTTATAACGTATCTGAAGCGGAATGAGAATGAAAAGAATGATCAAAGTAAATGTTAGAAGGCTGGGGGTTCTTCCGCTCGTGCTATGCGGGACGATTCACTTACAGGCCCAGGAGATTGCCGACAGTGTGTTTTGGGTCTATTTCAAAGACAAGGCAGGAAACGGTTATACCGTTGACAGACCCTGGGAATTTCTGTCTGAACGTTCTGTCCAGCGGAGAGGATGGCAGGGTCTGGGAGTGGACCAGTACGATCTGCCGGTAAACTCCGACTATGTGGAACAGATCCGGGCGCTGGGTGCGGAGGTTCGCCATGTGTCCAAATGGCTGAATGGGATTGCCATGGTCAATGCCGACTCCATGATGTTCGAACAGGTGCTGGAAAAATCCTTCACCGATACGGTGGCATGGGAGCCTGATTCCGACGAAAAATTCTATCCTCCCAAACCTTCCGGACAGCGCTTTGGTCCGCTGCTGGATATCCCTCCCGACTATCTGTACGGGGTGGCCGCCGAACAGGTCAGACAACTCCGGACCCAGGTGCTGCATGATCTGGGTTACACCGGAAACGGAGTATGGATCGCCGTTCTGGATGGCGGTTTCAGGAATGTGGATAGTTTGCCCTCCTTCGAGCCGCTGATCGGTGAGGGACGTCTTCTGGGCACCCGGAACTATGTCAATGACCTGGATGTATTCCGCGAATCCTCCACCCACGGCATGTATGTGCTCTCCACCATGGCCGGGGAATGGGACGGGAATATGGTAGGCACCGCCCCCCACTCCAGTTACTATCTCTGCATGACCGAGAATCCGGTTCAGGAGACCCGGATCGAGGAGATCGCCTGGGTGGAGGCAGCAGAGTTCATCGATAGTCTGGGATTTGACCTGATCAATACCTCCCTGGGATACTCCGACTTTGACGGTGACCGGTTTGATTATACCTATGATGATATGGACGGTCAGACTACTTATATTTCAAGGGCTGCCGCATTGACCGCATCGAGGGGAATCGTCGCATCCAACAGTGCCGGAAACTCGGGCAACGACGATTGGTTTTACATCACCGCACCTGCCGATGCTCCGGATATTCTGGCCGTGGGTGCGGTAGACAGTACGGGGATAGTCAGCGGATTCAGTTCCCGGGGACCCTCCTTCGACGACCGGGTAAAACCCGAGGTGGTGGCCATGGGCGTGGCATCCGGGTTACAAAGTATTTCAGGCGGACTGGCCCGGGGGAGCGGGACCTCTTTTGCCTCCCCGATCCTTGCCGGTTCGGTGGCCAGTCTGTGGCAGGCCTATCCCGAACTATCGGCATCGGAACTGATCCAGGTGGTGTATGAAAGCGGAGACCGTTCAGACGCGCCGGATGCAGCATATGGCTATGGCCTGCCGAATTTTGCCAGGGCCTACTGGAGCGTGACCCGTGCACCCTCGTTTCTCCAGCCGGGCAGACTGGAACTGTATCCCAATCCGGCCAGGGACCGGGTCATGCTCAAAATCCCCGGAGAGCTGCCGGGTTCCCATCAGTTGCGCATGTATGACATGAGCGGGAAGCTGGTCAGCTCCATCCGGGCAGACCTGCCGGGGGAGGTAGCGCTTCCCGGTCCGCTTCCTCCAGGTTTTTACATCATGGAGGTTCATACCAGAAATGGCATCTATCGAACCCGTCTCATCAAAGAGTGATCCAATGATGCCCCAACCAGAGGAGAGGTGCACACTTTCTGAACTGCTTACGGAGGTAAAAGGGCGACTGCGAAGTGGATTTCCGGGAAGCTACTGGGTGGCTGCCGAGATTCTGGAATTGCATGAAAACCGGAGCGGTCACTGCTATCTGGAGCTGGTGGAAAAGGAAGCGGATACGGAGCGGTTGATAGCCCGCTCAAGGGCGGTCATCTGGTCGTCCCGCTACCGGATGCTGAGACCCTATTTCGAGACCTCCACGGGTGCCCGCCTGAAAAGCGGGATAAAACTCCTGGTGAAGGTCAGCGTTGAGTTCCATGAACAGTATGGGTTCAGCCTGCAGATCACCGATATGGATCCCGCATATACCCTGGGTGACCTGGCCCTGAAGAAACAGGAAGTGATCCGCCGGCTCAGAGAAGCCGGGGTTATGGAAATGAACAGGGAACTCCCTTTTCCCATGGTCCCTCAACGAATCGCCGTGATCTCCTCCGAAAACGCTGCGGGTTATGGAGATTTCATGGAATCCCTTCACCACAATCCCCATGGTTTCAATTTTCGGTCCACACTGTTCCCGGCGGCCATGCAGGGAGATGAATCCGTTCCGTCTCTGATCAACGCCCTGGACCGGGTATTTGAGTCAGAGCCCTCCTTCGATTGTGTGGTCCTTATACGCGGAGGGGGAAGCAAGGCGGATCTGGAGCCATACAATCACTACGATCTGGCGTTTCATATAACCCAGTTTCCGCTTCCGGTAATTACGGGGATCGGACATGAGAGGGATGAATCGGTGGCCGATCTGGTGGCTGCTTCTGGTCTGAAGACGCCCACTGCGGTGGCGGAATTTCTCATCGACCGGTTGCTCTCCTTCGAATTCAACCTCAGTGCCCTGGATGACAGGTTGACCCAATCGGTTCGCCTGATCGTTCAGGCCCGCACCTCAGCCCTGGAGAGGTATCAGGTCGGGTTAAAACACTTTGCCACCGGAATGCTCCGCGGTAAACAGGACTGGCTCGATCAATACGGGCCCCGGTTGGAAAGAGGTGTCAGGACCCTGATCAACAGGAATCAGGACCGGCTGGTTTTAATGGTAACCCGTACGAACCTGGTGCATCCGGCACGTATCCTGGAAAGAGGTTACTCCATGACGATGGTACATGGCAGGACCATCCGGGGGGCATCGGAAACTCAACCGGGCGACATGCTGGAAACCAGACTTCATAAAGGGACCCTGTTCAGCAGGGTGGAAAAAAGAGATCAATAAGTTGACGGAGGTGATCATATGACGAAAGAAAAACTCACGTATGAAAAAGCGGTTGCCGAGATCGAGCAGATCCTCTCAAAGATCGAGCAGGGCGAGATGGGGGTGGATGAGCTGACCGGGAAGGTGGAACGGGCCACCCATCTGTTGAAATGGTGCCGTGACCGGCTTTACCAGACCGGAGAGAAAGTCGAACAGATTCTGAAAGAGGATTGATCAGATATGCCTGGCCAGAGTCTCCAGCAGGTCTGCCACTTTGATCGGTTTGGCCAGGTAATCGTCGCAGCCGGCTTCTTTACTGATCTTCCTTTCACCGGACATGGCATAGGCGGTCTGTGCTATCACGGGCAGGTCGGGACGCTCCTTTTTAATGACCCTGGTACATTCGTATCCGTTGATGTAGGGAAGGTTGATATCCATCAGTACCAGATCCAGGTCTTCGTTCTCCCTGAAGACTTCCAGTGTCTCCTCCCCGTCCTTTGACCAGAGGATCTCCACCCCGGTCTCTTTCAATGCCTCGAAAAGGAAGTAATAATTGGAATGGTCATCCTCAGCAATGAGCAATTTTTTCCCATTCCAGTTGCGGTCGTCCGAAACGGGAGTACGGAGGGCGGCCTCGTATTTGAGAGGTACCTCGTTCCGGGGGAGAATGAACCAGAACGTAGCTCCATCGCCCGATTTGGATCTCACCCCGATCTCTCCACCCAGGATCTCCGTCAGATTCTTGGAGATGGCCAGGCCAAGACCCGTGCCACCGTATAGCTTGGTTTTGTTCTCGTGTCCCTGCATGAACCGGTCAAAGATCACCCTCTGTTTCTCCTCCCGGATCCCGATCCCCGAATCCTTCACATAGAAGAGGATACCATCTTTGTGCTCCTCCAGTCCCAGAACAATTTCACCCTCTTCGGTGAACTTCACCGCATTGCTCAGCAGATTGACCAGGATTTGCTTGAGCCGGAAAGGATCGGTGTAAATGGCCAGTTCGGTGTAGGGCCAGTCCCACTGGATCTGAAGTTTCACGTGCTCCTTTCCGCTCCGCTTGAGATTCTGAATATACATCAGGTGGAGCTCCTTATAAAGATCCCTGATGAAACACTCTGCAATATGAAGATTTACCTGTCCCGCCTCGATCTTTGCAATGTCGATAATATCATCGATCAGCCTCATGAGATCATCGGCACCCTGATTGATCTGGGCAATGAAATCCCTGCGCTCTTCCTGCGAAAGCCCCTCATCGGTCAGCAGGTCCGAAAAGCCCACGATGGCATTCATGGGGGTACGGATCTCGTGGGACATATTGGAGAGGAATGCGGTTTTCAGACGGTCCGACTCTTCCGCTTTATACTTGGCCTCCAACAATTTTCGTTCTGCCTCCTTCCGCTCTGAAATGTTCTTAACGATCAGTACCATCGATTCGGGTTTCCCGTCGGAAGTATACATCGCCCCGCTGGACACCTCGGCATCGAACATGACCCCATCCGGACGGACCACTTTGTATTCCATGTTTTTCAGGTATCCTTTGTCCCAGGTATCCCTGAAATCAGTAATGGCTTTTCTCCAGTCATCCCTGGAGATGAACCGGAAAATCTTTTCGCCGAAAGCCACATTACGCTCTATACTCAGCGACTCCAGAAATGCGGAGTTAAAATCGAGGATCATGGCATTCGGGTCCACCACGATCATCGGGTCAGGAGACGATTCGAAAACTCTTCTCTGACGCTCCTGGGTGGAACGAATATGATCCTGATGCCTTCTTCTTTCGATGGCCAGCGCGATCTGGTCGCTGGCAAACTCCAGGAGTGCCGCATCGGAAGGATTGTATACCACCGAATCGGAATAGGATTGCACCGCAAATACACCGATGGTCTTGTTCTCATGTTTCAGGGGGACCCCCAGCCAGCTGACGCAGGGAGTACCCACCAGTTCGATCTCCCCCTTTTCGGTCAGTTCCTGCTCGCGCTCCTGGTCCACCAGCTGCGCTTCCCCTGTCTGTATGACATAATTGGTGAGGGTTTTCCTGGCGGGGAACTCCACAAAACTAAAGGAGTCCTTCTCATCATCCATAAAGGGAAGGGTCAGGGTATCCGACTCTTCGTTATAGAGGGCCAGAAAGGAGTTGGTGGTATCCAGCACCCTGCTCAGGGATTCCCGGATCCTGACATACAACCCGTCCAGGCTCTGGGTGGTGCTTGCGGCATTGGAGATATCAAACAGCACCTGCCGTACCATCTCATTTCTCTTCCGGCCATCGATGTTCTCATGGATCCCGGACAGCCTTGCAGTGTTGCCTTCCCTGTCATACTCCACCGCCTTACCCAGTGAGCGGACCCAGTTATAGGTCCCCTCCTTCCTCCTCATCCGGAATTCGATCTCGAATGAGGCCTCACGCTGGTCGATACTCTTCTGTACCGCTTCCAGCGCCCCGTTCCGGTCATCAGGATGAAGCAGGTCCTGCCAGGTCTTAAAATCGTGGGGCATCTTATCCGGCTCATACCCCAGCATGGTAAACCAAAGTGGAGAGAAATATACCTCTTTGGTCATAAGGTTCCAGTCCCACAATCCAATACCCGACGCACTTAAAGCCAGGTTCAGCCGCTCCTCACTCTGGGTAAGAGCCAGTTCTGAAGCCCTGGCATCGGTGATGTCACGGGCCACGCCCACCACCGTTTTGAGACCTTCGGAAGGACTGGACTCGGGATAGAGTCTCCACTCCAGGATCCTCTTTCCCTCGGGCACCTCCATCTCGAATACCACGGTCTGGGATACCCCCGATCGGAAAACTTGTCCCAGGGCCTCTTCCCAGAACTTCACTTTTTCCGCAGGGAATACCTCCATTTCCTTATGGCTCTTCCCCAGAAAGTGTGCCACCGGAATTCCGGTCTGGCGCTCCGCCGATCTGTTTACATAAATATGACGCAGTTTGCGGTCAAAACGCATGATCACATCGGGAGAATTCTCCGCCAGGGCGCGAAAATGCTCCTGCGATTCCAGAAGCGACTGCTCCATCCGTTTCTGCCCGTCAATATCCCTGGTTACCAGTAGAATGTAGGGCTTCTCATTGATCCTGACAATGGAGATGGAATTCAGGGTCCAGAATCGCTTACCCGACTTGGTGATGTTGAGCCACTCGAAAGTGACCGGCTCACCTTTGCCTGCCTTTTCAATGTGCTCAAGGGCCATATTCAGGGTATAGCCCTCATCCTCGGCCGAGTACTTTTGTAATTCCAGATCGGACATATCCTCCTCGGTGAGCCCGAACATCTCCAGCAGCCTGGGATTGTACTGGGCGATCTGGCGGGTTTCAGAAACAAAAAGAAGAACCCCGTCGTGAACCGACTGGAAAATGGAGAGGTACAGGTCCCTGGACTTCCGCAGGTCCATCTGGGCCTGTTTCCGCTGTTTGGCCAGGTGGGCGTATTTCAGGGAGGAGTGGACCGAGGGTACCAGTTTATGCAGCTGACTTTTCACCACATAGTCCCAGACCCCCAGTTTCATTGACTCCATGGCATCCCACTCGTTTTCATCGTCCACCAGATATACCAGGGGAACTTCCGAGTAGTAGGGCTCCATCTCCTGTTCGATCACCTCTTTCAGACCGGGAGGGAGATTAAAATCGGAGATCACCAGGTCGGGAGGATTATCCTTCAGCCTGGCTTTCAGATAATCTCTCTCCTTGCAATGAAGGAACTGAACCTTATAGTTCCCCTTTTTCAGGGTGGACAGAACATTCTTCTCAACCTCAGGGTCCAGGTGCCAAAAACATATACGGATGGTGTGAACGGCCATCTGGCTTGCTGCTACATTCCATGGTTTGGTTCGGTAAGTTAACCAAAAAAATATGAATTGACAAGGTGGTTTTTTTCAGAATTGCAAGCGGATCCCGGCCATGAAATGAGTCCCCGCCTGAGGGTAGTAACCATCCATGAAAGCCTCCTCTCCCTCCAGGTAATATCTGTAGATCCACGCGTTGGTCTCGTATGAAACATTGAACAGGTTGGCTACCTGCAGATGAAGGGAGACCTCCTTCATCCATTTTGGATAAAACCCATAGGAGATCCGCAGGTCAGTGACCAGATAGGGAGCCAGTGTTCGATCATCCGAGGAGGTATTATCCACGTACTGCTGACCTGCGTATCGGCTGACCAGCAACAGGTGAAGGTCTTCCACAGGGCTGATATCCAGGTTACTGTTGGCAATGAGTTGCGGTGAGAAAGCCAGGTTGGTGGTCCCCAGCTCCTCCTCCACCTGATAGGGTTCTCCCTCCGGATCGGTCCAGTAGTCCCAATTATCCACATATCCGGTGTAGTCCAGGATCTTATTCCTGCTGATGGTGGCATTGACATCCCATCTCATCCAGGAGAAAAACCGCACCCCCGCCATCAGCTCCAATCCGGTCCGGTAGCTGTCCTTCACATTGGTCATGACCGGACTCCCCACATCATTGATCTCTCCGGTGAGTACCAGCTGATCGGTGTAATCCATGTAGTAGAGGTTGGCATGCACGTGCATTTGGTTCCCCTCCATCACATACCCGGCCTCCAGGTCCACCAGGGTCTCCTTCACGGGAACCGGTCCGGCCGGATCAGCATCCACGAAATTGCTGCGGTTGGGTTCACGGTTAGCCCTGGCCACAAACAGATAGGCCCGCTGATTGCGGTCCAGTTGCAGATTGATTCCTGCCTTGGGATTAAAGAAAAGGTATGGGTGATCCTGGGTAATATCCCGCAGGTCATCATCGATCCCGCGAATAGAGTAGTCGATCCCGCGAAGCTGGAGATCGGCGAACAGGGAGAACCCGCCGCCGGCTTCCAGCGTGGTTTTTACATAGCCGTTCCAATCGGTCTTCAGCCCGGTGTTTTCATACCATCGGTGACGGATCTCGGAGCCCCCCGCATAACGGGCCCAGACCACCGTGCCATAATGGTCCCCGTCATAGCGGTTCCATCCACCCCCCAGAATGGCTGTCACCCGGTCGTCCCGGAAGTGAACCCCGCCGATGGCGCCGTAGAAATGGTTATCGAGCCATTTCCTGCGGATCAGATCACTTTCCCGGATGGTATCCCCGCCCACCACCACATCCTGAAGCTGGTAGGCTGCCAGGGACGCCGATTCCACATACTCCTCGTAATAGCCGGCACCCCTGGTGTAATGGATGGCGGCGTGGGCGCTCCAGCGGTTGGTAAATGCCCGGGAGAGGTGCAGCTGGTAATGCTCCTGCAGGTAATGATCGATCTGGTTGTCATAATAGGCCAGTTCTCCCGATGCATCGGTAGAGGCCCCCAGGCCATTGTAGGTGCGGTTGGTCTTCAGCAACGATGAAGGGACTCCTCCCCAGGCCTGATAGAGCTCTTCAAAACCTGTGAAGGTGATGAACCTGACCAGGGTCTTTTCATCATGGTAACCTGCGGAAAGATAATAGGAACGAAGATCGGTCCGCGCCCTGTCGATATACCCCTCGGAGTGCAGGTCGGACAGCCTCAGGTCTATCGAAAAATGGTCGCCGATCAGACCGGTCCCCGCCGAAATGGCGTTCCGGTAGGTACCGTAGGAACCTGCCCCGCCCTCATACAGCGCATAGGGTTCGGGCTCCAGTTTCTTCGTCTGCAGGTTAATGCTGGCACCGAATGCCGAAGCTCCGTTGGTGGAGGTTCCCACTCCGCGCTGGATCTGGATATTATCGGTCGATGCAGCAATATCGGGCAGATCCACCCAGTAAACCGAATGCGATTCCGCATCGTTTAGGGGCACCCCGTTGATGGTCACATTGATACGGTTGGCATCGGTTCCCCTGATCCTCAGGGAGGTATATCCGATACCGTGCCCTGCATCGGAGGAAGTGACCAGCGAAGGGGTGGACTGGAGCAGAAAAGGTACATCCTGACCGAAATTCCGGGCCTGGATCTCCTCCTGCTGGATCTCCGAGAATGCCACCGGAGCATTCTCTCCGGCACGTGTGGCGGTGACGATCACCTCTTCTCCCATTACAGCCCTGGTTTCCAGGGAAATCACTCCCACCTCCAGATTTCCCTGTATTTTCAGGGGAATCTCACGGGGCATATACCCCACATAGCTAATTTTTAAGGTGAAATCTCCGGAGGGGACCTGCTCTATGACAAAACTCCCGTCCATGGTTGCCACCGTTCCTCTGTTCAATTCCACGATCGCCAGATTGGCCCCTGGCAGGGAGGCTCCCCCATCGTCCACCACTTTGCCGGTCAGACGGTACTGGCCGATTGCAGGCATGACCATAAAACCTATGGCCAGCCACATGACTGTACGCTTCATCACCGTAATGTTTAAAAATTCAACATCTGATCTTCTTTTTCCCTACACCGGCATTACCCGGATCAGGTTCTAAGGGTATAATCTCAGCCTGTTTTTGAAGGCACCCCCTTAGGGAAGTTCCATACAAAGGTACAAAAATATATTTGTTGTAATTTTGTCCTGAAACATGAACCTGGCAGATCAACTCCAGCATCCGGTATTCCACCTGGTCGCTTCTGTGGCCCGGGAGGAAGCTGTAGAGACCTATGTGGTGGGCGGTTTTGTACGCGACCTGTTGCTGAATGGCCCCGCGAACATGCCCCCCGACATCGATATGGTGGTGGTGGGCAGCGGGATTGAAATGGCCAGAAAGGTAAAAAGCGCTATCGGAGAGGAAGTTCCACTGACGGTATTTAAGAACTTCGGGACCGCCATGCTGAAATGGAGAGATATGGAGGTAGAGTTCGTGGGAGCCAGGAAGGAGTCCTACCGGAGAAACTCCCGGAAACCGATCGTGGAAAACGGAACGCTGGAGGATGACCAGTGCAGGCGCGACTTCACCATCAACGCTCTGGCTATTTCCCTTAACAGCAGCAACTTTGGGGAGTTAATCGATCCTTTCCACGGACTCCGTCACCTGGAGAAAAAGACGATCACCACACCCATGGAACCGGAGCGTACCTTTTCGGACGATCCGCTGAGAATGATGAGAGGCATCCGATTTGCCACCCTGCTGAACTTCCGGATCGATCATCCCACCCTGGATGCCATACAGCATTCACGTGAACGGATCCGGATCGTCTCCCAGGAGCGGATCACCGAAGAGCTCCACAAGATTCTCTCATCCTCCGGACCCAGCAGGGGATTCAAGCTGCTCGACCAGACCGGACTGCTGGAGATCATCTTTCCCGAACTGCATCGGATGAAAGGGGTGGAGGAGGTGGAGGGACAATTTCATAAGGATAATTTTTACCACACCCTGGAGGTGCTGGACAACGTATGTGACAGATCGGAAAATCTCTGGCTGCGCTGGGCCGCCTTGCTGCACGATATTGCTAAACCAAGGACCAGGAAGTTTGAACCGGGGACCGGCTGGACCTTCCACGGGCATGAATTTCTGGGTGCCAGGATGATCCCCGGGATCTTCCGAAAACTGAAGCTGCCGTTGAACGAGAAAATGAAGTATGTCCAGAAGCTGGTCCAGCTGCACCTCCGGCCCATCGTGCTCTCCCAGGAAACAGTCACCGATTCGGCCGTCCGCAGGCTGATCTTCGATGCCGGTAACGACCTGGAGGACCTGATGACCCTGTGTGAGGCGGATATCACCTCCAAGAACGAACGGACCGTCCGCAGACATCTTCGCAATTTTCAGATTGTGAGGGAGAAGATCGTGGAGATCGAAGATAAGGATCACATCCGTAACTTCCAGCCCCCCATCTCCGGTGATGATATTCAGGAGGTGTTCGGGATCCCCCCTTCGAAACCGGTAGGAATTATCAAAAATGCCATCAAAGATGCCATCCTGGACGGAGAGATCCCCAACGAGTTCGAGGCAGCCAGCCGAAGAATGATGGAGGAGGGCAAAGCACTGGGCCTTACCGTGAAAAAGGAGCTTAAAAAATGAGAAACCGGCGACTGATATCGAGCCATACCGGCAGGTGGTCGCTAAACCCGCCATGGTATGCGTATCCCTGGAAAGTCCGGAACGGTTTCACTCCACCGTACTTTGCATCGGCCTCCATCAGCACCGGCAGGATCACCACTCCGGAGGAGACCCTGTACCGCTCCCCGATGCCGGAAATGAAGAACCGGTCGATCACGCTCCACTCTCCCTGATATTTATAGCTGCAGCCCGATCCGGGCAGTGGCAGACAGAAGATGGAATCCCCTTTTTCAGGGACCTGCAAAAGTGGCTCCAGGGCGTATGAATCGGGTGGATCGTTCCAATCACCCGCCAGGATGACCAACCGGCGGCGGCGATGCTCCGAGCGATGCTCCGGGTGAGAGACCGAACGGCCTTCAGCCAGCTGTCTGACCAGTTCCGCCAGTTGCCCTGCCTGCTCCCTTCGCATCAGAGCAGAGGTCCCTGTACCCCGGTATTTGGAGATCAGGTGCACCAGGAACAGATCCAGGGTATCTCCCCTTCCCCACCCGATCTGAAGGTGGAGAATGTCCCTGGTATCATTGATCGCCGGTGGAATCGTCCTCCAACGGACCACCTCCACCCTGGAGGGCCGGTAAAGACAGGCCACATCCATTCCCCGGTGGTCGTCGCTTTGCGAATGAACACACCGGTATCCGTAAGGTTCCAGAATGGGATGAACAGCAAGGTCCCCGACAACCTGACTGTTTTCGATCTCGCACAGACCTACGATCCCCGGCGGATCACCCGATCCGGATGCAATGATCACTTTCGCAAGACCGGTGAGCTTCTGACGGTAACGCTGATAGTTCCATCCCCGATTGCCCCCCACCGTAAAATCATCATCGGCATCTGAAAGGGAATCATCGGAGGGGTGGAAAAGATTTTCTGCATTGTACCAAAGGATCCGGATCCCTTTGCGTCCCTCCGGGGGAAGGGCAAAAGTCTCTCCCATCCGCTGGGCAAAGAGATCCCCGCCCGCAACCATCAGGATGAGGATTAAAAGGCCATATACCTGAATGAACCTCCTGCTGCTTTTACTCATACCACTGAGTAGATGGGGCAGGGCGTATGGAGATCAGCCAGAGAAAGTGCAATTCTTTTACGAAAAACCGCCAATATTGGCGCAACCTTGAGATAGAGGGGGGTTACTTTGAGAAGATTACCATGATACTATAAAAATATACTATCAAATTATACTATCATCGCTGATTTCCCGAAACGGCACCCCCTGCCCGCTCCAGGGCCCCCAGATCGGGTGCCTCGTCATCCAGCCGGTTGGTCCCGTCCAGGTCGAAGGGAACCTGGATGGCATAGCCGGCCAGGCCCGCATCGATGGCCGGAGAGAGCGAATCGAGCATATATTTCACCGGGATCGTATGGGCGGAAACGGTATCGAATTTCGGATCCTCATAGTTGATGATCGTTCCGAAAAGCGGATCGGAAGAGTAATCGAGGCTATCCTCGTCGATCTTGGTCAGGCAGTGGTCGAAGAGGTAATTGAGCTGGAGTCCGTCGTAGCTGTCGATGACCAGCTCTATCCGGGAGCTGCCATAAATAATCGAGTTGAGAAACTCGGCCTTTTCGAAAGTCCCTCCCTTGAATATCTCCAGGTTCCCCTGCTCGTCGTAATTGCCGAAATAGTCGGTCAGCAACACTGCCGGCAGCAACCGGTTGGAATAGTAGGTGGGAAAATAGTTGGCAAAGGTGCAGTGAACAAACCGGTAGGATCCCCCGTAGATCAGACCGGCACAACTGCCGCCGCAGTCGCCCACCACCAGGTTGGTTCCTGTGACCCGGGCGTTCAAGGCGTAAATTCCATTGGAGCTCATGTGATTGATCACCGAGTTGGAGATCTCCAGATCGGGCTGGTTACCCGATTCCGGGGGAGCGCTGATCAACACCCCGAAGGTGCCGTTGCGGATCTCCGCGTACTCGATCCGGTTTCCGCGACTCAACTCCGACAGGTAGATCAGTCCCCACTGGCCGGGAACATCCTGGTAAAACTCCTCCAGCCGGTCACCGGCAAAAAGCACCGGTTCGTCCTGCGAGCCCTCCACCTGAAGCGTTCCGTCCACAAACAGCAATGCATCCCGGTGCATATAGATCCTCGATCCGGCCTCGATGGTGAGGGAGGAGACCGAATCCACGTAGGCGAACCCGAGGATCAGGTAGGGTTTTTCGGAAGTCCAGGTGACCGTGCCGCTCAGCTCCTCCTCGTTCAGGATATGAACATCCTGTCCCCAGGCCACCAGGTCGATGTCCTGGGTGTTTCCGTTGGTCAGAAAAACAATGGAGTCCTGGATCCGCAGGATTTCACCGGAGTTGTTGGGATCCAGGGTCGCCTCGACAAAGACATACATGCTGTCGCCCGGTGCAATCTCCACTCCGCTGAAAGAGGTTCCGGGCATGCCGTCCACATTGATCCGGAAGACCGAGGAAGCTCCCCCGGCCAGATTCACCTCCTCTATTTTCACAAAATCCCGGTGGGGATTCCTGATGCGGAATGATTTGGTCACCGTTCCGATGGTGGTGAAGACCGTATCGAAAAAGAGGGTATCGAGGGTAAACTCCAGCTGTGCATCCGAATTCTCCGTATAACTGCGCTCGGGATGGCATGCTGCGAAAAGCAAGGCCGGAAGGATCACTGCTGTCAGGAGTCTCTGGTACATCCGAGGGGTTTCTTCTACAGAACGCAAAAATGGTGAAAATAATGTGAGAATGCTATTTTTGTGCAAAAGCTATGAACATGCGACTTTCCCCTATCGTTTATCTGATCCCACTCTTTCTGATGATGAGCTGTAAAAATGAGCCACAAAATGCCGATCTGCTCCTGGTGAACGGGAACATCTACACGGTGGATGAATCGTTCAGCCGGGTTGGGGCCCTGGCAATAAAGGATGGTCGTATCCTGGCCACGGGGACCTCCGAAGAGATCACCGGACGATATACGGCCTCCGGGGTCAGGGATCTGGAGGGAGCCTTTGTCTATCCGGGATGGATCGATGCCCACTGCCACTTTTTCGGGTATGGAATGGACCTTCGCAGCGCAGACCTGGTGGGAACCGGGTCGGTGGAAGAGGTGGTCCAACGGTTGAAAGAGCATCATCAGATCATGGGTGACGGGTGGATCACCGGACGGGGATGGGACCAGAACGACTGGGAAGTTCCGGTATTCCCCACCAAAGAAATGCTGGATGCCCATTTTCCCCATGAGCCGGTCCTGCTGCGAAGGATCGACGGTCATGCCGCCTGGGCCAACTCCCGTGCTCTGGAACTGGCAGGGGTCGGTGCGGAGACCAGAGTGGAGGGAGGGGCAGTCCTTCTGGAAGAGGGTAAGCCCACCGGTATCCTGGTCGACAATGCCATCGGACTGGTAAGCCGCCTGGTCCCGGGTCCCTCCAGGCAGGAGATGGAAGCCGCCCTGATGCAGGCCCAGGAGAACTGTTTCCGCGTGGGGCTCACTTCGGTCCAGGATGCAGGGCTCGACCGTCTCACCGTAGAACTGATCGATTCGCTGTACAGGAGCGGAACCCTGAAGATCCGCATGAACACCTGGCTGAGTCCAACGGAGGAGAACTTCACCACGTTCGTGGAAAAGGGACCCATTCATGCCGACTATCTGACTATCAATACCATAAAGCTTTTTGCCGACGGTGCGCTGGGATCCCGGGGAGCCAGACTCCTGGAGCCCTACAGCGACGATCCCGGGAACATGGGACTCTTCGTGGAGTCCATGGAGACCCTGGAGGCCCATTGCAGACGGGCCTATCAGCATGGATTTGCCGTAGCCACCCATGCTATCGGGGACGGAGCCAACAGAGCCGTCCTGGAACTCTATGCTTCCATCCTTCCGGAAGGGAACGACCGGCGCTGGCGGATCGAGCACTCCCAGATCATCCATCCCGGCGACTTCCACCTGTTTGGCGATTACGGGATCATCCCATCGGTGCAGCCCACACACGCCACTTCCGACATGTACTGGGCCGAAGAGCGACTGGGCCGGGAGCGGATGAAGGGTGCCTACGCTTACCGTACCCTGCTGGAACAGAACGGATGGCTCCCCGGCGGGAGTGACTTCCCGGTGGAAGATATCAATCCCCTGTACGGGTTCTATGCGGCCACAGCACGGAAAGATCAAAAAGGGTATCCGGAAGGAGGATTCATCCCTGAAGAGGCGCTGACCCGGGAGCAGGCGCTCCGTGCCATGACCATCTGGGCCGCCAAAGCAGGGTTCGAAGAGGTGCTGAAAGGCAGCATCGAGCCGGGGAAACTGGCCGACCTGGTAGTCACCCGGACCGACCTGATGACCGCCCCTGAAACGGAGCTTTTCCGCATTCCGGTGCTGGAAACCTACGTGGGTGGAGAACGGGTCTACGCCGCGAATTAGGCTGGCGTATCACCGGCTCAACACAACAGAACCGGCGCATCGCAGGAAGCGCATCGCAGGAAGCGCATCGCAGGAAGCACATCGCAGAAATCCCCCTATTGCAGGAATCCCCCATCGCTGAACAGGAGGAACTTGCAACTAGCGGATCACGAAATTGACCCCCAGGGCCACGATGTCCCAGGCACGCTCCGAAACCCGCAGATTGTACTCGGCATAGACGAAAATCTGTTCGTTCAGATTCAGTCCCACGTTCACCGGCAACCAGAAACGGGGATTGATATCGGTGGCGAAACTCAGATCCATATCGAGTCCCACCGAGAAATTGACCAGGTACCTGGGAGTGTAGGTGAAGAGGCCGGTGAGGTCAAAACCAAATTCGTCCCATTTATGAAGCCCTGCAATGACCGAGAAATAACTATGGCGTGCTTCATGAAGCAGGTATTGCATGTCGATCCCGATGTAATCGGTCCCGTTCATGAAATAGACATACCGGGCATTCAGATCCAGAGAATAGAGGAGTCCGTACCCTGCATTGGCAGTAAATGAGCCCCCCCCGGCATCGAACAAGATCACATTCCGGTCGATATGATAGGCGGGGGAAAGCCCTGCACTGAAGGCACGTTCGGGAAGGGTTTTGGCGTAAGTGACCACCTGGCCTGACATCAGTACCGGCCAGAGGACCAGGGTTAGCAGCATCAAACGTTTCATCCGGGACAGCTAAGGGTTGTCCTGGCAAATTTAAGATTTCCGGGACAGTTTCCTAGAAAACGATCTCCCTGCCCATGTAGAAATCAAGGATCTTGGTGTAAAAAATCAATACATACTTAGAGGTGATCATCTGGGAAGAGGCTTCAAAAAGCTGGTTCCTGGCTTCCTGAAGCTCCAGGGAGGTTCCCGTTCCTACCCTGAAACGTTGCTCGGCAAAACGGTACGCTTCATCGCTGTGGGCCACCGACTCCAGGGCCGACTCGTAGTTCTCTCTGGCGGCCACCGCTTCGGTATAGTACTGCTGGATCGATTGCTGAAGCTCCAAAACCGCGCTGCTATACAGGTATTCGGCATCCTGCAGGTCTAACTTCGCTTTATTGATGTTGGTCTGCACCTGCCACTTATTGAAAAGGGGAAACTGGAGACCCACCGAAACCTGCTTGTACTGGTTATCGGCAATCTGCTGGTCCAGCGAATAATCCAGGGTAGGATCGGCCGGATTGGGATCCCTTGGATTGATCAGTCCGTCGCTGTAGTTGGTATAGTACAGACCCCTGGCATAGAGACGGGGGGAACGCTTTCCTTTTTGCATGGCCAGATACCGCTCCTGCGACTCGATGGCAAACCGGGCACTCTTGATTTGCGGCAGATAGGCCATCGCCTTCCGAAACACCGTATCGAACACCGGGATTTCCACTGTTGCCGGATCGGGAAACAACGGGGACTCGATATGGAATCCGGCACGGTCGGGAAGGTTCATGATGTGCATCAGCTGGAGTCTCGAGATCTCACGGGCATTGAGAGCCCTGGTCAGCGCCAGCTTTTCGGTCGACAGCTGGGCATTGACCTCCAACAGCCTTCCCTGAGGCTCATTCCCTACCTCCACCAGGCGTCCCATACGCTCCACCTGCTGCCTGGTCACCTCCACCTTCTGTTCGGCCACTTCCACCAGCTCCCTATTCCTCAGCAACTCCAGGTACCCTGTCATCACGTTAAGAATCACTTCATCCTCCGTGGCTTCCAGATCCTGCATACTCTTCTGGTAATTGGCCCTGTTCATCTTCATGTTATTGAGGTTCTGCAACCCGTTGAATAACGTCAGGTCACTTTGAAGCCCCATATCTCCCTGGCTCACATTGGCATTCTTCCACTCATAGGTACCCCGGTCGAGCACACGTCCCGATCCCAGCTGATGCTCGATGGCGCCGTTCAGGTCGGGAAGCAGGTCCAGCTTGCTCTGCCGGTGGTCCTGGCCGGTCGACTGGAGCATCAGCTCCTGTCGCTTCACCCCGATATTATACCGGATGGCGTGGTCGATGCACTGGTCCAGGTTCCACAGGCTGTCATTCTGCCCGTGGACAATGGATAACCCTCCCATCAGGAGAGAAAAGATCAATGTTATTCTTTGCATCATGCTGGAATTAACGATTGTTTTTGAGAATCAGTTTGTCATGGCCGGCATAGTTCTGGTAGGAAGAGACGATCACCCGTTCGCCCGGTTCCAGTCCCTCCAGCACCTCGTAGTACCGTGGATTCTGCCTTCCGATACTGATGTCACGCTTTTCGGCAACCTCGCCGGACTCATCCAGCACGAATACCCACTGTCCCCCGGTGGTCTGGTAAAAACCGCCCTTGGTCAGCAGGATCCCCTCTTTGGATTCGCCCAGCTGAAGACGGATCCTGGAGGTCTGGCCGATACGGATCTGTTCCGGTACCCTGTCCGTGAAAACCATATCCACGGCAAAACGCCCGTTCTGCACTTCCGGGTAGATTTTGGTAATGCGACCCGTATAGGGTTGACTGGCGAAATCGCATTCTCCGGCCAATCCCCTCTGTACCCGGGCAATATAATGTTCATCGATATCGACACGCAGTTTGTAGGAATCGAGAACATTGATGGTGCCCACCCGGGTACCGTAGGTCACCACCTCGCCAATCTCCGGGTTCAGAGTGGCCAGCTCACCGTTGGCCGTGGCTTTGATATTCAGATTCTCCAGCCTGCGGCGGATGATCCCCATGCTCTTCTCCATGCTGTTGACGGAGCTCTCCAGGGAATGGATCTGAATGGACCGGTAGATGGAGTCGTTGCGGTAGTTCTCGATCAGCAGGTCCAGCAATTTACCGGAGGCCTCAAACGCTTCCCTCGACTGATCGAAGTCCTCCCTGGAAATATGCTTGCTCTCCCTGAGCTGCTTGTTATTCTCGTACATTCTCCTGTTCTGTATAACGGTGGTCTCCAGCTCGATGATCTGTTGCTTGTAGGAGAGCCGGGTCTGGTCCATCTGCAGCCTGACCGTCCTCAGTTCGTTGATGGCCCGCACCACCTGGGCTTCATTATTGGTGATCTCCAGCAGCAGGTTGTCATTGCTCAGACGCAGGATCACCTCTCCCTTTTCCACCATGCTGCCTTCCTCGATAAGGATCTCTTCCACGCGTCCCCCCTCCACGGCATCCAGGTAGATGGTGGTGATCGGTTCCACCGTTCCCTGAACGGTGATATAGTCCTGAAACACATCCCGTCTTACCTCCTCAATGGTGACCCGCGACACATCCAGGTTATATTTTGAACTCTTGTCCCCGAAGATCAGTATCCCTGCCACCAGGGCAACCAGGGCACCCAGAAAAATGTACCAGAGCGTTTTGCGGGTCAGCCCCCGCTTTTTTTCGAGTTTACGGTCCATTCCGTCCATTCCGTCCATTCCGTCCATTCCGTCCATTTGGATATGAGTTTATCCCCTTTGAAAGCACCTATTATGCCAAAGAAAACAATAAATTGAATATCAATGCTTTATTTATCCATACCCCCTGTACGGGAAAGAAAAAGTGTCCGGTTTTGGGAAATCGGCGTTCATTTTCGTACACTTGAGTGAAAAAAAATGAGGGAGAATAATTATCAATTGCCTGAATATGTGATTTTTATGTCATAAGGCACTTTTTTTGTTTCCCCAGTGCTATAACCGATCAAGTATAACAGACTATGGAAGAAAAAATCGGAAAGATCCTGGCAGTAGACGACAATGAGGATATTCTCTTTGCGCTGAAGCTTTTAATGAGGCCCCACGTGGAGGTGATCGAAACCCTCCCGGGCCCTGAAAGGATCCCCGAACTCATGGAAAAAGAGACGTGGGATGTGATACTGCTGGACATGAATTTCACCAAGGATGCCATCAGCGGGCAGGAAGGATTCGATGCACTTGCCCAGATCCTGGAGCTGGATCCCCAGGCCGTTGTGGTTTTCATTACGGCCTATGGAGACGCTGAAAAAGCAGTGAAGGCGATCAAGATGGGTGCCACCGACTTTATTCTTAAACCATGGCAAAATGAGAAGATCCTTGCCACGATTAACTCGGCCATCAGTCTTCGCCGCACCCGGATGCAGGCGCAGAAACTGAAAATGAGGCAGCAGGAGATCAGTGCCGTGCTGGACCAGCCCTACACGGAGTTTATCGGACAATCGCCCGAAATGTTCGAGGTGTTCAACACTATAAAGAAAGTGGCGGCCACCGATGCCAATATATTGATAATGGGAGAGAACGGGACGGGAAAAGAGCTGGTGGCCCGCGCGCTTTACCGGAATTCATTACGCAAGGATGAAGTTTTTATCAGCGTGGACCTGGGTTCCATTCCCGAAACCCTTTTTGAAAGTGAACTGTTCGGCCATGAGAAGGGAGCCTTTACCGATGCCCACAAAATGAAGCAGGGGCGCTTTGAGATCGCCTCCTCCGGGACGCTTTTCCTGGATGAGATCGGCAACCTGACCTACCCGCTTCAGTCGAAACTGCTGACCGTACTGGAGCGGCGAGAGATCACCCGGGTGGGCTCTGCCAGGCCGATCCCTATCGATGTACGGATGATCTGCGCCACTAACAGCAGCATTCACCAGGAGGTAGCCGACGGTGCATTCCGCCAGGATCTCCTGTACCGGATCAACACGGTGGAGATCCACCTTCCTCCGCTGAGAGACCGGACCGGTGATATCCCCATTCTCTCCGACCATTTTCTGAAGATATACAGCAAAAAATACCGGAAGTCCATCCGGAATATACAATCCTCGGCCATTAAGAAACTGAATCAGTACAGCTGGCCGGGGAACGTCCGTGAACTGCAGCATGCCATCGAACGGGCAGTGATTATGTGCGAGGGCAACAACCTCAGCCCCGATGACTTTATCCTGACCTCCACCGTGAAAAGCAGCGGCGGTCTGGCGCTGGACTCCTACAACCTGGAGGAGGTGGAAAAGACGATCATCGAAAAAGTACTGAAATCCAACCAGGGAAACGTGACACAGGCAGCTACCCAGCTGGGACTGACCCGGACCTCCCTCTATCGCAGGATGGAAAAACATGGTTTATAAGCAATTCCGGTTCAATATTGTCCTCAGGGTATTGCTGCTCACGCTTACGTGCCTTGCACTGTTCCTCACCCTGAACAGCAACTTTACCTTTACGCCTGTGCTGGTGGCCGGCCTGATCATCTACCAGGTCTGGTCGATGATCCGGTATGTGGACCTTACTAACCGGGAGCTTGCCAGTTTCCTGGAATCGATCCGGTACTCGGAATTCACCCGTTCCTTCCAGATCCGTAACAGCGGGTCCTCCTTTGATGAGCTGAGTGCGGCCTTCAACGATGTGATGAAGGACTTCCAGCAGGTCAGGTCGGAGCGGGAGGAACACTTTCACTATCTGCGGAGCATTGTACAGAATATCGATGTGAGTATCCTGGCCTATCAGCGCGACGGTACGGTGGAGATGATCAATCCTGCAGCCAAGAAGCTGTTCCAGATCAATGTCCTGCGGAATATCAACAAATTGAGGGTCCTGAGCGACGAACTGGCCGACACCCTGCTGAGTATTGCTCCCGGAGAGAACCGGCTGGTGAAGGTACAGGACGAGGAGGACATCCTGCAGCTGGCCCTCTACGCCACCGAATTCAAGGTGAAGGATAAGGTGATTCTGCTGAGCACCATTAAAAATATCCAGAATGTGCTGGAAGAGCAGGAGACTGCTGCCTGGCAAAAACTGATCCGCGTGCTCACCCACGAGATCATGAACTCGATTGCCCCCATCTCCTCGTTGTCCTCCACGGTCGAGCAGATGGTGAAGCCGTTCACCTCCGGTGAGAAGGACACCCCCGAGATTGAAGTAAATACACTCAAAGAGATCCAGGGGGCACTGCAGACCATCAATAAGCGGAGTACCGGACTGATGAATTTTGTGGAAACGTACCGCAGCCTGACCAAGATTCCGGAACCCAATTTTACCATGGTTCCCATGAAGGAGCTGGTGCGCAACGTGGAGGTGTTGATGAGAAAGGAGGTCCAGCAGAAGAATGTCGGACTGACTTCTGCTGTCGAACCGGAATCCATTGAATTACAGATTGATGAGCAGATGATCGAACAGGTGTTGATCAACCTGGTGAAAAACTCCCTGCAGGCCCTGGCGGGGAGTCCGTCGGGTACCATCCAGATCCGGGGGTTCTACAACAAAAGGGGAAGGCCCACCATACAGGTGATCGACAACGGTCACGGGATCCTGAGCGATGTGATCGACAAGATATTCATCCCCTTCTTCACCACCAAACGCAGCGGCTCCGGGATCGGCCTCAGCCTCTCCCGCCAGATCCTGCGGTTGCACGGTGGAACCATCACCGCTCAGTCAGACCCGAAAAAGGAGACCGTTTTCACCATGACCTTTTAAGAGATTTTGCGTATATTCCGGCAATACCACCCATATACACCCATGAAAAAGATCCTGATCCTGCTGACGCTCCCCTTCCTGCCACTGCTGACCCGGGCTCAGCTGACCACCTACCTGTCGGTAGAAGCCGGTCCCCAGTGGAGCCTTCTCCGGGTGGCCGACCGGGGAGATGATTTCCTGAGATCGACGGTCCGAAGTTCCTTCGCAGGGGTGACCCTGGGACAGGAGATCACCCGGGGGCTGTCACTGGTCACCGGAATCTACTATCAACCATACCGCGACGGCATCAACATGATCGATGACCGCCCCCACCAGGCCAGGGTGGTGTCGTACGACGCATTTCTGATCCCTCTGCGGGCCGAATACCGGGTACAGCCCACCGAATATCCGGTCAGCTTTACCCCCCGGATAGGCTATGTATTCGGGCTGATGCTCCCCCCCGATTTTCCCTACCAGGCCATTGGAATTCTCTCCAGCCGGGACGGTACTCCCTATTCCTATACCCTGTCCCAGGAGTACAGCGATGTGAACCTTCATATGCTGGAAGTGGGTATCGGAGTGAACCTGCGCTTCGCCGGTCTCTGGCAGGCATCCCTGAACCTCTCCTACATGACCGGTTTTACCGATCCGATGGAAACCCTCGTGGAGTATATCGGCCCGGGAGGTGCAGGCACCACCGCCACCTACTCGACCCGGGGGAACACCCTCTATACCACCCTGGCATTCAATGTGCCTGTCAGTAACCTGTGGCAGAACAGGGACTACCGGATCAGGTCGCGCATCGAGCATTCGGTGTATGACGGGAAATCCACCACACGTCAAGGACAGTTTTACGTGGGAGGAGAGCTGGGGGCCCTCTGGAGGCAGCTGAACACCTCGAGTCCTGCCATCGGTCCCCGTCCCATGGAGGGAAGGGGCATCTTCCGCTACTCGAATTTTCACGGAGGTATCTACGGGGGCTATATGCTGACACCCGAACTGGGAATCGATATCGGGGCCAATTACCAGCGCTCCTCCACCTTTTATGCCATCATGTATGACCACGAGGTGGATTTCGTCACCCGGGAACAGGCACCCATGTACCTGGAGGTGCCCCTGCGTTTCCGGTACTTTTACAACGCGTATAAGGAGAAGATCTATGCCGTGGTGTATGGAGGAGCCTCCATGCTCACACAGTTTTCCGGAGGTTCCCTGGAGGGTCCGGGAGGAAACTTCCGTTTCACCTCCCCCGACTCGGGCAGTCCCGTGGATGCCTCCACCAACTTTACGGCCACCCGACTGGCCAGCGTGCGGCCGGTCATGCGGATCGGAGCCGGGGCAGAGTATCTTCTTCCCCTGAACTTTCCCCTGATCGCCACCCTGTATGTGAACTACATGCACGGTTTCCTTTCCATCGAGGAGGTCACTGTCAACAACACCCTTCCGGAAACCGCCACCACCACCACACTCACTTATAACGGCGGAGGCTGGAGCATCGATATCGGGGTAAAATATCCTTTTAAATTCGGGGGAAAAGTTCCCTGTGGAAAACCAAGGGAAAGGCCGGAAAACCAATGAGAAGAATACCGGGGATATTCATATTAACCGGACTCTTTCTTATGACGCCACTTATGAGCGGACAGCAAAAGATCCCGGGCAGGTCACCGGGACCTGGCTGGACGATCGTCGATTTTGTGGATATTCCCGCCCGGTATACCTCTTCCCCGGGAAAAAACCTCTACCTCGAATTTACAGAGCACTGGTTGGTGGACAGCGACCGGCCGGCTATCCGCAAGGAAGTGATTCAGTGGAATCCGCATCTCTCCACCCGGCCGCAAGGAAGTAAATCGGAACCCGGGGAGGACTCCCTGTTTTCGGTCCTGATTTCCCTGCTGCCTGAAGGGAGAAATGGTACCCGGGTCATGACCGTGGAGTACGAATTTCACTTCCTGGATCCCCACGTGGCAGGAACCCCTAACCGTACCCTCTCCTCGCCCGATTCCCTGGATGTGCAGACCAGCGAATTGCAGAGGACAATGGCCGCCCTGGCCGGATCCAGGATACCCCGGAGTGACCGGTTGGAACTGGAAGCGAATATGTTGTCGGTCATTTTTCATGAACAATGGCTTATACTCCCGCCATCGGGGAAGCTGACAAAAAAGGTGGAGGCGGTCACCCCGGTCATTTGGCAGAGAAGACAGACGGTGGAGGGCACTCCTCTGAATGATGCCGATACCGGACTGCCGGTCTACTTCAAGAATACCCTTCAGCGGATCGAACTGCGCAACCCTTAGTCCGTTTTTACCATCTTCCATACAAACCAACCCTGTTTCGCCATGACCAAAAGAACCTGTGCCTGGCTCTCCATGGGGGCCCTGATGCTGATGTTCTCCGCTCTCTCCTGCGAACGGGAGGATCAGAAAGGAACCATCCAGTTCCAGCTGGAAATGGAGGGGACCAAAGCGCTGAAGGGAGCCACGGATGCCGATCAGATCTCAGCTGCCCTTGTGACCATCCGGGACGTCAACGGAATGCTGATTTACGAGAAAGAACATCTCCCTCTGTACAGTTTTGGCAATAGTTATGCCACCCGATCGCTGGAGCTCCCCGCAGGAGGTTTCACCCTGGAGGAATTTATGCTGGTCGATGCAAATGGTGTCGTGAGATGGGCCACGCCCAGGGAAGGCTCCGAGATGGCACGATTGGTAAGACAACCGCCTCCCGTGCCCTTCGAAGTCATTCCCTACCAGACCACCAGCCTGGATATCCAGGTGGTCCGCACCGAAGATCACCCTCCATCCGATTTCGGGTATGTGCATTTTGATATCGGGTTCGTCGATGCCTTCTGCCTGAAGGTCTTCTTCTCGACCCGTTGTACGGATAGCCTGTATGCCGACAACGACTCGCTGGCCTATCCCATGGGCCCCGAATTGCCGGTCTATCTGCCCATGCTGAAGATCCGTTCCGGGAACCGGGTGTTACTGAACGAACCACTCTACCCGGGGATCAACCAATACCGGATCCCCATCTCCAGGGAACCTTATAAACTCATGGCCTCCGATTGCCGGGGAAAAGTGATCTATGAAGAGATACTCCCCCTGGAGATCCTGCTGGAACACCGCTGCGGTGACAGGTTCGAACCGCTGATCATTCCCGGAGTTCCATATCCCCCCATCCTGATTACCCCGGAAGGACTTACCGATCCGACCATTGACCAGGGGATCTTCGGACAGGTGACACTGGGACTCGACGGGTTTATGGTGGACAGCGCAGACTTCCCTCCGGTCCATATGATCGACTGTTCTGTTTGGATGTAGACGGCTTTTCCTATCTTTGGGAAAATCCCAGACCGCATGTCCAGGGAAGAACTGCAGACCCTTTACAGCGACCGATCGAAAAGATTTTCAGAAGCGATCCGCCGGGAAACCAGGCGGATCAATCTTTTATCCCTGGCACGCCTGGTCACACTGATCGGGGTGGTCTGGCCGGTCATCGTTGCCATCCAGCGGGAAGAGCCCCTGGTATTTCTCTTTGTACCGGTGCCGGTCATTCTGTTCCTGGTACTGGTCAGTTCGTTCAACCGCCACAGGCTGCAGCGTGAACGATACCGGCATTTGCACCGGCTGAACCAGTCGGAGCGTGATTGCCTGATCCATGATTTCGAAGCATTCCCCGACGGTTCGGCCCATATGGATCCCTCCCACCACTGGTCCTATGACCTGGATATCTTCGGTCCGGGATCCCTCTACCAGTATCTCAACCGGATCACCACCCGCAAGGGGGAGGAACTGCTGGCCGGATACCTCACCCGCGAGCCTGAATCGGCCGGCATGATCCGGGAGCGGCAGGAGATGGTCGGGGATCTGAAGGACCGCATCGATTTCAGGCAGCAGTTTACGGCCCGTGGCCGCATGCTGGAGGAGAAAAAAGAGGACCTGGAAGAGCTGACCGCCTGGCTGTCCCAAACCCCTTACATCCGGAAATATCCCTGGCTCTTCTACCTGGCATTGGCGGTATCCGTCGCATCCCTGGCAGTGATCGCGGCCGGGATCCTTCGTCCCGCCCTCTTCCCCATATTGCTTTACATCGTCATTATCAATTTCCTGCTACTGGCTCCATTCCTGGCGCGGACCAACCATTACCAGGTCAGTATCTCCAAAAAACACCGGCTGCTGGAGGGGTATTCCCAGCTCCTGGAAGTCATTACCGCCACCGAATTTTTTCACCCGGTCTGGAAGCAGCGGGCCAAAGAGGCCGAAGGAGGTATGAGGGAAGTAAAACGGCTCTCCAGACTGCTCAACCTGTTCGACCAGCGATTGAGCATGTTGCTGGGTGCCATCTTCAACGGATTGTTCCTTTTCGACTTCAGCATGCTATTCCTCCTGGAGCGATGGAAAAGCAGGAACCAGGACAGGATCCTTCCCTGGATCGAATCGATCGGTGAGACCGATGCCATGATCAGCCTGGCCGGATTTGCATTCAACCACCCCGGTTTCGTCCTGCCCGAATTGGAGGATGGGGGAAAGGAACCGCCCGGCGACATGGAAACAGCCGGGGGGATGGAACCGGCCGGAGGGATGGAACCCCCCGGCGGGATCGAACAGGTCAGCGGGATCGAACCGGCCGGGGGGATGGATTTCAGGGGGCTTGGGCATCCGCTGATCCCTGATGTTAAACGGGTGGACAACGACCTTGCACTCTCCGGAGAGAAGGTGGTGGTGATCACCGGGGCCAATATGGCGGGAAAATCGACCTTCCTGCGGTCGGTAGGTGTGAACATGGTACTGGCCTACGCCGGCTGCCCGGTTTGCGCCACCCGCTTCAAAATCCCTTTCACGGGACTGCGCTCCAGTATGCGAACTGCCGATTCCCTGAAGGACGAGGAATCCTATTTCATGGCCGAGATCAGAAAACTCCACCTGATCGTCAGCGACATGAAGGAGGGGAAGCCTCTGCTGATCCTCCTCGACGAGGTGCTCAAGGGCACCAACACCACCGACAAAAAGAGAGGATCGGTGGGATTGATCCGCCGGATGATCCGACACCGGGTTTGCTGCTTTATTGCCACCCACGACCTTTCCCTGGGAGAACTGGAGAAAGAGCACCGGGGGGAGGTGGTGAGCCATTGCTTTGAGAGCTATGTCGACCGAATGGAGCTGCAGTTCGATTATAAGATCCGGCCGGGCATCGCCACCCATATGAACGCCTCCTTTCTGATGAAGAAAATGGGGATCCTCGATTAATGGAATGACCATGCAGGAGCTTTCAGGTGCCCTTCCATCTTCGGACCGGATCTCCGCCACCGAGCGGATCATCACCGGTTTTTCAGACTTTGCCTGGGGAACCCCCCTGCTGGTCCTGTTGCTGGGAGGAGGACTATTCTTTCTGTTCTATTCCAGACTTCTCCCGTTCCGATACATCTGGCATGCAGTGGCTATCCTTACCGGCAAGTATGACAGACCCGACGAACCGGGCCATATCAACCACTACCAGGCCCTCTCCACCGCCCTGGCCGCCACCGTGGGTATGGGTAATATCAGCGGTGTGGCACTGGCCATAGCCATGGGTGGACCCGGAGCGATCTTCTGGATGTGGATCAGTGCGTTGCTGGGGGTTTCCACCAAGTTTTTCACCTGCACTTTAGCGGTGATGTTCCGCGGGAAGGATTCCAGCGGACAGATTGAAGGGGGACCCATGTATGTGATCGTGGAGGGACTGGGACGCCGATGGAAACCACTGGCCCTGTTCTTCTCCATGATGGGAATGATCGGAGTTCTCCCCATGTTTCAGGTGAACCAGCTGACCCAGGTGGTCAGGGACGTAGTGCTGATACCCGGCGGTGTGACGGCCGGATTCGGGACCAATCTGGCTTCCGGGATCCTGGTGGCCGTCCTGGTGGGAGTGGTGATCTTCGGAGGGATCCGGCGGATCGGTAAGGTAACGGGGAGACTGGTACCGCTGATGGTCCTGTTTTATGTGGTTTCCATTCTGCTGATCATCTTCAGCGACCCCTCCAGGATAGGTCCCAGCTTCCGCCTCATTCTCCACGATGCCTTTGCAGCCGATTCGGTGATGGGTGGTGCCCTCGGAGCGTTGATCATCACCGGTGTCAGACGGGCTGCTTTCTCCAACGAGGCCGGGATCGGGACGGCCCCCATGGCCCACGGCGCGGCCAGGACCAACGAACCGGTCAGGGAGGGATTGGTAGCCATGCTGGGTCCCATCGTCGATACCCTCATCGTCTGCACCATGACCGCCCTGGCACTGATCATCACAGGAGTTTGGAACGAGGGCCAGTCGGATGGCATCACCCTGACCGCAGATGCCTTTGCGGCAGCCCTTCCCCGGGTGGGCCCTTACCTGCTCACCATCTGCGTGGCGGTATTCGCCCTCTCCACCATGCTCTCCTTTCCCTATTACGGAACCAAGTGCTTCACCTTTATTTTCGGTGCGCGCTACAGCTACCTCTACCGCTGGTTTTATATTCTGACCATACCGGTGGGAGCCACTGCCACCCTGGGAACGGTGGTGGGGATCTTCGACGGTGCCTATGCCCTGATGGCCTTCCCCACCATGATCTCGGCCCTCCTGCTCTCCCCGCATGTGGTCAGGGCCTCCAGGGATTATTTCAGACGGCGTAAAGCACGAAGCAACTGACGGAAGTTGACCGGTCTGTCGAGGATACGCCGCTCGGCGTCCATCAGGAACAGGGAAGGAGTCGAGTAGATGAAATAGTCGGAAGGTACCCGCCCAAGCCAGCCTTTCGGATCCCAGGCATGAATCCAGCGGGGCTGAAGGGTATCTGTAAATGCCTCAAATGCCGCTTTGGAAGTGTCGATGGAGATGGCCAGCACCTCCAGGTCCCTCTCCCCCACCTCCAGGTCCTGTTCCCCCTCCTCCATGTACCAGTGGTGGAGTTCAGCGATCAGTTCCCGGCAATGGGGACAGGTGGTGGACCAGAACATCACCAGTACATAGGGATGATCCATCCGGCTCAGTTCATGATTCCGACCCTGCTGGTCCCGGATCACCAGATCGGGAGCAGTGACTCCCCTGGAGAGACCCCTGCTTCCCTGCATTCTTGCTTCCACCAGTTCGGCCAGATCCGACTCACACGACTCATCCAGGTAGTGGACAGCCAGGTGGTCCAGCACGGTTTCCATGGCCAGTATTTCGAATCCCTCCATCAGGAATTCCACCACGAACCGGCGGAGCTCTTCCACATAGGTGGTATTGGCCATGATGTGATCCACTGCCTCCGCAAACTGCCACTGCTGCTGCTCTTTCGAGAGGGTATCCACCCGGTACAGGGAGAGGTACTCCATGATCCGGAAGGGATAAACCGGGGCATGGATCAGTGCAGGGTCATCGATGGCCGCATGATCGAAAAAACAGATTTTCAATGTATCGATACGCTCGGAATGGGTCAGGTGACCCGGAATAAAGGGAGAGCGAAACGCCCCGATCACCTTCGTCGCATAGAGATCGGGATGGAGCGCCCAGAGGGAGTCGATGTAGCGGTTCCGGCGACGCTGCAGTTCCTCATACTGCCGGGCCGCGGCTTCCCCACTGCGTCCATACACCTGGCTTATCCGGGATTCGTAATCCATTTCGAACTCCATAAACTCCCGGTAGATCCGGTTCTCCCGGGAACCCCCGAAATATGCCATGGGTCCGCTTTCGCCCGAAACGATGGTGATCTCCAGATTCTCCCGGTGATAGATGAACTCCACAAACCTGTTCTCGGTCCACGTCTCCGCGACCTGCTCGTTGTAGATGATGCGGTAAATCCCCGGAGGCTCCCTGTCCGTCAGAAGAAAATAGAACGATCCACGGTCCGACTCCACACTGTCGATGACCGTGAACCTGTCTTCCTGAAAACCGGCAAGACGGACCGGGCCTGCCGATGCGTCCTGAATGGTGCCCCTGATCAGAAACGACTGACCCTGCAGCACTGCGGACTGCATACCCAGCCAGAAGATGATGGAAACGACCCTGAACATACCACTTTCTTCTTTCCGATGAAAATACGAAATCCGGTCCATTCATCCATCCCTGAATGCCCCCCTTTATCACTTTTATTCAGATTTATTCTAAAATGATCGCTTCCCGGAAATTTCCATCGTACCTTCGCGTACGAAAAAATTAACAGCGGGAAACAGACCCTGCGAGCTCCTGGAAAACCCTGTGCTCGCCCCGTTCTCCCGCCGGAGGTAGAAGTATGACAGAGGAGAGGAACACACAGAAACGGGCAGGATCACCACGGTCCCCTGAATGGGTGAGCATTATCAGCCGGTATAACAAACCGGTACTTTCAAAAAGTATCTGGCAGATCATCAATTCATTGGGGCCCTACCTGCTTTTATGGGTTCTGATGTATTTCTCATTGCAGATCTCTTATCTGCTCACCCTGGGCCTGTCCATCCTTGCAGCCGGATTCCTGGTACGGATGTTTATCATCTTCCACGACTGCGGCCACGGATCGTTCTTCCGGTCGGAAAAAGCCAACCGGATCGTCGGAACCATCCTGGGAAGCCTGGTATTCACTCCCTACCGCCGATGGCACAGGGATCATGCGATTCACCACAATACCGTGGGAAATCTGGACAGGCGGGGGATCGGAGATGTCTGGACCCTCACCGTCCATGAGTACGAGAAGCTGTCCCCGGCAAAGAAACTGGGCTACCGGCTTTACCGGCATCCCGTTTTCCTGTTCGGTATCGCACCCTTTCTGCTTTTCGTGGTGGGATTCCGTTTTACCCGCCGGAGCATGGGAGCGGCTGAAAAGCGGAGTGTATACGTAACGAATCTGATCATCGCCCTTTTCGCTGCCGGCACGATCCTTTTGATAGGCTGGAAGGCATTTCTGTTGATCCAGCTGCCGGTGATCTATTTTGCAACAGTGGCAGGAGTATGGCTTTTCTATGTGCAACATCAGTTCGAAGAGGTGATCTGGACCAGGCAGGATTCATGGGATTATAAGACCATGGCGCTGGAGGGCAGTTCCTACCTGAAACTCCCCAGGGTGCTGCAATGGTTCTCCGGCAATATCGGTTATCATCACATTCACCACCTGGGCCCACGGATCCCCAACTACCACCTGGAAAAGTGTCACAGGGAGAATGATCTTTTCCGGAATACCCGCCCGGTTACCTTCATACCCGGTATGCGTACACTTCGCCTCCGGCTCTGGGATGAACAGAACAGAAAGCTGATTAGTTTCCGCCACTGGAAAAAATCGGTGCTTGCGGGAAATTCCTGACCTGTTTTCAAAGGGTATAACTTTACCCGATCGGAATGGATGGCATGAGAAAGGCAGTTGCTGATATCTGGATCCTGGGAGTGATCTTCTTCATGGCTGTATCCTGTTCGGTTCCTGATGGCAGCGATCAAAAAATCCTTTCGGAAGCACCCGTTATCGCTGCGGAGCCTTTTATGGAGAGGTTCCTCTCCTCTCATGGATATTTTCGGGAAGAGGGTCAGGCCTGGGGAAACTATACGCTCGACCTGACTATCGAAGCGATCCTGGAGTATACCCTGATCTCGGGAGACTCCGCCCATATAGAGCCGGTACTCCGGTTCTTCAGCCAGCGGGGATACCGGCCGGAAGATACCATCGATTACCGCCAGGTCCCCTTTGCAGACGCCTATTTCGCTTACTACCTCTACACGGGCCACCCGGAGTTTGCCGGGCCCTATGTGGAGGAGAGCCGCCGGATGCGCCGGGAGCTCCCCCGGAAGGAGGATGGCATCGTCTGTATACTCCACATGGACAGTGCCTACATGCTGATCGATTACCTGCAACACTATGCCATCCGGATGGCCAGGGCCGGTTCCCTGTCGGGCGACACCAGCTTCTTCCGGGAATGCGTCCAACAGTTCCGGCTTTACAGGCAACACCTGCGATACCCAGGATCGGGGCTTTACAGCCAGGGCCGTGGATGGATGGAAGACCCCGCACAGCTCTCCCCTTCCTGCTGGTCGAGAGGTCAGGGATGGCTGATCAGGGGGATGGTGACCTCCCTGGAGTACCTTCCCCGCGGTTCGGCCTGGTCCGATACCCTTCGATCCTATCTGGAAGAACTCTCCGAAGCCCTGTTGAAAGCCCAGAACCCTTCCGGCATGTGGCATACCCTTCCCTGCCTGGCGGATTCCCTCAGCCATCCGGAGGTCAGCGGTACAGGAATGATCGCCTACTATCTGGCCAGGGCCTGCGGGGAAGGCTTCCTGAAAGATGAAGTTTACCGGGAACCGATCGGGAATGCACTCCGGGGGCTGCATCCATACCTGCTGGAAGACGGCACCATCCGGAATGTCTCTCCGGGCCCCGGGCCTTTGCGGACCGTTACCCCTTACAGAGCGCCCGGAGAAACCAATGAACCTCACGGGTACCAGGCAGCTATCCGGGCATCAGCTGCCGGATTGATCCTCCGTCACCATCTTCTCGAAGGGGTATAATCATAGATTTGGACATACTTCACGTTGTATACGGGAGATTCGGGAGGGATCTCCTGAACCGTTTCAGGGACCACCGTGCTGACGATCCACGGACCTGCGGGTAAAGTCATCCGAGCGGTACCAGCTTTCTGCCCCGTGAATGCAGTGCTCCCCTTTCTTCGGGTCCCTGACAATAAATAAAGGAGTGTTGAGAACCCGCTCATAGCCGCTTTTATCCATATTCTCCCAGACAGGATCCCCGTCCACCATGATCAAAACCGAAGGGCTGGTCCCCGAAGGACTGGTCCCCGAAGGGCTGGTCCCCAAAGGACTGGTCCTGAAGAGAATTTAAATATTTCATTAATCGATGATGCCTCGCAGCATGCTGGGAGGAGAGTCCATCAAATGAAAAAAACCGGGGACAAGTTACTTCACTAAAACCTGATGTTCACAGAGAGTCCGTGGAAAAAGCTTCTCATTTTTAAGAATTGTATAACTTGCATTATCGAAAACTTCTTGTGATGACACGTATACCCATGTCCATTGTTTTCCTGTCAGTGATACTGATACTCCACGCCTGCAGTTCAAAGGGCGGGGCTTCCGAGGAGTGGATCCCCCTGTTCAACGGAAAGGACCTGGAGGGCTGGACCATCAAGATCACCGGATATCCGGCTGGAGAGAATTATAACGAGACTTTCCGGGTGGAGGACGGAAAACTGGTGACCCGCTACGAACGATATGAAAAATTCAACGGAGAGTTCGGGCATATTTTCTATGAGAAACCATACTCTCACTACAAACTGAGGCTGGAATACCGGGTGGTGGGAGAACAGGTGGAAGGAGGTCAGGGATGGGCCCTGAAAAACAGCGGAGTCATGTTCCATGCGCAGTCGCCCGGGAGCATGGGAACGGACCAGGATTTCCCGGTCAGCATCGAAGCGCAGTTTCTCGGAGGAACGGGGGAAGGAGATCGTCCCACCGGCAACCTCTGCACACCCGGGACCCATGTGGTTATGGACGGGGAACTGGTAACCCGGCACTGCACCAACTCCTCCTCTGCCACCTACCACGGGGAGGAGTGGGTCCGGTTCGAGCTGGTGGTCCGCGGTGGCCGTATCATCCATCACCTGGTGAATGGGGACACGGTCCTCACCTACTCGAACCCCCAGATCGGGGGGGACCTTCCCGATGGATTTCCCCTGGCAGAGGGCACTCCCCTCATTGAGGGGTATATCGCCCTTCAGGCAGAGAGCCATCCCTACGAATTCAGGAACATCGAACTGCTGGACCTGAACAAATAGGAGTACACGCAACCCTGCCGGGGTTCCCCGCATCTTATGGGCGAAATATGTGTACTATCCATTAAACCTCCCATCATGAAAAGAAAATTTGCCCAGCAATGGCTTGCTGTAATGCTCCTGGTATGGTTTCCATTTTATTCTTCCAACGGTCAGAAAATTCCTGCGAACAACCCTGAAACCGGTCACAACAACCAGGAACTTCTGGATATGAAACTGGAGTTGCTGAACTCCAGGATCGAACTGTTCCATTCACAGCTGGATATGTGGGAATCAAAACCCTACGAGCTGGAGCAGAGACTGTTGGCCGTAGATCAGAAAATCAGTAAGCTCAATTTCGATCCGGGATCCCTTAACACCCGTCTCAGTTCCATTGAATCGGAAATGGCCGAGCTCCGTTTGAGTCAGGACAAAGAACAGCGTCGCAGTATTCAGCGTTTTCGCCCCGATTCGGTCGTGCAGGAACCATTTACCAGTGCCATCGCCCTCAATCCGGTCCGCCTCATGGAGGGGATCTTTCATCTCTCCTACGAACATGTGCTCACACCCAAACTTGGGCTGGAAGTGGCCGGTCTGGCTACCTATGCCACGGAAGAGGGGATCTCCGGTTTCTACATCAAAAACCAGGCCCTGGCTTATTACAACGATTTACTCGATTCCTCCATCCCCTATCACAACAAAAACATCTCCGGATACGGTGTCGGGCTCAAGCTGAAGAACTACCTGCTGACCGATCTGTACAGGAAGCAGCGCGCACCGGTGGGGCTCTATGCCGCCCCCGGGCTCTTATTCAGAAGATTATGGCTAACGGGAATTTCAGAGTTCTACCTGGACGAGGATTGGGTCACCGAGGAGGTGACACAGCTGCTGAACATTTTTGCGATGGAAGGGACCGTGGGCTGGAAGATCTCTTTCCTGAAAGTCCTCTACGTGGATGTGTATGTCGGGGGAATGATCCGTCTTGCCCGGTACGACCATGAAGGAAAATTCACCCGCTATAAAGATCTGCGCAACATCGACTTTTCAGGAGTCCTTCCCACGGCAGGGATCAGTTTGGGCATCCTGAAATAGTGTTCAAGCTGCCTGACGGAAACGCATACGGGATCCATACTTCCCGCAGGTGCGGGGAACCCTCCTGAAGGTGCGGATAACCTCCCGCAGGTGCGGATAACCCTCCCGCAGGTGCGGATAACCTCCCGCAGGTGCGGATAACCTCCCGCAGGTGCGGGGAACCTTCCCGCAGGTGCGGGGAACCCTCCCGCAGGTGCGGATAACCTCCCGCAGGTGCGGGGAACCTTCCCGCAGGTGCGGATAAACTCCGCCGTGGCGAATGGGTTCTCATCCGCATTGGCCCTGGTGCCCTAGTGGTTTCAGATCTACCTGTCTATTCCGGGATCTCTATTCCGGGATCTCTATTCCGGGATCTCTATTCCGGGAT
>CAZRZY010000027.1:0-3321 GCA_964604655.1 uncultured Bacteroides sp. | reverse complement strand
GATCTCTATTCCGGGATCTCTATTCCGGGATCTCTATTCCGGGATCTCCATTCCGGGATCTCTATTCCGGGATCTCTATTCCGGGATCTCTATTCCGGGATCTCCATTCCGCAATTCAGGTAGACCTGATCCAGGGCGAAGCCGATGAACATCGGATAGCTCCAGCTCCTGTAGCGATTCCAAACCTCCCCCCGGTATGATGGGAATACCTCGTCGATAACCGGGATCAGAGGCTTCGCCTTCTCTCCCATTTCCCTGGCGGCAATGGCAGCCTGCAACACCAGGGTAGGATGGTCAGTAGCCCGGAGATACCTCTCCAACACCGGGAATGCAAGGTCTGTATCACCCTGCAACCCCACCCACTGGGCCGCTGCCACGGCCACGGTCGGTGAGGGATCCTCCAACAGCTGGGAAGCCTTCAGGGAAAGGATATCATGCCCCATGGCCTGAAGGGCGCGGACTCCCCAGTACCGGACCCCGGCATCGGGATGATCCAGGATCGGGAGTATCTCCTCCAGGGTGGTTTCGGGTTCGCCGCAAAGGTTGGCTGCCTGAAGCACCTCATCCACCGCATAAGCTTCCGTGGCACCCATCTCGTAGGGGGAACTTCCGCGGGAACGGGCCATCATTTCCGATTCATTCAAAAGGCCCACATCCCTATGCTCCAGCATCCATTCGTAAAGCACACCGCGCATCCGTGCAACGGTCTCTCCATACTCCAGGTCGCCGGCCAGGTTGTTCAGTTCATCCGGGTCCGTTTCCAGGTCATAGAGTTCCTCGTAGGCCTTGGGTTGCCAGAACTGTTCCGCTTCCGGGGTCAGCTCTCCGTTCTCCCGAAGTCTGCGAAGCTCCCGGAAGCTGGCCTTGGAGTCGCTGAAAATGATCGCATCGGTCACATAGGGTTGATGCGGCAGATAGTTACGGATATAAATATAGCGTTCGTCCATCACACAGCGGGATACTTCGTAGATATCATCCGCCCGGCTGCGGGCACCGAATATATAGGTCCGTTCGGGGGAAGGTTCCCTACCGAGAAAACTGCTTCCAGCCATATGTTCCGGGATTTCCACACCGGCCAGGCTCAGCACCGACGGGGCAAAATCGACGAAACTGACCATCCGCTCTTCCACCTTCCCGGGTCCGGCTGTCAGCAGGTGACGGTACTTTTCAGGGGCCCAAAGAATGAACGGTACCTGGAGACCGGTCCGGTAAAGCCACCGTTTATACCTGGGAAGGCCAAATCCGTGATCCGAGAAAAAGAAGATAATGGTCTGATCGTACAGGCCATCCTCCTTCAACTGGTCGAGCAGCTCTTCCACCTGCTGATCCAGCACGGAGATCAGGTCATACTGGTGTGCCCAGATCTTCCGCATTTGGGGCGTATCGGGAAAATAGGGAGGCAGCTCTGCCATGTCGGGATCGTGCCGTTGCCGGAGTACCGCTGTTTCGGACGGATCCAGCCGGTTGGTGGGGCCTTCATGAGTGATTCCGTAGTTAAAGACGCTGAAAAACGGTTGTCCCTCCGGACGGTTCCTCCAGTGAGCCTCATTTCCCTGGTCGTCCCACCGGCCGGTGAAATCGAAGTTGTAATCGGTCTTGGCATTGTTGGAACAAAAATAACCTACATCCCTCAGGTACTCCGGGAGAATCCGGAAATCCTCCGGCATGGGAATATCGGACCGGAGATGCTGGGTCCCCATGGTCGTGGCATATACCCCGCTAATCAGAGTGGACCTGGCAGGCGCACAGATGGGGGCTGTGGCAAACGCCCTGGTATAGCGCACTCCTTCCCCGGCCAGACGGTCAAGCACAGGGGTACGGGCATAATCATCTCCGTAACACCCCAGTGCGGAGCTGATATCCTCGCAGGTAATCCAGAGGATGTTGGGCGGAGGAAGTTCGCTCGATTGCCGGGGTGCACAGGACTGGCAAGAGGCCAGGATCATGAGTGCGACTGCGCTAAGAAAAATGGATGGTGCTTTCATTGGGTGGTTCATTTGGACTCTCCAAGTTAAAAAAATCCTGGCTTTTAACAGGATGTACTGGCTTTCCAGTAATTTCTTAATTTTGACTGCCGGAAACCCTTTGCCATGAAGCCGTTCCTTTTCCTCGTCCACTCCCAGATCGGGATCATGATCGGAAGGACCTCCCAAATTTACAGGAGGTTCGCGGTGATTGAAGGGTACTCGCCGCTGGAGGTGAAACTCTACAGGGTTTACCGGACCAAAAGAAGTGGTCTGCTGGAGAATACCCTGCGGCGCAGGTACAATCACAAGAAGATCCGGACCCGTTGGTACGCCTTCGATTCCGCCGACCTGGAGGAGATCGACCGCTACCTGCGGGATCATAAAGCCATCCGGATCCTGGACAACTCCAGGAAGATCCCGGTCCGGTCGCCGGAGGAGGAGTCCGGGGAGAGCCTTCAAAACGAACGGGACCTGAATGAGGAGATAGACAGACTGGAGAATGCAGTCCAGCGGCTCTGGAAGGCACTGTACGGCAAGTGAACAGGCTTGTGCAGGTACTCTGGTAACAAAGCGGTCTTTGGAACCACGGCGGTCTTTGGAACCACAGCGGTCTTTGGAACCACATTACAACTGATTATTAGATCGTTATGTATTTCTGCCTGAAAAAGCCCTGAATAGGGTCTGAAAAAAAGCCCGAATAGGGTCTGAATAGGTCTGAAAAAGGCCCTAATAGGGTCTGAATAGGGTCTGCACTTGGGCTGAGAGACATGTTTTATCCACTTAATATACTTTTTAAGTTGATTTCTGATATTTTATGTCCTTCTAAAATTATTTTTTATCTGAAACGACATCTAAAAGGTTAATAAGTAGATAATTTACATCTCCTGCGGCGAAGCGGAAGCGGGTCTTATGGAAGAACCATAATAATCTGCTGGATTACTCACATAATCTGCTGGTTTACTCGCCTGATCTCACAGGCTTGTGATCGTTTGCTGGATTACTCACATAATCTGCTGGTTTACTCGCCTGATCTCACAGGCTTGTGATCGTTTGCTGGATTAATCGCCTGATCTCACAGGCTTGTGATCAAGGGAGGGGGTGTATCCATAAAACAGCGCTCTGTTTCTCGCTGGCGCTCGAAACTCATTTTCATTTTCTCAGGTCCATAGATGAATAAATTCATCACGGACCCTTCAAAAATAAAAACCCATCCACCTTGAGGTGAATGGGCAAACTCAGGACGGGCCCCAAAAAGCACGAAACCCATCCACCTTGAGGTGAATGGGCGCTGTTTTATGGTGTGGGAACTGCTGGATTCGAACCAGCGACCCCCTGCTTGTAAGGCAGGTGCTCT